>CAMDJC010000045.1:0-25779 GCA_945900015.1 uncultured Odoribacter sp. | reverse complement strand
CGGCGATATAGCCGGTATGCCTTACGAGTTCAAAGGAAGAACAAAAGACTACAATACAGTCGATTTGTTGCTTCCGACAAATACATATACCGATGATACTGTATGTACCTTTGCCTGTGCAGAAGCATTATTAAGAGGCTTGAACATGGCTGAGAATCTATGGAATCGGTGTCGAGCCGACTTCTATCGTGGATTTGGCGGACGTTTTGCGAGGTGGCTTATTGCAAAGGAAATACAACCGTCTTACCATTCTTATGGCAATGGTAGTGGAATGAGAGTTTCCGCTGCTGGTTTTATGGCAAAAAGTGTCGAGGAGTGTATTGACTTGGCAACAAAGACTGCACTACCAACGCATGACCACCCAGAAGGTATCAAAGGTGCAGTAGCAACAGCACTTGCTATCTTTTACGGAATGCAAGGCAAGGATAAAGACTTCATCCGTAAGCAAGTGTTGGATGAGTATTATCCGAATTGGTCTGGATTGACGTATGAAGGCATTAAACCTGGATATGGCTTTGATGCAACATGCCAGCAGACTATTCCTGCGGCACTTATCTGTTTCTTGGAAAGCAAGGACTATGAAGACTGCCTGAAACTTGCTATTGCTTTGGGTGGGGATGCCGACACACTTGCTGCCATTTCAGGGCCTATGGCATACGCTTTCTACAAGACCATGCCAGAAGAACTAATAGCCAATGCAAAAGCAAAGCTTCCAGAATGGATGCTTCAAGTAAGTGAAGAGTTTGACAAATATGTTAATCGGTAAAAAGAGGAGGACATAATATGAATGTTGATCTGTTTGACTTAGAAAGATTCGTAACAGCACAAGACACTTACGATTCGTACCATACCGCTTTGCAGGAGGTAAAGGACGGTAGGAAACAGTCTCATTGGATGTGGTATGTTTTCCCACAAATCCATGGGCTGGGACATAGCAGTACGTCTCAGAAGTTTAGCATCAAGTCCTTGCTTGAAGCCTTAGCGTATCTTAGACATGATACGTTAGGAAAACGCCTATATGAGGTTATGAACGCTTTGCCAATCCATGGTGATGCGGAAGATATTTTCGGAAAGATGGATGCAATGAAGCTCCGTTCCTGTCTGACATTATTTGATCTCGTTTCACCAGATGACATCTTCGCCGATTTCTTGGAAAACTATTTCAACAAGGAGCGTTGTCAGAAAACCCTTCAGATTATGTCATCAGAGTTGTCCTATTATAAGGGAGACGACGCATTCGGAAGAAACGGAATCCAGAGTGAAGAACCAAGAGCTTTCCTTGAAGGTATCGATGGTTCAGATAAGCTGACGTATAATAATTGCATAGGTACGCTGTTGGATTTGTTAGGCCGAGGAGAAACTATGCGAATGCTCATTTCTCGTCATCTATGGGATAAGGAAGACTTTTCAATCTATAGAGTATCAAATGTAAAGTTCAGAATCCAAAGTTATATGAGTACCATCTTCCAAGAAATCGCCGATAGTGCCAAAGATGATGCCTTGCTCAGTGAAATGAAAGACATATACGGTCGCTACGCATTGGCAGAGGACAATAAGCTGTTACAAATAGCAGATGCCTTTGACGAGTTCTGGAATAAATATAAGAATGACATGCGAGTAAGACCTGTAATAGACTCTTACATAAAAGAGTCTTTATGTATGCCTATAGAACAAACACCAGGCAGGAAATACAATGGCATTCTACGCCCTGAATATACTCCAGTTGCCATTGATTCTTTGAAGTCTGACGAGGTATTCGTCTTTGGAAGCAACCTTCATGGACATCATGGAGGTGGAGCTGCCAGAGCTGCCGTGAAGAAATTCGGAGCTATTTGGGGGCAAGGTGTAGGACTGCAAGGTCAAAGCTATGCGATACCAACCATGCAGGGTGGCGTAGAAACCATTAAGCCATATGTTGATCAGTTTGTTGGTTTCGCTAAGGAACATACCGAATTGTTCTTTTATGTAACACGTATCGGATGCGGCATTGCGGGCTTTAAGGATAGCGACATAGCTCCATTGTTCAAAGAAGCAATGGGTATTGCCAATATATGTCTGCCAAAAGCTTTTGCTGAAGTGTTGAAAGATCCTACAGCAGCGAACATGATACATGCTCCAAAACCTTACAAGATGATGATGTATGGTCAATGCCGCACATTTGCGGATATAGTCAAGACACTAAATGAACAAAAACATTATCATTCCTATGAGGAGCTTTTCCCAGACTTTGGCGCGATTATCGAACAATATCAACACCGAGGCACAGTAAACCAAGACTCATTAGATGTTATGGAGAGAGTTCTCTATAATAACAAGAATGAGTTGTTTGAAGGCAATAGATTCCACATGGGAAGGTTTGTTGAGAAATTAGAGGCAGCCTTTGATGATAAGGAAAAGTCAGAGATTGATATTATCTTCGCCAATCGCCAAAGAACAAAGTTGCTAATTCTTCTGAAAACGTTGAACGATATCTGTCATTACACAGATGTTGAAGACTTGCGATATGATTTGCTTAGTCTGGCCACTGGACATTTTAATTGTGGCGACAATAGCTACATGAATGATCCATTACCAAGAATTGGTAATTATCCTGTAAACTGGTTCCTTAGCGGATTGCAAAAACAATGGGATAATGTAACTGTCAATGGAACATTAGACAATCAGCTTCTCGAACAGATTATGTTCTCCGAACACGCTAAGAGGGTGAAAGACATGGGTATTGATCAAGTCATTGCCTCTGATTTTACCGTAGACAGCGCATGCCATCCAGAGGTTTTCCTTCCCAAGAATCCAGGCACAGCTCCTGTCTATGTGAAAGATGGCTTTTCACGTCGATACATAAAGGCATGTGGAGAGGGGAAAGGTCCACGAAGCGGACACGAAATATATGAGATGCAATTGGTCAAGAATGTTTTAATGCGTGAGGTAAGCAAAGGTAACTATGAAATTCTTAGAGAGCGTTACTATATCCCCGTTGGTACGGTAAAGAAGCCTGTATTCATAGAATATTATGGCAGGGTTCATTTCGCTTCTTTAGCTGATAAAAGAAAATTCATCGATGATGTAAGAAGACAGACCAGTGGATGTTGATGTAATTATTTGAAGTATAATGGAGATTTTCGGAAAAGAAATTGCTGTCAAATCTCATGGCTGTAATGTCATGGACGAGCCAGGTCAACGTATTATTCCCTCCGTAAACCTATTTGTAAAGGTAACAAAGGGATGTAATGCGCACTGCCGGTTTTGCAGCAATGCCAACTCAACAGATGCTTCAAGCGTATTCAGTATACCAAAACTGATAAATGCTATTAAAGAATTAAAGGGAAAGGGCATATGCGTCAACAGAATCAACATTACAGGAGGAGAACCATCAGTTGTATCACCACTGGTTTATAAGATTCTTGACGCTGTTGAGGAAAATAGTTTTGATGACGTACATCTTCATTTAAACACCAATGGTCTGCTTCCCCAGTCACAAGAAATGATGCGGCATCCCCGATGGGACAGCATATCCATGTCCCTACATCATTATGATGTGTCAAAGTTGTCAGAGTTATATGGTTGTCGAATACCTGAAAAGGCATTCGACTTTGAAGGGATAGACTTGCAAAAGGTGAACTCCAGTTGCAATCTGGTTAAAGGTTACATTGATAATGCAGAAGAAGCGCACAAGATGCTGGATTTCAACCTCGACCTCGGCATTCCGCGTGTTGGTTTCGTTGCCTTGATGAAGGTGAATGACTATTGCAGGGAACATTTCGTGGATTTGGAAGATATTCATTTGGAAAGCATTCCACACGTGTATTTCACAAAATCCATGAATAGAGGAAGCGATTGCAAATGCAGCAACTATCTGTACAATCGTGGTTTGAAGATTCTGGAGATATACATGCGCAATTATGCCAACCCGAACTATTGCAAATCATCCCTTGTCTATGATGGCGAGTATCTAAGACAGGGATTTCATCAAGACAACATCATATATTAAGAAGAATGACAATAGCAGAATTATATCAGTCAAGAAAGAATGACCCTTGTTGGAACACTTCTTACCCCATCAGTCCATCTGATTGGGCAGTCTATCGTGTACCAGGTCCTCTTCCTTTTGAGAATGACCACCGATTGTCATTCTATATTCATATTCCTTTCTGCAAGCAACTGTGCTCATTCTGCGAATACACCCGGATGCTCTGCCCAGATGAAAACGTACAAAGGGAATACCTGTTGGCAATAGCCAATGACATAAAGCAATTCAGACAGAAATACCAATACATTACCTTGCTCGGATTTGACATAGGAGGAGGAACGCCGACATCACTATCTGAAAAGAACTTCTCCTTGCTGATGCAAATATACCAGACTGCCATCTCAGGGCTGAAGTTGGATGACAGATACGAGCCAAGCATAGAAGGCACATTCAATACACTGTCAGAGCAGAAGTTGGAAGCAATGTCTAAAAACGGCTTTCACAGGTTGTCTTTGGGAGTACAGTCTTCGTGCAATTTGGTTTTGCACCAGCACCAAAGGGGAAGTTCCAACGAAGCAATCATGTCATCATGGCTGGAGAAGGCTTGGGAAAAAGGAATCAAGAAAGTAAACCTGGACTTCATGTATGGTCTTAACGGACAGAATGAATTAACCATTTGTCAAGACCTTGAATTGATTAGCCGTTTAAGACCACAGCAGGTTACTCTATACGAACTGAGAACCAATATGATTTCAGCAAAGGAGTCATTCACTAAGGAAGAGTTGTTTGACCAATATGTTCAGTATTATGACGGACTCATAGCTTTGGGGTATTATGCTCGGTTTGGACAAAACACATTCTCCGTTGATGCGACAGACGAAGGAGTATCATCATACCTCAGAGAAAGGATGCTCAACGGAGCTGCATACAAAGGTTTTGGCTTGTCTGCCCAAAGCATGAGTTCTTCAGGAATTGCGTATAATGTGGGTAAACTTGCGGTAACACCACAAAATGCGCTAAACAAAGAAGGCTACCCTGAACAATTTACTTATCTACTGCCTCCAGACGAACTTGCTTCAAAATATATAGCAATATCTGCTTATAATGGCTCGTTCTCTATTGCCAAATTAAAAGATTATGGCATAAGTGGTGGGAGTCTGAACGAGATACTTGATTTCTGTATTGACGAAGGACTCTTGTATAAAGGGGAAAGAGACCGGATGTTCATTACAAAAAAGGGCTTCAAACATTATGGAGCATTGTTCTCATTGTTTTACGCATCCCATACCGTTTCTGATGTGTACAAGCAAACAGGTATACAAGAGACTGTCTAACAAGTTTGGGGCAGTCTCTTTTTATAGTTTCAACAGGCAAGGTAGTGTTTCACAGAGTGTGTCTAAGGTGAGTTCACTCAAGCTTGTAGGCCTCAGATGACAATGCAAATTTAATTATTACCTGTTGGTTGAATTAAAATAGCGAATACTTTATCTGCCCAATCGGACAATGATTAACGAAATTGACATATTGCATTAACGTCATTGCTGCGATTTTGCCTGCCATGCGGGTGAAAAGACCGCAGGATTGTTTTGCGTAGTTTCGTATCATCATAAGATTGTCATTAAACTGGGAGAATATCGTTTCGATTCGTTTACGGAACCTTTTGTGTGCCCATGCAGGCGGAAGCCAGTTTTTCTGATTCGGCCGGTATGGAACTTCAAGAGTGATATTGGCCGCGTCAAAGAGATTCTGCTGAATCTCAGCACTAAGATAACTCATATCTCCAAGCATCATGCAATCATGATATTCCCGGCGTACGTCATTGAGATAATGGAGGACATGAACGCTCGCGGCAGTCATGTCATAAGAATGTATGACACCGCGTATGCCACAGACAGCATGGAGCTTATAACCATAATAGTGCATTCCTTGCGAGGCACAGTATCCCCAGTCGGGAGCCTCCTCGAGATTGTCACGACCCATTGCACAACGTTTTGCCCGTGCGTTCTGACATACCTTTACCGGCTTGGAATCAATGCAGAATACATCCTCGGAGCCATCAATGGCGACAGCTACATCCTTGCGAATTTCCTTAGCAGGACGAGCCGTCAGTTTGCGTCGGGCATTGAACTGCCTTCTGCTGATCAGGTTTGGGAAATCCTCCTTACACTCATGGTGCAGACGATAAAAAAGGAGATTCTCGCTATCAAATCCGAACGCCTCGGCGGTTATGCCAAGAGCAATGACTTCAAGGTCGGAAAACTTGGGAACAACACCACAACCTGGTACTTTTCCGAGTTCATTTACACGATTTCCGGCGAAATCCTTGCAGATTCCGAGGATTCTGACGAAATTTGCTATGAAGTTGCGCATAAGCAGTGCAATAGTTCTTAGTAGTTTGAGTACCACTAATTTACTAATAATCTGCGACTTGTGTAACTTTTTCATTTGTAAATATTTAGATTTTTAATTCAACCAACGGGTTTTAAGTAGAACCATTTTAACTTAGAAGGGTATTCCATGATTACTTTAAAGAACATTGTTCAGAATCGCGAAAATGACGACACTTTAATTGATAAAACTGCGTACATAATTAATGATATACATGTTTCTATACAAAATAAAACATTAACCGTAAATCAGATTGTGGATGAATTATCTATTGATCTAAATATGGTCAATTCTCATTTAATTAAAAGATTTATCGATGAAGGTTTTATATCAATTAATGATCTTTTTTATATAGTAAAAGATGAGAAGATAGTCAACCATATATTGGGTGATATAGATTGGGTTGGTCAACAATCTTATTATGGTCGCGAATTAAAGGAACTATGTTCAAACGAGACCAATGAAGTCTTTTTTTGGGGAACAGCATATTGTGGTAAATCTACACTAATAGGTATGTTATTATCATATCTTAATACTCAATATGATATTGTACCAAATATAGATTGTCAAGGGGTTGAAAATCTGACATTGTACAGTAATATGTATAAAGCTGATCGAATAAGCTATTTTTGTTCTGGGAATGTTTCTACTTCTTTTGAAGAAATGGCATTCATGCTTATTAAAGACAAAGAAAAGATTCCTTACACGTTTATTGAAACACCAGAAATCTTATCCAGAGCAATATATCGTAGTTATGCAAATGAATCTTTGTCTGAAGGCGAAAGTATTATGTTGAACAATTTGACCTCTATTTGTAATCATACATATCTAAAAAGGATTCATGTTATTTGTTTGCCAAATGATAATATAAAAATAGGTTGGGATGGCTCGGCACGTAACGCATTTATGATGCCACTGATTCAGTTTCTTATTTCTAATAAAATAATATCTCATAAAGATTCTGTTTTGTTGTTGTCAACAAAAGAATCGCCCTCTGTAACTTCACAAGAAGCACAGAAGCATATAAAAGAGGGTTATACCGGATTTTATAATTCAATAGTGGTAGAAAGCAAAAAACAATTATTTGATTTACAAGTTTTACCGTTTTCTGTAGGTAAAGTGTATTTTCAAGATATATGCTCCCCTGATTTTACATTAACAAAAGAAATTATAGATCACATAATAAATAGGTCTAAGCTACTTCATCAGTCAATTTATAAAAGAATTCTTAATCTATTCAAATGAAATGAAGTTATTTATTTTATTGTTCTTTATTCTGACCTTTTTATCTTGTAATGTCTTGGTTTGAAAAAAGTTGATCCATCATAGTGACCGGGGGCTTCAATATGCATCCAAACAATATGTTAAGACACTTATGGACAGAGGCATAAAGATAAGTATGACCGAGAACGGCAATCCCAAAGACTACGCTATAGCCGAACGTATAAACCTTACCATTAAGGAAGAGTTTCTGAATGGCATTAAATTCAGAAGCGTCCGGGAAGTCCGAGATGCAGTTGCCAAGGCTGTTGAATTTTATAATAATGAGAGACCTCATATGAGCAACAACATGATGACACCGGCACAGGCCGCCAAATGCAACGGTGAGCTTAAGAAGTGGTGGAGGAGTTATCGTGATGAGGCCATAAAAAACGCATCTGCATGTTGATTATTCCTGAAAAATGTTTACATTTGCATCCTGGAGGAGGTTGATCCTCATTCAGTCAACCCCTATAAGGGATAATAGTAATCCAGTCAACTTTTATCAGTTTTTATCCCTTGAAACAGTCAACCTAAATCAGGAAAAGACAGCCTAAACTGTGTAGGCTACCTCAGACTCATTGGTGTCTAATGGTATTTCTGTGTTTATTTTTCCCATTTTCTTTTTATGTCTCTTGTTTTGGGACTGGTTAAGCGAGACACACATTGAAAATTCAATAGTTATCTCGCTTCTCTTTATTTTTATGTGCATATTACGTGCAAACGGTCTGCCCGCAGCTTCCACCTTCCCTCAATTATACTGAAATACACTTAGCAATCGCATAGACATATTAGAGACGTGAAACAGAGATTATATAGGTTATTAGTTCTGTTTACGGCTGGAAACGCCGGAAATGAAATCCTTGATTCCAAAGTAGGTTGCCAAGGTTCCATATAAGAAGTACATTCCTGCAATAGTCTGTACTTCGATGGGTTGACCAAAGAAGAGTATAACACCTAAAATAATATGAGCAGCTCCTAACAATGTGCATATAGCGGAAATAATTGTAGAGCATACCTGAAATATTTTGAAGTGTTTTGGTTTTTCAGGCATCATGTGACTGTAGTCGGCACCATTGCGAGCTTCATAATAAGAGGCATAATCCAATTTGTATGTTTCTTCGGCGATGTCCATGCACTGTTCAGGTGTTGGATTGTCATTCAACTGTGATTTTGCTTTGACAAGTCCGGCGCTCCTTGAAATGGCACCAATTGTAAAGAAACCAAAGATGGCAAGTGCTATCCAATCGTTTACTCCTGCCTTGAAAATCGCAATTGCAATTACTACAGTTGTAACTATGAAATATATTGCTGTTAGTACCTCGATATTAGCTTCCCTTGAAAGTCGTTTTTCAAACGATGTTACGTTCCCGGTATAGATATCTTCAAGAATAGGTGTTATTTGAGATGCCCGTTCATAAGTCAGAGTCTCAGGCATTATACGGTTAAGTAGCCATGACAGGCCCCAAACTGCGGCCAAAGCTACGATAAAAGAGTTATTGTTGATGAAGCTGTTTTCAAACAGCCCTAAGATTGGATATATTAGAATCCAAAGGACAAAATAGAAACTTGTTTTCATAATTATTCCTGATTGTTTGTTGTGAAACCTACGGGACGACGATTCTTTTGTGCTTCCATCTGCTTGGCGTTGATTTGTTGGAAATTATTGCGGACTTGTTCTTTTGTATCAAAAAATGAGTCAAGCACAGCCTTGACAAAAAGCTCATTGTCAGGACAAGTCGGATGAAGCATGATGTCAAAGCGGCTACAGAACCCGATAAGACCATCCTCGTTGGGATCAGTCAATACTACCGTGGGGCCAAAATTAAAGTTAGCTGCGTTAATGGCCTCCTTAATCTTGGGCACATTGGGATCGACGGCTTTTATGCCGGCCCACATCGGATCCCAGACACGGGCATACATCCCACTAAACTCCATCTGGAATTTCTCGCCTTGATATTGCACTGATATGGTGCCATCTTCGTTAGCGGTCGGTTGGCAGCCAAGATTACTGAGGGTCTTGAACATCAGACCAAGTGTATCAGGCTTCTGAACTTCATTCTGATTAGGCGTTTCTTTCTCTTCACGTTCCATACGCTCCTCTTTTTCTTCTTTAAGCTTCAAAAAATGTTGAGCTATGATGCCGATGACAATGATAGCGGCAATGATTGAAATTTCCATCCAATAAGGTTTTAATATTTGTGCAAAAGCAACAACTATCAAATATTTGATGATTGACATTTCGGCACTGTTAGGGATTAGTATTTCTTGATTTCCTTTACATTGCCGCTTACGCCAAGACGGACCTTGAAGGCCTCATGACATTCAGAGCAGCAGTATTGATGCCAAGTTTTGCCATATCCGAGATTTGTACCGAGTATTCCGGGAACACCAGTTGCCATTTGGAGTAGTGCGCCACCAACAACGGCTCCAGTCTTTGCGAGTACATCGCTCACTTTACCATTGGTTGTTTTTGATGTGTGATAGCTGCCGCAATATGGGCATTGTACGAGAGTTGCCATATCTTGTTTGTTTTAATGTTTACACAATATGATACCGGACATGCAAAAAGGTAAATTTCATTTCAACGTTTCTTCAATTTCTTTCCGGAGGGCTACAAGGGCTGCATAGTTATGTTTGTTAGCAGTGATGCGTTGAGTCAGATTCTGTGCTATCTCTAACTTCTCCGGGTGTTTGTCAGGATGAGCCGCCAAACATAGATCTTTGTAAAGCCTGCGAGCTTTTACCATTCCATCGACCACATTTGTGCTTTCATCGCTCTTGATTGTTTTGCGAAACCGCAACCGGGCTATCAGTCTTTTTATAATACTCATCGTTATCTGATATAATATTGGTTGAGGTTTGCAAATTTTTTTAGCGCGAAACTTTTGGTTATGCCGGTGGTCTTACCCTTTATGACGAGCGTGTCGAAACCCATCGCCATCAGTTGACGAACAAAGGCGGCATTATCGGTGACATAAGCAGCCAGTTCGTTAATTTCCGACTCTTTGAGCGAGGAATCATTTTCAATTGAGATTTTGAATCCGCTGCGAATCCACAGTGAACTCATTTCATGTGCGAAAGTGCTATTACCCTGTGAAATGGATACTTTGCAAAGGCGGTTGAACTCTCCGGTAGTGAAATACTCTTTAAAAGCAGTATTCATCTGAGAGATGATTCTTACTCGCTCAAACGAACCGTCGAGTAGCGAGTTGATGAGATTGCTGAGAAGTGTCTTGATATTCATATTCATATTCTGAATTGGTTTTACACTTTATAATACCCCATTAAGAAAAAAGTAAATGCGGTAAGGAAAAATATTCCACCGCATTTGTTCAGAATATGTGTATTAGATCAGAAATCTGAGTCGCGTTCCTTCCTGTAAGAAGCATACACCTCCCTCATTCCCTCATCATCACAGGCTCCCATAAGGTCATCGAAGCATGCGCGTGCTTTCATTGAGCCACGTGACATCACAGAGACTCTCACAAGTTCAGCAGTCTTGTAGCCGGTATGGAACGGCACACTGACTCCATTTGTCATTGCCGACAGCTCTTTGAACCGCTGCTCATCAGTGATGGTTACTGTATCGATCTTGATTTTCCTGTCAGCTGCCTTACTGGCTGAGGTATCAGCTCTGATACATCTTTGCGAACTGCACCAATATATGGTGACATAGATCCGGTGGTATCAAACGCTATGACTATATCGAGTTTGCCGATGTTTTTCGGAGCAACTTGAGAGATGGTCTTATCATGGCTCTTGTCGGGCTCGCGTGTAGAGGTCATGGAGACGGTCTCTTCAACCATCAACACTTTTCCCTTCTAACTGCATAGTTCCATTTTATTAATTCGTTTTGATTATTAGTTTTCTGTTTTGATTGTCAATCTCGATCTTGCCCAGTCGTCCCAACACTGATTGACCTAACAACAATGGCGCTTTTTGATTTTTTACGACTGATGCACGGACATTATTGAGTTGCAGTCCTCCAAAATCAATCTTGCGCAGATTGATGATAGTCCCTTCCGATATATCTCCGTTGGCATCATAAAAATTTCCTGTGCCAACAACATCGCTGCGTTTAAGATAGCCGTTCTTCATCATGAAATTTGCTTCTACCATTGAGATAGAAACGATACTCGCTCCTGTGTCAAAGATGAATTTCAACGGTAAGTCATTAATGGTGCAGCTTACCTCATTTACCCCGCCAGCCGGGGTAAAGGGGACCTCTACACATTCAGGCGTTCCTTTGCTTCTGTCAGTTTCATCATCCGGCGATATTGTCCGAGTCGTTATCTTCTGCTCATACTCTTTGATTAACTCTTCAAATTCCGGCATTGAACGAAGTTCGGCCAAGTCATCATCAAGTCGTACCTGACTAAATTTGCGGAACCCTTTTTCAAATGCTATTCTGAGGTAGTTCAATGCGTTTGCTTCCTCGCCAAGACGACAGGAGAAGCAGGCAGCATCATAATAGTTGCCGGGTTCAACGTTTTCGCTTGCTAAAACCCTATCCAGAAATTCGATAGCTTCATCTTTTCGATTTAACGCCAATAGAGCATACATAGCACATGACTCATTATCGGGAATGGTGTCAATTTCAATAATTTTTTGATACGCGGCCAACGCTTCGTCATGTCGGCCGAGACGTTCGAGCATGTCTCCTTTGCCAAGATAAGCATGTGCGTATTCAGGCATCAACATAATTGCCATCTCATAGTCTTCCAATGCCTTATCTGTTTGACCAGAATTATCCTCAAAGAAGCCTCTGCGATAGTACCCACCGAAGAAATCAGGAGTCTTGTCGATGTATTTTGTCCATTCGGCAATTGCACCTTCGATATCTCCCGACTCTCCAAGTATATCTGCGCGTGTGGCAATGAGATCGTCGTTGTCGGGATCCATTTGGATACACCGGTCAATTGTGGCAAGAGCAGCGGCATAATCGCCCATTTGGGAGTAATTGCAAGCAATCATTTCGAGGAAGTCTGCATGAGCATCAACATCGAATGCTCGTTCGAGTGCCTCATTGGCTTCGGCAAACATCCGCCGGTCTGAATACACCTGTGCTATATAATATTCGTATTCGCCAGTATGAGGATGTTTTGCAGAAAAGCCCTTGAGTTTTGTTACAACAAGCTTTAATTGCTCCTTTGGGAATTGGAATAAAAGATAATGAGCCTTGGCGTCACGGTCAATCTCCAAAGCCTTGCAGATATCATCCATTGCTTTAAGATACTCCTTCTTTGCAATATAGACTTCTGCACGAAACGAATAGCCTGATGAATAATCAGGATGTAGAGTGGTGATTTGATTATAATGTTCAATAGCCGTATCATAGTCTTTTCTTGCAAAGGCATTACGGCCAAGTCCCATTCGCCCCATTTCCCCACCTGGATTAAGCGAAAGAATCTTCTGATAGTCGGCATCCCCCTCATCATATCTGCACTGTTCAAAGAGAAGCTGACCCCGTTTTTCATAGGCATCTTCATTCGTTGGATCAAGTCGAATAGCAGTAGCCATATCGGAATATGCACCTATCGTGTCCTGCTCAATTGCCAGGAGTTGGCCACGGAGCAAATATATTCTTGAAAGACTTGATTTGTCTTTTTTGGGAAGATACTTCAACGCCGATTCTACAGCATTGCGGGCATCTCCATATTCGGAATTGTCCATGTGAAATCCGGCAATCGCCATATAGGCATATCCATTTTTCGGATTTTCTGACAGCTCCTTGTCGAGGTATTCCATAGCACATTGTTTGTTGCCTTTCTGTGCTTCTTCAAGCGCTCTTGTAAAATTGTAAGATGGAGTTTTGTCTTTGGCGGAAATAGTCGGTACCGTCAGTATAAGAGCGGCCAAGACAAATGGTATTATTTGTTGCAGTTTCATCTCTATTGGATTAAATTCGGTTATAGTATTTGTCAACTTCTTCCTGTAGGTTAGATGAAGGGAAGCGCATAAGCTGCTGTACTTTGTTAACAACAATTTCAATGTCTGAATCGCAGACATCTCTGGGAAGGATTGACTTGATAGCTTCTCCTACCTCTTTTGTGATGTGTTCTATCCAATCAGAGGTCAGAAGGCCGTCAGATTTACGCTGAAATTCGAGACACATATCGCAGGAGTACATGACACACTCTGTTACTATGTGATGTTTGTAGAGTTGAATAGTCCCTTGGTTGGAACGTTTCATCAGGTTGTTGATGAGGTCTTGGCGAAAATGTTCGCGAAAACGAGGTTTGGGAGGAGTAAACATTATAGGTTTGGTACTTCTATTTCGGCGTAGAGCCAGTTAAGGAACATTGTTTCTTTTTGCGAATTACCGCCGGCGAGTGCAACGAGAGAGCAAAACTTTGCAAAATAGCATTTCTTACCATCGTCCATACGCTTCATAATTTCCATCATTTGTGGCTGGGTAAACCGTCGGGATTGCTCCTGATCGGCAGGTGTGATATTGCATACTGCCATCGCTTCGCGAATGACTTGAATCTTGGCGGCTTGTGCGTGCTGTCCCATCATTCTCACAGCGCACATCGTCTGATAGAGCGTTTGACGTTCTTCCGGCGAGAAAAGTCCCGGAAGAATCATTCTGTCCATAGGTGATAGTTCCATATTGTTTTATTATTTAGTATTCTGATGATATATACCAGAACTTTGGAAAGGTAAATCAATCTGCATCGCGCCAAACGCCACGTGTTCCCGTGAGCTGATAATTACGTCTTTCGATAGCTTGTTCAAAGGAATGTTGCGCGTTTCTATATCTACGCATTTCATCTTCGTTCAGCTTCCGGTCGCCTCCAATACCTTTGGCGCCATTGATAAGGTCATTGCGCACATCAATCGTAATTTGAGATAGTTCCTCAACGGACTGTGCTTTTTCTGCTCGTTCGATGCCATGCAGGTAGGTGCGCTCAATATCAGATATGGAATCTGCACATGAAGCAAGAAATAAAGCAACGGCAGCGGTAAATACTGCAAGGTAGTTTTTCATTATAGATGATTTATTTGTGTGAGACATTGAATAGAACGAAGTCGAAGTGGCTACCTTTAAAAGGCGAGAGATCAGCAGTATTGAAGATGTGGTCCGGATATAGCTCCACTATAGTTCTGGTCACACGGGGATAGATTTCTCGGATTTCCCCATCAGAGAAGCCATCGGCTTCAAGAAGAAGACTGAAACAATCCATATAGATGAGGAGGTCTCCAAAAATAAGCCGGCCACAGCGGGCAAGGTGATCCATTACCACAGCCATCAGTCCGGCGATGTGAACGTCGAGGAGAGAATTTTGTACTCCGGCAGCCTCCATCGCCATTACCTGCTTCTGGCAGTCTCTGACAAATTCGCCAAGAACTTCACCGTTGACAGCTGTCACGAAAGTTATGCCGCCGGTAATAAGATCCTGAGGGCAGTATTTATTGGTATATACCCCACCATTCTCAACGGGAGCCTGAACGATGAGCTCCTTTTGTGTGCCGTTGATATTTCCGGCAAAGTTAAATCTACGAGTTTCCATTATTATTAATGTTAAGCGGTTTGAATACGTTGTGCCATTTCCCACAGACCGTTTCCAACGAGGAATTGAGTTCCCCAGTCATATTCTTTGACGATTGTAGCTACGGACATCGCAGCGCAGTAGAGCGATTGAGCATCCCCTGACAACAGCCACTCATTCTTTGCAAGTTTGCAGAGTTTGTCAATCATCCCTTGATTGATACGACTGTAGCGCACATCTTCAAGTTCCTGTCGAGAAGAAATATCGATAACTGCTTTCTGAATATAGCTCTTGTAGCTAATCATCTTAGGCAACACTGAGGAGAAGTTTGACGCCACCGATTTGGCGGCAAGGTCGAACTCTTGTTTTGTTATCATATCTTTTATATTTATCAGTTTTAGTAGTTATCCGAGAGCTATCACAAACATAATTATCCAGCCAATCGCGATTACTTTGTCGCCGAGTCCGCCATCGACAATCATTGATATGGGCCAGAAGATGTTCCAGTTGCTTATCCAGCAAATGAAGACGTAGATTATAGATACAAATGTCAGCATAATGAATTATGTATATGATTTAATTGATAATTCTGAATCCTTTGATTAATAATACCACCGATGTAAAAAGGTAAATAGGTGCAATTGTTTTTTGTCCGGTGTCATACATCTTTCCGTTTTTATCTTACACCGGTTAATCCCATAGAACGAAAAAGGTAAAAAGAAAGTCCACCCCGTCTTGGAATGGACTTAACATGTTGGGGATAACCAGTATTATATCCTTAACATAAATATATCATCTATACAGGTGTTAAGGTAAATCATTTTTAGCCAAAGATTATTTAAGCAAACTGATAATCAAGCGCATTTCGTGCACCTCGTAATCGTAGTCCTCATCATTCTGAAGATCAGCGACAAGTTTGTTTAGGATCTCCAATGCCGGCTGAGGCTGATGCAAGCGTATGTAGGCCATTGCCAAAGGATAACCGGCAAGGTACTGCTCATGAATGTTATCACTGTTTTGATAGCTCTGCCTCATTTCGGGCAGTTTTGACTCAAGCTGTGAATCATCAAGTTTGGTAATGTCTACGATATCTGACGGCCCTCTGGTCGTCCCTGAAGAGATTGCTGATGATCTGTTAGCAAGAGCACTTGCATATATATCATCGCAAATAGTGTTTCTGGAATGCTTCTCAAAATTAAATACTACAGCATAGACAATAATGACGATAGCAGCTATTGATGCCGCCTGCCACATCCATGGCCTAAATCTGAAAACCTTCGGTTTGGCATTTCTTTCCATACTTTCAGCCGGGCGCTCATCATCCTGTTTCCCGATTATCTCCTTTAATTTCTCTTTGGACAGGCTCTTTATTGCCAGTCCAAAGTCCAAATTATCTTGATGAGCTTCACGGCAGACGCCCTCAACCGTAAACAGATAGACTTTGAAGTTGGATGCAAATTCTTTGTCTGTCTGCAACATTAGCTTAAAAGCATTTTCCTCCACATGTGGCAATTTACCGGATAGATAATCGTCAAATAGGATAATATTGTCGTTGTGAGAGAATTTTGCGAATTGTGTGGTCAAATAGTCTGTTACAAAGGTTGAAACATTTTGTTTATATTTGATCAAGGTAATGAACAGGTTGCTCTCTTTTTCAGATATTTTTCCGGAGAGATAAGCTTGTAACAGGTTGATGTGATTATCGGGGTGTAATATTTTCCCTCCTACCTTATCAAGGAAATGATTAAATTCCTCAAAAAGTTTCTTATTCTTGTGAAGGAGATCCTCAAACACTAAAGCCTCGTCACTCGACATTTGACCGTAGGCGTAGTTGTAAAAACTATTGATTGCGTCCATTGCGATTCCGTCTTTTAGGTGTAATATCAAATCCGGCGCGACGCAATGCAAGCGACACGCGTTCAATTAAATCAGACATGCACTGGCTTTTCTTTGTCTTGGCAGTAGTTGCGTTCTTATATCCGATTTCCTCCGCAATCTCATCCATCGACATATCTTCATAATAGAATAGTCGAATTATTGAGCCACAAGGTTCCGGAGTGTGAATAAGTTCATCGCCAAGTAAAGATAAGGCTTCCTCATTTTTGTATAGAGGTGTCTCATCTTCACCTGCAGGCATAGCCTTCAGCAACTCATTCACTTTTCGTGCCGTTTTGGAGCCGGAATCCTCATCGTCAGCATCAAAGCCCTCATCGGCTGAATCGGTTTTCCCGATTTTACGCCATGCCTTGCTGGCCATATTCATGCCGATTGTCATAATGTAGCTGCTCCATGACGTATCTTCCTTGACACGTCCAAGCATCAGATTTTCCTGCACAGCTATAAACGTGTCCTGATAAAGATTTTCGGCATCATAGAGCGACAAGCCGGAATACTTCGCCGTGAGCCGGCGAAGAAACTCCGGTCGCAGTTTCACGTACCATTGCCGTACTATTTCTTCGTATTCTTGTGCCATTATCCTGTCTTTTAGACTGCAAAGTTAGCTATTAAGCTGATGTTTAGCAAAAACTTATTTTGATTTTTCAATAACAATGTCCTGCTTTTTGAATTTTTTCATTTTCTTTTCCGCGGCGTTCTTGCCAGATTTAATTGCCTCAACCCATTCGGGAGAGCCAATCGTCTTATTATCTTTTATCGCCTTAGCGATAAAAAATGAGAGTGAACCATATACGGTCTTGGTGGCTTTGTCGTAATACTCGTTGTTTTGCTGGTATGAACGACAGGCTTCAACAAATATAACTGGAGATTGTCCTCTTTTGGTAGAAACCGTAAAGTAGTCGTTTGTCTCTTTAGTACGGTCTGGTTCGTAATACTTTTCGGATGGGGTAAACGCTCTCTTTGTCCCACGCACAAAGTCTTCGCCATTACCACGTGTTGACGAACCGCTATGACAGGCATCCAATACAACAACAAGTTTCCCCGTGGGCCCAAGTTTGGTGCGCAGCTTATCGGTAAACTCGCCAAGCCTATCGTCGAGAAGGTGATTCTGACCTTCATATACCCCTTTTTTATATACCATCTGCGCATCAACCGGAATCAGGGCTTCGTCCCACCCGTCCGCTTCGTCGCCGCTAAGATCCTCAAACGGCTGGCCATGCATGGAGAAATGGATATACACCTCATCGCCCTTCATACAGTCTATAACAAGATTATTTAGAGCCTTGGTGATGGCTGCATAGGTGGCCTTTTCGTCAACAAGGCTTTTTACCTTAAATCCCTGTCCATTAAGCAACGGCGTGAGCAGAGGCACATCGTTAGCTCCATGGATATTTTTCCATTTGGCGGAATCTTCCCTGGGGTTGCCATAGTCAGATATGCCAATAATTAGGGCTCGCTTTGTCTGGGCTTGTGCAGTCTGGCCACTTACAAAACCAGCCAGAACAACGATAATTAAAATAAACAATTTGATTACGTTTCTCATATTTGTAGCAATTTAATTTAATTTTTCAATTTAATCCATCCAATAATATGAATGCGGCCCAATATTCAGGATCTTCAAAGCCTGGAGTTTCACGGACTGCTTTTTGTGCAGCGAGGAGAGATTCGCGTTTTGACATTCCTCCGAGATAATTCTTATAGAATGCGGTCATTAGAATTTTCGTCGCCTCATCGTCTACGTCCCAGAGCGACATAAGGATACTGTTCGCTCCAGCTTTCTTAAAGCCACGTTGCAGCCCGAAGACTCCATCTCCACTAATGTCACCCATGCCGGTTTTGCAAGCCGACAGTACGACAAGGTCGAGACCTCGCAGGTCGAGATTGGCAATTTCCTGAGCTGTGAGAATACCATCCTCTACATCTTTAGGCAGGTCTTTGCCTTTTAATATATTGTTAGCCCCGGCCATCAACAATCCTGACCGAGTAAGAGCTTTGTCTTCGAGGTTATATTGCTTTGAACTTTCTAAATCTAGCATAAAATAGAGCTTGTTGTTTAGACTCGCCTCATAAATTGCTTCAGACAAATCCCAATAAAACCCATGCGTTGAAACGTGAACAACAGCTTTTTTTTTGCCGGACAAATCCTTAAATGATTCTTCATTGGCATTAACGCCTGACAAAAGAATACTTGAATACTGATGCTGTTTAATCAGACTATCAATTTCCTCGGCTTCAATCCTTGTATATTTAAGAAAGTTTACACCACCCCTTATCGATATCAACGAATCTCCCAAATTATAATTTGGCGTGAAGCTACGAGAATAAGGAACATTGTATTTTTTACTTTCATATTCCATATCATTCAAATCTGAATCATATATTATTCCTCCATATACAACAGCATCATATAATTGCTTAGACGCATTTTCAGTAGTGAGAATCCTGGTTGAAGATAGACGGTGAATGTTATATCGGTCTGACATAATCTTACCACTTTCAAAATCCATGAGACTCTCAATTGCAATATTGTTCAATTCACCCATAGGAGAAAAGTATATCGATTCGATATTAGACAGGCGTTCTCTAAGTCTTCCCCAGATATAGTCTTGGAGTAAATCCGAGTTTAAATTGTTATTTTCAAGCAACTCTTGCTCTGAGCAAAGGTATGATGCTATGGGTTGATTATCATCATATCTCAACGAGAGCGCTATATAATATGGATTCGAATCTTCATCCATATAGCTAGGGACTACACGTATAAATTCAATGGCAATTTCATTTTCGGCTAGTGATTGTTTAACATCTTTCCAAGATGTAGAAAATAGATGTGATGAGTCGGGAGCGCCCTTACTCGCCAAATATAGTTTTGCGCCCTTATATAATAAACTGATATTATACATTATAGCTCCCAGATTTAAACCATGCATATGATTATACAACGAAAATATGAATAATAAATTTGTGGCATCATGATCCCAATATTTATTTCGCTGATTTTCTTCTGAAATTTTTTTTGCATTTTTCCTTAATCTCTCTCGGGAAATCTCAACTATAATCTCCAACAACTCTTTGCACTCACTAATATGTGCATTTTTAAGAAGTATTTTTATATTTGATTCACAACTCCCAAAATTCATAAAATTTGCATTCTCGCTTTTTTGCAGCAACCGTAAAAAATATAAGGCATTTCTAACCCCACTCAAATCATCACCACTGTTCATGTAACAATCTCCCAACATACTATGCGCTACAAGATGAGGGCGTTTGCCATTCAATAATTTATTGCTCTCACTGATATTAATAACATCTAAAAGACACTTTTTACAATTTTCAAAGTCTTGATTAATTTTATAATAAAAGGCAAGCGCTACCAACGAACATAAATAGTCCATATCTTCTTTGCCACTCACCTTTTTCAATATCTCTGAAGATCTCTTTTGTATAGAAATACACTCATCAAGTACGGTTTTCAAGTTTTGAGCATCTGGATCACCCATAACTAGACATCTGTAATCTGCAAAAGTAGGTGCTAATTTTTCTAGTTTTATCCTACAAAGCATTTGTAATGCAATCGCATATTGGTAACTCTCGACATTATTTCTTTCCCAATATTCTAAGACTTTTGAATGATACTCCTCTGCTTTAAAAAAATCGCCCATTTTATTATAACATATCGCAACATTCATATCATGTTCTGCATCAACAATGTCATAGTCTTGATGCACGAGGCAGTTTTTCGCCAACGGATATATTTCGTTGTAAATCTCAAGCGATTTTGCATATTCGCCATATTCAGATAAAACTGAGGCTTCTATATTTTTCATGTCATAATAACAAACTGTATATAAATCCGTAGAAGATAAAAGTTTCCCATTATAATTGTAACTATCGTATAATTCAAAGAATCTTTTTACAGTCTCTGATGCTTGAGACAGATTTTGTAGCCGAATTTGACATGATGCCAGATTATGAAGAACTCTAAAAGTGAGACCTAGAAGTTGTGATTGATAAGGCTTGATTATTTCAAGATTTTGGTTGTCAATATTTATGGCCCGAAGATAATCGTGAGATTTGTAATGGCATTCACTCATCATGTATAACAATTTTGATATTAAATCAATTCGATTGGGCAAGTGGACTCTTGCATGTTCAATTGCAATTTGAGTATATTCTAAACATTCGTCAAAATCCCTCAGGTCATAGTACATACCACCAAGTTCACCGAGAGCTTCAGCATAATCCACGGATGAGTCATAACCTATTTCTGAATAGATTTTAAGGATTTCTTTCTCGTTTGCTATCCTTTCCGAGATGTCCGTAGTCATATTATTAACCATTTTAATTGAATCTATTGCCATTAAGCCATAAATTCTCTTTATTGGATCAATATCTTGTGCTTGTGAATAAAATGTCATTTGCATGAAACAACAAGATAGAATTATTGCAATGAAGACGTTTACACTTTTCACAATTATAGAAATTTATTAATCAATATATCAAATGAATAATCGGTATAACCGTTTTTTTAACCAGTCGGCAATCAATTAGGTCAGCAGAAATTGACCGAGCGACTGAAATCCTATCGGTATTGAGTAATGTATGGATTAATATGGAATCTGCATCAGACAGGTATCGGTATGACAATAGCACATCCATAAGAACGAACTTATGGGCATTTTTAAGCTGCTTGAGGAATGGGGCTGTAATATCAATATTTCCTTGTGGCAGACCATATTCTTCATATACAGGAATCAACTGTCTATCGTAAGCGATATTGATAAAAATATAGTCTTCCGGAGCACAGTCTATTGCGAGTCCTGCAACTTCCCTGAATTGCTCAATACGTTGTCCGATTGAAGGTCCCGACAAAATAGAATACTTGAGATTGTCCGCAAAATAACATACCAAAAGCAGGAGGATTGCATTTATGGCAGAAAACCATAATGCCTTCTTTCTACTTTTGACAATAGCCTGATATTTCACATTCAATTTATTCATCAGTTTTTATCAACATTCAATTTAATCCGTCCAACAGTATGAATGCCGCCGAATATTCCGGATCGGAATATTCGGGGTTGTTACGCAAAAACTGTTGGGCAAGCCGCAGACTTTCTTGTTTGGATTTTCCGGAAAGATAGTTTTTGTAAAACTCTGTCATAAGTAGTTTTGTGGCTTCATCGTCAACTTTCCACAATGACATCAGTAATGTATTCGCCCCGGCAAGTTTGAAACCACGTTGAAGACCGAATACACCTTCTCCGGAGGTCTCGCCCAATCCGCTCTCACATGCCGACATGACAACCATATCGACATGACCGAGATTCATGTTGGATAACTCCAACGCGGTCAAGACTCCATCTTCCACATCGTCCGGCAGGCTTTCGCCCTGCAAGCCGATATTCGCTCCACTGAAAAATAGTCCGGAACGAGTAAGAGCTTTGTCTTCTTCTGACTGTTGTCCTTTGTTGTTGGGATTTAAGAACGTAACATAACTACGTTTCTTTGCATCATCCTCACTCCAAAAGAAACCGTGGGTGGCAAGATGGATTATATCTATTGGCGAACCGGCAAGGGACTTGAATGACTCTTCTGTACCTGTTATATCCGTTATAAGCCGAGGCGTTTTGCCGAAATTCTGTGATATTTCCTCAACTTCTTTAAGTGTCCCGGGAAGATAGTTGACTCCATATCGACTGTTCTCTGGGGTGAATGCTCTTGACGTAGAGGTCGGATGGTAATCTCCGGAACGGCTCTCAGCAATCAGGACATCCTTATCTACGTCATAGCGAAGGCCTCCATACAGAACGGCATTCTCCTTTCCATTGCGTCCCGTATTCTCGGCCAACATTCGTGTTGATGAAACACGATATAATTTATACTTGTCCCCTATTATACCACCATTGCCCATTGGTGCATACTCTATGGCAATCTTATGAAGTTCGCGGTCGGCGGCAAAATATATATTTTCAACCCCCTTTAATTCATCTTCGAGTGGGCTCCAAATCAGATTGTTAATGGAGTCTGTTTCATATAAATCTTCACGTTCAATTGAATTGAGCCGGTCATCAGTGAATAGCGGTATTATGTGAGGTGTATCATATTCTTTTCGTAACGTAACGGCGCAGTAACGGTATTTACCATCAAGATCTTTCCCGTCTTTATGCCATGACACTTCCGGGATATTGTAAAATTCAATAGCAATATCTCCATCTTTAAGATGATCTCTAACATCCGTCCATTTCAGCCTCATTGAATTTGCCAAATCAGCATAAGATGCGAATTTTATAGTCAGGGCTTTATCTATTTCCTCGATTTCAGATAGAACGGGTTGGATTTCTTCCTGATTAAGGGAAGGGAGAAGTTTGCGCAACTGCAGCATATAGTCATACTTCTTAACATCATCTTCACTCCCTGCATTTAGGATTTGATTCCGCAAGGAATTGGTGGTGCGTAACAACAGACCTTTCTCTAAAAGTATATTATCATATATCTGTCCATATAAATCTTTGTCGCCTGCTTGATATGCCAAAAAATTTAATAAAGGGAAATGATACTCAAAATAAGACCAGAAATTCTTTCGTTCTTCCGTTGTTGTAAAAGAGAACGTTTGGCTTATCATTTCACGAAGATATTTAGAGCACTCAACTACGACATTGGAAGAAATCGGCTGACGTGCAAGAAACTGGCTTAAACACATAGTAGCACCAATCTGCACTTTACCATTGTTGCTATTCGATAGATTATATGCCTTTTCTCCTGCAACTGCCGCTTTGTCGAAATCATGGACAGCAATGCATATATCGGCCAGATTATTATAGTAAGCACTGGCATCAAGGCCGTTAGACTCTGCGATTGAAATTGCCTTTTCAATACAAAAATATGCATCATTCCTGAATCCCACCTGATTATAATGCAAGGCTGAACTTGAAAGAATATTCGCAAGGAATTGTTCTCTCGATATTGCACTTCCGGATATAATACCAAATGTCTTATTCCGATACAGTTCTTGCAGTGCCACATCTTCTAATAGCAATGCGAGGAAATAGTTATTGTTCCCTCGTTCAAGTGTGGCACATCTATGTAAGCACAAAATATATCCACGGCTAAAATCCAATGCCTCTTCATACCAGAATTTAGCGGCACTCGCATACACTTTGGCTTTGTCGTAGTTGTGTATCGCACTGTAAAGATTTGACAACTGTGAAAGAGTTCTGCGGTAAACTTTACTCCTCTTATGTGTATCAAGCAATTGAAGATTATCCAACAGAAGACTTTCAGCCGGCCGGAAATCTTCCATGTTGATATAATCCATCGCTGCTAACTCCTGAAGAGTCGCTTTTGCTATTGGGTTGTTGTGAGTATTATTCGCTAAATCAATATATAATTTGGCAGCTTCGCTCCATTTGGCAGAATTATTCAACAAATCGGCCTGTGATATAAGTGCTTTTGCGCGTTTATCCTGGTAATACTGAACGTAAAATTCCATGTCATTCTGAACTGCATCGCTTGATGCGTTTCGAGGCAATAGAGTTTCACGCCTGTTTATCATCATTCTACGCAACCTGTCATCCTTATACCATTTGATGACTTTATCATTAATCTCCCCATACTGCCACTTTACGTCCTCATCATCCAATGAGTATAGACCTATAGTTTGAATAAGTGCCGCCTGATATATTTCAAATGCTGAGAGAGTATCTCCTTCTTCCTCAAAAGAACGTCCTATCGCCCAACACAATTCCAGATAAATCTGAGAATGTATGCCCAGCGATTGCTCGCAAAGTTGCTTTGCCTCTTTCAAATATTCACGCTTATGAATTTCATCACCCTCATTATCCTTGATAGCGGCTTTAAGGTAATAATAATCAAAAAGCACGGAATCAGGCAGTGCTGCCAATTCCCTGATGGAATAATTGCTTATGGATTCTGTTGCTTCACTAAAATTGCCAGTGTTCAACAATCTGGTCAAAGCATTACTGATAGGGTGTTGCGCGAACAGCCCCTGCGCTGAAAGCGCAACAGCCACTATCGCAAGGCATCCTTTGAGAAGATAACCCATTGTAGAGAAGATCTTTATGGTTGCAGTAAATTTGTAACTGGAAGATCTTTTTCTAAAAGATTATAAAGTTAATCCCTGTCTACTTTGGTTTTTTTCAAGATATAGGGCGCGATGTAATAGCATACAACAGCAGCCAAAATACCAGGACCGCATAAAAAAATCATATCCCATAAAATATGTAAATGGTTAGATAGCCATATTAGAACATTGTCAGGTATTATGCATAACTCCAAAACGATTAAGGCTAAAAAAATAACTATCCAAATAAAGCCTATTAGCATTTTTTTAAAAATCATCATAACTTATTAATAATTAGTTAAGTTGTCTAAAGAAATTACAGGCAGATGTCAACTCCCGTAGGCTATAGAATTGTATTATTTAGTTTGTTAGGATTACGAATCGGTTATATACAGGACCTCGATTTGCGATACGGATAGTGTAACGCCCTGTCCATACAGGAATCCAGCGGACGTAACTGTGTAGATTGAAAATTGTCCAGATTTTCATCATCAGATAACCGAGTGTTTGACGCTCATCTTCTATATGTCTGCAATATGCTCAAAAATTGGCATACAGCGACTACAACGTTACACAGAATTTATCAAACTCTCGTCAACAATGGCTGTATTTTTTACTTTGATTCTCTCATTATTATCTCTTTGCAGATTCAACTAGCAAGTGCAAAATTAGCGATTTGTTTGAAAAACTCGGTC
>CAMDJC010000044.1:0-26323 GCA_945900015.1 uncultured Odoribacter sp. | reverse complement strand
AAAACCTATTGGAGCAAAAAGCATATTGATGACTACTTTGCAAAGAAAGCTCCCGATCCTGAAATCAAGGAATGGTACAGCACGCAAGACATGCAGGAGAAGTTCGGCATGACACTAACAGCAATTTATTCTTTTGTATCAAAGAATGCCATTCCCAAAAAGAAAGTCGGCATCATGGTGTACTACTCCAAGAAGCATGTGGACATTGCCAAAGGTCTCATAGCTCCCGAAGAACCAAAATACTACACCATTGCCGAAGCGATGGAGCGATTCAATCTGACACGGGACCAACTCTACCATTATGTGAAATACCATAATATCCCCCGTATCAAGGTCGGTAAATATACCAAGATCCTGCGGGTAGAGCTGGACAAGTTCTTTGAGCCGCCAAAGATAGAATGAAGCAAAAGTTATTTTCCGGTGATAAATACCACCATTAGAACACCTATTTTATTTGCAACAAAAACAAGTATTAATCAAAAAACAATATAGCTATGACACTTACATGCACCAACGTAACTTTGAGACAAAAGCCATTGCGTAACGACCGTATATCTCTTTATCTGGATTATTATCCGGCCATCCGCAATCCTTACACGATGAAGATGAGTCGCCGGGAATTCCTCGGCATCTACATCTATGCCAAGCCCAAGAACGAGCAGCAAAGAATGTTCAATCAGGATATGCTGAACAAGGCAGAGGCAATCCGCTGTATCCGTGTCCAGTCGCTTATCAATGAAGAATTCGGGTTCTTGGACAAGAACAAGCAAAAGGTAGATTTCCTCGCCTACTTCCGGACAAAGGCACGGGAAAAGTATGAGAAATGGGATTGTGTTTACAATCACTTCGAGAAATTTGTCGGTGGCAAATGCACCTTTGGCGATGTCACCGTGGAACTGTGTGAGAAGTTCAGGGATTACCTGCTCAAATGCAAACAAATCAATCATCCCAATGCTTACATCTCACGCAATTCGGCAGCCGGCTATTATTCTACTTTCCGAGCTCTGTTGAAAATAGCTTATAAAGAGAAGATGCTACGTGAGAACTTGAACGACTTTTTGGAAAAGATTGAATGGAAAGAGGTCAAGAAAGAGTATCTGACACTTGATGAAGTCAAGAAACTGGCCGCTACACCCTGCAAAATTCCAGTTTTGAAACAGGCCTCCCTGTTTGCCTGCATGACCGGTCTCCGTATCAGTGATATTCTGAAACTGGACTGGCGTGACTTTGAAGTCGGTCCGGATCAAGGCTATTACATTCGTATCTGTACCGAGAAGACGGAAACCGAGGCCACCCTTCCCATCAGTCAGGAGGCACTGGAGTTGTGTGGCGAATGGGGCACCGGAAAAGTCTTCAAAGGCTTAACCCGCTCCATGACCCATCATCCCCTGAAACAATGGATTGCCGAAGCCGGAATCAGAAAACACATAACCTTCCACTGCTTCAGGCACTCGTATGCGGTCATCCAAATCTCTTTAGGCACAGATATTTACACAGTATCGAAGATGCTGACGCATAAGAATGTCACTACCACTCAAATCTATGCTGATTTGGTCAATTCCAAGAAGCGAGAAACGGCGAATAAGATTTCGTTGAAATAGTATAAAGTTCTGTAACGTAAGAAGAGTCCGACATGAGATTAAAACCTAGTCGGACTCTTCTTTTTTATTCAATTGTGGCATAGATTGCATAGAAATAAGTACCATATCGAGGACAAATGCTGCCACTTTATTGGATTTATAACATGGTATCTATGAAATGACATATATTTGCGCACAAACGATTAACAAATATCACTATGAATCAGAAAAGTATTGAACATATAGCACTCTATTCCCTTATATTGGTAGGTGCTCTTGTTGTTGGTGTTTTAGCTCGTCAATTTGTTTTATCCAAAGGTATTGACGATTTCAGTAGTAGTGTTGTATTTTTTGCAACAGTAATTGTCTTGATGGCGATCTATGCCAGTTTACAGACAACTTTCAATCAGTTTCTGCTGCCACGCATAGAAGCTTTTCTATTTCGTTTCTCTGCTTTTCAAACGATGAAAAATTACAATGATACCATTTCTGTTCCGGAAGCCCCTACAATCAAAGATTCAAATCAGGCTACCCCAGATGTCATTGAACCTGCTCCTACCGCTGAAGAAACAATCTCTGAACCTTCAGAATATGAAGTCATGCGAACCAACGCTATAGCAAAAAAGAATCGTGCGACTCAAACCAGATTGGAAAAGGTCCTCAGCTATACGAAGCAAACAATGGTCGCCTATATGAGTGAAGAAGATCTCAACCGTCTATGCACATACGTTGCAGAATATAGTACAGGCGATACCTTACAAAAGATAACGCCCGTAAAGGTGGATTCACAACTTAAAAGCATTGATATTATGCATTTTGGTTGGAACATTGGCAAGGCTTTTGGTATAAAGCGCATTCACACAGCCACATTCATCAAGAATGTTTTTGCCCATACCCTCCGTGACTTGGAGATCTCAACGATTGAACGTAAAATGTCACATACGGAATCGAAGTGTCATATCGAGTTAGATAAAATAGTACAATATTAAAAACAACTATTTTTTTATCTCTTTATATGCTTGTTTCTTTAATATATGAAACTTATTCCACACTTTCCTATATTGTTTAGCTATGTTATTGTCTTTATTGATTTTAAACATAACTGAATTTGCTTTATTTAAATAACTAATAAAATTACCCCAATCATAGATAGTAGTTCGTTTGTATCCTGTCGGACTAGTACTATCTGCAATCCATTTTAATCTTCGCTTCGCACCTACATGTGTAAATCTTTTATACAATCGTCCTTCAAATAAAGAATTAGATGGTATATGTGCTTTTTTAGCAAAGTGAATACCTCTTCTGAAAGAGCGTTTCATTTTCCTATAAAATTTGGAAAATCCTGAAGACTTTACTCGGACTTTACCTCTATCAAATACAAAACCTAAATATTCTAACTGTTTATTTGTTTGTACAATTCTACCTTTTACGATTCCTCCTATCAAGGTGTTGTTAAGGTCTAATTCATAACGATATATATGCGTTTTGGATTCTTGGATATCCAAATATGCTTTTTTCTCTATTTCTTCACGTATTAAATCGTAAAAGAATATTTCATCTTTTTGGTCACATACGATGATTAAATCATCACTATACCTTTGGTAATATGCGTTTCTATTTGATGTTTCTTCATAAACTTTAGCATCAAAATCAAGCATATATATATTAGCAAGTGTCGCACTGATAGGAGTTCCTTGTGGTATTCCTTTTTTATTTTGTTTTCCTTGTTTTTCTCTGATTGTTTTGTTAAAAGGTTTATCAACTCTAATCAGGTCCGTTGCTTCTCTAAAAAACTCGTCGGCATAGCAATATGCGACAACTTTTTCTTGTCGCATATGGTATATTTTATTAACAGATTTTCGTTTTAATTCTATAGAACTAGTATCATTGGGCTTATAACGTTCTACAATTAATTTATGTCTAAAACGTTTAAAGAGTTCATTCTCATTAACATATTTATAATCAACAAGATTTTTATAAATTGTATAATGATCAGCAGGTAAATCTTCAACATTTAAAACTTTTTTCCATTGTGTATGTAACAATCTATGATTAAGATTGTCAAAAAATGATGTAACATCGGCAACAATTACAGATAATTTACGTTGCTTATTGTTTATAATGAATTGAAAGGCATCAGCGGCAAACTCAATATTACATTTGTTACCCTCATCCATGTCATTTTTAGGAATCTTACGATAAGCTACAGCAACAGAAGCGTAATCTTTATCAGACAGATATTTTTCGTATGCTTGAGTTAGTATGCTATTATAATAACTAAATATAATGGAATCAAGATGTGAAGGATAAAAAATGTGTCGTTCTTTTCGACCTTTATCAAAGCGTTTTCGTTTTCCACTTAAATTCTTTACAGAAGATTCATTAGGTCTGAATTTTCTTTGAGTCAACACTCTATGCAGTAATGGAACGAACTTATGTCTAATGATATTATGAGGATTTGTAACATAGTTCTCTACCCAAACTCTATCTTTTGAGTTGGTTAACGGTTTGCCAATATGAGGATATTTCTTAAATTTAAGCCAATCTGCCTGCATAATAAAAAAAGATTAAAGCTGGTCGTAGCATACCTGTTAATGGGTACATGCCTGATGTTGCTTCTTGCTTGCGCATTAGACAACGCTACTCTTTGGTAGAATTAAATTCATAACTTTGTACAGACTATCAATATCTATAATTATGACAGATTGCACAGCATTAGAACCTAAGATTGTTCTTCTTCTCTGTTTCTTCTGGATAATAAACCTTGTTAAATTATTATCTAAAGTTTGGAGAATTGGAATATCACTTCACACGTCAGCCAAATTCTGCGTGTGGAACACATCTGTGTACTTTGCATAAAACGTATCCATCGGTCTTGTCCCAGCTTTAATCATTAAATACATTAAATATATTCTACTATTATAGATTACATATTATATGCCAACTATCATGAATATGACAAAATCATGTAAATATTGCACTTTATTGTATATATCATGACATAATGACAGTTTTTTATTGTCTTATCTCACTACTTACAACCATATATCACCACCAAAAGTTATCTCACAGTTATATTCCGGTGATGTTTTCCACCATCAAAACACCAATTTCCTTTGCCAGCGAACAATTAAAAACGAGTACGTATGGCAAACGAACAAATCACTTTTGATAAGCTGCCGCAGGCGGTAGGTTATCTCACGGAACAGATGGAACAAATCCGGCAAATGGTAGCAGCACTGCAACCACAAACTTCTTCAGACAAGCATCGTCTTGTTGAAATTGATGAAGCCTGTAAAATCACACGAAAGGCAAAGCCTACCATTTACACGCTTGCGCGTAAAGGACTGATTCCGGCTTACAAACGAGGTAAGAAGCTCTACTTCTATGAAGATGAATTGCTGCAATGGATTGAGTCCGGTCGCAAGCAGATGCAGGCCATGTCACTTCAGGAACAGGCTGCGGAGATAGTATATGGAGCGAAACGCAAACCAAAGGGAGGTTATAACTTTTGATCTGCACGGCTATGGAAACCTCCAAATTAACAGCAGAAAGTATTATCGGAGAGGCTGTACGCATCGGAGCCAGGATGTCCGGCGGTGAGTTCCCGATAGAAGTCTTTCCTATCAGGATTCAACGTATCATCAGCAGTTTGCACGATTGTCAGGGCTACCCCGTGGATTATGTTGCTGCGGCTATCCTTGCGGCCATTGCCGTGGGGATTGGCAACTCCCATCTGGTGCAGGTGAAGCGCAACTGGCTGGAAAGTCCCATCCTGTATATGGCTCTGATTGGTCGCCCCGGAGCCAATAAGAGTCACCCGCTGAGTTTCGCTTTCCAGCCGTTCATTGAACATGACTATTGTCAGAATCAGGAGTATCAGAAGCTGTATGCCGAGTATGAACACACTATGTCCATGAGCAAAAAGGAACGCATGGAAGCCGGTTTGGATGAGTTTCCGCAAGCTCCCGTGCGCAGACGCTTTCTTGTTTCGGATATCACTCCAGAAGGATTGAGCCTGATACATGCCCAAAATCCCAGAGGACTCTGCCTTTGGTCGGACGAGCTGTCGGCTTGGTTCAAGAACTTCAACCGCTACAATAATGGTTCGGAAGAACAGTTCTGGCTTTCGGTGTTCAATGCCAAGCCCACGATTTCCGACCGCAAGAGTACGCAAAGTTCCATTTTTATCAGACGTCCCTATATCTCTGTTATCGGTACCATCCAAAAGAAGATTCTGGGTGAACTGGTCAAGGGCGAACGTTCGAGTAACGGCTTTATTGACCGTATTCTTTTCGTGATGCCTGAATCTGTCTTGAAAAGCAGATGGAACGACCGGGAAACTCCTGAAGAACTGGAAATTCAGTGGCAACAGATTATAGACAAGCTGATTGCACAGGATTGTCCGCATGACGAGAATAATGAGTTGCAGCCTCAATGCCTGCCATTCGATGAAGAAGCCAAGCAACGGCTTTACGGTTGGCAGCATGAAAATGCCCGTCTATGTGATATGGAAACCAATGATGCTTTGGTAGGTATTTACTGCAAACTGGAAATCTACATTGTCCGGTTTTGTCTGATTATCCAGCTTGCCCGATGGACTTGCGGAGAGTGCGACAAGCATACGATTGACCTTGAAAGCGTGAACCGTGCCATCCTGCTGGCCGAGTATTTTCGGACAACAGCTGTAAAAGTGCAGACTGCCGTCAGTCAGGAACAGTTGAGCGAATTGCACCGCAACATCTACCTGAACCTACCTCAGAGATTTACAACGGCAGAAGGTATCGGCATTGCTGAAAGTTACGGGATGAAGGAACATGCTTTCAAGATGTTTCTAAAACGACACATCGGAACATTATTCAGAAAAGAGAATCATGGAGAATACAGTAAATAAACCTGTTACTATGCACATTTTCGCAACCGAGGGGTTTGTGAAGTTGCGAAAATGTGCATAGTAACATCCAAACAGAAAGAAAAATGAACTACAGATTCACATTAGAACCATACAAAGGTGTCAGCACCCGGCACACATGCCCGAACTGCCACCGCAAAAGTTGTTTTGCCAAATACATCGATACGGAAAAGCAAATCAGCTTTCCAGATTATGTAGGGCGATGCAACCATGAACAAAAGTGCGGCTACAATTATACGCCCAAAATGTATTTTGATGAGAACCCGATGGCCAAAGAACGATTGAGCGAAGAGTTTGTACAGGTGTCAAAGCCACGCATCAGTCTGCCTCCTGCGCCTTCATTCATTGAGCCGGAAATCATGAGGCAGTCCCTGAAGCTGTATCACACGAACAAGCTGTTTCAGTTCCTGAGTTTCCATTTCGGGCAGGAGGCTACCGAAGAACTGATGTTGCGCTACCATGTTGGAACCTCGAAGCATTGGCCGGGAGCTACGGTCTTTTGGCAAGTCGATATTTCCGGACGGGTACGCACCGGAAAAGTGATGCTCTACAATCCTGAAAACGGAAGACGGATTAAAGAGCCGCACAACTACATTACGTGGGTACATTCCCTTCTGAAGAAAGAGAATTTCAATCTCCGGCAATGCCTGTTTGGTGAGCACCTTTTGTCCTCCGACCAGCAGCGTCCGATTGCCCTTGTGGAGAGTGAGAAAAGCGCTTTGATATCCAGCTTCTATCTGCCGCAATACCTCTGGATTGCTTCGGGCGGAAAGAACGGAGCATTCAATCGGGATGCCATGAGCGTATTGAGAAACCGACGTGTCCTGCTCTTCCCCGATCTGGGTGCAACAGACTATTGGAACAGTAAAATGGAGATGATCCGGAGCCAGGGAATAGAGGTTTCTATCTTCGATTTTATGGAAAGAAACGCAACAAAAGAAGAACGGGATGCAGGTTATGACATTGCAGATTTTCTGCTCAGAGAAGAGACAAAAGAGGCTATTCTTAATCGTCTTATCGCATTGAATCCAGCCCTAAAAACGCTGGTCGAAACTTTCGATTTGCAGCTCGTCAATGTGGAGAAAGCACCGCTTTCAGCAACGGTTCAACGTACCCGAAAAGGACTTTTCTAATGATAACTTTCAGATGTCTGATTCACTTCTTTTTCACTGGAGCAAGTTTATGCCGGTGTATTACATTTCCCGGCCACTTGCTCACCTCAAATGACGGTGAGACGGCTCCCGATGGTCACAATTATTAATCTCAAAAGCAGATATTATGGACAAGAAAAATACAGTTACAATCCGTCTTACAGACGAACAGTTCGGCTGGCTCAGAGCACTCAGCCGGCGCAGCAAACGCAGCCAAAGCGAAGTAGTGCGTTCACTCATCGAACACGGTACGGTGCGTGAACGGATCACGAGAGAAAATCTTGACATCATCCGAAAACTGATTGGAGAAAGCACAAACCTGAATCAGCTTGCCAGACGAGCCAATGCTTACGGTTTTTATCGGGTGGCCGATGAGTGCAGTACCGCCGTTCAACAGATTTCACAACTCATAAAACAGCTCAAGGATGATCGGTAAAATTGTCAAGGGCACATCGTTTTCCGGGTGCGTAAACTATGTGCTGAAAGAAGATAAATCGCGACTGCTTAAAGCGGTTGGTGTCTACGGTTCGCCCGAAGAAATAGCGGAGCAATTCGAGTTGCAGACTTTACTGAACGACAAGGTCAAGAACAAGGTCGGCCATATATCATTGAGCTTCTCCGCAGAAGACGGAGACCGCATCCGTGACGATGATGGGCTTATGCTGAAGATCGCCCACGACTATATGAAGCTGATGGGAATTGAGAACACACAGTTCATTATCGCCAGGCATACCGACCGTAACCATCCGCATTGTCACATCGTTTACAACCGGGTGGATAATGACGGGCGCACCATCAGCGACAAGAACGACCGCTACCGGAACGAAAAGGTCTGCAAGATGCTGACAGCCCGTTACCGTTTGCATTTTGCCGAAGGAAAAGAGCATGTCAATTTCATGCGGTTACGTCATCATGACAAGGTTAAGTATTTTATCTATCATGCCTTGAAACGAGAAGTTCCGAATGCCCGAAGCTGGAGTGAGCTGCGACTGGCCTTACGGAAGTACGGAATTGATACACAATGGAAGCTAAGTCGCACGACCGGAGAGATGGAGGGGGTAAAGTTCACATGCAACCAACTGACCTTTAGCGGTTCCAAGATTGACCGCCAGTTCAGTTTCCTGAACATTGACCAGGAGCTGAGATATAACGCTCTTTCTGCTACCATGAACCAACGTCATGTACAGGCAGAAACCATACGCGAGGAATCTCGGCATGAATATCAGCAGGAGAATCATTCCGGCATCAGTCTGGGACTGTTCACTCCCTCTCCTACGGATTATGATACGGAGGAAGCAATACAGGCCAACCGGCTTAAAAAGAAGAAAAAGAAACTGAAACGCAAGCGAGGTTTCAGTCTATAATCAATTTTTTATTAACCATCAAAATTTAAATTATTATGAACTATTCCGATTTTATTTACGATTTCAATCTTTATTTGTGTGAGAGATTCGGTTACAGAAACTGTTGTTCCGTTATGCACAATGCTAACGGCATTTGTGTTTCTGTTCATGTAGGCGAAATGGATTTATACATCCGTTTCTGGGAATACAGTTGTGGTGTTGGCAGCATCCCCGACTGGAGCATTATCATTGTACGCAGCAACTTCAAACGAAACCAGCAGGAAAACCTGAAAGACCTTGCCCGCTTCTTCAAGGAGTACGCCCCGCGCTATGGTTACAAATACCTCTGCACCGAGGATGATGACTACAAGTATTATCAGACCCTTGGTCTGAAACTTATCCACAGAGGATTTTTCAGACAATATAATTATGGGTTGCCGTTGCAGGAATTGAATGTATGATATTAAGTTTAAAGGAAATGAGGGGTATTTTCTCTCATTTTCTCTTTATATACCGATAAATCAGAGTTAAAGGCGATGGATAAACAATTTAATAACTATTGGTTTGTTCAATTTGACTTTCCTGATGAGAATGGAAAACCGTTTAAGTCAAGTAGAGGTAAGATGTTTGAAATGAGAAACTGAAGGGGTAGATTCCTGTCTGCTGGTATTGCGGGAACCTCTTTGAGATAGCTATTTTTACAAATGGGCTAGCTTGTCAAAAATTCAAGTCTGAGGATGGTGAAATACCATTGCCCGTTATCAAAATACAAAAATACACAAAGACTTTTCTGCTGACACTGAAAAGTAACGTCAAATATAAGTAATCTGTTAAGGTGTATAATAGTGATGTTCTATTTTCATAGTCGGCATCACTAGAAGTTATGCTTTGGTCTTACGGACTTGTAGAACTTAATCAGCACATCTTTAAGGTTATATCTGTAAATGATTCCCCAAAGTCATTCTACTACTTTCAACTTTTGGATTATGCGAATATATTTAATAAAATGGCAGAAGCAAGGAAAACGACGATGGGTCATATTACGCAAGACCATTTATAGAAAAGTACAAAAGCTGTACCTGAACAATAAAAATATCACAGACAAATTTGAAGAGTTGGTATTACTTATTTTCACTCAGATAATCACGCTGTAAGAGGATATTATAAATTCGACTAAGCAATGTAAATAAATTCTACCACTTCTAATGAATGTCTAAATATCGATAAATTCTGATTTGCGTTAGATTATTTCTTATTTTGCTAAAAAAACAATATTTTTGCAACAAAAACAAAGTATATGGCAGTAGACAATAATTTGAATAGGCTTAAAGTAGTGCTCTGTGAAAAAAAGAGAACTAGCAAATGGTTGGCACAACAACTTGGTGTTAATCCGACAACAGTGTCTAAGTGGTGTACAAATACAACTCAACCAGACCTGTATACAATCGCAAAAATTGCCGACTTGCTGCAAGTTGACAAAAGGGAATTGCTACAATCTTCAAATTAATAGAATTTATGGGATTGGTAATAGACTATATCATTCAATCTTCCGATGGAGAAGTTAAAGCTTATGATAGCCAAAAGAGATTCATTGACGAAGCTGAAAATGATACTTTCGGTGAGTTTGATGATCATATTAATGAAGTGACTATCAAAGATAAATCATTACTATATGCAGAGGATAAGCCTTTTAAGGAAAGTCAAAAGAAAATTGATCCCGATTTAATCAGGAAAAAACACAACAAGAGCCTATTCAAATATTTTTTGGATGGGACAAGACAAGTTTATAAAGTTGGAGATATAGCTATCGATGGGGTTGTTTACCCGTTAGCTGTTGGACAGATTATTGTCGGTTATTGCGGTAGAGAAGGGAGAGATATAAAAATAGGTAAGGCCATTCGTAAACTTGTTTTGGCTGTACCTGTTCAGTATGATACAAAAAAACAGGGTCAAAACTTCTTTAGAAAGAAGTGTGAAGAAATAAATAAGAAGGTTCAGGAATCGTTGTTTTACCAAAAGTTCCACATGAAATTTTCGGATGTTATATCTTATGGCAACATTACGGATAAGCAAATTGAGATGGGACGAAATAAATATCTTAGATTGGCCATCTCAAAAATCCAAAACGAAATGTTGGATCAAGAACGATTACTTGTAGAAGAAATGGTTTTGAATGGGCTAGTGTCTAATGATGATGCAATGTTAATAAAGGATGGTTCCATTGAATACAAAAAGGATTTTACGAATCGTCCAGATAAAGAATTGGCAAGTGCCGTTTTCAACCAAAATTTTAGGGATGTAGTAGGAGTCTCAAAATTGTTTGATCCGGAATTATTAAGTAGAAACGAACCTCATATCGGAACCATTATAGCAGAACTGAAACCTATGCATAGAACTAAAGCTTATCGATATATTCATGAAGGAAAGAGTTATTGTGTTTGGTATATCCGCCTACGAAATACAATAAACCGTTCTAACAGTTATTCCGATATAATAAAGGTTGAGATGTTTATGGTTGGAAACAAAGTAAAACAATCTGCTTTAATTGACTCAATCTCAGCACACCTTATGAACGAAGCATATCCTGTTTGCTACGGAAAAGATGCAAGATGGGCAAATCATTTATATCCAGTGTATGTAACTGAAACTTTTTGCAAATCCAATTTTGTGGATGAAAAATTGATAATAAAAATTATATAATATGGAAAACAATAGTAAAATTATAGGAAAAGTCTCTGCAACGGAGAAAAACCCGTCAACGATTGACTATTTTTACTTTTGGATGGACTCCAATAATGATGATTTAAGTCCATTTGATGTTATTATGGTTGAAAATCCCAACAACTCCGTGACTTACGCTATTGTTGAGGAAATCAATCATGTCACAGATTCGTCTAGCCATTTCACCAGCTACATATCATCAGAATTTGGTTCTCTCGCAAATGTTGATTCTGAACAAGCAGGTAATACAAATAGACTCTCTTTTAGTTATGTAAAAGCAAAAGTAGTACATAATACAAAAAATACTTATACTCCTGTACTTCATGATAGACCAGTTTGCCTGTGTACTCCAAAGGGAATAAGAGAAGCATTGGGCCTTGATGATGTAAAAAATCCATTAACCTGTGGTTACATGGAAATGTATGGTAATAAAGTCAAGGTTGATATAAATGACAAATTCTTAATTGGTCCTGATGGTGCTCATTTGAATGTGTCTGGCATTTCTGGACTCGCTTGTAAGACTTCTTATACTATGTTTCTGTTGAACGCATTGCAGCAAAAGTATAGGAAAGCATGGGAAGAATCTGAAGATGAAGATAATAAGCCTCAGAAAATTACATATTTAGTGTTTAATGTTAAGGGACGTGATTTGTTGACACTTGATATTCCTAACGAAAAGCTAGATGAAACTCAAAAGAAAATTTATCGTGAAGAGTTAGGCCTAGAGCCGGAGCCATTCAAGCAAGTTTACTATTATTATCCTCACGGTAAAAATGCTTCTCGGAATTATACGCAATCAAATGCAGATAAGGATGATATGGACAGACAGTTCATTGAGAAAAATGCATGCCGGTATTTCTATAATTTTGAAAGTTGTAGAGACAAACTTCAATATTTGTTTGCAAATGAGCCAGATCCAACAGGAACTATAGATAGTATTATTAGCTACTTGATGGATTATGGTCATCCATTTGGTCCTTCTGTAACGACTTGGGAGGAATTCTTTAAGGCGTTAAATAGCGTAACTATTCCAGGAAGTACCACACTCCAAGGAACTAATATACAATTGGCTTCTTGGAAGAAATTTGCGCGAATAATGAGAAAATTTCAATCCGAAGATTTGTTCGTAGATAAAGGCCATGAGATTACAGATAGAAGTGACTTGGCTTCAGACTTGTTTGACAACATGAACCCAAACGATGTTAAAGTAATCGATATAGCCCAACTAGATCCATTCATGCAAGGTTTTGTGTTTGGAGATGTAATTCAGCAGGTGGTTGAACGTATGAGCGCAAAAGACAAGAATACACCTGACAAGATTGTTATTTTTGTAGACGAGTTGAATAAGTATGCTTCAACAGATGTTCCGAAATCCTCTCCTATTCTTAGACATCTATTAGATGTTGCTGAAAGAGGTAGGGCTTTAGGTATTATTTTGTTCTCAGTGGAGCAATTTAGAAGTGCTATCCATGAACGTGTAAAAGGTAATTGTGCTAACTCCGCTTATGGTAGAACAAACTTTGTAGAAGTCACTAAACCTGATTATCAATTCTTTGGCAATATTTATAAAAATATGATGACAAGGTTAGCTCCTGGTGATTATATAATTAGTAACCCTGCATTACGTTCATTAGTTAGTATAAAATTTCCATACCCAACTTTCAAATCAAACAATTAATGGAAGGATATAAAAGCAGAATCGGTAAGTCCCAAATGCGTCAGTATATGGGTGAACTCTATGAGGATTGTATGGTCGTGTATCGAGAGTATATACAAAATGCATGCGATGCAATTGAAGATGCTGTGGAAAAAGGACTTATTACCGATAGAAAGAAAACGACAATTGTTGTAACGATTGATACGTTTAATCACAATATTATTATAGAAGACAAAGGTATCGGCATTTCCGTAGAAAATATCGGACCTTATCTTGTTGATGTGGCTTCTTCAAAAAAAGTTAATAGAGCTGGACAATATGGCATAGGTAGGCTTAACGGTGCTAATTATTGCGATCAAATTCGATATGAAACTTCAACCTTTGGGGAACCCATTAAATCCACTCTTATATGGAATGTAAAAAAGGCTCGTGAAATATGCAATAATCCAGAGCTGGATCCTACGACTGAAGAAATAATAGATGATGTTACTATTCTCTGCCCACAAGAACAAGAAAAAGAGGATGAACATTATTGTCGTGTAACTTTGGTTAATGTCAACAACTCAGAGTTGATGGACGAAGATAAAGTCATTGAATATATTCAGCAGATTGTTCCAGTTGATTATTGTACAGTGTTTAAAGACAACCTATTAAAGCCAGCATTAGAGCAACCTATAAATCATGAATTTATCGAAAAGTTTAAGAGCTTATGGATATATAAAATTAGTGTAAATGGCACACCTGTAGAGAAAAGATATTCATCTGAAGAGAAAGACTTTGAATTTGGAAGTATTAGATGTTTTTCTCTTAAGGATAATAAAACGCAAGAAGAATTTGCTTGGGGATGGTATGCAATGAATAAAGAAGCTAAGCAAATGAATGATTTGCCTATATCGTTTATTAGAGCTAGACATTGCAATTATCAAATAGGTCCAAGCACTTTGTTGTCTGGTTTGTATCAAGCAGTTATAGACCAATCTTATTTCATTGGAGAAATGCACCTCGTTCATGAGCAACTTAAGCCTACAGCATCTCGTGACGGAATCAATCAAAATGATACAAAGTTGCTTTTCGAAAAGGAAGTTCGTAAATTCTTTAAGGATTTGAAGACTCTTTATAACAAAACAAGCAAGTTTAGGAGTGAAGTAGTTGATAAAATTGCAGATGCAAGCATCCAACTTGTCAATTTAGGTCAACAATTGAAAAAAGAAAATGATGCCTCTGAGATTAAGAATATTAAAGAGAAGATACAAAAAGTAAAAAATGATAGAGCAAAGGCAATGTCTAAAATGAAAGCATATGAAGAATTCTTCAACAGCAATGATTCTTGGAGTGTTGCAGAAGATGTTGTCAATAGTGTAAATTCTTCTACTATTAAAGCATTCAATAATAAAACTGAAATAATTAAGCAGAATTTACAACTACCAGCCATAAAAATAGAGAATTTCAAAACAAAAGAAGAACCTTCAACACCAGATTCTGAAAAAAAGGATGGTAATAACAATGAAGGAAATGGAGGTGATAGTACTTCAAATCCTCCATCTTCAAATCCGGATGATAAAATTACTCCCCCTTCATCACCCTCAGAACTTGATATTTATAAAGGACTGAGCCTTGTAGAAAGAAGGTTAATTAAAAAATTTTATGCAGTAATTGACAAAGCATCTGAAATACCACCCAAAATTAAAGATCAATTGAAGAATAATTTAAGAAAGAAAATTCTGTAATGAGAATTAAAAGGAACATTCTACTTGTAGAACCGAATTATAAGAATAAATTTCCCCCTATTGGTTTAATGAAGTTGTCCACTTACTTTAAATCTTTAGGTGACAATGTCGTTTTTTTTAAGGGAGACATTAAGGATTTTATTCTTGAACGAGCTGTAGAAAAGTGCATAGGAAAGTTAATTAGCATTGCTCCTAGAGATAATTGGAGAAGTAAACATGATGCAATTAAGAGTTATATTAAAACTCGTAAAGCTGTGTATCTTGAACGTTTGGAAATTGCCAGTGAAAGAGAAGATTATGTACTTATTTTAGATTGGCTCAATTATTTTAAGGATTATATTTGGAAAAAATACTATCTTAATAATGATGAAAAAGAATGGGACTGGATAGGTGTTACAACTTTATTCACGTTTTATTTTGACATAACAGTAAAGACTATAAATCAGGTTAAAGAGTTGCTAAAACCTAATGGGCAAATTATGGTTGGAGGTGTTTTGGCAACTTTGCAGCCAGAAGAACTTGAAGCTGCCACAAACATTAAACCATTCGTTGGTTTGCTTAATAAACCAGGTATCATAGATAATAGCAATGAAATAATTATAGATACACTTCCATTGGATTATTCCATATTAGAAGAGATTGATTACCGATATGATATGTCAAATGCATATTATGGATCAATGACTAAAGGTTGTGTTAGACATTGCGCATTCTGTGCAGTGCCTAAGATAGAGCCAGAGTATAAGGATTATATACCTATGTCAGATAGAATTGAACGTGTAAAAAATAAATTTGGAGAGCAAAAAGACTTGTTGCTGATGGATAACAATGTTCTTGCTTCTGAAAGATTTAATGATATTATTGACGATATTATTAAGTGTGGATTTCAGCGAGGTGCAACTTATCAAGCTCCAAATCAATTAAAATTAGCTATATCAAATCTGCAAAAAGGTATCAATGACAGGGCATATTTGCGCATGGCACAGCGAGAGTATTCAAACTTCCTTTCTTCTATTAAAGAAAAAGAGTTATCATATAAGGTCTATTCGATTTTGTACGATTTTGGTTTGCTTTCGTTGGGTACAAGTACAAAAGATAACGCAATAAAAGCTTACGAACTTATATCAAATGATTATGCCAAATTTTATAAACGGTTGAGACCTAGGCAGCGTATTGTTGATTTTAATCAGGGTGTTGATGCTCGTCTATTCACTGAAGAAAAGGCGGAGATGTTGTCTAAAATTGCGATTTCTCCATTACGAATTGCATTTGATTCTCTTTCAGTGAAGGATGATTATATACAAGCAGTACGATGGAGCGCAAAATATGGAATCAAAAACTTTTCAAACTATCTCCTCTATAATTTCACTGACAAACCATCTGATTTGTATGAACGACTAAAGATAAATGTTGAATTGTGTGATGAATTGGGTATTAATGTATATTCTTTTCCTATGAAATATCATCCTTTATTGGGGGAATATAGCCATGATCGAGACTATATAGGCAAGCATTGGAATAGAAAATATATCCGCTCCATCCAAGCCATTCTTAATTCAACGAAAGGGAGTATTGGTAGAGGGCAATCATACTTTCATAAGGCATTTGGTAGAGATATTCATGAATATTATACGTTACTTGAAATGCCGGATACCTATATTATTTACCGTTTCTTTTTTGAATGGCTTGAAAAAAAATCTCATCCGCTAAGTATGAAGCGATGGGTTGATACTATGAATTCTTTGCCAATACAAGAAAGAGACACTTTGTTGTCTATAATACACGATAGAAATTTTACTCAAACAAATAAGGGTGAAGATTATGGAGAACGTATCAATGAGGTATTGAAATTTTATGTAAATTTACGTGATGAGATTTCAGATCCAAAAGGCTGTCTATGGAAACTCAAACAAGAATTTGATTCGTTGCCCAAGGATGAATTAAATTATATAAAAGATTCATTTGCAGGTGTCTTAACAATCTACAGATAGTCTATAAAGATTTTTTATACACTGTCCAAAATTTTGTGTAAATGAAAACAGGATTCAGCTGTAAGTTTCTCCTTATATCTGAATTCTGTTTTCAAAAATAATGTAAATTGGTACATAATCAAACCCCAGTTTGAAATTAGTATTGTCTTTCTTTTCAATATCCACATGTGAATCCCGTATTTCCCCATTTACACAAAATATTTCATAGAACCTAGCAAATGGAATAATGAGTTTTTCAATATCCCTTCTAGTTATTATCAACTACATCATATTCAGTAAGTAACGGTGTCACATTAATATCAATAATATCTAAATCAAAATGACTTAGAAGTGTGGCCACAAATCTGCCATGATATACACCATATAATTCTTTTGTCATTGGAAATTTTCTCGACTGTATAATTCCAAAGACAATGCGGTCATTTAAAATATATGGTCTCATCCATGCTAAGAATTGCCATTGTTCACGAGAGATAGTATAATCCCCCATATCATCAACAACCCATGTTAAAATAGCACGCCTATTTATAGCTCTATTTAATGAATTAATGAGTTCCTGAGGTCTCTGAGTTTTTATTATTATTGCCATTACTATTATCTGTATTACTCTTTTGTTTAATTTCAGTTATATCAGATTTATCACCTATTTTTTTTACATTAACCCCTGTCAAAGCCTCTATTTCATCTTTTAAAGGTAAAAACGGATTGTATAAGTTAATATAAGCACGTCCTATTGCACCTGTAAATAATATCATTTTGGGCTGTAAATCACCACACTCTAATATATGAGACTTTGAAATTCCTGGATAACTATCAATATAATAAATTTCCTTTATTCCTAATTGATATGCTTTTTTTGCACACAATTCACAACAACTTGCTGTAGTAAAAAGCTTTCCACCCTTTATCCCTTGAGTCCCATATTTGGCTAATTGCAGAAAAGCATTTTCTTCGGCATGTAAACTTCTCGTATGAACTTGATTTCCCTTTTGCTTATCAGCATTTATTGTTGTATATATATCTTTAAAACAATATGACAATGTTTCTCCTTTTAAATTTTCAAGAGCTTTATTAGAATTGTATGCATTTACCAAAACTGAAATATAATCAGAGAATTTTTTATCATTTTTTTCATATGTGCTATATGCATTAGCATCTTCTTGCTCATAAAGATCATACAAATTCCGTAATGAACATGGAGTTTGTCCTTCCGCCACAGTATTCCAACCAATAGCTTGTACAGAATAGAATTCATTAGTAACTGCTGCACCAACTTGGCGGGATAAGCAACCTGAATTAAGCTTTGCAGTAAATGCTATTTGCATCATTCGTTCAATAGGAGATGGTGGAATAAGGCCAGGATGCAATATAAGAGAGACATATGTAAAAATCTGATTAATAAGGTCACGATTTTTACTTATTTCAATTCCATTATGCGTTAGATGAATATCTGATAATTCAATACATTTATCTATATCTATAAGTTGATATGAATCTTGAAAGTCATGTTTCCCTTTTTCTGCTTCGTCAATTGCTTGCACTTCAGATAATCTATACCCTTTCTCAAATAATTTTTGTTGCCTAATTTTTTCTTCTGTATTGACAGATATGGTATAAAATGCAGAATAACGTTCACGAAAATAAAGAATCTCATAAGGATTACGTAAAGCATCTATAACTATCAAGGTTGGCTTATCTTTTATCTTATCGGAAACACGAAACATCTTAATAAATTGATTAATTTTATGAGCCAAACAAGATGGGGATTTTTTATCAATCATTCTTTCTACAGTTATAGAATTATATTTACGAATATTATTCCCCCATTTTTGCAACTCTTTTGCTATAACCTTTTTAACAGTTTTAGCTAAAATTTCATCCAAATTCTTTCGAAATTCCGCTATGTCATGAAGTATCAACTTTCTGTACTGTTCTATTTTTTCAAGAACATCTTCTTTTTCAAAAACATCTTCATAATTTTTATTATTCAAAAAATTCTCACATTCAACAACTATTTTACGAATAGTGTTATAATCATCCTTTACAGGATCTAATAGTTTTTTTAAAGATATATCACTTATTGTTTCAGAACAAATTTTACTCTGTTCTTTAGGAATAATATCAGTACCTTCAAGACACTTCACAAATATATCAAAGTTCTCCAAAAAAGCATAATAAAATATAACATCACTTGCTCTTATTATTGTAAAAGGTTTCCAGTTTTTACAAATAAAGTTATGAACAATTCGATTTTTCCGAACATTATTATCAACAATTCCCGAATTAATTTCTTTATAATTAGACTTCAATTTTTGAATATTCTCTGTTTTAAGAATATCTGCAACTGTAGTACACCCACTTCCTGTTCGACCAGTAAGTCCAATAACAATAAAATTATGCCGTAGGTTATATATTTGATCAACAACTTCCATGCTTTATAATCTATTAATATATATCATACAAATATAGTGAAAGTAACTTAGATTCCTATCTTTGTATGCTATAAATAACGATAACAATGAGATATATTGTGTTATTTCTCGCAATGATAAATTATTGTCATACAATTATTCTCCCAATATATAGTCTCTATCCCATTAAACTTCGTTTTACCGGCAAAATCAAAAAGCTTTTTCGGAGAGGTAACCTTGTAATTAATTAATCTTGAATAAGGTATAAAGGGTATCACAGGACAGGGTATGTATAATGAATAAAATACTAATCGTACTTTAAATAATGGAATCAAAATTATGAATATACTATATTTTTATTAGGTAGTTGAATCACATAGACGGTAAACTTTACAAACCTCGTACACTATTCGATTACAAATATAGCGGTTTTACTTTATTTTATGATAGGTTACAGAAGTCAATTTTCAAATTTACTCTTGCCGTAATCAACTTGGTCACATCATTGGACGTTGAGATATTAAATGCTATTATATTATTCGTAGAGTTAGTATTTCACATATAGCAAACAATATATTGTTTCTTACTGGAAAGCGAAACTCATTATGATTGTACAACTTTTATCCTGATATTTATGTATAGACAACATCAATCAGCAAGATACTACAATAAATGTATATACACTTTTTGTTGTAACAACTTATGTAGTTACATTTTATGTATTATATTTGTATTATGAAATCAAAAATAGAGCGTTATGGAAACTCCGTTTATATTTGGAAAGATTGCTACTGAGAAGAATTTTACCGACCGTGAGAAAGAAACAGCCGACTTGGTTCAGAACTTTACGTCGCTAATCAACACGATTATTATCTCTCCTCGCCGTTGGGGTAAAAGTTCGCTTGTAAATAAGGCTGCAAAATTAGCGATGGCGCAGGACAGCAACCTCCGAATCTGTCATATCGACCTGTTCAATGTACGTAGCGAGGAGCATTTTTATTCGCTGCTCGCCCAGAAGGTCATTGCCGCCACTTCCACAAAATGGGAGGAGGCAATCGAGAGTGCGAAGAGTTTCTTTTCGCATCTTGTTCCCAAAATTTCAATCGGTACAGACCCCACCAATGAGGTTTCAATCGATTTTGATTGGGAGGAGGTAAAGCGTAATCCCGACGAAGTGCTCGATCTTGCCGAAAAGATTGCCAGGAAGAAGGGCCTGAAAATCGTTATTTGCGTAGATGAGTTCCAAAATATCGCGACGTTTACCGACCCAGACTATTTCCAGAAAAAATTGCGTTCACATTGGCAGCTGCATCAAAGTGTGACTTATTGTCTCTATGGCAGCAAGCGCCACATGATGATGGAAGTGTTTACCGACTCATCCAAACCATTCTACAAGTTCGGCAATCTGATGTTTCTCAATAAGATTGACACACCTTACCTTGTGGAATTTTTCAAGAGTCGTTTCGCTGATACCGGCAAGAACATCGACGATGAAGCAAGCCATTTGATTGCAAAGCTCGTAGATAATCATCCATACTACGCACAGCAGCTGGCACAGCTTTCATGGCTCAGAACAAAGGATGTATGTACCGTTGAGATTGTGAGCGAGGCACACACGGCATTGGTAGAGCAGTTAAGTCTGTTGTTTGTAACAATCACCGAAACACTTACCACACAGCAACTGAATTATCTTAAAGCCCTTATAGCCGGCGAAAAGGCCATCAGTTCGACCGAAGTGATGCATCGCTATCAAATCTCTTCAACAACCTCAATATCCCGTTCAAAGGCTGCCCTTATCAAGAATGACATATTGGATAATAAGGCCGGCGAAATCTCATTCCAGGATCCGATTTATGCCTATTGGTTAAAGACTGAATATTTTGCAAAATAATAAAACTATGGAAAAGTGTAACCGTACTTGGATTGCTTCCGCCAATAAGAAAAGGTGCAGGCTTACTAAAGCTATAAAGACTTTAGTAGTTATTTCTTGGAGAAAGCTTAATGTTGTATTATCCTATTCTTACCATCTCTGCCAACTGCACGAAATAATCATTTGACCAAATATCAAGTTCCTTTGGATTGCGTACAAAAGGCAATACATCTTCTTTCACTTGCTTTATATCAGCTGTAGAGAGACGTTCAATAAGTTTCTCCTTGAATAACTCTGGAGTGATATCCTCATTGTTGAACTGCTTGCATCGTTCTGCCAAATGAGCAAAATCAAGTGGAACATTATGGCGTACATACCATTCAAAGTCGTACCAATCACGACCTTTTACTCTATTCTTCCACGCACGATATACTAAGGCGTGCATCTTGCCTGCAAACAAGTCGGGAAGTGTAAAACAACGGGTCATAAATGAATATGGCTGAAGCAATAGCTTCTGTTCCGTCTTGAAGTTCAATGGTGGACAAGTATCTACTTCTATCTTTATCTTTATAGATTTCTCTGTTTGGAAAGTCACATCATACACATCGGTATTATCTTTAAGAAATGCCGATTCGACCTTTCCGAAATTCCTTTTGTCTTTTTTCTTTATTTCAACCTCACGGCCTACCATTGTAAAAGCATCAACGATAGCAGGAAAGTATTTCGTAAAATCGAACTTATCATCTTGCGTAAGCAATGAAAAATCCATATCCTCACTGAAACGCTGTAAGCCATGAAAGATTCTCAAGCAAGTTCCACCATAGAAAGCCGCCGACTCAAAAAAGCCTCCGGCATACAAGCCAGCAAGTATCACTTGTTGGTTCACTTCAAATATAGCGTTTCTCTTCTGTTGCTCTGTTGTTAAATCATAACGGGAGAGCATATTGTCGAATATTTCATTTTTCATCGTCTTAAGAATTTTAAAAGTGTCGAAATTGAATCGGCCTTTTTGCCAACTTTTATGTAGTCTTCGAATATGGTTTTATCCATCTTATTGAACTCATCCATATCCATACGAATATCCTGTTCAAGATATGTTTCCACATCTTTCATATAGCGAAGATTGACCTGCGAGGAATTGGCAATCAAATCACACAAAGCCTTTTCCGGTGATGCAATAAGAAAAGCATAATTATCCTTATACATACTCCTTACTCCTATTGGAAATGCTATTTTTGAGATATGTTTGTAGTCATAACAGCCGACCGGAGTTTGAAAGCTACGCGAATGCTTTACCGTCATTGATTGATGAACATATACAGCCTCGGGGATAAGTCCATAATATCGTAGTGCAGTAGACATTGAAATATACGAAGGTGTATAGAGATGATTGGCTATCAACTCACTCGATAGAGTCTTTCCTGAATGTTTGGGGTTAGCCACATAAAGTCCCCGCTTCAGTCTGATGATAAATCCTTGCTTCTCAAGCCAGGTCACTTTTTTATTCGCAGACTTAAGTTCCGGGTATAACGATTCGATGATTGAAGTCGTTACAGGAATAGTTCCTATTTCAGTTAATTGTCTATCCATACTGCAAATATAGCAATAATTTGAACAATAAAAGAAATGAAACTTCCTTTTCTGTTCAAATTATTACTACTTAAACAATCTTAAGAAATAGCGACCGCTGCCACATAAGGCTGTTGTTTGTAACAATTACCGAAACATTGACCACACAGCAACTGAACTACCTCTAGGCTTTTATGGTCGGTGAAATCTCGTTTCAGGACCCGATTTATGCCTATTAAATGAAGACTGAATACTTCGCAAAATAATCATAATGTCCCGCTCGGTTTCAGAGCTATTTATGTACCTTTTCTCATCAAAAAACGGCATTTTTCACAAGTTTTTGTACCGCACATTTTGATATTCAAGAAATTACACTTACTTTTACTTTCTAAAATGGTATTTATCATACCCGAAATGCTAAGTTAATATCTTAATTGCTATACAGTTTGCCCACATAGCTGAGGGCAGCTCTTTTTAAAGTTCATTTAGGACATGAATAAGTATTCATTTACCATATTTTCACTATCTTTGCAGCACAAAGAAGACCATCGTTTAGTGAATTATAACTGATTAAGTGGTGATGAAAAACAAACTGTATGATCTGATAATTGTGTTTGGGTGTGGTGTGGGGCAGGTGATGTTTCAAGCCAATGCGTTTTCGGGGTTGTTGATGCTCTTGGGGATATTTTTAGGAGGGTGGCAAATGCTGTTATTGGCGCTTGGAGGGAATATGGCAAGTATGCTAACTGCTTATCTGCTTGGTTTTAATCGGGATGAAATAAAAAAAGGATTGTATGGTTTCAATGGAACCTTGGTGGGCATAGCTGTCGGTGTGTTTATGACACTTACTCCTTTGACAATAGGGTTGATGGTGCTGGCTTCGTCGTTTTCAACGGGGATTGTATGGCTTTTTAAACGTCAGAATCTACTCCCTCTATTTACAGCTCCTTTTATTCTTTCTGTATGGTTGCTTTTAGGGGTTTGTCATTGTTGGATGCCGCAGTATCTGTTGCAGTCTGCATCTGTTGCTTTAACGGGGAATGAGGTCGATTATTTGCAGTCTTTGGGTGCGGGAATAGGTCAGGTGATGTTTCAGGGGAATAGTTTGAGTGGACTATGTTTCTTGGTTGCAATTCTTTTTCATTCTCGTATTGGGGCATTTTATGCGATAGTGGGGGCTTTGTTGCCGGTTCTTTTGTCTTTGCTTATTGGGGTTGATGCTCCAACGATAAATATGGGCTTGGTGGGGTATAATGGTGTACTGTGCGCAATGGCTTTAGGTGGTAAAAATCTTGCTTCGTTAGGTTGGGCGATAGGTGCTGTCGTTTTGTCTGTGTTGTTACAACTTGTTGGAATGGAGTGGGGGATACCTACCTTGACTGCTCCCTTTGTCATGTCTGTATGGATAATGATTGTGGTAAAGAAAATGCTTCATTTAAATTGATTGAAAATAAGGGTATATACTATGAATCGTTTTTTTTATATTTTTGTTATTTTATTTGTTTTAGTGGCTTGTAAAAGCAATAATAATGCCTTGGTTGGAGCCTATGGAAAGACTGTTGAGATTTCTCCAGAAGTAAGGGCTCTTTTTATTCAAGCGATGAAAAATGATGTGCGCTTTACTCCGGTGAAAGTGCGTACTCAAGTTGTGGCTGGTACTAATTATGAATTTATCTGTGTGGATGCAGATAAGAATCAGCACATAATTGTCATATTTAATCCGTTGCCTGGTAGGGGAGAGCCTAGAATCGTATCAATTGATGGAAAACCTTTTTAATGCAGAAGTAGGATAAAATATATTTGGTAAAGGGTGGCTTTGGTATTCCAAAAGAGTGTATTTTTGTGGAAATGGAAATTGTGTTAAAGCTATTCATATTGAGTATTGGGGCTAGTTTCGTGCAGCGGACGGCCGGTTTTGGATTTGGTATCTTCATTATGACGATGTTGCCTGCTATTCTCGGGTCGTATGGAGAGGCTACGACGCTTTCTGGTATTCTGGCTATGACAACTTCCTTTATCATTGTAGTGCAGAAGTGGCGATACATTGTTTGGGATAGGCTCTTGCCTATTTTGTTGACTTTTGTGGTCGTGTCGATTGGGGCGGTGTTTGTACTGAAGAGGATGGAGTATAGTATTTTGAATATTTTGTTGGGTATCACACTGATAGTGGTGAGTGTCTATTTTATATTTTTCAGTAAACGTATTAAAGTGAGGACGACTAAGCTAGTGCAGATTATTGCTGGGGGTGTCAGTGGACTGATGGGGGGATTTTTCGGAATGCAAGGACCACCGGCAGTGCTTTATTTTGTTAATGCGGAGCAGGATAAGAATCATTATATTGCGATGACGCAGGCTTATTTTTTGTTTGGAAATTTGGTTATGACTTTTGCGCGTGCGTATAATGGATTTTTTACCTCGGCGGTTGCCACCGGGTATCTTTCCGGAATTGTTGGGGTGATTATCGGGAATGTTGTTGGGGCATATGTGTTTCGGCATATATCTATTGTGTTACTTCGGTATGTGATCTATATTTATATTGGAATAACAGGAATGCTTTTTCTGTTGGGTGTTTAACTGGAATGGAGTTTATATGAAATGATGGATCGGTTTAGTATGATAATAGAGCGGCAGGAACAAGTGGAGAATCTGATTCGTGAATGGGGTTTTTTACCTTTTTTCAAGAATAATATCAGAGGATTTTCCATTGAGGAAATGACTCCTCCTGATTTGCTTTTCGGAGATGATTTTAGACAAGGACCATGGGGATGGAAGGGGACAATTATTGCAAAGTGGGAGGCTGCTTACGGAAAATTTTTCAAGGGAAAGGCTGGGTATGTCAGTATGGAGTGGTTGCCTGATTTTATGAATTGGAGACGGTCATTAGTACTTCTGGAGGAACTGCCTCAAGAGGCATTGCATATATATCATGTGTTGGTGGAAAATGAGTCGATGTTATCGAAACAGTTGAAAGTGGCAAGTGGTTTTACATTGAGTCGTAAGCGGACAGTATTTAATCCTTCTAATCCACTGAATCCTGTTGAAAATAAGCATAACGGAATGGCTTTTGATGCCTTGATTGCCCAGTTGCAAGTGGGAACATATGTGTGTATTGCAGATTTTGAATATTTGATTTCGAAAAAAGGTGAGCCTTATGGTTGGGGGGTAGCCCGATATTGTACACCAGAGGCTATGTATCCGCATCTGTTTCCGGTGGAGGAGCAAGTAGAGGGCCGTACTCCCCGGCAGTCAATGTTGCGTATACTTGATCACTTGTGCTGTATGTTTCCAGATGTAGAGTCGTCGAAGTTTGAGAGATTGCTTTGTAGTATCTAATAAAAAAGGAGGTGTGTCAAAATGCGCACCTCCTTTTTTTACGCACAAAGCCCCGACT
>CAMDJC010000043.1:0-31306 GCA_945900015.1 uncultured Odoribacter sp. | reverse complement strand
GTGTCAGCCCTAATTTATTTTGTTTGAAAAAGTTTTACCGGACAGCAATAATTCTTGATGTTATTAAGAATAGCAAAGAACAGAAACAAAAAAGTATTTGTTTCGTAACAGGTGTACCAGGAGCCGGAAAGACTCTTGTAGGACTAGATGTTGCTGTTAAACAGTCTTACCAAAATGGTGGTAAATTAATTGAAGATGAAGGAGCTGTATATCTCTCTGGAAACGGACCTTTAGTTGCCGTACTTACAGAAGCTTTAGCTATTGATAACTACAGAAAATGTAAGGAGCGTGGAGAAAAAAAGAATATGTCTGATTCAAGACGAGAAGTTGGCAAATTTATACAAATTATACATCGCTATAGAGATAATATGTTGGCCAAAATAAAGAATCCCGTAGAAAATAACACACTTGAAATAGATCCAGACAAGGCAATAAAACTAACAAATGCAGGCTACGGAGAAGTTGAACATGTTGCAATTTTTGATGAAGCTCAACGTTCATGGACACATAAAAGGCTTGCTGATTATCTCAAAAGAGGTGGAACTTATGGCAATAAACTTAAAATTCAAAATTTTCCGCTCTCGGAAGCAGCTTTCCTTATCTGGTCTCTTGATCAAAGAGAAGATTGGGCAACAATTATTTGTTTAGTTGGTGGTGGTCAAGAAATTAATACAGGAGAAGCCGGGATTTCTGAATGGATTAATGCTTTAAATGATAAATTCACTCATTGGAGAATTTATATATCCGACAAACTTACAGAGAAAGAATATGCTGAAGGAAAAGTTAATGAATTACTAGCAAAGAATGATAAAGTTACTTTCTCTTCAGATCTCCATCTCGGAGTTAGTTTGCGTTCATTTAGAGCTGAAAAGTTGTCAGCTTTTGTTCATTCTTTACTATCATTCAACCCTGATGCCACAGAATGGTATGAAAAGATAAAAGAACGTTATCCGATTGTACTTACAAGAGATATGGATAAAGCCAGAACATGGTTGCGAAAAATGACTAGAGGTTCGCAAAAAGCGGGTGTACTTGTAAGCAAAGCTTCTGCAAGATTCAAACCTTTAGCTGTTCATGTACTTGAGCAAGGAGATGAAAATGCTATACATTGGTTTTTGGAAGACAAAAACGATATACGATCATCAAATTATCTTGAAGATGCTGCAACTGAAATACAAGTTCAAGGTCTAGAATTGGATTATACATGTGTTCTTTGGGATGCTGATGTTAGGTGTGAAAATGGGAAATGGAAATATTATAACTTCAATGGAAGAACTGCTTGGCGAGAAGAAGCGGGTAATACAGAGAGTAGTATTGAACGGCGAAAATACATGCTAAACGCTTATCGTGTACTGTTGACACGTGCTCGTATTGGTATGGTTATTTGTGTTCCTGAAGGGAATCACAATAAGACAGCAGGTGGGTTTCCAGAAGATATGACTAGACTCCCAGAGTTTTATGATGGTACTTATGAATATTTTAAAACTTTAGGCCTGGATGAAATTTAAGGCAATAAGTTCCTTTTTTTCTCAGATTCTATTTTCACTATGATATATGACAAAAGGAGTTGTGTTGCAATTTAACACAACTCCTTTGTAATTGCATTTATCTATTATGCTTCCTCAATAGCAGCCTGCGCCACTTTCATATACGATTATTCCCCAATAGGTTACATTGCCGGTGTATGTGAAGTGTATGCGCTTTGGTATGACTTTTTTCTAAAGCTGCTACTTTCTTAGCATTATTATTCTATCGCAGCTTGTGCCTCTCCAATACATATCTGTATTTCAATAAGATGCAATATTTGTGTATGTAATCTGTATGCATCTTGATACAATGCTTGGAACAGTTGCAATAGATATTAAGGATGAATGATTTGACCTCTCTGTAACGAGATGACGCATTCATTTAAATTTCAGTATTGTTTATTTCCTATCTTTCAATAGTTCAATAATCACGTCCTTATCCTTCAGGTTTGAATCAAGACGTAAAATCTGTGAGTTCAGACTCTCTATTTGCTCTTTCAGAAGCTTGATTGTTTCCCTCAGGTTCTCTGTTTCTTTCTTTTCGCTGGATAACTGTACGGCCAGTTCTGCATCACCTATCAGATTATTTGCATTTCCATCCAATGAAACGGCTGCAAGGTGTGCCGATATATGATGCTGTCTCGGACAGAAAAGGGAAAAGAAATTGAAGTCCAATGCTTCGCTGACTTTAATAAGCCTGCTCGTTTCCATTGTCTCCCTTTCCAGTATGCGGTTTATGTGCTGCTGCGGTACACCTATTTTGCGCCCAAGCTCAGATTTGCTCAATCCAAGCTCGTTGCGTCTTTTGTCGATAGCCTGACCTACATGCACGTGTTTTATGTCATTATCCATGCGATTCCTTCAATAAATACATCTTAAACAATAAATCATCAAACAAATATTTGGTTATATAAACCATTTTATGTTACTTTGTAGTGTAACATATTCATTTGGTGAATACAAAGTTAAACATTAAATATTAAACATCCAACAATTATGTCTGAAAACTTAGAAAAAATCCGTCCGGCACTTGTTGCCCTTGAAGTAGGTGAATCCGTTTCATTTCCCATTTCACGTTTGAAAAGCGTCCGTACACAGGCTTCAGAGCTTGGTGCCATCTATAACCGTCAGTTTAAGACCAGGACTGACAGAGAAAACCAAACCATCACGGTAAAACGAACAGTATAGAAACCAAATCAGGTTTATATGAAGATATTACAGTTTCTGGACCATCTTATACCATACGAAACATTCCTGAATGACCTCTCCTCCAGAATTGTCAGGCAATTGAAAGCCGACAAGGATGATCCTGAATTCATCAGCCAGAGGAAGGCATACGAGCTGTTTGGCCGCAGGAATGTAGAAAGATGGAAACGTCAGGGAAAGGTGGTTTCCTATAAAAGACCCGGTAAGGTGGAATACCGCACGGCAGACCTCAGGCTCCTGCAGCGTACCACCCAGGACTATTTTGATGAAAGTCAGTCGAAACAGACTGAAAGACCAGTCAAAAAAGACAAATGATAAACATATTATGGCTAATATTTTAATAGTGGTAAACTATATATGTTTAATTTAGCCGTGATACTCTATGAAATATAAAGAAAACAATTATAGTAGGTACAGGAATGTGCGTCAGTAACCTTTGTTCGCCAGCTTATAGTTTAAAATAAAGTCGGACAGGTATTTGTATCGCACATTCATAATGATTTTATAATAATGAAAGAAATCAGACCAGCGTGCGATCCAAACGGTGTCTATTCAGTCAAGCGCACCTGTGCTGAACTCGGTATCAGCAACAAGACACTCAAAAAATACAGAGATAACGGATATATCCAACCGCTTAATCCTAATAATGTCAGCCGTCCGAAATACTCCGGCCAGTCAATAATCGATTGTTGGAACCTGCTCAGTACGTTATGATAAGCGAAACAACCATACGGAAAGTAAGGGAACTTGCCATAGAAGACGTACTCAGTCCTTATGTCAGACTGTCCAGAAAAGGTTCAACACTGATGGGACTTTGTCCTTTTCATACAGAGAAGACCGGTTCCTTTGCCGTTACCCCAGGCAAGAATCTCTTCCACTGTTTCAGCTGTAACCGTGGTGGTGATTCCATTACGTTTATAATGGAAAAGGAAAACCTTTCCTTCAGTGCCGCCGTGGAATTTATTGCCAGAAACCATAATATTCCGGTAGAATACGTCAGTGAAGAGCGCAGTGAGGAACAGATGGCTGAAGCCAGGCACCGGGAGTCACTTCTGACAGTTCTCGATACAGTACAGTCTTTCTTCCTGCAGAATTTAAGAGCAACAGACAAGGAAGAGAGCCTTGATGCCAGAGCCTACGCATACGGCCGGTGGCATGAGGAGTTCTGTGCCTTTGCCGGAATAGGCTATGCACCGAAGGACGGTCAGGCCTTTATGGATTTTTGCAGAAACAAGGCTTTGAACGAAGAACTGCTGTACGAACTCGGTATGTTCAAGCGTGGCGAGGACGGAAACACATACGCCATGTTCCGACAGCGTATCATGATTCCCGTGAGAAACAGATGGGGACGCATCATTGCCTATACGGCCAGATACATCGGAGACAATAGGAAAGCTCCCAAGTATATCAACTCGGCAACAAGCATGATTTACTCCAAGGGAGAAACAGTATTCGGTATTGACCGTGCCGTCAGATTGCGTGATGCCGACTATTATATCATTGTGGAAGGTGCTCCTGATGTCCTGAGAATGCAGTCGATTGGATACGACAATACAGTAGCGTCACTTGGAACAGCCTGGAGTGAAAGCCAGTTTGAACAGCTGAAGAAATATGTATCCTCACTCTGTTTCATTCCTGATTCAGATATTGCGGAAGGCAAGCCATACGGACCGGGATTTGAGGCGGTGATGACCAACGGGGCTGCAGCCATAAGAAAAGGATTCCATGTAACAGTCAGGGAACTTCCTTTTGCAGAAATACCATCCGAGGCAGAAGGAGAAGTACAATATGCCAAGAATGATGCCGACAGCTATATCCGCAGCAGGGAGGATTATACCTCACTTCCGGAAAAGCATTTTATCATCTGGTTGGCACAGAAACGTTTTCTGGTAGCCGGTTCCATGGTAGAGGAAAGAAAGTGTGTTGCGGAAATAGCAGACCTGTTGCGCTATATAAAAGACCAGCTTGTGTATGACCAGTGCATAGAACAACTCTCCAGACTGCACGGCAAGGTAAAGCTATGGCGTGATGCCGTTACCCAGGCACGTGGGGAAGCCAGGAGAAGGAACGACAAACCTGCGGCCATGAACGAGATGCAGCGTGAAGCTGAACTGCTGCGCCAGTTCGGTCTGTTCGTCAGGGAAAACTGTTACTACTCCATCGGTGAAGATGATGATGAACCGTCAAGAATCTCCAACTTCATAATGGAACCACTGTTCCATATCGAGGATGAGATAAACGGAACCAGAATCTTCCGTATGAGGAATATGTACAATGTATGCAGGGTCATAGAACTGAAGGAGTCAGAACTCTGCTCGTTAAGCAACTTTCAGCAGAAGGTCGGCTCACTGGGCAACTATGTATGGCTGGCCAAGATAGACAAGCTCAACCGTGTAAAGGAATACCTGTATTCAAAGACTGATACGGCAGAGCGTATCAGAAAGCTCGGCTGGAATGCGGCTGAAGGATTCTTCGCTTTTGGTAACGGTATATTCTTTGCAGGTGCATTCAATGCCGTTGACGATTTGGGTATTGTCCGTGGAATCAACGGCAAGGCCTTCTATATACCGGCCACTTCAAAAATCTATCTCAACAATCCGGAGATATTCCAGTTTGAGAGACTTATGGTGCATGAGAACCGTAACGGGATAAAACTGTATGATTACGTAAAACGACTTATGGAAGTATTCGGTGAGAATGCAAGCGTAGCCTTCTGTTACCTGCTTGCCACCCTTTTCCGTGACATCATATTCAGACGCACCCGCCACTTTCCCATCCTGAACCTTTTCGGTGAGAAAGGAACCGGTAAGACAACCCTGGCTACTTCCCTCCAGTCCTTCTTCCTGCACGGAGTTGATCCGCCCAATCTCGGAGTAACTTCCGTACCTGCCATGAACGACCGTGTATCACAGGCCGTCAATACACTTGCCGTGCTGGACGAATACAAGAATGACCTTGACATCCGCAAGATAGCCTATCTGAAAGGACTCTGGGGCGGTGGCGGCCAGACCAAGAAGAATACGAACACAGACGGTATGGCAGCCCAGACCATTGTCACAACAGGTGTAGCCCTTTGCGGCCAGGACAAGCCTACACAGGATATGGCACTCTATACCCGTGTCATCTTCCTTGCCTTTTCAAAGACATCATTCAACCAGAATGAGAAAAGGGCTTATGAAGACCTTGTATCAGTCTGCAACATGGGACTTACCCACCTCACCCTGGAGATACTGGGGCACCGGGAACTGTTTGAGAAAAACTTTCCCGAAATATACTCCATCACCAAGCGTGAGCTGGCTGCGAAATTGGAAAATGAAACTATCCATGACCGTATATTCGGGAACTGGGTTATTCCACTGGCCACTTTCAGAACATTGGAGACAGTCATTGACGTGCCTTTCAGTTATGCGGAGCTTTTTGAAACAGCAGTCAAAGGAATACGCAACCAGAATGAACTGGCTCAGGAAAGTTCCGAGATAGCGGACTTCTGGAGTATGCTTCAGGGATTCCAGACTTCAGGGAAATGTATTGAGAAGGCACATTACCGTATAAGATATATGAAATCCTTCCGTCCATTGTCTGTAAAAGAAGATATAGAATTTAAAGAAGCACGTCCTATTCTCTATCTGAACACGGCAGCCGTTGCATCACTGTTCAACAGCCGGAACGCAGGTTCCACCTCCAATCGCTCGAATTGGTCCACCATCATGTCCTACCTGAAATCCCATGCTTCATACCTGGGACTGAAGCAGGACAGATTCACCATACTTCTGCCAAGCGGACTTCCTGACTATACCATTGACATTGTAAATGGAGAGCAGGTTAAGAAGGTAAAAGTAAACCGACCGAAGGCTTTATGCTTTGATTACCTGCAGCTGAAAGAGACTTTCGGACTGGATCTTGAAACAGAGGTAGTAGCAGAAAACCAGGAGGAAATACCTGTTGAGCAACAACATCCAGTCAAACAGGAGGAATTACATTTTGGCTGATTATTATGTTGTATCAAGAGAGCTATTATATTAATATACTGATTAACAAGTTATGTTATGTGTCTAAAAATATGCTTTTTAATTCATTATTATAGTGAAATTTCCGTATCTTTGTATTTATATGTACGACCTGATATGGAATTAGGTGTTTTTTGTAAAACAGATAATATGATAGAAACTATAACTGTAAAAAATTTCAAGTCAATAACAGATATGACATTATCTTTAGGTAATGTCAACGTTTTTATTGGTGCTAACGGTTCCGGTAAATCAAATATTCTTGAAGCTATAGCAATGGTTGCAGCTGAGCGTTCTGCCCAAATAGAGGTAAATTCCATGATACAGAAAGGTATCAGAATAGCAAAACCGGACTTAATGATAAGTTCATTTTATGGCCAGCCATCCAACAACACCATTAATGTAAATATATCTGGAACTGAAGGAGAACGTATAAAATATGCAGTTACCAATTTAACTCCAGAGGATATTTATTCTACTTGGAATGCTCCTTGGTCAACTGGAGCCAGGCGTGGAAATATTAAGGAAGCTGTAAAAAAAACAGATAAGTTAAAGGAATATTTGTCCAAGTATCTTATTTATTCACTGTCTATCAACGCACTTCGTGGATTGACTTCAGACAGCTTGCAATATCCTCTTGGTTTGAATGGAGAAGGCCTTGATGTGCTTCTTAACAACATACCCAAAGAAGAAATCATGCAGATAAAAGAATCTGCTAAAGACTATATATCCTGGATTGAAGATATATTCTTTGACAATGAAGAAATATACAAGATGCAGGGATATAAATTGGGAAGAAGTAAATCCAATCTCTATTTCAGGGATAAGTTTATGCAGAAAAAGAACAATCTGTTTTCTGCGGAGAATGCCAATGAAGGTGCGTTGGAATTATTGTTTTATCTTACACTCTTTATCAGCAGGAAGACCCCGGACTTCTTTGCCATTGACAACATTGAAAATGGGTTGAATCCCCGTTTGTGCAGGTTTCTCATGAAGAAAATCTGTGAATTGGCTGTCAAGAATGGTAAGCAGGTACTTATAACAACGCATAATCCGGCCATATTGGATGGCTTGAATCTTAATGACGGCAGTCAGCGATTATACGTTGTGACCCGTAACGATGAGGGAAAAACGCAGGCTAAACGTATCCAGACAAAAGAACAGACAGGTGAACAGCGCATGATGCTTTCAGAAATGTGGATGAAAGGACTTATTGGCGGTGTACCTTATAATTTCTGATGATATGAGATTGGGTATTATAGCAGAAGGAAAAGCTGACATAGCTGTAATAAAGGCAGTTCTGAAAGCTTTGAAGGGTATTGATGGTAGTGATGTCGTTCAATTGCGTCCCAGTGAACAGTTTGACGAGACTGATTTGAATGAAATGAATTTCAGTAACTGGAATCTGGTTTTGAAATCATGTGAGGACATTAGCTTGCTCCAGTCTTTTTTTGATGTATTGGCAGATGATGCTTTGCTTGTTGTTCAGATAGATACTGCAGAACGAGGTGAAGCTGGGTATGATATAAATGAACCATTACGTACAAAAGATACAGATTGGAAAGAATATTGTGATTATCTGTATAAAGCAGTAGAATATAAAATCTCGAATATTGTTCCGGAGGCTTATCGAGACAAGGTTGCATATGCAATAGCCATTGAAGAGACAGATGCATGGCTTATACCTCTATTTGACAATTCCTGCAAGGAAACAGCACAATACGCAAATCCAAAGGAACGTCTACATTATCTGATCAGCAGGATTGACGGTAAAAAAAGAACCAGATACATCAACACTGACAAAAAGAATCTGGACTATGATAATATATCAAAAGATATGAGAAAAGGACTTAAGACATGCCGTCAAAAAAGCCGGAGTCTTGATTTGTTCTGTTTGGACTTGGAGAACAAATGCAATATATAATATTATGCCAATAAAAGATAGATTTTCTCTCTTTTGTTGGCATATAAATTTTATAAGATTCTCATGGCGGTGAATGGGAAGATGTAAGTTTTGGAAAGCAAGTTAAATCTCAACTATAGCAGGAATTTCGGATAAACAGTAATATTGTAAAGCTGAAATTTATAATTAATTTCTTGCGATTTTTATTGTTAAATTTCTGATTATCATAATGTTTTTGTATATTAGTATAGTGATAATGATTATAAACAAACAAAGGTAAAACAAATAAATCCTATGATTATGGCAAAAACATTTACTATTACCTGTTATGGTAAGACTAAGGAATATCCAGAGAGCCAGCGTAAGAAAATGATTAAGGAGTTTGAGACAGCTATGCTTTGCTGTGATGGCAGTGAAGCTGAACGCTACAGGAATATATATGGAGACCTGGTTGCCGGTGAGAAGGAGTGTATAGACACAGAACGTCCATTGGGTCCTGAACTTGAAGCAATGATTGAGCGAATGTTTACTACTCAAAAATAATATTCTACAATTGCAGATTTCTATGTTGCATACCTGTTTCTGATACGCCCAATCTTCTGAAGCAGTTTCATTCTCAATTTTTCCGGATAAGCAATCTCCACCTTATCACCGAGAGCCAGGATTTCATCTACCAGTTCGTCAGTCACAAGAAGTGTGTAATCAAATGAAGTGAAACTCCCCATATCATTCCTTTCTACCTGCGAATGGTGGAAAGGATGTTTTCTCAGATAATCTGCAAATGGACCGTAAGCCCTTAGAGTAACCTCTTCCGGCTGTTGTCCGGTCGGAGCTACAACACCAATGGAGTCTGAAAGACGAGTCGCCAGCGAAAATCTGCAGTCAGTCTGAAACCTGTTTCCGCTGAGATAGATTCTTGTCAGTGCATTAAGAGGAACAGCACAGAACTCTGATCCGTTCCTGTATCCGAGCAGATACCAGCGGTTATGGAACAGCTTCAAACCTTCCGGTCGGAAACGGCCTTCCACTTCATTGCCCTTGTCATTCGTGTAGAATATGTACAGCTCATGCCCATCGCTTATACACTCCGATATATCCGGCAGGTATTCAATACCACTTGACATGTCAGGCAGTACGATACGATGGAACAGACACGGACTACTTTTCAGAGCCACATCAATGATACGGCTGTTGAACAGCCAGTTACGGCAGCTGTCACCGAGTATTTCATTCAGATTCTGTATGTAGTATGTATAGTCCTTTCTGTTACATGCAATGACTATATCAAAATTTTCCTCAATCATTTTCCGGTGATGATGGAATGTGCGCAGACTCAGCGGCTTTCCATTGTACAGGAAATGGTGCTTCCAAATATCACAAAGCCTTTCAAAAGTGACCTTTCTTTCCTGATAGACTGTATGCAGCAACCAAATATAGCGGTTGTAGATATTATTCATAAAACTACCTCTTATAACTTGTTTAACTATCTAAATATAAGTATTATAAATGAAATATGCAAGAAAATTGCATATCTGTTTTGTACAATATTCTCAATATAATTCGGGCTGGTTCTCAGTACAGATTTACTATATCCATGCCTCTCTTCCCTGCCTCCCTGCAGGTATAGAATGTTCCACCATAAGTCTTGCCGTCATAACATGCAATCAAACTGCATGAATGCTCCAGCATGAAGTCATTGCGCCTTAGAAGGCATCCCTTGAAATAGTGTTCACTCAATACGATAACCCGGTCGGCCCTGGAAATTATATTCTGATAACGTCCATTTTCCATGGAAGGCCACCGGCAACTCTGTCTTCTGAAAGGAACAACGGCAATGAGCCGTATATTTGGATACCTTCCCTTCAGTGACAATACAGTTTCAGCGGCCATCAGGTCGAATCCCATGGCCATGCCTGAATAGAAGCAGGTTATACCCGATTTGCAGGCGACGGACACAGTTTCAACAAGCCGTGCCCTTATTTCATCCTGCCTTTCTACGGGAACAGTTCTGTGTCCCGTGAAAGCCAGTGACTTTGATTTTTCTGATAATATTCCGTTCATAGTTCTATACTTTATAATGGGTTTTTGCAAGGAAGATGCCTTCAATGACATTCGCTCCGAAACTCTCCAACTGATTCGCATATATACCGAAACTGATTCCGCGTGTGATTACATCGTCAAAAACAATGACATCTTTCTCTTTGAACCACTCTTCATCAAACTCTATGACGCTCACCTTTCTGATTTCCTTTTCAGCCTTACGGTTTTCATGAATAGCAAGTCTTTCTCCGCATACCCTTACATGGTCATATCCGTTTATCGCTCCTGTGAGTTCACATACCCTTTTGCAGAAGTCCATATACCGGATTTCATTCTTTCTTACCGATGATGCCGGAACCGGAATGAATACCAACTGTGAGCATCTGCTGCCGTGTTCGTCAATCATTCTTGCTGCCGTCATCTGTGCCACCGCTTCATGAGACCTTCCATCCTTGAAGTCATAAACCAACTGTCTGTCGGCGATTTCCTTCTCGCCCACATTCTGAATACGTTTGGGAAAATACTTGCAGAACCATGTCTGTGGTTTTTCCAACTGCTTTCTGATGCTTTCGTCCATCTGTACCATACGCTCTGATTTTTTTCCCTTCTGTCAGCAAGTTTTTCAGCTTGCCCGAAGGATATTTTTTGCAGTTTTCAGAAGCGCAGGCATTCAATAAGGCAAACTTCAAGGAAAGCTGAAAATACGCTCAACCCCGTTTGAGGAAGATTTTCAGCCCTGTGTTTGACGTTTGCAATGCCGGAGATACCTTTGCAAAAAAATATCTGAAGAGGCATGCTGAACAAACCTGTGGCTGTAATGGTACATTAGGATAACCATGTATCCCTTTCACATCAGATGTTTTCAGATAATAAAATGCACCCGTTTCAGGGGTGACAGTGTTGACAGAGAATATCTGTCAGTGTATCAGATACTTCATATAGAAATCATACGTTGACAAACGTTGACAAGTGTAGCCACAATTTTCTGTCCGCTAAAAATCCATAGCCAAACGTTGACACATTATAATACTCTATTCTTTATAAGAAAAATCAGAAAGAATATAATATACTGTATTACAGGAACTTCCCAGATAGACTTTATGTCGGATTTTCATTGGATTTGCTGTCAACGCTGTCAACCATCAAATATATGCCTTCCTGATTTTCATAAAAAAGATTCGTTATCAATCGCCTTACCCCAGCCGTATTGAATATGACAGGTAACACATAATCCATACAAATCCCACAATCTCCGGAATAATCCCATATTTGACGTATTGACAGCTAATAATCAGTTGTTTACCTTTACGGTATCCAATAAACGAAAAGATTAACCAGCATGAGAAATAATGAAAGTTGTTCCGGAAAAGACATATTCAGTAATGGAGGCAGCACGCTACCTGGGTGTTCACCGCTGCACCATCTATGCCTATATCCGTTATCTGGAAAAGCCGCTGGCTTTCCTGAAGATACCTGACAAGGCAAAAAGGGTGTTCAGAGGAACTGACCTGATAGCCTACAAGGAAACCGGCCTGCCCAAACGTGGCCGCAAGCGTAAGAAACACCGTTAGTTCAGTCTGTCCCATGGAATGGTATCCAGGACATTATATTTGGCATTCATAGCAGCAAGTTCAAGAGCCAGCAACCTTGCCCTCAGCCTGACATCCTCCATGTCGGATACGGCTTGAAGGAACTCGGACGGCTCCATTGCTCCTGACTGAATCATCCATTCCCTTGCACATTGTTCAGGAACAGCGGCACTGACGAAAGAGAATATTTCTTTAGCTATGCAGCCGGCTGTACCGTCACCGGCTTCAATGGTAAAACAGAACGGTACACCGCTCGAAGTCTTCCTCCTGAAATTGAGAAACCGGATTCCATCCATGTTTTCCATAGAAACGCTCCACCCATGCCGGGCAGAGAGATTAAAAATATTACGACAATTTTCCATTTACCATACAATTATAGTTTTGTTTTCATTTACCTGCTATAATAAGCAGCCGGTCTTGTCCGTGACGGATAGGACCGGCCACTTCTGTTTTCATACAGCCTATTCAAACCTTTCAAGAAATTCCTGAAGTCTGCTGTCCTGAATCTGTTTCAGCGGAACCGGATTAAAGTCCTGCTGCTGTCTTACCTGAAGCTTGCCAAGTCCCTGAGCACTCAGGTCAAGCTCCACATCCGAAAGCTCATTGAGGGAAATATACCCGTATTCATCCTCCATGAGTCCGATTACGATACCGAATAGAATCACATCGTCATCCTCCCTGTTTCCTTCAAGGATAAACCATCTTACAGAACCAAGGGCAAAAACCGCACGGCAAACAGCCTCTTTTCCCTTGCCGTCCTGGGAGTAGAGCGGATAACCCTCCAGAGCTTCCGCCAGTTGTGTTGTCATCAATCTGCACATATCAGTAAAAATTAAAAGATTGTTTGATACCCATTCTTCTTGCTCGCATAACACTTGAATTTTGAAGTTCCAGTTCTTTTCCCTTTGGTAAAGCTCATTAAGCTTCATGGCCGGGAAAACCGTTTTATGTGCATTTGTGACTGCGGACCAAAGGGAGAAAAAGACAAGTGTGAAGTCAGAGAATGCAGACGGAATACCCAAATTTTTGAGGTATGAGAAAATTTGCGGAAGGCTGCCGTCAAGTCCTCCGACTGAAAGCGCAAGCGTCACTTGGCGTTTCTCCAGTCCGCAGTACCTTTGCACATAAGAAACGGCTCCGGCTGTGACACACCAATGATTTCCTGATATTCAGTATTCAAAGATTTCTGAAGAGTATAGTATCCATTTTCAGACAAACCACCGGTAACCGGTTGCCAATGTCAGAGCCTTTGAAGTGAAGAGTAGCGCAACCTTAAAGGCTCTGTCTTTGGCAACTGTCCTGATTTATCTGCATGATTGTATGAATCTGTCGGGTGAAACTTGCCTGGTATCACAGATACGAAGCAAGTCAGCCGATAAGTTTCCGTTTTATAAGGCAAGTTGTTCCGGCATCGCATAAAATACGAACAGTCGGAATAGCTTGTCTGTATTTTAAGATGAGCATTCAAGGATATAGGCCATTCCGGAAGTACAAGCTTTAGCCTGCATAAAACGGGATGGTTTATTTTGTTTTCAGAATGAAAGTTGAAAATTAATGAGACTATTGCATAATTCGCAATTTTATTTAAAAATAAAGCATTATATGTAATTGATTTCCAAATAAAAATTATATTTTTGCTATCAACAAAATAAATGACTATCATGATTCCGCAAGATCACAAAGCTATTAATCGCATTAAAGCTGTATTAGCAGAAAAGAGGCGAACAAATAAATGGCTGGCAGAGCAGCTTGGCAGAGACCAAGCGACAATATCAAAATGGTGTACTAATACTGCGCAACCAGGATTGGAAACCTTAATGAAGGTAGCCGAATGTTTAGATGTTGATGTTAGAGAATTAATAGTACAAACAAAAAGAACTTAATATGAAGCTATGTGGATTTAGAAACAGAGTTTGTAAATTGTGAACAATGAGTTTTCGTGTCTTTCTTTTTGTGTAATCATAAGAAATATTAAATTTTAAATATCAAATAAAATGACTGCTTTAAGTAGTAAAGCATTTGCAATAATGGCAGTTTGCGAAGAAACTAAAAAAACATTTGGCATCACCGTTGATTACATAAGTCAGCGTCACTATAAATTTGTTTGGACTTTTAAAATAGGTAAAGAAAAGGCTCACAGAGAAGGTTATGATTCAAAAACTGTAACTGGCAGTGTTGAACTTGATCCAAATTATCCAGGATGTCCTTACTGTGGAAGTAAAAAATTTTATATATGCAGTTGCGGAAGAATTGTTTGTTATCATGGTCAACGAATCGTTATTTGTCCAGAATGTGGACATACAGGAGAATTGACGTCAGTAAATGAAATAAACCTAAAAGGTGGAGGTTACTAAAATTATGGCAGAATTAAATAAGCAATCAGTAGTGTCTTTGGTTAGTGGTAAAAGCGCTACAATAATAAAAGAATTAGGAAGAGGTGGACAAGGAATTGTCTATCTTGTAGAAGTTGATGGAGAACAAAAAGCTTTGAAATGGTATCTAAATGCCCCAGATGATAAGTTTTATAGGAATTTGGAGCACAACATAGTATCAGGGGCACCTTCTGATGCTTTTTTGTGGCCTGAAGACCTTACAGAAAAACAGCAAGGTAGTTACGGTTATATAATGAGACTTCGACCAAAGAACTATTACGAGTTTGGAAACTTTCTTTTGGCAAAAGTGTCATTTAAATCATTTTCTGCAATGTTATCAGCTGCAATGAAAATATGCAACGGTTTCATGATGTTACATAGATTTGGATATAGCTATCAAGATTTAAATGACGGAAACTTCTTCATAGACCCAAGTTCTGGCGACGTACTTATTTGTGATAATGACAATGTTATGCCGCAAGGAGAGAAATCTGGAATTATGGGAAAGACAAGATATATGGCACCTGAAATTGTAGCAGGAGGAATACCAGATAAATATAGCGATCGCTTCTCTTTGTCTGTGATACTTTTTATGTTGTTTTATGCAAATCATCCTTTTGAAGGGGCAAAGGTTGTTGCTTGCCCTTGCATGACAGAAAGCTACGAGAAGCGTTTCTATGGTAGTGAAGCAGTTTTCATATATGACCCAAATGATACATCAAATCTACCTGTACGTGGAATACACCAAAATGTCATAAGAAGATGGCCTGTAATGCCCAAGTTATTGAGAGATACTTTTATCCAAGAATTCAACCAAGAGAAATTAAAAAATCCAAATACACGAATGATTGAACAAAATTGGGAGAAGATTATATCTCAAGTAAGAGACTGTTTGATTGTATGCCAGCATTGTGGTGAAGAGACATTTGTAGATACATCATTGCCTTCTTATAAATGTATGAACTGTTCAAAAGATAATGATTTAACAAAAAAATTAATGTTTGCCAACCGTTCATTGCCATTACTTAATAAATGCTTTATTTATATCGACAATGACAATGTTCCTGACGGAATTGTTACTGTGGATAATACGGGGTTCTTATTAATTAAAAATATATCTACCGAATCATGGACTGTAGAAACTCCTAGTGGTAAAATAAAAACTGTGGAACCACAAGATATTTTGCCAGTGAAGGAAGGATTAAAAATTAACTTCAGAATCCATAATATGCAATATAAAGCTGAAATAAAATTTTCAAAATAATTAAATCTTAAAATTATGTCACTATTAGATGATGTGGTCAGTGTACCACGTAGAACAATGACCTTGTTTTTTCTTATTGATACATCAGGTAGTATGATGGGTAATAAGATTGGTGCTGTTAATGATGCAGTAGTAAATGTTTTGCCTATGCTGGATGAGATTTCTCAATCAAATCCTGATGCAGAGATAAAGGTCGCAGCTTTAGAGTTTTCAAACGGCACAAATTGGCTATACGATGAGCCAAAACTTGCATCAGATTTTATTTGGCAAGATGTTCAAGCAAGTGGTTTAACATCATTAGGTGCAGCTTGTACAGAATTAAACAGTAAGTTATCAAGAAGTGGTTTTATGAAGGCTGCAAGTGGCTCTTTCGCCCCTGCTATTATACTTTTATCAGATGGTGGACCTACCGATGACTTTCATGGAGGATTGAATAAGCTAAAGGCGAATAACTGGTTTAAAGCAGCTATTAAAATAGCTATAGCAATAGGTGATGATGCCGATAAAGAAGTATTGAAAGATTTCACAGGATCATTAGAGGCTGTATTTACAGTACACAACATTGATGCTTTAAAACAAGTAATAAGAGTCGTTGCCGTTACTTCATCGCAAATAGGTAGTAAAAGTTCTACAGCAGGTGAAACATCAAAACAAGAACAAGTCATCAAAGATGTAACAGAGACAGTAAAAGATATCGATGGAGCACAATCAGAAGCAGCTCCTGCCCCTACGTCTCAGAATAACTATGATGATTGGGATTAAACTATTAGAAGTATATGAAACATATACATTACTCATGCCAAGGAGACAGCCATATAATTGCTAATAAAGTTTGCCAAGATGCATCATTTAGTGATGTGTCTGATTCTATGGCTATAGCTATAGTCTGTGATGGGCATGGTGGCGAACGTTACTTCAGAAGTGACATTGGAGCCCAAAAGGCTATAGAAGCGACCAAAGAATGTGTTTCTTCCTTTATTAGAGAAGTTGATGAATCTCTCTTCATAGGGAAGGGATTTACACAGAAACAAGCCATAACATCAGAAGCTAAAACAAACATACTGACTAAAGATACTGAAACGGATAAAGCTTTACGTCAATTATTTTCATCTATTATATATAGGTGGAGAGAAAAAATAGTGCAGCATAGTACTGAAAGTCCTCTAACTGAAGAAGAAAAGAATAAGATTCCATTACAACACCAAGATGACTTTACAAGAAATATAGGCATAGAAAAAACCTATGGCTGCACTTTAATGTGTTATGTGGCAACAAAAAGCTATTGGTTCGCTTTTCACATAGGTGATGGGAAATGTATTGCTTATGATATTGATGGTAACTGGTACGAACCTATACCATGGGACGATAGATGTTTTCTTAACAAGACGACATCTCTTTGTGATTCAATAGCGTTAGATGAATTTAGATATTGCTATAGTGGAACAGGTCAACTACCTATTGCTGTTTTTTTAGGATCTGATGGAATTGATGATTCTTTTGGAGCCACTGAAAACATGGTAAACTTTTATATACAAGTTCTAAAATTATTGGCGAATAGAAGTGAAGAAGTTGCTTATAAAAGTCTGACTGAGACTTTACCACAATTGAGTAAAATAGGAAGTAAAGATGATATGTCTGTTTCGTGTGTTTATGATGAAGAACTGGTCAATTCTAATATAAAATACTTTATAGACTGGCAAAGGAATAATGTTGGAGAAAATATAACAATATTAAACAATCGCATTATTAAACTCCAAGAAACAATTAATATTGCTAAATCTGGCAATCTTAATGATAAAAAAGCAATGATAGAATTCCAATATGCTCTAAAAGATTTGGATCAAGCATTCAAAGAAAAGAAAGTATTATCAGAAAAATGGAATCATTTTTCTAAAGAACTCTTAGGAGATAATTATTCACCTTACAAAGATGAAATAGGGTTTGGAGATGTGTTAAGAGAGATTCCTTCAAAGGAGTTTGACCAACAAGAAACAGAGATAACATCAGATGATGGTTCTTTGTCTGATAATAATACAAAATATCAAGCACAGAATGATCAAATATAATTAACACTATAGAGTAACTCTATCTACTGAAGAAATGAAATTACAAGAAGCTTTAAAACAACTCATATTCCAGTTTGGAGAAGATATTGTAGGAGATATTAAGTTGGCTAATTTATTAGCCGACTTCAATGCTTATGGTGAATACCCTGCAATGAAACAAATCTTTAAAGACAGCCAAAAAGCTGGATATGGGGAGAAATTACTTGAAGCCTATAGAAAAGACAAAAAAACTGCGATTGAGAAGGCATTAGATTACAGTCAAGAATTTGCTAAGATTTCAAAGTATAAGCAAGATTTAGTAAGCTATGGATTTGATAGCATACTTTTTGGATTAGGCTGTCTTTCTAATATAAACGAGCCCTTATCCAAAGGTTTCGACCCTTATTCTAAAGCTGATGATAATATTCTTGATAATCTATCAGATCTTTTATCTTCATGCCAAAAACAGTATCTTGATTTACTTGATAGGCTTATTACTCTTCCGAAAGACATATTAAGTGACGCACCAGGATTTTATTCTACTGAAGCTTTAAATAAACTATATGCTATAGAAGCAAAGATATACGCTTTACAGCAACAATTAAACAAAAAGGATTATGACTGGTGTAAAAATAAGAAAGATGAAAAGCTATCTTTTTATAAACAACAAAAAGAAAATGCTGTATCAAAAACATTAGTTGACTTAAAGAAATCATATACTGATATATTGTCTTCATCTATTATCATACCGAAATCGTTTTTTATTAAACGTTCTGGATATTATGATAAAAACACCATGTCAAAGCTATCAAAGATAGAAGAAAGTATCAAACGAGCTTATTATAATATGAATAAGCAGTATGACAATTGGTGCTTAAAAGAAAGGAACAGCTGTTTAGATAAATACAAGGTAGAAACAAGTAGCATTGTACTACAGTCTATTGGGAAAATAGGTATACCAGCTGCAATACTTTTAATTGCTATTATATCAGGAATAAGTTATACATCATCATCTGAATCAATAGCAGCTTTTGAACAAGCCATAACATCAGGAGAACAATACGCAACGAAAGGCGATTACTCAACAGCATTAAAAATGTTTGATGACGCGAAAAGTAGTTATAATGCATCTTTTATACCATCATATTATAAAGGTATAGCAGATAATCATATAACAGAAAATATAAATCGATTAGCAGAAGAATGTTACGATCTATTAAGTAAAAAGAAATATACCTCTGTAAAAAACTTAATTAACTCTGTACCTAGCAATTTGCTATCAGAGAATAAAACAAGATCTGAAAAAATAGAGAGAATACAATTGGATCTTAATAAAGCTATAGAGAATGGGTTAGATCATATGATTCTAAACATATCTAAAAATAACGGTCATTTAGATGAAAGCTCAAAAGAAGAATTAAAAGAATTGCTGAATGTAAATCCAAATGACTACTGGTTGAACTTTATTCAGAAGAAAGAAAAATGAAAAATAAAGCGAAGAAACTAATACGTAACATTCTCATAGGAGCAGTGGCTTCACTCTATAGCACGAGTGCACAAGCCAAAGAAAGCACTAATGTGTCATTCTTAGACAATCTTAATGATGATGATAAGAAAGATGCGGTTAATGCACTAAAGAACAAGATTTACAAAAACGTTTTGCAAATCACAAAAAAAGGAGATACAAAACTTATAGCTGGTCATCGGTCTCACATGTCACATCGCTCTGGAGGCGGCGGTGGTGGAGGTGGACATTACTCTCATGCTTCTCATTTTTCAAGTTATGGAGGCGGTGGTGGGCATAACAGTCATTCATCACACAGTTCCAGCTCCTATACCCCAGCAGTATCAAGACCAGCTCCAAAAACATATAAAACATACTCGTTAGGAGATAGAACATTAAGGAATGGTCTATACGGGAAAGATGTATCCGAGCTAACGACCTTGCTAATATCAAAACAATATCTAAGCAGTTCTTGGATTACCATGCAAAATGGATATCCGGTTTATAACAATTACGTAACTAGTGCTATAAGACGATTCCAAAAAGATGCAGGAATTACAGTAGATGGAATAGCTAATTCAACTACAATATCCAGACTTCGTGACTGGGATAGGAATAAAAGTACGATAGTATTAGGCATCAGAGACATATCATATAGTGAGAATCAAAATGTAGCAGGTAATGACGTGGATGAGCTTATCGCCTTACTTAGAAAAGCAGGATATTCTCCTAACCCTGCAAAATTAGAATATAAGAATGGTAAAGCTATATTCACAAAAGATATTGAAACAGCCGTTAAGTTGTTTCAAGCATACAATGGATTGAATCCTGACGGAATTGTAAATGACGACACTATTAATAAATTAAAAGCTATAGCCAAATAATGGAAATCTTTATTGATAGAAGAATATATACAGACGCATGTATTTCAAAAGCGATATATAGTCTGTCTGGAGATTATTCCATCTCTAGAAATATAATAGATGATAATACTGAAAAGATTACAATAGAAGCAATAAAAGAAGATAATCAAAAAGCTATGCAAAATCTGTTATTTACTACTTTAAATGATTATAAGCTTAGACAAATAATAGAAGAAGAAACTCATGACATAAGGGTTATTCTTTACGCAAAGGCTTTTAGTGATTTTGATGAATTAGAAGAAAATGTATAGTTTATTACCTTTTACATATACAAAAATAGCTGAGAAAGAAGTAATTGTAAACGAACTCGGAGATATGATGGCAGTACCAATTGGTACTGTTAAATCAATTGTACTTCGCACCATAGATCAAGCGAGCGACTTATATAAGTCATTGGTAGCTAATTTCTTTATAACAGAACAAAAAATCCCTGCATTGCTCGATATATATGCAGAACGTTTAGCTGAGAAAAAACGTTTTATGGATGATCGAACAGCTCTACATATATTTGTGTTAACACTTCGATGTAATCAGAATTGTATTTACTGTCAGGCAACAAGTCAAGATGAGAAATGCACTTATAAATCCATGTCCTTTGATACCATGAAGCACTCCGTTGAATTGATGTTCAAATCACCATCTAAATGGATCACAATGGAATTTCAAGGAGGTGAGCCGTCATTAGAGCCAAAGTTATTAAAATATGGAATAGAATTAGCCGAAGAAATCAACAAGGAAGAACGAAGAAATATACGCTATGTTTTATGTACAAACAGCATAAACCTAACGGATGAGATACTTGATATTTGCAAAAATTACCATGTAGTTATCTCAACATCACTTGATGGTCCTATGTGGCTACATAATCAAAATCGAGGGAAAATAGATAGCTACCAGAAAGTAATAAAAGGAATAGAAAAAGCTAGAATAATATTAGGTAAAGATCAAGTTTCTGCTTTAATGACAACATCCGAACTTGCATTAGATTATCCTAAAGAGATAGTAGATGAATATGTAAAGTTAGGATTCCACAGCATATTTCTAAGAGCTTTAAATCCATATGGATTAGCAAGTCATAATAGTAATTGGGAACTTTATACCGAAAGATTTATATCATTTTACAAAAAGGCATTCGAGCATATAATATCTATCAATCACAACGGTATATTAATGATAGAAGAGTTTGCTGCTATTATATTACGTAAAATACTTACTCCTTATTGTACCGGCTTTGTTGATTTACAATCACCAGCTGGTATCATAAACTCTGTTCTTGTTTATAACTACGATGGATACTTATACGCTTCAGATGAATCTAGAATGCTGGCAGAAGAAGGAGATTTCACATTCAAAATCGGAAGTGTAAAAGATCCATATGAGAGTCTCATTTATGGGGACAAAGCAAGAGAATGGTCAAAAGTATGGTCTAATGAATTATTAGCTGGGTGCTCTGACTGTGGAGTACGTGCATATTGTGGAGCAGACCCAGTAAGAAATCATTCTACACAAAAAGACATTTATGGATTCAGACCAACATCTTTATTGTGTAAAAAGAATAAAGCCATTATTGAATACCTGATATCACTAATAATAGAAAGAGAAAATGAGGTGATGCCGATCTTTAGAACTTGGATAATATGAAACAGCGTGAAATAAATATTAAGTCAAATGACAATACATTGTTTGTCACAGAGCAATGTAATAATCGTTGTATCATGTGCTGTCAACCACCTAAACGAACTCATGATATAGATTCTTTATATGAGCAAAATATAGAAAGAATAAAACAAGCTCCTAAAAACCTTCAGAGCATAGGAATAACAGGAGGTGAGCCCACATTGCTCGGTTATAAATTAGTGGAACTTATTCAGGAAATAAGAAAAGAACTTCCATATACAGACATTCATCTTCTATCCAATGGTAGGGCTTTTAAAGATTCTGACTTTACTAAGGATATAGTGGAAGTAGGAGAAGACAAACTCATTTTAGGAATTCCTCTTCATTCAGACTATGCCGGGGATCATGATTTAATAGCAGGCTCCCGCAACGCATACACTGAAACCATGAAAGGATTATATAATATTGCAATGCAGGGTGGTATCATAGAATTGAGAATCGTAATGAACAAACTTAACTTTAGTCGCTTTCTGTCTATGGCCAAGTTCATACATAAAAACTTATCATTCGTAGCATGGACTGCATTTATGGGGATGGAAAAAACCGGATTTGCGGATAGTAAAAGTGAAAAGATCTGGATTGAACCAATAGAATACCAGGCAGAATTGGATGACGCTGTACATTTCTTGGCAGACTGGTATCATGAAGTAGCAATTTACAATATACCACTTTGCTTATTACCTAAGGGATTGTATAATTTTGCCAAAAGAAGTATTTCAGATTGGAAAAATTACTACTTGCCTGTATGTAGTAAATGTGTTATGAAAGAAAAGTGTTGTGGGCTATTCTCGACATCAAGTGATCCTTATGATGGTATAGCTCCTATATTGTCAATAAAAGATTAGTAATATGAAGTGTAAATATTGTGGATTAAAGGCTGGATTCTTTTCAAACGTTCATAAAGAATGTGAAGAGAAACATAAGCAAGGAATAGCAGAATTATTTGCATGCATTCGTTCGTTTTTTATAGGAAACGATAATATATCGGTTGTTACCAACAAAATACAATCAGGTAAACGAGATAATTTTCTCTCGGAAGAAGATATTATAAGTTGTTGTCAAAGAGGCTTAAGTACCTTCACCGACACGATTCATTTGCCTATCACAAAATTTCACTTACAAAAAACAGATGAATTTTTAAATTCAATAGGTATAAGTAAGGCTTCTCTCAATAAAGATGGGCAACTTGATAAACTTGGAAGTCGTTTATATCAAGGTGTTCTTATGAGTTACTTTGTTGAAAGATTGCCTTTAAATAAAATAGAGAAACGAACACAATTGGTTCTGAGCCTGATACCCTTAACAAATGATCTAAAAGAAAAAGTAGGATTAAGCGTATTGGATAAGGCTGCAGGAAAGTTTCTAGAAGATGGATTAATAAGTAATGATGAACAGATACAATTGGACGATTTTTCGCAATCTTTACAACTTCCAACAAACAACTTACCAGTTGAATATACTGGATCCAATATTGAGAAGATCCATCAAGCGGAGATTTTAAGACGCTTACAAAGTGGATTACCTCTAAAACAGAATATCATCAATATACCTATAATGCTTACACAAGGAGAATTTGTAATTTGGACCTATAATAATATATGTATGTTCCAAGAGAAAATAACACGTGAATGGGTAGGAAGACATGGAGGTATTTCATTTAGGGTAATGAAAGGTGTTTACTATAGAACTGGAAGTTCTAAAGGACACCCAGTAGAACGATCCTCTATGGAGAATATGGGAACTGGTATATTAATATTAACAAACAAGAATATATGCTTTCACACCTCCAATCGTTCCGTAAAAATACCTTACAAAAAAATTGCAGGTATGACACCATACTCAGATGGGATAGAAATACATCAAGATGGTACAAAAGCTCAAAGACAAGTATTTCAAGGATTTGACAGCTGGTTTATGATGAACCTGCTTTCAAATATTAACATCTAATTAATGAATCATGAAAGAATTACATATCTTAGCAAAAGGTCAATCAACTATACCCAGTTGTAAACAACATTTTAATGTATCATACTCCAAATATGGAAGCGGAGTTATAGAGTTAACACGATTTGGAGAATACTCACTAACAACAAGTGGTATAACAGATGTTGCAGCTCGTAGAACTGCAGAGTACAAAAGTGCTTATAACCGTGTAACAATGGACATGCTCCACGCATACGAGGCAGAAAACAGAAACTACACATCAATTCACCATAATATACCAAAGATAGAAGATGTTGCAGTTTATAAGAAAGAACTTATGAACTTAACACCTAAAAAATATATCCGACATAAATTTGAGTTGCCTAAACCTACTAAATCTGAAGTAGAAGATGACTTACGTAATGAAGTTAAATATATCAACTTTAATGATGAAAATGTTTCTGAAAAAGAGTATATAAAAGAATCACTCAATAAACTTACTGAATATAGACAACAATATTGGCAAGAAGCTAATGAGTTGTTTGAACAAATAGAAGATGCAAAAGAAGAACGAGAGAATAAAAAATATTTTACCGAATACAAAAGAGAATATAATCAGAAAGAAGAATATATAAATGGAGAAGAGGATATTGTAGAAGAAGGAATTAATGCTTTGTGCTCTAATATAGAGATACCTTACAATATTATCATCTCGTATACCTATAATAAAGTAAAACATTTATTATCCGTTGAGATGACATTTGAGAATGGTATTAATGTCCCAGTGTCAAAAGCAACTATTCTTACTTCAGGAAAAATATCAATTAAGAATAAGCTGGTGAAAGAGATAATCCAGGATAAAACAAAAAGTGTTATAAGCTGTGCATACTATATGGCTGGCAAATACTTTAATGTATCACCAAACATTCTGTATATTAGAATGTCTATTTATGACACAAACAAACAGAATCCTCTTTTATGGGTAGAATTTGAAAGAGATAAATTGTCAAAATTAAGACCCCTACTAACAGACATAATTTCTGATATTTTGGGATATCCTCATGTTTTGAATTACAAAACTAAAGGTGATGCTCTTGAATTAGCAATAATGAACAAAACTACGTTTAATAATGAAGTAATGTTTGAAATTAGCAAATTAAACAGTAGCAGAGTATCAGTAGAATCGATAATTACAGATTTAGATGCAGATTATATAGCGTTATCTTTTAATGAAGCACAACGTCTTATAAATGTACCTAGATTATCAGAGGCTATAAAAAAAGCCTTGTCTACAGCAAAAGACAATGGCTCAACTTATATTAAATTAAGTAAACAATATAAAGGTATAATAGAAGAATTTTATAAGAACAAATGAATTTAAGACAAACAAATAGTATAATATTGGCATTATTACTATTGAATCCTCTATTAATATTAATGCTATCTAAGAATTGGGTTATTACTCTTACTGTAATAACCTTATTGATTATAGTGGCATACCTTATATCAAAGAGTAAAAGTTTACGCTTAAAAGTGTGGGCTTTCAACTTATGTGCATTATCCAGCATAGCATTGCATTCGGAATTATTGTTTAGAGAGTTTTACGATAAAAAAAACATCCCCAACCTTTACGAATTACACGGAAAATATTACTTTAATAAACCATATCTTAACCAAGAATTTCATACAAACGAATATGTAAGTCAATATCAAACAAATTGCCAGGGATACAGGCAGGATGTTTTATCCAATGCTGATGACACCATAAAATGCTGTGATTGGCTATTTATAGGTGATTCATTTACACAGGGAGCTCAAGTAAACTATGATGAACTTTACACAAGTATCCTTTTTTCCAGTTTTCCCAATAAAATAATAATCAATGGAGGTATTAGTGGGGCAGGACTTTATGATGAACTTAATTTTTTTAAAGATAAAGGTAAACAACTATCTCCTAAATTAGTTTTTCTTCAGATAGGAGTATTCAACGATTTTTTTAACATCAAAGAGAACAATGCAACATATCAAGATTATTTAATGGAAAAATCTGATCTATATCGATATGTAGCATACAATATATTCTCTACGGATTCATTACCATTAGGCAGATGGACTGAACCCTTCTTCCCCACAAAACAAGAAAATACTGATTATAATATATTATATAAAGCAGAATCGGAGATTAAGAGAAACGATAAGGTTGCCTTTGTGAAATGTCTACAAAATTGGAAACAGGAAGTAGAAAAAATAGGAGCGAAATTGATTCTAATCCTTATACCATCAAAAGAGCAAGTATCGCCATTACTGTTAAAACAGGTGACAGATAGATATAACATACTAGATTCTGAACTTGACTTGTCTGCACCTAATAGGTTATTTGCATCTACTGCATCCACATTAGGACTTAAGTCTATAGATTTAACACAAGATTTTCAGAAATCATTGAAATTTCCTTTCTTTACCCATGATGAACATCTGAATATTGTTGGTCACAAGATTATAGCTGAGCGTTTAACTAAAGAGCTGTCAGAGTATCAGGATTCAACAATTTATATAAGCAAAGGGAATAATCATGAAAGATATCCTATGTTTTATAAACAAGATAGTACGTTGTTATATCAAAGTCAAGAAGTTAATAGATATTTGATACTAAAACATTCTTTTAAAGATAATATTACAAATATTCTGATTAGCAGCTTCGAAGAACTAATACATCCTGTTTTTTCTGTAGATATGCGCTACCTAGCATGTACAGAGGGGTATCAAGAGACAGGAGAAACAGATGTTATATTATATGACAATATAATTGGAGTTTCTAAAAAAATTAATCCAGACAATTTCCATTCCGCTATACCAATGTTTAGTCACAATGGCAGAATGATGGCAATGCCTATGTGGAATAATGAAGAGAACAAGGTTTCGAATATATATATTTACGATTTGAATAGATCGAAATATATTAAGCATATAGAATCCAATAAAGAATGTTGGAGACCTATTTTTTCCATAGATGATAAAAGTATTTTATATATTGAAAAAGCAAAATATTTTCTTGTTAAACAATATAATATTGAAAATGATTCTGTTACAGATTTGTTAGAACTCCCATTTGATATTTGGGATATAACTTTATCTCCATCCGGAAAATATCTTGTATTCTCCGGCTACAAAGATGGAAACTGGGATCTTTTCTGTTACGAATTTGAAACAAAAGAAGTTAGACAACTAACACATTCGATTGGAAATGAATGGGATCCAAATTTTGGTGCTACTGATGAAGATCTTTGGTATGCAGGTACGTTTGGCTTTAATGATGGCATTTTCTACAGAAAAATAAAGCTATGAGAATACGCAACTTTATAATACTAATTGTCAGCATTTTGTGTTATGCATATGTAATACATTGGCAATTCCTGATATATCTGGTACTATCAGGGGGGATTCTGCTCATTGATAAATTGAAAAAAACACGAATAAAGAAGACATTATCATGGTTGACTATACTTCTACTTATCTGTGGCTTCCCAATATTGAAAGGATTTTCAAATGGGATTATTTATGGTTACTCAGTTTTCTCATTTAGCGCAATATCTTATATAGTAGACCAAATTAGAAATAAAAAGAATTATTCATCTATTGACACTCTTATTTATCTATTTTTCTTCCCCAAAATGATGGCTGGCCCAATTGTTAGAGCTGCAGATTTTATTCCTCAGTTGTCAATTATGAACCTGAAGATTGTGTCTATATATAAAGGGGGCAAGTTGTTAATATATGGTTTTTTTCTAAAGATGATTATAGCTGATAATATACTATTTTCTACGATTGACGGAACAGGACTAAACCTTCTTATGCAATCTGTAATATTTGGTATTCAATTTTATATTGATTTTTATTCATATTCAATAATAGCTGTCGGGCTTGCTCTGTGTCTAGGGATTACAATGCCATATAATTTTGACAACCCATATTCAGCCCAATCATTTAAGGACTTCTGGAAGAAATGGAACATTACTTTGTCATCATGGCTTAAAGATTATATATACATTCCGCTTGGAGGAAATCACAAGTCAAAGTATCTAACGCAATTGAATGTATTAATAACATTCATTATTAGTGGACTATGGCATGGTCTTAGTTTCCCTTTTATATTTTGGGGGATATGTCATGCTTTATTAGTTAATGTAGAAAAATATTTTTCTTTACAGCATAGATTAAAGAATAAAACACTTAAATTTGGCTTTAGAGCTATCGTTATTACAATTACGATTTTATTATGGCAGTTGTTTAGATTCGAAAAGTTTGATGATATTATTAGATATTGCAATGATTTATTTCAATATAGCACATTTAATGAAGTGGATATTATAAGTTTGATTACATCAATACTTGTATTGATAGCAGTTGAAAGTAAAATAATAAAACACACCATCTTTGGCATGAGTATGGAAAGAAATTATATAATTGTGGAGGTTACATTTTTATCTATTATACTAATGTTACTCTTGCTATGCCCATTCAAATACACGTTTAATTTTTTCTATTTCAATTTCTAATATGATTATCCTTGGTATATCCGCATATTATCACGACTCTGCAGCAGCATTATTAATAAATGGAAAAATTGTATCAGCATCATGTGAAGAACGTTTTACAAGAATCAAACATGATAAGAGTTTCCCAAAGTTTGCCATACAATATTGTATGAGTGAAGCTAGAATAAATTATAATGATTTGGATTATATTGTTTTCTATGAAAAACCTTTTATTAAATTTGAACGTATAATCACGACTCATATTCAATATGCGCCAAAAGGATTTCGTACATTCATAAAATCACTTCCTATTTGGTTGAAAGAACGAGTAAACACGAAGCAAACTATTGAAAAAGAATTTAATAGACTTTTTCAATGTAAGAGGAAGTTGGATGTTAGATTCGTAGAACACCATATGTCTCATGCCGCATTTGCTTATTATAATAGCCCTCAAAGAGATGCTGCAATATTAGTTGTTGATGCTGTTGGCGAAATGGCAACAACATCTATAATGAAGGGAATGAATGGAAATATTTCTCTTATTAAACAACAAATTTTTCCTCATTCATTAGGATTGCTATATTCATCATTTACATACTTTCTAGGGTTCACAGTAAATTCAGATGAATATAAAGTTATGGGATTAGCCCCTTATGGAGATTTAAAAGATAGTCAAACTTTGTCTTTTATAAAAATAATCAAAAATAAACTTGTTAGTATAGATGATTCTGGTGGTATAAAAATGAATGAAGAATATTTCTCATTTATGTATGGGCTTAAAATGATTAACGAAAAGAAATGGGAAAGATTGTTTGGAATAAAAAAAAGGGGAACAAATGATAAGATAGACCAATCTCATATGAATTTAGCTATGGCTATTCAAAAGGTAACAGAGGAAATATTATTAAATCTTGCTAAACATGCAAAGAAGATAACTAATTCTAATCATCTATGTATTTCTGGAGGGTGTGCATTAAACTGTTCGGCAATGGGAAAAATAAAAGCATCAAAAATCTTTGATACCGTATCAGTCCCTTTTGCACCTGGAGATGATGGAGGAGCTATTGGAGCTGCATTATATTTATATTCACTTTTGGATTGTAATATACAACCAATAGTAAGTCCATATTTGGGTCCCCAATATACGAATGATGAAATCATTAATATTTTGAGCAATCAAGCACTAAAGTTTACAATTCTTTCTGATAGTGAATTATATGAGAAAGTGTCAGAATATATATGTGAAGGAAAAATCATAGGATGGTTTCAAGGCAAAATGGAATTTGGTCCACGCGCTTTAGGCAATCGAAGTATATTAGCAGATCCAAGAATTGCAACTATGAAGAATATCATAAATGCAAAAGTTAAATTTAGAGAGTCGTTTAGGCCATTTGCACCAATAGTAATGAAAGAGGATGCGTCACAATACTTCAATGATAACAACTCACCTTATATGATGTTCACGACGAAGGTTACTGAGGATTGTAATAATATACCTGCCGTTACTCATTTAGATAGAACAGCTAGAATTCAAACTGTAACAAAAGAACAAAATGAACAGATATATTCACTTCTACAAGCGTTTAAGTCTAAAACAGGATGTTCTGTTTTGTTGAACACAAGTTTTAACGTCATGGGGGAACCTATAGTTTGTTCTCCTTACGATGCAGTAAAAACATATATAAAGTCAGACATAGACATTTTAGTCATAAATCAATTTCTAATAGTAAAATAAATATGAGTTTTATAAAAGAAATATTTACATTTATTGTAAATGAAAAGAAATGGTGGCTTGCTCCATTAATTTTTATATTGGTAATCGTATCGTTGCTGGTGATTTTTGCAGATTCAGCAGTGGCACCATTTATTTATTCTTTATTCTAATGAAAAAGATAATATTCATATTGAATGAGATTGTAAAGATAATTAATAAGATTATAATAACAATCTGCTTAACACTTACATATGGCATTATTTGTATTTATCATTTATTCAGCAAAAAAGAGAATAGACAATGGCATGAATTTAGAAAGAAGAATAATGAATTAGAACAAACAAAACACCCATGGTAAGAAAAATGAGATACATATCAACAATACTAGCAACAGTTATTGTTGTTTATGGATGGTATAATTATAATAAGCAAAATCAAGTTGAAGCCCAAGAAGTAACAGAATCCATAAAATTTGATAGATACTTAGTATCACCATGTTATATAAACAAAAAAACATCAGAGCAGATTTTAAATAGATTTGCATATATAACATCATACAACAAAGAAACGCGAACTCCGAATTGGGTAGGTTGGATCCTTACAGCTGAACATACAGATGGAGAATATGCACGAAAAGGTCATTCTTTTATTGAGGATTTAGATGTGCCAACACCTAGAGCAATATATTCTGATATAAAAGAAGGAGAATGCGGTTATCAGCGTGGACACATGTGCCCTGCTGGAGATAACAAATGGTCTTATAAAGCACAAAAAGAATCTTTTTTAATGACAAATATATGTCCTCAAAACGGAGATTTAAATCAGTATGATTGGAAATATCTAGAAGAAGCATGCAGAGAATGGGCTAAAAAATTTGGTAAAATATACATAGTTGCTGGGCCCATCTATTACAGCAATAAATATAGAACTGTAGGGAAAAATAGAATAGCAGTACCTGAGGCCTTTTTTAAAGTAGTTTTAGCTATTGGAAAAGAAAAAGGTCAAACACAGGCAATAGGTTTTTGCATATTCCGGAGCATACCCGTTCACATTCCGGTAGCTTATAAAGCATAAAAAT
>CAMDJC010000042.1:0-32577 GCA_945900015.1 uncultured Odoribacter sp. | reverse complement strand
CCCATATCTGTTTTGATAACCTGAAATGAATCCACTATGAATAATGTAGGTTAAATGCTTATTCTACTCTATTAGCACTTCCCAATACATTAATTGTTTTATGCTTATAAAGTTCTTTTAAAGCATCACGAGCCGGACCTAAATATTTCCGCGGGTCAAATTCTGCCGGTTTCGTTGCAAACACTTCACGGACAGCCGCTGTCATTGCCAAACGTCCATCAGAATCGATATTAATCTTGCATACTGCCGAAGTTGCAGCCTTACGCAATTGCTCTTCCGGAATTCCTACAGCATCTTTTAAGGCTCCGCCATATTTATTTATTATTGCCACCTTATCCTGCGGAACAGAAGAAGAGCCATGCAACACTATCGGAAAGCCGGGAATACGTCTTTCGATCTCCTCCAAGATATCAAAGCGTAATGGAGGAGGAACCAAGATTCCATCAGCATTCCGAGTACATTGCTCTGGTTTGAACTTATTAGCACCATGAGAAGTTCCGATAGAAATGGCCAAAGAATCCACTCCGGTCTTCTTTACAAAATCCTCAACCATATCAGGACTTGTGTATACACTTTCAGCAGCAACTACATCATCCTCGATACCTGCTAACACACCAAGTTCTCCTTCAACAGTCACATCATATTGGTGAGCATAATCCACCACCTTTTTAGTCAAAGCGACATTTTCTTCGTATGGTAGGGCAGATCCATCAATCATAACAGATGAAAAACCCATTTCAATACAAGAAACGCATAATTCAAACGTATCACCGTGATCTAGATGCAAACAGATAGGAATATTACATCCCAATTCTTTTGCATACTCAACAGCACCTTGAGCCATATACCTCAAAAGAGTCTGATTGGCATATTTACGAGCTCCGCTTGAAACTTGCAGAATCACAGGAGATTTTGTTTCCACACAAGCAGAAACAATAGCCTGCAACTGCTCCATATTATTAAAATTAAAAGCAGGAACAGCATACTTACCTTCCATTGCTTTTTTAAACATTTCTCTGGAGTTTACCAGACCTAATTCTTTGTAGCTAACCATGATTTGTAGTGTATTAAAGTTAATTTATTTGCGCTGTCCGAAAATTCGCAACAACATAATAAAGAGATTAATAAAATCCAGATACAGACTCAATGCCCCACAGATTGCCAATTTTTGAGTAAATTCATTGTCTTGTGCCGATGCCAACGCTTTAATCTTCTGCGTATCCCAAGCAATCAATCCAACAAACACCAAAACTCCAATATAAGTAACAATCCAATTTAACATTGTACTATGAAGAAATATATTAACCACAGAAGCTATAATCATACCGATTAAAGCCATGAGTGCCAAATTACCTATCTTAGTCAAATCTCTCTTTGTCACAAATCCATAAATACTCATCACAGCAAAAGTGCCAGCTGTGATAAAAAAAGTTGAAGCTATAGACTCCGCTGTAAAAGCTAAGAAATAGACAGAAAAAGTCAGTCCAGTCAATACAGAATACAACATAAACAACCCAGACAACATGGACAAACTAAAAGATGTAACTTTTGCAGAGATTGCCCAAACTAAGCCGAATTGAGCTATCAATATTGCCCAAAATAAAAAACTATTTCCAAAAATCACCTCCAACAATCTCGGACTTCCTGCAACCAATGAAGCCGTACCTCCTGTCAATAACAATGCTGTACACATCCAAATGTACACACTTCTCACCAATGTATTTTCTACGGCAACGGCTCCTTGATACCCTTTTGCCGACAACTCTTTTTGATATTCCATAATATTATATTTACTAATTATTTACCATTGTATTTCCTGTAAACCATGTTCACGCAAAAAAGCATTTGTCCGACTAAAATGATGATTTCCATACCATCCTCCCCGATTTGCAGCAAGAGGAGAAGGATGTACCGCTTTTAAAACAAGATGTTTATTGGTATCTATAAATGCTCCTTTACGTTGCGCATAAGCTCCCCATAATAAAAACACTAAGTGCAACTTCTTATCAGCAATTTTCCTAATAACAGCATCTGTAAATAATTCCCAGCCCTTATTTTGGTGAGATCCGGCACTATGCGCACGCACCGTCAATGTTGCATTCAGTAATAACACCCCTTGGTCTGCCCAACGTTCTAAATTGCCAAACTTTGGCACCGGTATCCCTAAATCATTTTCTATCTCTTTAAAAATATTCTGCAATGAAGGCGGAAAATCAACACCTTCCGGCACAGAAAAAGAGAGGCCATGCGCCTGCCCTAAACCATGATAAGGATCTTGTCCCAATATCACCACTTTGGTATTCTCCACAGAGCAATGATTAAAAGCATTAAAAATCAAACGCCCAGGAGGATATATACTAATATCACGCCTAGCATACTCCCCTCGTACAAACTCCACCAAATCAGAAAAGTAAGGTTTATCAAACTCATCTTCCAAAAGAGCTTTCCAAGATTCTTCAATTTGTACGTTCATATCAACTTTTGCTCTTAATTAAAATACTAATTAGGAATTTCCACTTTAATTTCAAATAGTTTTGGCCACCGTTTTCCTGTCAAATAAAAAGTTTTACTAACCGGATTCCAAGCAATTCCATTCAAAACATCGTCCTTGTCATCCAGTTTCCCTCTTTCTGCCGCCGACAATAAACCACTCAAATCAAGATCATATTTCACAGCTCCACTTTCAGGATCTATAGCCACAATCCTATCTGTCAACCATACATTCGCCCAAATCAATCCACCAACATATTCCAACTCATTCAACTGGTTAATAGGCCCAACATGATCATAAACCTCCACCTCTCTCAAGATATTAAAAGTAGAGGGCGCTATATGATAAAGTTTATTCGTACCATCACTCATAACCAAATAATCCCCCATCGTCGTAATTCCCCAACCTTCCGATCCATATTCAAAAGAAGATTCCAAAGAAAAACTCTTCAAATCATACACAAACCCCTTACGAGAACGCCACGTAATTTGATAAATTTTGTCTCCAAAGATAGTTATCCCCTCTCCAAAATATTGGTTATCTATACTTAATACTGAATGTATTTTCCCACTATTCATGTCTACTTTTCGTATAGAAGACTCTCCATACTGACCTGTACCCTCATACATAAAACCATCCTGATATGTCAAACCTTGAGTATAAGCCTTAGAATCATGAGGATAAGTCTTCAATACATGATACTTACATCTAATCGGTGCTTCAGCTGGTTTCACCCGTATTGTGCCTGTTGCCACACCCTCCTTATTATCCGGATGCCATGCAATAACCTTTACCGTCATCAACCCCACCTTACTATCTCCTATCGGCAACGAAAAGCGAGTTTCACCAGAGCCCAAACGAGCAACCTCGTGTCCATCAACATAAATAGCAGAAGAATCCACTACAAACCGATTCTTACTTTCAAATTCCACGACCAACTCATCACCAAAAGAATACAATTGATTTTTTTCTGGCTGCAATAATTTTAAGCTATTTACATACTTCACCTCACTCTTACTCGCTTCTACAACAACCTCTTTATTTTCTTTCTTCTTCCCATTACCACCTCCACAAGAAGTCAACAAAATCAAACAAAGCAAATAGTACCAATAAGACATATCATTTTAACTTTCTAATTCCCATTCATAGCCCTCTTTCGTATCCTTTACAAGAACACCAGCAGCCTTTAACTCATCTCGAATTTTATCAGATGTAGCCCAATCTTTCTTCTGCTTAGCCTCTGTACGAATAGCCATCACCATATCCAAAATCTTACCCAACACCTCATGGTCCTTACTTACAGTTTCTGCTTCAGCTTTAAGCCCTAAAACATCAAATACAAAATCGTGGTATAATTTTTTTAATTTGTCCAAATTTTCCACATTGATTTTCTCACTACCAGCAACCAACGAATTTATAATTCTCACGCCATCAAACAAATGAGAAATCAAAATCGGTGTATTCAAGTCGTCATTGATTGCTTCAAAACATTTTGCACTCAAAGCATCTACATCCACTGTATTTTCAGCTCCAGCCTTTACTTTCTCCAATGCATTCACTGCAGCCATCATACGTTCATAACCTTTTTGCGCAGCTTTTAATGCATCATTCGAAAAGTCAAGCGGACTACGATAATGCGCCTGCAAAATAAAGAAACGCACAGTCATTGGCGAATAGGCTTGCTCTAATACTTCATTTTCACCAGAGAACAATTGATCCAAGGTTATAAAATTACCTAACGATTTGCCCATTTTTTTACCATTGATGGTCACCATATTATTATGCATCCAATACTTCACAGCCTCATGTCCATAAGCTGCAGTACTTTGGGCAATCTCACACTCATGATGAGGGAATTGCAAATCCAATCCTCCCCCATGGATATCAAAGCGATCTCCCAAATATTTCTGGCTCATACAAGAGCACTCCAAATGCCACCCGGGAAAACCTGCACCCCAAGGAGAAGGCCAACGCATAATATGCTCAGGTGTTGCTTTTTTCCACAAAGCAAAATCTGCAGGATTACGTTTTTCTTCCTGTCCATCCAACTGGCGAGTATTGGCCAACAACTCCTCCACCCTACGTCCTGACAACTTTCCGTAATCATACTTTTTATTATATGCCTCCACATCGAAATAGATGCTTCCATCACTTTCGTATGCAAAACCATTATCCAATATCTTTTTCACCAACTCCATCTGCTCGATTATATGACCGGACGCATGCGGCTCTATGCTTGGAGACAATGTATTCAACTGTTCCATATTTTTATGGTAACGGTTAGTATAGAATTGCACTATTTCCATCGGCTCCAACCGCTCCAATTTTGCCTTCTTTTCTATCTTATCCTCACCATCATCACTATCATTTGTCAAATGTCCCACATCCGTAATGTTTCTTACATATCTCACTTTATATCCCAAATACTGCAAATATCTGAACACCAAATCAAATGTAATAGCAGGACGAGCATGTCCCAAATGCGCATCACCATAAACTGTCGGTCCACAAACATACAATCCCACAAACGGAGGATTAATAGGCTCAAACACTTCTTTACGCCTTGAAAGAGTGTTGTATATACTCAATTTATTTTCCATTTTAATACATATTATTTATTCGGTAAAGATAAAAAAACTTTCATAGATAAGAAAGCAAAAACAAGGTAATAAAATAGGTTAAAGGCTGAAAGTCCATCACAAGACCCCAGCCTTTAACCTCATACATTTATAAAATCCGTCTAAGATTACAGGATTAACTTATAGCCTTTTCCATGAACATTTATAATCTCTACAGAAGGGTCTTTTTTCAAATGCTTACGCAATTTTGTAATATACACATCCATACTTCTAGCATTGAAATAGTTGTCATCAGCCCAAATATTTTTCAATGCGTAATTTCTTTCAAGCACTTTATTCACATTCAGACACAATAATTTCAACAATTCAGACTCCTTAGTGGTCAACTTCTGATCTTCTTCGCCATCGCTTAAAGTCTGTTTCTTTGAGTTAAATGTCAATTTTCCGATTTTAAAAATCTCCTGTTCATCTTCCGGTTTCAAACCTGTAGAACGGCGCAACACAGCTTCGATACGCAGCAACAACTCTTCCATAGAGAACGGTTTGCTCATATAGTCGTCAGCTCCGATTTTGAAACCTTCCAAAACATCCTCTTTCATATTCTTGGCTGTCAAGAAAATGATTGGAATTTCACTGTTAATTTGACGAACTTCTTTTGCCAAAGTAAAACCGTCTTTTTTAGGCATCATCACGTCAAAAATACAAATATCAAACGGTTGGTTCAAAAAAGCATCATAAGCAATCTCACCATCCTCACACAACACTGCATCAAACCCCTTTGCTCTCAAATATTCCTTCAGAAGCATACCAAGATTAGTATCATCTTCCGCTAACAAAATTTTTATTTTCTCTTCCATAACTATTAAGTATTTAATTCAAATCTTTGAAAAGGTACGTATTTAGAAAAATAAAGTTCTCTTCACCTTTTGTTTTTTTGCAGCCAAGGGCAAAACAACATCAAAACGGCTTCCCTTACCTTCTTCACTTTCCACCTCGATATGCCCTCCATGAGCCTCCACTATGGTTTTTACATAAGACAAGCCCAAACCAAAGCCTTTCACATCATGGAGATTACCGGTAGAAACCCTATAGAACCTTTCAAAGATCATCTTTTGCTCTTTTACTGCAATTCCTATGCCATTATCTATAACACTTACGATGATATTATCACCTTTATTTTTAGTACTAACACTAATCTCCGGTGTTTTAGCACAATATTTTATTGCATTATCCAATAAATTCGATACAACATTTGTAATATGCACCTCATCTGCATACACTTCATCCTGTTCCGCCTCCGGATAACAAAACAACTTACCCCTTTTATCCTCTACCCTCAGACTAAACTTAAAAGCAAGTCCCTCTACCACTTCATTCAAATTAACATTCTTTAGTTTCAATCTCATACGGGTCTCTGTAAACAGTACCGTCTGCAACACTTTCTCCACCTGAAATGTCAATCGCTTACTTTCATCCCGAATAATTCCCGCCACTCTATCAACGCTTTCCGGAGAATGACTCACAGCACCATCTTTCAGCATTTGTGCAGCCAAAGATATTGTTGCTATCGGAGTTTTAAATTCGTGTGTCATATTATTAATAAAATCATTCTTAATAACAGACAATTTTTTTTGCTTTACAATCTCCATTATACAAAACACAAAACACGAAACCAACAACAACGTAATCAACAAACTAGGCAACAGCATATAAATTGATGAAACCAAATCATGTGACTGACCGGGGAATATTATAAATAGTGTTGCCCCACCAGACACTTCATTAATTGATAACCTCCAATGATATGAATAATCAGAACTACTGTTAAAAAAATCAGGAGACATCAAAATAAAACGATCTTTTTCCTTGACTGCATATTCAAAATCATTTGTTACACCATTTTTATTTAAACATCCTCTGATAATATTTGCAAAATCCAACTCCTCTAATTGACCTTCCAAATTTGGAGCATATTGCTCTTTATTAACAACCACCAAGTCATATTCTTTTCCAAATTTCTCCTTTAGTGCCTGACGCGACTTCTCTATCGAATTCAACAAGCCTTTATTTCCCTTCGGTCCGAAGATATCGCTAGTCTGCACGCCTTTTTCGCCATACTTTAATGGAGAATCCGTATAATCGATTACGATATTCATATTTTGGCTTGAAGCTTCTATTCCCAATCCAAAAGGCACCACATGCACCATTTTTCCCGTTTTTTCACAAGGAACACTCTTTTTTTTCCTTGCCCGCTCCTTCGCCTGAATCTGCTCATCAAGGACATTCAACACCTGATCAACAGACTTGTTTACCAAATAGTCAAACTGAGCTTTTTTCAATCTAAAAGCCGTCTGGAAATATCGGGCTTGCGTAAATATCAAGCCCAACAAAGCGACGCCCATAACAACGCCCAGTATGATAATTTGCTTTTTTCTCATACCCACAAATTTAACATTTCCAACTTACACCACCACAAGCTTAACAGAGTTTAACCTTCAAAATATTTTCACAACATCCGAACAAAAACTTTATTAAAACAAACTCATCTGATCCCCTGTTCCTTTATTTGCATTTTTCCCTAAATGCTTATAAGCTAATTCTGTAACCTCTCTGCCTCGCGGAGTTCGCTTTAAAAAACCCTCTTTTATCAAAAAAGGCTCATATACTTCTTCCAATGTACCGGCATCTTCACCAACAGCCGTTGCAATAGTTGTCAACCCCACAGGTCCCCCTTCGAATTTTTCAATAATGGTCAACAAAATTTTATTATCCATCTCATCCAAACCATACTTATCAATATTCAAAGCCTCCAGTGCATACTTTGTAATTTCATGGTCAATTGAACCATTACCTTTCACCATCGCAAAATCCCGCACCCTTCTCAATAGAGCATTGGCAATACGTGGTGTCCCCCGACTACGCGATGCAATCTCTCTTGCCGCTTGAGAAGTTATACCAATATTCAAAATAGAAGCCGAACGATTGACAATTCCCGTCAAAATATCTATGTCATAATATTCCAAATGACAATTAATTCCAAAACGAGCTCGCAATGGAGCAGTCAAAAGACCACTACGAGTTGTTGCCCCTATCAAAGTAAAAGGATTTATCTGAATCTGAACAGAACGTGCCGCAGGCCCTTTATCGATCATGATATCTATACGATAATCCTCCATCGCAGAATACAGATATTCTTCAACCACAGGACTCAACCTATGAATCTCATCAATAAACAACACATCGTTTTCCTCCAAATTCGTAAGCAAACCGGCCAAATCGCCTGGTTTATCCAATACAGGACCGGACGTCACCTTTATCCCGACCCCCAGTTCATTGGCAATAATGGCAGATAAAGTCGTTTTACCCAAGCCAGGGGGGCCATGCAAAATAACATGATCCAACGATTCTCCCCGCATCTTTGCCGCCCTCACAAAAATTTCAAGATTTTCAACAATCTTCTTTTGACCTTGAAAATCTCCAAAGTTCAACGGACGCAAAGCTCGCTCAAACTCCCGGTCAGATTCCTTCAACGTATGATCTCTAATATCAAATTCACCCATAAAGCATCTATTTCTGTTTTACCCCTCTTCAAAGTTGCAAAATTAATCTTTTCCCAATAAATTTATAACATCTTCCTCTATCTTGCAAATCGGCAAATAAGCGCCATATTTTATATTCTGTCTCAACTCATAGTCAACATTGTAACGTCCACGATACACCTCCTTCATCATTTCCCGTGACACCATCTGCCCTTTCCGAGCCTTTCTTAACATCAATTTGCAAACTTCCTTACATAACAACAACACCAAATCATACAGATTATGCCCCCTCACAAACAAATAAACATTATCCGGTGTCAAACCCAATTCACAATACCTCTCTTTGACAACATCCAAATCAGCATTCGGATACTTACATCCCAAAGCCTCTGTTTTCTTCTCCACTCTCATCCGCCACTCCTCCAATACAGGCTCGCCATGTTCACTAATCAAAGGCCTCCTTTTCGAATTAGCGAGACAAAGATACGAATCAAATTCAGCCTGACTGAACAATACAGGATCTGCATTTTGAAAATACAGATGCCACACAAAAAGATCATATAAGATATTCGAAAAAGTCTTCAAAAAACGCTGAAAATCAAACACCCTGTTTTTCATATGAGTAGCCCGACTACACACATCATCCAATCCCTCCGCAAAACAATGATGATTTTCAAATGAATACGTATAAGTCTGCAAAACAAAATGTTCAACATCCATTTCCCTAGTCCGCAACAAATAGCGATAATCACTATCGATGCAGATAAAAAAATTGGGATTCAAATAATCAAAATATTTCAGACATTGCGTCACCCCGAATGTTTCCCTACCGAATTCATTTCTTGACCCTGCCAAAAAATGGAATTTATCATTGGGACGAAAATGTTTCAATATAGCGCCCCAAAAAGCAATATCATCTTTATTTTCCACATGCACAGCAGCCCTACACCGAAACATTTTGGCATCCAATGCAAAACGCCGAGCCGCAGCCGAATAGTAAGCCGCCCGTTCTGCAGCTCCCATTACCGCTTCTTTTTTTGAACAGCCTCCCAGCATATACCTTTCACTTTTTCATCTTAATCAAATCCTCTACAAAAACCAGTTTATCACCCCATCCATCCCCAAACAGACTTGGAGAATGAGTAGACGTAATAATTTGGCAATTCGGATTCAGACGTCGTATTTCCTCAAACAATTTATACTGCCACTCAATATGCAGAGAAATCTCCGGTTCATCCATCAATAATATATAAGGTTGCTCTTCCATCAAAAAGACCCGCATCAAAATCAACAACAATTGTTTTTCTCCCGAAGACAATTTATACAATGGAATCTCTTCGCCATCATCAATAAAAATCAAATGATTTGTATGAGGATCTATTTTTATTACCTTCTGAGTCTTCATAAACAGACGGTCTACCGTCTCAAACAACATTTGGATACGCCTGTTGATACAATCCGCCTCTTTCGGGAAATTAGTTGCTTTCAAACGATAATCAGAAAAAGACGGATTCTTTCCCCCAATATCATACACAATGGTATGCAATTCATTATACAACTGGCTATATTCTCTTCCAGCTTTTGGTCTATCTCTAAAAGGAACATCAAATGTACTGATTTTTTGATATTTTACTCCTTCCAAGACCCCTTTCAATTCTGATGCCGACATCTTCTGATGAAATTCCACAATCCGTCCTCCCACATCCATCTTCACATCAACGCCGTATGCCTTCAATTTTTTAACATCGGCCATCATTACAGAATCAATAATATTAAACAAGGTAGTTTTACCGCTACCATTAATACCGATTAAAATATTCACATCCGGATTCAACTTCTCCCAACAAAAATCATACTTCCTCCATAAATCCCGAATTTCTATACTGCAAATAACATTATCCATAAGCCCAACCATTTAATTTAATAGTATACGACAAACTTACGATTATTTTTGTAATTTTGCGCACTAAAATTACAGATACTCAAACATGAAAGTAAAAATATTATTCCTAACCTTACTCTTCATCCCCGCATTTCTGTATGCACAAACAACCAAAGACACGCTCATAGTCTATCCATCAGAAAAGTTTTCCGCCAAACAGCTGATTCTCCCCGCCTCATTAATCGCAGTAGGCTCTTGGGGCATAAATAATGGTTGGTTCAACAAAATCAACAATAAAATTCAAAACAAAATGATTGATTGGCGAGACGATAACTACATCCATATTGACGATTATATCCGATATTTGCCTGTCGCCTCTCATTTAGGTCTTGGACTGTTAGGAGCACAAGCCAAACATTCTTTCAAAGAAAGGCTTGTCATCACAGCCACCTCCTACCTGGCAATGGGCATAATCGTCAGGTCACTCAAACTTGCCATCAATGAAAAGCGTCCGGACAGCGAGGCACATAACTCATTCCCTTCCGGACACACAGCAACCGTTTTCATGGGAGCAGAGCTTGTCCGCAAAGAATATGGTATCGGCTACGGCATCGGAGCTTACACCATTGCCTGTGGCGTTGCGTTTCTACGATTATATAACGGCAGACACTGGTTTAATGACGTCCTCGCCGGAGCAGGTATCGGTATCATAACGGCACAACTCGGCTATTGGCTGCTGCCACTCAACCGCAAATTATTCCGTCTAAATAAAAAAAATGCACCAACGATCATTGCCTGCCCCTACTACAACCCTCAACAAAAGACAACCGGAGGTGCATTCGCTCTCTATTTCTAACACACATCAACACAATCAACCATGAAAGCACTTTACACTATCATCCTACTAATTTTCTCAAACATCTTCATGACCTTTGCCTGGTATGGTCATTTAAAGCTCGGCGAAATGAAAATCACCACAAATTGGCCACTCTTTGGAATAATCTTACTCTCTTGGGGTATGGCTTTTTTTGAATATTCATTACAGATTCCAGCCAACCGCATCGGATTTCAAGGCAACGGCGGACCTTTTACCTTACTGCAATTAAAAGTCATTCAAGAAGTCATCACCCTCATCATTTTTGCCGTATTCACCATGGTATTCTTTCAAGGAGAAACCTTAAAATGGAATCATTTGGCTGCAGCCGTATGCCTTGTCATGGCTGTTTATTTCGTCTTTATGAAATAAAATAACATTTTTACGTGTTAAATTTATTGCTTATTATTTGGAATTATATGTATAATACATACATTTGTATCGCCATTTTATATGACAAATACATATATGCTATATACATATTAACAAATAATGCAAGAAAACATAGACATACTTCGTTCTCTGAACTATGAATTAGTCAAGAACCTCGGATTATTCAAAAGACGCGCTAACATGGCATTCAGTCAGCGCCACATTCTCTATCATATCGACAACCACCCCGGACTATCCATCCGCGAACTGGCAGCCTTACTATATGTTGACCACTCAACCATGAGCCGCAACATTAAAAAAATGGAACAGGACGGATGGGTAGAAATCTACCAGGACGAAACAGATAAAAGAAGAAAAATAATTGCCCTTTCTCCAGAGGGAAGCAAACTCTTAACAGAGGCGACAGAATCGATCAACCAGACCATCGGCCAAGCACTGAATCTGCTCACAAAAGAGGAAGTTGAGGCCATTATCGAAAACGTTCGCAAATACAATCATGCTTTAGAGCAACGATAAAAATCAAAATAAAATCATGGCAAACGAAACACTTATCATTACCCAAGACGAAATCAAACAGGCGCTGGATTTAAACGACTATATATCCATTATAGAACAAACACATGCCTGCCATGCGAAAGGGCAGGTTTACACTCCGGATTTGCTGCATGCAGACGTACATCAAGGAGAATTTCATTTAAAGACTGGAGGATTAATCTATCCGGACGGAGAATATTATGGTGTAAAAATCAACGGAGGTTTTTTAAATAACACCCGAAACTATCAACTACCCAATATTTTAGGTATCATATACATCTGCGATGCAAAGAATGGATATCCATTGGCGGTGATGGACTCCGTAACCATCAGCAAATTGCGCACCGGAGCCGCCTCTGCAGTTGCAGCCAAATATCTGGCACCGCAACAACCGATACAGTTGGGTGTATTTGGCTATGGCTCACAAGCAGAAATTCAGGCCAAAGCCATTTCCAAGGTACGCCAGTTGGAACATATCCGCATCAGTGGAAGAAATATGGAAAAAGCGACAGCCTTTGCCGCCCAACTCCAAAAGGAATTTGATATACCGGTTACTTGCCATTCCCTGGAAGAGACCGCCCGTTCCAGCAACCTGATTATTACAGCAACACCAGCCCGTGGCTATTATCTGAAAAAAGAATGGATTAATCCCGGAACTTTCATCGCAGCAGTCGGTGCAGACAGTCCCGGCAAACAAGAATTACAACCGGAACTTGTAGCATCCGCAACCATCGTTGCAGACATTAAAAGTCAGGTATGCCGTGTAGGTGAGTCCCAGCATGCACTAAAGCAAGGATTGATCACCCCGGAAAACATATATGCCGAATTAGGAGAAATCGTTACAGGACAAAAAGCATTGCCTTCGACCAACGGCATTACGATTTATGATTCCACAGGAACCGCCCTTCAAGACATCAGCATTGGTGTCACCATATACAAAAAACTAAAACAAACAGAATGTACTAAAATCAAGTTATTCAATTGAATATAAAAAAAATAAATATCTATAAAACCACAATTTATATCAATCAAACACCTATAATTTATGAAGAAAAGACAGCTTTACAGACGGAACGTCTCCGGAGTATGCTTGGCATGCCACATCGTATTGGCTTCTTTGCTGTTTCCTGTAGGCGCTTTCGCAGCAGAATCAAATGCAAACGGATTACGATTATCTGTTCCTCAAGCTCAGAATGTCAGAATCATTAAAGGTATTGTCAAAGATGCCAACAACGAACCCCTGCCTGGAGCAACCGTACAAATCAAAGGAACAACCACCGGTGTCGTGACAGACATTGACGGAAAATATTCTCTAACGGTTCCATCGGATCCTAATGCCACTCTTATCATTTCTTTTGTCGGCATGAAAACAAAAGAGGTAAAAATCGGCAAACTTGAAAACATCAATGTCACTCTTGAAGAAGAAAGTCAGGCATTGGAACAGGTGGTAGTGAATGGTGTCTTCGAACGAAAAGCCAACACTTTTACCGGTTCTGTACAGACATTCGACAAAGAACAACTGAAGCGGGTAAGTAACAGCAACGTATTCGAATCTCTGAAGAACCTAGACCCTTCTGTTATGTTCTTCGACAACATGTCGTATGGTTCTGACCCGAACACCATGCCTTCTATGGCGATGCGCGGAAAATCCAGTCTGAACTTAACAGATACAGACCTTAGAGCTTCCTATCAAAACGACCCAAACGCTCCGCTGTTCATCCTTGACGGATTCGAAGTTTCCATCCAAAAAATCATGGACCTTGATATGGATCGTGTCGAAAGTCTTACCTTATTGAAAGATGCCTCGGCAAAAGCAATCTATGGTTCAAAAGCAGCCAACGGTGTTATCGTTATTGAATTAAAAAAGAACACTGACGGTCAATTAAGAGTAACTTATAATGGAAGTGTTTCTGTTGAAATGCCGGACCTTACTTCTTACGACCTTTGTAATGCAGAAGAGAAACTGGATGTCGAATATGCATACGGAATGTACACAGACCCCAATGCCAACTTCGACAACCAGCGTACCATGAACCGAATTTACAACCAGAAACGTCAAGCTGTTGTGTCAGGAATCAATACCGACTGGATTTCCAAACCACTACATGTCGGTGTAGGCCATAAACATAGTCTGTCTGTCGAATTGGGAGAAAAAGCACTAAAGGCAATCATCGACCTTTCGTACAATAACGTCAAGGGCGTTATGAAAGGATCAGACAGAAGCACGATTTCAGGAGCTTTGTCCTTACAATACCGCCACAACAAATTCCTGTTCCGCAACCAACTGACCATCACTTCAAACAAAGCAAACGATTCAAAATACGGAAGTTTTGATGAATATACCCGCTTAAATCCTTATTATAGCCCATACGACGAATATGGCAACTTGGTAGAAAACATATTCCCTCACATAGAAAAGAGTAATAGTGTTTCAACAAACGCTTGGTTTAAACAAATCAGTTTTGAAGCCAATCCTCTATGGAATGCCAAACTGAACACTTTATTACAGAACAAATACATTGACGTTACCAACAATTTCGACTTGCAATGGTTTGTTACTACCGGACTGAAAGCCACAGCCCGCTTCGGACTGACAGAAAAGAGAAGTCGCAAAGACAACTTCTATCCTGCCAACCATCTGAAATTCCACGATTATGTAGAAGACCGTGCTCTTGAAAAAGGTTCCTACGAATTGGAGCAAGGACAGCAAAGCGACCTTTCCGGTAAACTGGACATCCAATACAACAAAAACTTCAAAGAAGTTCACTCTGCATATATCAATGTCGGCTTGGATATTGCAGGAAAAAAATTCTCAACAAACGTTCAACAAGCACAAGGTTTCCCAAGTGACAAGATGAACGACCTGATGTTCGCCCGTCAATGGACCGAAAACACCAAACCGACAGGAACTGAGCAGACAATCCGCGACTTCGGTTACTATCTTTCAGCCAACTATTCATACGACAACCGTATCAACATTGACGGAACCTTCCGTCAAAGTGCATCCAGCCAATATGGAGCAGACAGCCGCTGGGGTAAATTCTGGAGTGCAGGAGCCAGTTGGAACATCCACAACGAAGATTGGTTAGAAGACTCCAATATCAGCCAATTGCGTTTAAGAGCATCTGTCGGTTCTACCGGTTCTCAGAGCATGGATGCCTACAATGCCATTGCTTCTTACGAATATTTTCTGGACAAGACTTACGAAGGACTTCTTGGAGCACAGCTAATCGGAATGCGCAACCCGGATTTAAAATGGCAGGAAAAAATGGAATACAACTTCGGTGTTGACTTCAACTACAAAAACAGATATAGTCTACAGTTCGAATGGTACCGTTCCATCACCAACAACGCACTTAACCCATTGACGCTGGTTCCTTCAACCGGATTTAATTCAGTATCTGAAAACGTAGGAAAAATACAAAACACCGGTTTCGACCTGAAGGCTTCTGCCACCGTATGGCAAAACCCGAAAGAACGTTCATTCCTGACATTTAATGTCATGATTTCAAGAAACAAGAACATCCTGAAAGAGATTTCTGCCGCCATGCGTGCATACAACGAACAGCAAAACGCACAATTTGCCAACAGCAATGCAGACAAGTATGATCAACGCAAACCGCTGAACAAATTCTACGACGGAGTATCCATGGATGCTATTTGGGCAATGCCGTCATTGGGTATAGACCCTGCCAACGGACGTGAAGTATTCCTCGTAACAGATGCCAATGGCGTTAAACGCAGAACTTATACATACGACGCCAATGCTCAAGTGGTTTGTGGAGATGCACTTCCGAAATTCCAGGGTAATGGAGGAGTCAGCTTCCAATACAAAGGTATCGGTTTCAACACCGTTCTCACCTACCAATACGGAGCAAAAATGTACAACCAAACCTTGGTCGACAAAGTTGAAAATGCAAACATGAATGACAACGTAGACCGCCGTATCTTCACCGACCGTTGGAGACAACCGGGAGACCACAAGCCATTCAAAGCCATTGGCCAGGTATATATATCAGAGAAAGAAGCATACGCTACAGACGAAATGACAAGACCGACCTCTCGTTTTGTACAGAAACGGAATGAACTGCACATTTCATCCGTACAATTATCTTACGACTTCTTCAAACATGCCTTCATTAAAAAAGCCGGTTTGGAAAGATTGCAAGTGAAGTTTAACATCAACGACCTATACACTTTCTCTTCTATCAAGATTGAAAGAGGAACTTATTATCCGTTTGCAAGAACATTTAATGTATCCTTGAGCGCAACTTTCAAATAACGACTAAATCCAGTATCTATGAAACTAAAGAATATTATATTAACAGGAATTGCAGCCATCGGGTTTGCATCATGCAATGACTGGCTTGATATACAGCCCAAGACTGAAATCAAATTGGACAAAATGTTCGAAACCGAATCAGGCTTCAAAAATGCCTTGATTGGAGGCTATATCATGATGACCGATTCTCTGATTTACGGACGCGAGATGACCATCACCTTTATGGATGTACTTGCCCAACAATTTGAGGTAAAAGGAACAGGCAATCCATATTATTATGCCAAATTCTACGACTATACACGTTATAAAAGCACTACCGAAAATTTTTGGATAAAAAACTATCGGATTATTGCCAATATGAATGCCATTCTGGAACAGATTGACGGCAAAAAAGACATTCTCCATCCGACTCACTACGCCAATATCAAAGCTGAGGCATTGGCATTACGAGGATTCTTGCATTTGGATCTGCTGCGAATGTTCGGAACATACGGCACAACGGTTGACCCATCCAAACTGGACCAACTGTCCATTCCTTATGTAACGGAATACTCTAAAAACATATCAGAACAATTGAGTGGCAAGAAGGTACTCGAATTGATATTGAAAGACCTTAAGGAGGCAGAAAAATTGTCTGAATACTGGTCTCCATACAATCAAGTCCCTCAGGATGAGAACTACGAACGCCCCAATGATGACAATTTTTATGAATATCCACGCAGCCGCATGAATTATTGGGCCATCAAAGCCACCCAAGCAAGAGCTTACATGTGGATGGGTGATTACACAAATGCACTGGAAGCTGTAAAAGGATTTATCAACAAAGATAAACCGGCCATCAAGTGGATGGATCCTGACTATGCCATAAATGTTGAAGCCAAACAAAAAGACCTCACATTCACTACAGAACATATTTTCTATATCAATGTCACCAATTTATACAACTCGTTACGTCCTTACGTAGAAAGCTATCTGATTTATGGAGAATTCACACAATCAGAAAACGATGATTTTCTCTACAAAAGCGAGCAAAACCTGAATGATACCTATGAAATGGGAAGCGGCACCGGCATCGGAACATCAGACTACCGTTATGCTGCCTGGTGGGACAAAAACAGCATTGAGAAAAAAGTAGAAAAATTCAGAGAAGTAACTGACAGCGAATCCCCTTCTAAAAATAAAGTTCCTCTTATCAGAAAACCGGAAATGTTCTACATTGCTGCCGAATGTTACAACAACCTCAACCAGACAGCCGAAGCCGTCAAACTACTGAACGAAGTAAGAGTGGCTCGCGGGATTCCGTATGCAAACAATCTTCCGGAAGGTTTGAGTAAAGAAGAGTGTGCACAAGAAATCGAAAAAGAGTGGAAAAAAGAATATATCAGCGAAGGGCAACTATTCTACTATTACAAACGCTTAGGCAAAGAAATACAAGGAGCAAGTATGGGAGCCTCAGATAACATGTACAAGTTCCCTCTACCGGAAAAAGAGATTGAAATCGGAGGACGCCAATAAACAAGCCAACAACAACATTAATATATAAATAAGATGAAGAGACAATATATAATCATCAGCTTACTCTTGGCCTTGATAAGCATCACATCATGCAAAGACGAGGATACAACCATGTTCGCTTCGCCGGCTGGAGTATATTTTGACAACGATTCTACATTATACAGTTTTGCAGAGAATTTCAACAATAAAGAATGGGGTAGCGATACCATCAAATTATTTATCGGTATCTCCGGGGATCCCGTTCCTTACGCACGTCCCATATCTGTAACGCTACATGAAGACAGTTTCAATACAGCCAAAACAGAGATGTTCGACTTCTTACAAGGAGAGATTCCGGCAGATAGTCTGAATGGAATCATCCCGGTCAAACTAAACTATACCGGAGCAGAAATGGATACCGTACAATATCGCTTCAAGGTCCGCCTTGTCCCAAACGAACACTTTGCTGAAGCAAACCTGTTTAGACACATACATAAAATCTATGTCACTGCCATGATGACCCAACCCATCAACTGGAACAAGATAAAAAGATACTTCGGAAACAACTACTCCAATTCATGGTATTCATTCATTCTGACACAATTTGAGATGAGTTATGTACCCTATTGGACAGGCAAAAACAATCCTGACCCGGAAAAGTATAACATGCCAAGCAATACATTCCAAGCATACGTAAACAAAGTAAGAGTAGCCCTTGACGAATACAACCAGACTCACGACACTCCATTATTACACGAAGACGGAGAATTCAAGGGATTACCTGTAACCATGTGATAATAACAAATAAAGAAATCTATGAAAAAAATAATCATCATAATTCTGGCTTTATTCAGCATGTTCTCATGCTACGAAGATCATTCTTCACTGAACACCAAGCTTATCAGTCCTATCAACATAGATTTAGGAATCACCGATCCGAAGTGGGACCCGACACGTCCTATCCAATACACATTGTTCACCTTGGATACCCTTCGTATAAACCCTATTGTCTATAGAGAAGGTATTGAAGATTCTCAGTTGAAATACACCTGGACCATTGAAGGCAATCTTATCGAACCTCAAATTTTAGGCACAAACATGACCCTAGAAGTACCCATCACATTGGGAGCTCAAAGCAATGCCTATAAGCTTATATTTGATGTAGAGGATTTGACTACAGGTATACATGCCGAACAACTGTTTGATATCTTTGTGCAAACTCCGTTCGGTTCCGGTCTGTTGGTATGCGACACCAAAGACAATGGCGCAAGCAGCGACGTGTCGTTGATTATGGGATATAATTTTACAGACAATCTAAAAAAAGAACAGACCAAAATATCCAAGGATTTGTTCCAAAAAATGAATGGAACAAAATTCGAAGGACAGGTAAATCTTTGTCAAAGCAAAAAATACGGCACCAACCGCAGGGCTACCTTCGCTTGCGACAACCAAATATACCGGGTAGATCCATTCGATTTCAAAATACAAGACAAAAATGAAGAGATGTTCCTCTTTGCTCCTGAAAAATTTCAAGTATCAGCAATGGGATACTCTGCACAAATCGGTACAGAATACATTGTCATTGATGGCTTGGTTTATCCTAACACAATGCAACAAAACAATAAAAAATATCTGCACTATCTTGTAAGCAGCAACATGAGCAAATATGCATGCAGCCATTTTGCTTTTCCCAAATATGCCAATGGACTTGCATTTGACAACATACAAGGACGTATCATGGAAGTGAATGACCGCATTAAAGTACTAAACTCAACAGACTTATGTGATAAAGATTCTCCATTTGACCCCAATCAATTAAGCAATTACGAATGTAAAAGCCTTATGCCGGACGGAAATGAATTTTTCTTAAGTATCGTGCAAGAAAAGAACAATGGCAACATGTATGCCTTGGTCATGAAGCAAGGAATGTATCCGGAAGAAAAGCTTAACGGCAAACCTCTAAGAAAGATTGATCTTTCAGCCTGCACCAATATCAAAGATGCACAATTCTTTGCTCTTACGCCCAATGCCGATGTATTCTGGTATGCAACCAAAGACCAAATTTATTCGGTTTATTATGCAACAGATAATCTGATTGTCACACCGGAATACACCGTCAACCCGGGAGACCAGATTACTGCAATGATTATGTGGAACGAATACCAAGGCAAGGTTGATTATACGAATCCCGTACCCAATGCTTCAGAGAAAATTATTTCCACTTACAATCGAGACAGAATGCTGGTCATTGCAACAGAAAACAACGGAATCGGCACCATCCGTACCATTGCTGTTGCCAATGTATTAAGAGGATCTTTAGAACAAGACAGAACCATACACGGAGAATATTCTGATAATTTTGGAAAAATCACCGCTATTGCTTTACACAAATAATGATGTCAAAAAAGATAATTATGAAAAATATATTACTAGCTTTCTCAGTTCTTCTTTACTTATGCTCCTCCTGCACCAAAGAAGCTGAATATAAAGTTGCGAAAAAACCGGTTTACAATCCGGTAAAATACGGCTACCGTGCATGTGAAATCAGCGGTGAAAACGCTCACTGGGGAAAGTTTACATTGAAAATCAATTACGAAAATGAAGTGACAGACTCCATTACCCGCATCGATGCCAACAACAGAATCAAGGGAAGAATGTCATTGACAGCTGCATCTAAAACAAACCGTAGCTATAAAATGTATGATTATGTCTACGCTGTTGATGCAGATTCCATTAAACGATTGGACGAAAAACTGGCAAACAAATATGGAGCCGGCAACTATTCTCTGGAAGATTCCATTCCTATCGCCGGCAAAAGTATTTTTGAAAGCAAAATCATCATAGATGATTACGGAAAAGATGCCCAGCAAACATTGGAATATTACACTCCTTTCGAAGATCCGGGTGTAGGCGCTGATTTTAATAACGAGTATACCCACGACAGTACCATCATCTCCCGCCTTGAATTTGACGAGAATGCCAAATTAGTGGCAGAACGTATTTTTAAAGATGTTTATCTTGACAAAGACGGAGAAAAAGTACAAAGAACTCTTTTCAAAAGAGAGTATGTATATCTAAAAGACAAACTTTCAGCCATTATCTACTCGAAAGCAGAAAGCGGAGAAAACTTTACGGAAATCGGTCGCGACAACTATGTCTATTCCGACAACAAGCTCACTGAAATCAACGGCTATAGCGGCAACAAAACCTTCGCTTATGAGGGCAATAAAATCATCATGACCGAAAATGGAGCAAAGACCGAATATGAATTGAATGAGAAAGGATTCTTGATTGCTGTCAAATATCCAAACGGCAGCTATATGAACATTAAATATGAAGAAGGCAATGGCGACTTCGAACACTTAACTCCGATGTACGAACGCCATCGCGGTCTGCCTTTCATCAAATAAGTAGTAATTTTATGTCTTTTTTAAAATAGGGGCTGCTTAAGTTTGCAGTCCCTATTTTTATTTGCACATATCCACCGTGTCACAATGAGTATTTATAGTGGAGTCTATATAACCAATAACTCTAATATCACGTACAGATTTCTTAAACCATGCTATTCTTTTGAGGATTCAATAGCTTTAAATAAAATCCCCAAATCATCGCCTTTGGGTTTTAAACAAATCTTCTTGTCCAAAGAATACATTTTCATCCTCTGTTTCTGCTGAAATAACAATACCGACAAAAGGGTTGTTTTCAAAGATACTGCTTCCTCATTTATTTTACTGCATATATCTTATTTTGTTATGATTTCCGGATGTGCCGACAAATATTGATCTCGCAATGGCAGGCTTAACACAAAACATTTTTTCGTCAATATCTTCAAAAAGCCTGAGACCGGTTTCATTTAATTGCCTCGAACTACGTTTCTGCGAAAAAGCGGGAACAATATCCTTGTATTTCATCATTAAAAGCGACTTAATGGCTGCCATATCAATCTTTACATCCTGCATATCCGCTTTCAAATCATCTATATCCTTGCCATGCGCAAGCAAAGCCTGACTGATAGAGACCAGCTCGTTTTTTTAATCCCTTGGCATCGCTTTTCAGCATATCAATATCTTTTTCGTGAGGTTCACAAGATGCACGACACGTACGCTATTATTCCGATAGCTATCCCTATCAATTCCCAATGCAGCTTATCCATATTAATTTTGTTTACACTTTAAACACGTTTTAAAGATACAAAATAAATCCGATGTTCATTTCGGAAAGACAGCTTTATTTCAAAAGTTATATATCATATAAACACAACTCCTATCCGCAATAACTGCACCATTGCCTAAAGTATCGCAGCCACTTTACGAATATTGTCTAAACGCTGCATAAATGACTTATCCTTTTTGGCTACACGAACATTGTATCTCATTTGAAGACGCATCAACGGTTCTGCCTCCACCCCTAACGCTGCCTCAAACATCAATGCCGTTTTTTCCGTGACGGGACGATGAGCGTTTAATATCTCATTCAATACAGAATAACCTATGCCCATTTGTTCTGCTAACTTGCGTTGGGAAATTCCCCTGTATTCGATTTCTTCTTTCAATATTTCCCCCGGATGAGTAGGGAATGCCGGCTCAAGATTATTCGCTATCATATTAGAATCAACTTCTTGTATTGTTATCATAATTAGTTATTTATAGTGATTTGACAAATCCGTTATATTACATATCGTAGCAATGGTTTCCCCATCTCTAATACGTTCCTCAAATTCTATACGATATTGATCGTTCATTCTCACGGAAGAAAGTCCGGCTTTATCATTTTTCAACTTTTCATAATTCAGAGAATTATATTGCATAAGTCCCAAAACATTAGAAGTATCACGCATCAAATCTATTATCCGGATATATTTCCGTATGATTTGAGGTTGAAAACGATGCTTTTTATCCGTTTTGCCCATAGCGTACATTTCCCGAAGATATTCTTCATTGAATATTATTTCCATACTTCTGACTATGTTTACAATGCAAATATACGAACTCTTTTACTATATTCGCAAAAAAAGCGAATATTTTTAAGGACAATTCGGAATTGAGTAGTATTCCTTATTTATTATGCACAGCAAACATAATGTTTTTATAGCATAATACAAGATTTTGAACCATGTTTTTATTCCCCAAAAAGCAAATTGCAACTTATGCACAGAGAACATATTTTTAATTATCTTTCATCTATTGGTCGTAGACTTGTACATACTTCTTTATGCTTGTACTACAGTTTTCCCCTTGTCTCCTACTAAACTCCTATATATTTTCAACTTAAATACATGACAACTATAAGACAAAGATAACAAGTTGTTATCTTTGTCTTATAGTTGTGTTATCTTTGATATATAGATGTCATATATTTGATAGGGAGGAAAGAGGGAGAAAAGAGAGCGCAACGAGAGAAAATCTACATTGTACATACGCCATCACCCTGTTGCCTTCGCATGAGCAAGCTCTGATTACATTTGATTTATAACAAAACCCGCCAGGAAAATTCTGGCGGGTTTTGTTATAAATTATAGATTAAACAATAACTTTTTATACATCACTAAAATCACAACAAATTATTGGATTTCAGCCAATCTTTTCCCTTTGGAGTCATAAAAAAGATCAATGCCACAGCACATGGCACACCCAAAATGATAAATCCGATAATAGCACCCATTATTTATCCTCCTCTTGTTTATTTGTTAAAATCAATCCTAAAATCAATGCCAACAATGATGAAGTAAATCCTAAACTATATATTAACCATTTGTTGTCTGCCATATCAGTTTAATGATTACACAAATATAAATTTATTTTCTGAAACAGACAATTATAAGTAAAAAAACAAATCTACTCTGCCCACAAAAGATATTTATATACATCCTTGTAGATTCGAGAAATTCTCAATACTTTTAAAAATTGAAATTTAAAAAGGACAATTTATGTATATCGACACCCATTCGCACATTTACGAAGAGGAGTTTCGGGAGGACCAAGCAGAAGTCGTGGCAAGAGCTATACAAACCGGCGTGGAAAAGATTATCCTGCCCGATATCGACAGCGAATCCCGCAACCGCATGCTCCAATTGGTTGATAAATATCCTACAATGATGTTCCCGTTAGTCGGCTTACATCCAACCTCCATCCATGAAAACTACCCGGCAGAACTTGCTTACGTAGAACGAGAAGTAGGTACCCGCGACTATTACGGCATTGGAGAATGCGGCATTGACCTATATTGGGACAAGACCTATTACCGCGAACAAATCAAAGCATTCGAACACCAACTCGGAATCGCCCGAGACATGAACTTTCCGGTTGTCATCCATTCCAGGGATTCGCTACAGGAAATTTTTGAAATACTAAAAAAAAACACCCATGTCCGAGGAATACTTCACTGTTTCCCAGGCAATGCCAACGAGGCCCGTCAAGCTATTGATATGGGCTTTTTAATCGGCATAGGAGGTGTTGTCACATTCAAGAAAAGTATTATGGCAGAAACAGTCCGCGAAATAGGAATAAAACATCTTGTATTGGAAACAGACGCTCCTTATTTAGCCCCGACTCCATACCGAGGCAAACGCAATGAAAGTAGCTACATTCCCTATATCGCAGCAAAGATTTCAGAAATCACAGGTGAAGAAATAAAAAAAATTGAAGAAACAACAACGCAAAATGCAATGAATTTATTTAATTTGCACTCCGAAAACGTATGAAAAAGTTGACAATATGGCTACAAAATCTGTACTTATTATATATACCGGAGGAACTATCGGAATGGTGAATGACCCAGAGACAGGAGCTTTATGTCCGTTCAACTTCGAGCAAATAGCAAAAGCAGTTCCTGAAATCAAGGAGTTTGAATTTGATATTGACAGCTATACTCTGCCGGAAATTATCGATTCATCCGATATTCAACCTAAGGTTTGGGCTGAACTATGCAACATCATCTTAGAAAAATATGATAAATACTGTGGTTTTGTCATTCTGCACGGAACCGACACCATGGCCTATTCGGCTTCGGCACTAAGTTTCATGTTGGGCAACTTGACCAAACCTATTGTATTCACCGGCTCGCAGCTCCCTATCGGCACCATCCGCACAGATGGACGAGAAAATCTCATAGCCGCCCTGGAAATTGCAGCAGCGACAGAGGAGGGAAAATCTGTTGTTCCTGAAGTATGCATTTTATTTGGAGCCAAATTATATCGAGGCAATCGAACTACGAAAGCAGATGCCGAAAGTTTTGATGCGTTCCAATCTTTCAATTATCCTCCATTAGCCGAAATAGGAATCCATATCGATTACAATTACAGCGCTATTGATTATTCTCCCAAGACAGCTCCGATAGAAGCATTCACTGAAATGAACACCAATGTCGCTGTTTTAAAACTATTCCCTGGAATCCGAATAGAAGTCATTGATGCAATCATCAACACACCTGGTCTACGTGGATTGATTTTGGAAACATATGGAGCCGGGAATGCTCCTACAACAAAACAATTTCTTAACAAAATAAAAGAAGCCGGAGAGAAAGGTATTATAGTATATAATGTCACCCAATGCCAGGGGGGAGCGGTTGAAATGGGGCGCTACGAAACCAGTAGAGAAATGATAAACTACGGAGTAGTAAGTGGTTACGATACCACCATCGAAGCTGCTGTCTGTAAGCTAATGCACCTATTAGAAAAATATTCAGACCCTAATGAAATAAAAAAATATTTAAATTCGCCATTAAGAGGAGAAATTACACAGAAACGTATTGGGTTTTAACATTTATTTTGTACCTTGCCGCGTCTTTTAAAGGAGACAGATGAAGACACAAAGGTTTGCAAGAAGAGATAGAAAATATAGAGAGTTAAATTTTAATTATTTATAAACTAAAAATCAGTTAAAGAGATCATGAGAAAATTATTTGCACTAATAGCAGTTTTTGGAATGCTTACTATTGGAGCATCGAAATTAATGGCTCAGGAAGAATCTGCAGAAGCAGCACCTGTTGCAACAGAACAAACCAGCGTATCGGAAACCACTCCGACAACTCCGACCAGCATTGATGACGAAGAGATTGAAAGCACTTCAATGCATGCAGCTATCAAGCAGAAATTCATCGAAGGTGGTGCAGGATTTATGGCATGTGTTGTATTGTGTTTGATTTTCGGTTTGGCAATTGCCATTGAAAGAGTTATTTATTTGAACCTTTCTGACACAAATACAAAGAAATTCTTAGCTACATTTGAAGATACATTGAACAATGGAGGTATCGAAGCTGCAAAAGATCTTTGCCGCAACACTCGTGGTCCTATCGCAAGTATCTTCTATCAGGGACTTTGCCGCTACGATCAGGGAATTGACATGGTTGAAAAATCAGTTGTATCATACGGATCAGTACAGATGGGTCTTATGGAAAAAGGTCTTACTTGGATCGGTTTGTTTATCGCATTGGCCCCGATGATGGGATTCTTGGGAACTGTAATCGGTATGATTGAGGCCTTCGACCAGATTCAGGCAGCAGGAGATATGAGCCCGGCATTGGTAGCAGGAGGTATTAAAGTGGCTTTGATTACTACCGTAGGTGGTTTGATTGTAGCTATGATTCTGCAGGTATTCTATAACTATTGTACAGCAAAAGTAGAAGGCATCGTAAACAATATGGAAGATGCATCTGTAAGCATGTTGGACATCTTGGTAAAATACGAGCAAAAAAACAAATAAACCATGAATAACAAGAAAATACTTAATATTGTAACACTTGTAATGTTCTTAATAACATTGGTATTGTTAGGTTTGTTTATCTTCGGAGGCAAGGTACCTAACCAAGCATACGATACCCCTGTTTATACCGGAGCATTACTTAATTGGGCTTACATCCTATGCGGCATAGCAATCCTTGCTGCAGTAGTATTCCCAATAGCACGTCTATTTACCCGACCGAAACAAGCAATGAAAAGCTTCATCGGATTGGTAGGATTGGTTGTAATAGTATTGATTGCATATGCAATGGCAGATGACACTCCTTTGAAATTAATTGGATACAACGGACCGGACAATGTACCGTCCAGATTGTTAATGTCAGATACCATCATTTATACTATGTACTTCTTGTTTGCAGGAGCTGTATTAGCTATCTTGGGAACAGAAATCTACAAAAGAGTTAAATAATTTACCCTGTAGGGATAAAACCAAAGGAATATGGCAAAGAAAACACCAGAAATTAATGCCACTTCAACAGCCGATATCGCGTTCTTGTTGCTTGTTTTCTTCTTGGCAACAACAACCATGAACGTTGACTCTGGTCTGTTCCGAAGACTTCCGCCCTATCAGCCTGACGTGGAACAAAATCCACCGAAGTATGCTAAACGTAATATTTTGCAAGTGCTGGTAAACAGGAATAACCAATTGGCTATCAACGGGGAGTTGGCAGATGTTTCTACATTAAAAGATAGAACGATTGAATTTATTACCAATCCGGCAAACAGAGAGGATTTACCTGCAAAGGAAATCAAAACCATTGAGCTTTTCGGACCGGTAGAAGTTTCTAAAGGAATTGTATCGTTGCAAAGTGACAAAGGTACTTCTTACGAGATGTATATTGCAGTACAAGATCAGCTAACAGCAGCGTACAACGAGATGAGAAACAATAAGGCTAACGAAAAGTGGGGTAAAAACTTTGACGAATTGACTCCTGAACAACAGGAAGCAGTAAAAGATGTTATACCCATGGCTATCTCTGAAGCAGAACCAAAAAGCATAGGAGGGAAAAAATAATGGCAAAATTTAAGAAAGACGGAAAAAGAGAGACACCTGCAATTTCAACAGCATCTCTACCTGACATCGTATTCATGTTGCTGTTCTTCTTCATGGTAAGTACGACCATGCGTGAAGTATCCCTTATGGTTGCCAATGCAATGCCTCAAGCAAATGAAACAGTCAAATTGGAAAAGAAATCCTTGGTTAGTAACATTTATGTAGGTAAACCGACAGACCACTATCAGGGAGCCTATGGTACAGAACCACGCATCCAATTGAATGATAAATTTGCGACAATTGCAGAATTGCAAGCATTTGTAGCTTCAGAACGTGATGCTAGAAAAGAAGAAGATCGCAATAGCATTACCAACAACTTGAAAATTGACCGTAATGTAACAATGGGTATCATTACAGATATTAAGCAAGAGTTGCGTAAGGCAAATTCTTTGAGAGTTAATTATGGTAGTACAAAACGTCCTACAAGATAGTTAGTTCTTAAATCAAAAATATAAGGGAGCTTATTCGCTCCCTTTATTTTTACAAGACAATCATTGCAAAAGAAGAATTTTTACTATCTTTGCACAGTTCATGGTTCCGTAGTTCAATGGATAGAATGAAGGATTCCGGTTCCTTTGATTGGGGTTCGAGTCCCCACGGAATCACAAAGCAGTCTTTTCAAGACTGCTTTTTTATTTATTTTACTATATTTGCCAAAAGCAATAATCATATGCAGGAAATTTCAAAAAACACCAAACTAAAAGTTATAGGAGGCTACACGCTTCTGTTCCTACTCACATTACTATCAACCGTACTCATATATAAACAAATAACCAAACTCATCATAAACGAAGAAAATCAAGGAGATTCTGACAGAAAATTTTTCATCGTAAGCAATACCATTACAAATCTATATGAAGCAGAAACGTTAAGCAATGCATTCATACAAACCGGAATGAGTAAATATTTTAGGAAGTATGTTGAAATACTCGACAAAACAGAACAAAATATAGATACACTGAGACAATTGACAACACAATTGGAGCAAATTTTCAGATTGGATAGCATTAACAATTTATTAGACAGCAAAGTCCGTAACCTACAAGACCTAGTATATGTAAAAAGGACATTTGTACCAGAAGACTTTTACAATAAAGCTATCGCAAGTATTGAGTCTGGCAAGGACTCATTGCCAACTCGACTTGACATCCGCCCAAGATACATAACGACATTGGATACTTCGTATATCGTGATAGAAAAAAAAGGCAGGAGACGAAATAACGAACTAGATTCCATATTAAACGTAACACGAAATTACCACATCGTTTACGATACACTCAACAATCCACAACCCAATGCCCTACGCAATAAAGACACCGTCGTAAATATACTTCGAAACACATGGCAAGATATCCAGAAAAAGAATGAAGACATAAACAAACAAATCAGCACAAGGGAATATGCATTAATCAAACAAAGTACAAACATATCAGACAAAATGAAGCGTATTCTTAGTGAATATGAAAAAGAAGAAATACTTCACGCTACAAGAAAACAGGAAACCCGCGAAAAAACTGTAACAACAATGATACACATCTTCGCAATTGTCGCTGTGGTCGCATTTCTACTTGTAGTTTTCTTCACATTTTTCATATTACGGGATCTATCTCGCAGCAATCGCTATCGCAGAGAATTAGAAACTGCAAATCAATATGCGGACCAACTACTCAAAAGTCGCGAAAAAATGATTTTAACAGTCACACACGACATCAAGGCACCACTCAGCTCCATCTTAGGATATATTGAACTATTAACAAATACGACGATCACTGACAGACAACGCTATTTTCTTAAGAATATGCAAGGATCGTCAAATCACATTCTAAAATTAGTAGGCAATCTATTAGACTTATCAAAACTAGAAAACAATAAAATGCAAGTAGAAGAAATAATCTTCAATCCACAACAACTCTTTCAGGAAATCATAGACAATTTTCTTCCTCTTGCTGCAAACAAACAACTCATACTTCAAAATAAATTCGGACAAGACTTAAATGGAGACTTCAAAGGCGACGCTTTACGGATAAGACAAATCATAACAAACATCCTATCAAATGCTATAAAATATACCCAAAATGGATGGATCCGCTTCTCTGCCAATACAACAACAGATGACAAAAGAATCATCCTTAAAATTGAAGATACAGGCTCAGGTATGACTCCAGAGGAGCAAGAGCTAATATTTAAAGAATTCACAAGACTAAAATCGCACTCTGCCATAGAAGGAACAGGCTTAGGACTAACAATTACATTAAAACTGATAGATCTATTACAAGGGGAAATGAAAGTACAAAGTGAACCCGGAAAAGGAAGTTGCTTTACCATCATTCTACCATTTCAAAAAGTAAAAATATCACCTAATACACAAAACAAAACAACATCCCACAACTCTAGTAATGAAATAAACAATACACAAGTAGCTGTGACTGAAAATATGCAGACTAAACCAAACGATATAAATGTCCTACTGGTCGATGATGATCCTCTGCAATTGGCAATGACTTCCAGCCTATTGGCTAATTATGGTATTCATTCCTCAACAACAACAAGCCCACAGGAAGTGATAACACGCTTAAAAAATCAAAAATACGATTTAATGTTCTCTGATATACAGATGCCAGAATTAAACGGCTTTGAATTAGTCAAGCTCATACGCGCCTTACCGGAAGATAAATTTAAAACACTCCCTATCATAGCACTATCTGCAGATTCTGACAAGCGTGAATCAGAATACATACAAGCTGGATTTACAGCTTATTTATCCAAACCATTCCAAGCAAAACAAATCATAAAACTAATCTCAAATTTGATTGATAAAAAAGAGTTAGAACATCAAATAAAAGAGACTACGATATCCAATCCAGAGGGGGATAAATACACATTCAAAAATATCCTCCAATTCACAGACAATGATACACAAGCACTGCAAACAATCATAAACTCTTTCATTGAGACAACAAAAGACCATATTGCCAAACTGGGCAAACTACAAAAAGAGCAGCAGTGGGATGAAATATCAAAGTTAGCCCATAAAATGTTACCTCTATTCCGTCAATTGGAGGTGAGAAATACAACTGAAAAGCTAGAACAGCTCGAACACCCGGACAAAGCAGGCATTGGTCCTAATGAAATTAGCTCCCTCACAATCACTGTAATAGAACAAGCCTCTGCCCTAATCGAAGATATAAAAAGAAATGAGCAGGCCCATAAATAAAAGCCTGCTCACTCGAAAATATCAAATAAAGACTTATTCGATTGAATATAACTTCATTTTATTATAGAGAGTTTTACGGTCAATTTTCAGCATCCGTGCTGCTTCACTTTTATTATTATGACATTTAGCAAGAGCTTCCCGTATTAAATCCACCTCATTACGCTCGCGTTTCAAGGCAAGATCCTCAAACATTGGTTCTAATAAGTGCTCTGACAATTCAGTAGGGATATGCTCCGGAGTTATAAAATCGTCTTGACACAATAATGTAGCTCTTTTTACAACATTACGCATCTCACGCAAATTACCCGGCCAATTGTAGTGTCTGAAAATATCCATTACAGAATCATCAAAACCGACAACATCTTTTCCCAACTCTCCATTAGAGGCTGCTAAAAAGTGATTGGCAAAAACAGGAATATCTTCTTTCCTCTCCCGTAAACTCAATGCCTTCAAAGAAAATTCATTCAAACGGTGATACAGGTCTTCACGGAAATTTCCTTCTGCGACAGCTTTCGACAAATTTTCATTAGTTGCAGAAATAATTCGTACATCAAAAGCTATTTCCTTATTACTCCCCACAGGTTTTACTTTGCGTTCTTCTAAAGCCCGCAATAATTGAACCTGTACATCATAACTCAAATTTCCAATTTCATCCAAAAAAATTGTACCTCCAGAAGCTTGCACAAAATAACCAGTTTTATCGTTGACAGCTCCCGTAAAAGCTCCCTTCACATGCCCAAAGAATTCACTTGCAGCCAAATCTTTAGGAATAGCTCCACAATCCACTGCAACAAAAGGAGCATCTTTCCTAGCACTTTGATTATGAATCAAACGAGCAATATACTCTTTACCGGAACCACTTTCTCCTGTAATTAAAACAGTCATCATTGTTGGAGCTACCAACCGAATATATTCATAGAGTTTATCAGCATCTCTACTTGTACCCTTTATATATGCAATATCTTTTGTCTTCTTTGTCCGTTTTTCAATTGGAATATCCTTGTGTTCCAAAGCATCTTGTATTTTCTTTAAGATTTCATCCGGAATGACAGGTTTTGCGACATAATCAAAAGCTCCCAATTTCATTGCTTGCACTGCAGTATTGATATCAGCATAACCAGTCATAAGAATCACTTGAGCCTCAGGTATAGCCTTCTTGACATGTTGCAAAACCACCAAACCATCTTCATCAGGCAAACGCAAATCTGTCAAAACCACATCATATTTTCCTCCTTTAATTTTAGAGGAAGCCTCCCGACAAGAAAAAGCCTCTTCAACCTCAAAGCCACGCTTTGAAAGCCAAGTCTTCAACATCAGACAAAAGGTAGTGTCATCATCGACCAATAATATCTTAACACTCATAACCATACAAACTCTACTTGTTATATGTGGCGAAGGTACGAAATCGGAATGAAATAAATAACAAAATGAACAAAAAATCAATTAATTATGCGAATCAGCAGTTGAAAACATCTTCTGATTCTTGATTTAAAAGTTTGTAATT
>CAMDJC010000041.1:0-33121 GCA_945900015.1 uncultured Odoribacter sp. | reverse complement strand
TGAAAGTCGGGGCTTTGTGCGTAAAAAAAGGAGGTGCGCATTTTGACACACCTCCGTTCATATGATTATATATTCCTCTTCAGATTAAATCATTGTACTAATCATAAATGTTGCAGCTACAGCAACAATAGCATACAATTCCGGAAATACTGCCAAAATCAAAGTTTTGCCAAATACATCATAACCTGAACCGATACCTATAATACCATTAGCACACACCTGGCCCTGACGAATAGCAGAAAAAAGACAAACCAAACCTAAACCCAGTCCAGCTCCGAATACTGCCGCAGCCTGCAACCAAGTAATCTCAGGTACCAATACTCCTTTCAATAAGAAGAATCCCAAAAATCCATACAATCCCTGTGTACCAGGAAGAGCACACAATACCATATAATTACCAAAAGCTTCGTCATTTTTCTTCAAAGCACCAATTGTTGCATTACCACCAATGGTTACACCATAAGCACTACCAATTCCGGATAATCCCAGCATTAATCCTACACCAATATAGGCTAAAATAATCTCATTCATGATTTTCTATTTTAAATTGTTTACTACTAATATTTCATTCTTATAATGACCTTTTCTTGAAAGGCTGATATTTCTTACCTCCTCCTTCAAATCCCGCATTTTTATAAAACTCAACAAATGTAAGACGCATCGGGTGGACAAATGAGCCTAAACCTGCCATAAACAGATTAACACTATGACCAAAAACCAATATAACCAGCATCAGTATCTGTTTCAAAACCGGAATATCTCCGCTCATATTCATTGCCAAGTCGTTAAACACTAATCCCAATACAGCACTGGATATTCCCAATGCAAATAAACGTATATAAGAAAGAGTATCACCCAACAAACCAGTCACCATATTATAGGAATCCCATAAACCGGAACCGATATTAATGAATACATTGCGTCGAATATTATTGAATACAAATATCAACAAGCCTGCAACGGCAAATACAATATACATCGGTATAGTCATATTATGACCTTGACTGGCAAACCAATAACAAGCTCCACCCCCTAAAATACCAACTAACCAACCAATGGTAGAAAGCGCAGCAGGTAAGCCATATTGTTTCCATAAATTAGCCACCTTTAAGAACATACCGAAAATTATCTGTACAACACCTATGATCAGAGCCAAATTGAACAATTGCTGAGAATCGAGCATATACGCCTTAAATTGTTCCAACCAAGCAATCTTAGCATCCAACAAGGATACTCCAAAGAAAGTTCCCCCTACAATACCCATAATGACAGTGGAAAGTCCTAACCACTGCGCCAAAGACAATATAGGACGAATTGCAGATTGTGCTTTGATTTTATATAAAGTGACACCGAGCAGAATCAATAATCCATATCCAGCATCACCTAAACAAAAGCCAAAGAACAAAACAAAAAACGGAGCAAAGAAAGGCGTCAAATCAATTTCCCTATAATTAGGCAAAGAATACAACTCGCCAATAAACTCAAATAATCTAGCAAATTTATTGTTTTTCAATAATATAGGTGGATTATCCTCATTCGTAGGCGCTTCCAATTCATAAGCAACACCTTTAGCAGAAAGCCAATGATCCGTTTCGGCAGCGATACTCTCCGGAACCCAGCCCTCCAATGCTATCACTTTATCATCCAACAACACCTGAGCAGCATCCTTTATTTTTAAAAGATCTGTATCCTCATACACTTCTTTGCGAACTTGAGCTAAATAAGCCACAGAACAAGCCGCCACTTTGTCAAGAGTATTCCCTATTGTTTCTTTCTCTACTTTCAAAAGCTCGATACGCTCTCGAATTTCTTGAGCACTCAACTGCGGAAATTGCACGGCATCAGCCTCCGGAACTCCTTCTGCTCCCTGTGGCATTACCGTAACAAAAAACTTTTGACCTTTCTCTTCGTTAATAATAAATGCATTGTACTTATCTTCCCATTCCGGCAAGTATTTACGGTCTGGAGCCATAAAAAAGCGCATATCCCATCCTACATCCAACAGACCATTAATACGCTCTTGTGGCAAATCACCCCAAGGCTCGTAAATTGAACTATCTTTTATCAACGAAGCAATCTGCTGGTCAATGTGATCCATTTGTTTAAATCTGCCTTCCAAAAAAGCCAGGATATCCAAATCACTCACATTCCCCTCTTTTTTTGTCATATCCCCCAAATGAAACAAGCGATGATAAACAGCTAATTTTTCATCTACAGAACAAGCACTCTCCCACAAGTTTACAACTTCACCTTCTGCCTCTTTCTGTTCATTAGGAATCCGTTTAGCCAATAATTTACTTGTTTCTACAATCCGCTTCAATAGAGCAAACTTTTGTTTCAGCTCCTCATCCTCAGCTGACCTTTTTTTATTTTCATGGACATGAACCACTCCCTTTTCTCGAAGCTCCTCGAGAAACTCCTGATAATCTTTGTAGAATATCAACAGGGATAATTTTCGCATAGGTACTATCATGCTTCGTCCTCCATTGCTTTACGGGTTTTCACTATTTTCTGCGCCGACTTTGAAAGATTCTCCTCATCTTCCAAGAACCGCTTAATCTTCCGAATAGCTTCTTGAAATCCTGGGATTTGCACTTTCTCATACAAATTCACCTTCTGAGTCGTCTTTTTACGGGCACGATCAAGCAGTTCCATTTTCCGCATATAGAATTCTCTTTCTACGGCAATATTCACCACTTCCTTAACGTGCTGAATCCCGTCAAGGAACCATCCCGGTGCATTGAACAAACTGAAATCCTTTATTTCATATTCCACTTTTTCCAAGACCGGCGTCCGTACACCTGCTATTTTCTTAACGGACATCTCCACATCTTTTACCGTTAAGATATCGGGTGTATATTCATCGTAAAGCTGCAACATATTATTAATGGCATTGAGAGTATTCTCCAATTTAGAATCAAACTCATCTGCCACTTCTTTTGCTTTCTTCACTTCTGAACGCAACGCAGATTCCTTATTTTTAATGGTAGGCAAAGCTCGCACCCTCATCTTGAGCTGTTTGTCAAGACTTTGAAGCGAAGTTTTATTATATTGAAATTTAATTGCCATACCGAATCATTATTATTTTATATCGCCTCCAAATTCATCCACAATCTCTTTCTTAATACCTAGTTCAGAGCGGGTAAAATATTTACGGAACAACTTCCAAGCTGTATCCAACATTTCTGTAACACTGATATTAACGTCGATTGCCAACAAATCATTTGAATAATCACGAGCAAAATCAAGAGTACGTCTATCATAATCCGTCAAGTCAAAACCATTTTCCAATTTTGTACGAGCATTGGCAGCATCCGCATACAGACGTATAGCGGCATTCATCACTTGTGGATGGTCTTTACGTGTTTTTTTACCGATTACCAACTGTTTCAATCGAGACAAACTTCGGAATGGATCTACAATAACCTTACCTATTTCAGTATCCTTACGCAAGAAAAGCTGTCCTTCCGTAATATAACCGGTATTGTCCGGTATTGCATGAGTAATATCTCCACCAGAAAGTGTAGTCACGGCAATAATTGTAATAGAACCACCTTGTGGGAACTGTACCGCTTTCTCATAAATCTTCGCGAGGTCTGAATAAAGCGAACCTGGCATTGAATCCTTAGACGGGATCTGATCCATACGGTTAGACACAATACTTAATGCGTCAGCATATAACGTCATATCTGTCAACAATACCAAAACCTTCTCATTCCTATCCACAGCAAAATATTCTGCAGCAGTCAATGCCATATCCGGAACCAACAAACGCTCAACAGGAGGAGCTTCTGTCGTATTCACAAAACTGACAATACGATCAAGCACACCGGCGTTGTCAAACAGATTCTTAAAATATAAATAATCGTCATTCGTCAATCCCATCCCCCCTAAAATAATACGGTCAGTCTGTGCACGCAATGCAACATTAGCCATCACCTGATTATAAGGCTGGTCTGGATCGGCAAAAAACGGAATTTTCTGTCCTGATACTAGAGTATTGTTTAAGTCAATACCTGCTATTCCGGTTGCAATCAATTCAGAAGGCTGTTTACGACGAACAGGATTCACCGAAGGTCCTCCAATCTCACGTTCTTCACCATCAACAGCAGGCCCTCCATCTATCGGGTCACCAAATGCATTGAAAAAACGTCCGCACAGATCTTCTCCCACCTTCAACGTAGGTGCTTTTCCTAGAAAAGTCACTTCTGCATTGGTAGGAATGCCTTCCGTTCCCGAGAATACCTGCAGCGTAATATCATCTCCCCAAATCTTTACTACCTGAGCCAAACGTCCGTTGACAATCGCCAATTCATCATTACCGACACCTTGGGCCTTCAGTGAACAGGTAGCTTTCGTAATCTGAGTGATTTTTGTATATACTTTTTGAAAAGCTGTATTCATTTAACTATGGATTTTTAATTAACCTATATCTTTCTCTCATTGATGATTCCAGTAACCTCATCCTCAAATTTCTTGAAATTTTCAGACTGATACTCCGAATAGTTCATCTGCTTGAATGCATTAATAATACGTTTGAAATAAGGATTGACCTCTTCAAATGAGTCAAACTCAAAATCCGAACGCACGACTCCCAACACCATATTCAACATATACTGCTGACGTTCCATCGATGTAGAACCATCAATATTATCAAAAGCATCCTGCTGCAAAATCACAAAGTCGATTAACTCTGATTTCCAAAAAATCACATGATAATCCAATGGCACACCATCATCTCCCAAAATATCAATCTGCTCTGCAGTTTCTCGTCCTCTCACCAACATATTTCTTGCCTCATTCACATCAGCAATCCAAGAATCAGATATATTCTTCTTCGCATAATCCACAAATTCAGGGTATTCCAAATACTTCGAATATGAATCCAAAGTATCAATAGCCGGATAACGTTTGGAGTCTGCTCGAGATTGAGATAATGCATAGAAGCACCGGGCAACCTTTTTGGTTGATTCTGTTACAGGTTCTTTTAAGTTACCACCGGCAGGTGATACAGTACCAATAAATGTAACAGATCCCGTTTTGCCATTGTTCAAATAAACCATTCCTGCACGTGCATAGAAGTTTGAAATAATTGCAGACAAGTCCATCGGGAAAGCATCCTGCCCTGGCAACTCCTCCATACGATTCGACATTTCACGCAAAGCCTGAGCCCAACGAGATGTAGAGTCTGCCAACAACAACACCTTCATTCCCATTGCACGATAATACTCACCGATAGTCATCGCTGTATATACAGAAGCCTCTCGCGCAGCAACAGGCATATTAGATGTATTTGCGATAATAGTTGTTCGCTCATACAAAGAGCGTCCAGAACGAGGATCCTGCAACTCCGGGAATTCTGTAAAAATTTCCACCACCTCATTAGCACGCTCACCACAAGCAGCCATAATAATCACATCTGCATCAGCAAAACGGGCCAATGCATGCTGTAACACAGTCTTTCCGGTACCGAACGGTCCTGGAATAAAACCAGTTCCTCCTTCCAACATCGGATTCATTGTATCAATCACACGAACTCCGGTTTCCATCTGACGGAAAGGACGTGGCTTGTCAACATAATTACGGATAGCTACTTTCACCGGCCACTTTTGCACCATTGTAATATTATGCTCCTGACCATTTTTATCCTTCAAAACAGCAATGGTATCCAATATAGTATATTCACCAGCCGGTACTACAGAAGCCACTGTGTATTCTCCTTCAAATTTAAATGGCACCATAATCTTATGGTCCAGCCAATTTTCCTTAACGTTACCTAACCAATCAGCAGCCTTTACTTTATCACCAACCTTCGCCAATGGAGTAAAGTTCCATTTCTTGTCATTCTCCAACGGATTGGTATATTCTCCTCTTTTCAAAAAGACTCCGGTCATTTTATCAAGGTCGTTCTGTAAACCATCAAAATTTTTGGACAACAAACCTGGACCGAGACTAACCTCGAGCATATGATTTTGAAATTCTACAGGCATTCCCGGTTTCAATCCACGGGTACTTTCGAACACCTGCACATAGGCAAGATCTCCAACCACCTTTATCACCTCAGCCATCAAACGTTCTTTACCTGTTTCAATAAAGCAAATCTCATTTTGAGAAACAGGTCCTTCCACTTTGACAAGCACAAGATTGGAAATAATGCTATGAACTTTTCCTTGTGTTTTATCCATAAAAGTTCTAATTTAATCATTTAAATTGTTCATCAAACTGAAAACTCTTCCTGAACTTTTCAACCATTTCCATAAATACTTTTCTACCGGATTCCGAGCTCATCTTACTCCATCGTTCGACAATCATCAAACGAAGCAGATAGCTAATCACCCGTTCAAATGAAAAATATTCAAAAGTTATCGCCTCATCCAAAAAGTCCCAAATAAGCAGGTCGAGTCCTCGTTCACGCTCTACCAAATCAGGCGAATCCATCAACGCCATCACTTTTTCCACAAAAGGATAATCTAATGAAAGACCAAAATCCTTGGCATTGGATGTCCGTAATGCAACAGCAAAATCATTACTTCCAATCACCTCTTTAGCCACCTCCATGCCGTATTTTCGAGCATTTACAGCTGTCACCAGATTCTTTAGATTCATAGAATATTCAGCATACTCTCTCACCAGCCGATTATCAGCTTTCATCATATAATCGTAGTACATCCAGCTCAATACATTCACTGGCGCTACTTCGTATTTTAGATGTTCTTCTTTAAAGTCAGCGATAAATCCTCTCAGATATTCCGGAATATTCCTATCCGGCTCGCTCACCTCATCTTCCAGCACTTTCAACGGATATACTGTCTGCAATGCGGGATCCGCCCCCTGCCGATTAAGCAAACGCAACACTTGGGCATTATCGTTCGGCAAAAAGAACAAATCCATCATATTCTTATCCTTTCCACTGATATAATCCTTCAGTTGCTCGCGAAATTCCCCAACAGTCAGCGACAGTTTCCGGTCGTCCCATGCTATCTCAGGCAATCCTGCTATAAAAGCAATATAATCCATGCAGTCTATTTTTATCTCACATTACTTATAGAGCAAACTTTTTGTAAAGCTTCTCATATATTGACTAAAGAAAGATTCAAAAAGCTCTTCTGAAAAAGCCACCTGATAACTCCCATCCTTCGGACGAAGGATGAATACACCATCAGCTCCTCCAGCCTTCACTTCCAATCCTTGATCCAACAATTCTTTATATTTGGCTGCCACAAACTGCTGGAACTGTTCCTTCTCCTTATCGGACAAAATAACTTCCAAATCAAGATTTCCAGAAGCCACATTCCATTTCTTGATGATATCCACCACCATTCCCTGAACAAAAGCAGCATCCTTAAAGGCTTCTTTTGCCATTTCACCAGACACTTTACCAACAATCAGCCCGGTAATTTCCTGCTTCAATGCAGTGATAGCCTGTCGAGCGCTTAATGCCATTTCTGACACCGCTTTCTTTTTCAGATTTTCCGCTTCAGCCATTGCTTCATTCTGAATATCCTTTGCTTTTGCCTCGGCATCCGAAATCAAGCTCTCCGCTTTTGCTTTCGCCTCGGCAATAATCTTTTCAGCTTCCTGATTAGCTTTGCCTATCCCCTCCTCGTACAGCTTCTTCGTTAATACATCTAATTTGTTTTCCATATCTGAATATAGTTTTGAATAATTCTCTTTACCATTCTCAATTACCAAATTCTAGAAGTTCTTTGAATTTGAAGGCTCCAAGTTAGTCTTTTTGCCTTAAAAAACAAATAAAACCTCCTATTTAAAACACTTTTTTACCAAAAAGAGAATGCAACCCTCAAGCCAATGCTCTCTAGGCTGCATTCTTCAAATATATAATCAATTTTATTATTGATAATCTTCTCCAGTAGCCCAATTACCTGCATTAATCTGCTCTTGCATATGTTTCAGCCACACTTGACGGATTCCAGCATAATCGCCTAGACCTTTTATTGTACAAGCATCAACCGATCCATGATGACTTTCTTTTTCATTTATATTATATCCCATTTTTTTCAACTTCAATCTCCAACAAGCTTCTCCCTGCGGAACTGCTTGACTAAAATCATCTCCCTCTTCCAGTCCCCACATATCATTATGTGCATGATCTCCTGCAATTGACATAAGCGGTGCCAAATAAATGGTAATATCCGATGCTTTATAACCAGTAGCTTTTTCATAAGCTTTTAATTTAGCATATATGCACTCTTCACTTCCTTCCTCAAAGAAAAGCATATCACCATAATCTACCGTTCCTACAAATACATTATTCTTTCCGGCAGTTTTTACCTGCATTGCTTTTTCCAAATTGGAATATTGATCATTTGCATGGCTATAAGAATCTTCCGGATTACCATGCCCCATAAAAAGCACGATATTCTTTGGGTCCTTTAATACATTTTTATAAGCATCAAAAAGTATGCCGCTAACAACCTTGATATCATCATCTGTCTCCAACAAACAAGCTCCTTTAGCAACCTCCACTTTCGGAAACCCCTCAATCATGAAATCTTTTTTCACTTTCGTGTTCATCAGACTCAAATATTCCTCACCAGGAATCACATGTAAAGACTGCACAGCCACCTTCTTATAACCTGCATTACCAAAAGCAGATAACCAATCTGACGGTCCGTGACGTTCAATACCAGTTGCAGCCAAAACCCGATTAACACAAGTAGCCGAAGTGAAAGACAAGTAAATATCATAATCAGGAAATGCTTTTTTAAAATCAGACATCACAGCATCATACGTTTTAATTGATTCCTGATAAGTACTTCCAAATGTACATAACAGCATTGCCTTGTCGCTTTTTTTATTGGCAACGACATTTTTTTCTACCGGATTAGTCGTGTTATCATCATCACCATCATCACAAGAAGTAAAAAGTGGACAAACAAATAACATGGCCATAGCCATCCAATTCATCATTTTCTTCATTTTGCTTTAATTTTTAAATTAATACTCTAAGAAAATCTCTTATCAGATCTCCTCTCATTTGCGATTATTTTGATATTTTAATACACACGAAACATAAAAGGTACGTCCAGGAGAAGATGTTGAACGATGATATCCAAATGGAGTTCGATCAACATAGTCAAAAAGATTATCAATACCAAGATGTACATCTACTTTCCATCTTTTACACCCCATCAAAGAGTGACATGTATTCAACCTCCATATTTGATGAGGTTTCGCATCTCCATCTTGAATATAATATCTCTGCGATTGATAGCGTCCAAACAAACTGATAGCAAGCCGATAATTTTTCCAGATACGCTTCCATTCTGCTTTCCATGTGGCATTATGATATGCCGTTCCATCAATAGGCAAATATCTCATATAATCTTTAGAATCCGGATCATCCGTATATTGCGCTTTGGCATTGTTGTAACTATAACCGCCATCCATTGACAAAGACGGCATAATATCATACGTCACTGTCACATCACATCCAAAGGTACGTGCTTTGGACAAGTTTTCATATTTCATACACCCCTGCACTTCATTCAAACGATCTTCTGGAGTCGTTATTGTTTCTACCAAATCAATCATATCCCGGATATGATTATAATACCCATTTACCATAAACCGCAATTTCAGTATATTATATTCGATCCCGACAGATACATAATGAGATTTTTGAGGCTTCAAATCACAGTTGCCATAGTAATGTTTCAATCTACCACCACCAATGGTTGTAATGTAGTTATCATACAATTCTTTCAACGTGGGAGTTTTGAACCCCATAGAATACCCCAAGCGAAAAATCCAATGTTCTAATTTACACATAGCCGACACCTTGGGTGTAACATGTAATCCAAACTCCTTATGCCCGGTCAGACGCACACCATAAGTCAAATTTAACAGCTCTGTCATATTCCACTCATCTTGCACATAAGCAGCCAGTGTATATACAGATGCCACATCCCCCTGAATACGGTGAGGAGATTTCAAATAATCATACTGGCATTCCAGTCCGGTATTTAAAGTATGGTATTCCCCCAATAAAAATACCCCTTGGATTTTTCCCAAAGTGCGTTGCTGCGAACTTTGAAGAATATGTTCTCCGGGATAACGAGTAATACGTTTCCCCTCTTGCGTATAAAAATCAGTATTTTCCTGTTGGGTATAATCATAATAATAATTATAACATCCGAAAGAAATATCCATTTTTAGATAATTCTGATGATTCAACGCATAACGAGCTCCACCCACCAGATCAAAGTTACGATACGATTGATTATAACGATAATACTTATATGGACCCGTCAACCGATAATTCCAACGTTGATACAAGGAGCCTTCAGCTGACAGGTCCAAGCGACGGTTAGCTTTATAAGTGAGATATTCGTTAAAAGTATAATTTGTACTCCGATTAACTGTTTTAGTCACAGAACCTGTCCATATTTCATGGTGATCCAATTCCCGGTCTGTATTCCGCCACCCATCTGTGTGCTTACATTGAAAAGTTGTAGAAGAGCTAAAGTATTTCCCATTAATAGCTAATATATTCCCCTGAGAGATATCGCCATGGGCACCCACACGCGTCGTATTGGACACATTGATTTTTTCTCTGTATTTTTTAGTAATAATATTGATAACTCCTGCAATTGCGTCAGACCCATACAACGAAGATGCAGCTCCTTTAATAACTTCGATTCGCTCAATATTATCGGTATTAATCATATTCAAATCATTTTGACCACCGATATTACCATTCATCCGCTTACCATTTACCAAAATCAAAACATAGTCATTCCCCAAACCATTCATTTGAATATGACTGCCCATATCATTCATATTAAATGTTATGGATGGCATCAATCCCTGCAACATATCCTCAATGCTACGTCCTTGGTAACTCTCCAATGCCTTACCTTGAATAATCTCTGTCTGTACAGGCACATTCTTAAGATAATGCACTGTGCCAGTACCAGTCACAACCACTTCATTCAGCAATAAAGAAAGCTCTTTTTCATTCTTGTTTTTCAACACACTCTGCGCAACAAGTGCCTGTTCTATAAGCACAAATAATGCACACAGCCAATACTTGCATTTCATCTATCTGTTAAATTTTCGTTTATTTAACACAAAAATCAAACTGCACGTAGCTTCAAAAAGATATACACCTATTTCATAAAATATAAGTGACTATGCCTCTATTCCTGGAAGCTACGTACTCACAATTGTGATAACTGGCAGGTCTTCTGGCTTTCCTCTATCTGTATACCTTCCCGTTGTCTTTCAAACAACAGTGGCTCTGTAGTTACAGATATTTTGAAATGAGGATTACAGCTGCAGGTACAGCTCCGGTTTTACACCGGATTCCCTTGCATCAGGGGAAAGAAACTTCCTCTGATTACCAATTTCTGCCGCAAATATAGAAAACATTTATCTTGTTTATGCAAAAAATATTGTTTTAATTTGCAACTACTAGTCCTTACATGCTATGCTTGATCACAAATACCTTGTATTTTGCCATTTGGCCCGCAACCCAAACACCACCCGTGTCGCAGAAGAGCTACTTCTCTCTCAACCGGCCATTTCAAAAAGTATAAAAGAATTAGAAAAAGAATTGGGAATTACTCTTTTTCATCGCATTAAAGGCAGAATGCAAATCACAGAAGCCGGGAGATATCTCTATGAAGAAACAGAAGCAATACTGAAACAAGAACGCAAAATACAATTCAAACTAGACCAAATACGAGGAAATTTTCAAGGGATTCTTCGTTTAGGAGCCAGCACAACGTTATCCCAATACATCCTCCCTTCAATATTAGCACGCTTTAACAATCAACATACAGGGATTTCCATAGATCTCATAAGCGGCAATACACAACAAATCGAACAAGCAATACTAAATGACGAACTTCATCTAGCCTTCATTGAAGGAACACCTTCACAACCAGACATTCATTACATACCTTTCTTAAAAGATGAAATAGTATTAGTATGTGCGGCCAATAGTAATATTCCGGAAACAATAAACAAAGAAGAATTGAGCAATTACAATTTTGTTTTCCGGGAAAAAGGATCAGGAACTTACCACGTTATAAAAAAACAATTAGCAGCATCCAATATTCCCATTAACACCCTAAATGCCCAACTGATTTTAGGAACAACTGAAGGCATTAAACAGTATATTCAATATTCTGACTGCCTGGCATTTCTTTCCATACATAGCATATACCAAGAGCTTAAAGATAAACAATTACGCATCATTGAAACCCAAGGACTTAGCATCGAACGAGTATTTCATGCCATTCATCGTCAAGGAGAGCCCGACCCATATGCTCAAAGATTTTTAAATTTCACACTTAATATTAAAAATACAGACCAATATCTCAAACAAATCAAACACTAAACCAACCACATTACCTTCATTCTCTCTGATATGAATTTATTAAAGATATCTGATGAAGTTTCGCTTTTACTAATTTTCATCGTATCTTCGCATCCTCATTAAAAGAAAAAATCATGAATACATTAATACTATTGGCAGAAACAGCAACAAACGAACCAGGTCTAAGCATTTGGGGCATGATTGTGAAGGGCGGATGGCTGATGATTCCCATTTTCGCATTATCTATTATTGCCGTCTATATTTTCTTTGAACGCTATTTACTGCTCCGACATTATATCAAAAAGAATGAAGAATTTATTGCAAAAATAAAAGAGCATATGCTTACCGGCAATTCTCGGGCAGCTATAAATCTTTGTAAAGAAGAAAACACGCCCATGTCACGAATCCTCATAAAAGGAATTATACACAAACAACTGCCAGCAAATGAACTACGTTCTGTCATTGAAAACGCAGCCAACCTTGAGGTATCTAATATGGAAAAGGGATTAAGTACCTTGGCTACATGTTCCGGAATGGCTCCAATGATTGGATTTTTAGGAACTGTAGTAGGAATGGTACAAGCCTTCTATGATATGGCTCTAGCTGGCAGCAATATTAACATCACCCTGTTATCTCGCGGTATTTACACAGCCATGATTACCACTGTTGCCGGATTGATTGTCGGAATTATTGCTTACTTTGCTTACAATACCCTCACTATGATTATTGACCGGATTGTAAATAATATGGAAAGCACTCTTTCTGATTATATGGAAATCACATACGATATCAGAAATGATCAAAAACAATAAAACCATCAGACCATGATAAAACGAGCAAGAAAGGCTAATCCAAATTTCAATATGTCGTCAATGACCGACATTGTTTTCCTATTGTTGATTTTTTTCATGGTAACATCAACTCTCATCAACCCCAATGCTCTCAAACTGCTATTACCTAAAAGCACAAATCAAACTTCCAACCAACCAACTGCGGTTGTCTCAATAGATAAAAAACAGACTTTCTACTTGAATCACAAGGTAACACCCTTCTCTCAGCTAGAAAGCAAAATCGTTGATATATTAAAAAACAGCGAAGATCCATGTGTTTCCATTGAAGCAGAAAAATCGGTACCGATTGAACAAGTTGTGCGCGTTATGAATATTGCCAAAACGTATGGTTACAAAGCCATTTTAGCCACAGACCCAGAATAAAAGATCAAATCATCAAATTTTTAATTACAAACTCTACAAAACCATCTTCTCTGTCGGATGCTACGGTTTTATACAACGCTTTTAACTGTACAGGAGCATTCGACACAACAGCGGCATGCCCACAAATATCCAAAAAATCCACATCATTATAATCGTTACCTAAACCGACACAATTTGCACAATCAATCCCCAACCATTCCAATAAATTACGACAAGCAGTTCCTTTATTTACACCCTTAGCAAAGATCTCCAACCAGATGGCGCGGTTATCTAGAGGAGATGTTGTACGCACAATAGAATAGCCGGCCAGCTGCATACGGATATCTTCTATCAGACGCAATTGCACTGCATCCAAAATCATAACAAACTGCGTAATCTCTCCATGTATCTCTTCCGGTGAAGATATCGGAATACCAAACATCTTATATGTTTCCAAACGACGAAGATAGTCAGAATGCTGCGGATAATGCTCTGTATAATAATAGTAATGATTATTAGGAATTTCTCGTTGAACTGTAAAATTTATGCTAAAATCCCACAAATAACGAGCAATTTCATGCGCATCTTTTTCAGATAAATGATATGCAGACAGTATCTTCTTATCCCTCCAACGCATCACACCAGCACCAGATGCAAAAACAAGATAATCAATAGGAAAGTCATCAGCCAATACTTGCCTTGCAGAATAAAGATTCCTCCCTGTTGCGATAATCCGGACATTTCCACTCTTGCCGATACGTTGAAATGCATCTAATACAGCACCACTAATCCGACCTCCACGAGGCAAAATCGTACCATCCAAATCTGTTATAACTACACTTTTGCTCATTTAAATGTACCTAATAATTCATACGTAAAATAAGGTAATGACTCAACTAAATAGTGCAACACTTTTTCCTGATTCATTCCGTCAAGCGGATTATGGTCGCATCCAAAGGTCGCATGAATACCCATATTAATAAAATGTACCGCACGTTCAATCGCTTCAGGTAAACTGTCATCATGCAACAAACAGCCTGTAATAACGCTGGCAAAAGCATCTCCAGTACCAGGATAAGATGCAGGTAAATACTTACTACACACACGCCATAAACGACCATCCAAACGATTATAAGCAAGTGTAGCTATCTGATTCTGCCCGCCAACAGGAGCAGAAGTTATAATACTGTAATCGGGCCCCAACTCTCCCAACTCCACACACCACTCGATAGCCTCTCGCTCTTGAACTTCAGTCCGCAGCTTATGTCCTAACAACAGAGCAGCTTCCGTCAGATTAGGAGTTATTACTTTAGCTCTACCACATAAACGACGCATTCCTTCAATCATTTTCTGCTCCATATTAGGATACAGTTGTCCATGGTCTCCCAATACTGGATCCACCAAAACAAAGTTATCATCCTTTTTAAAGTCGCAAAAAAATTGTTCAACAATATCCAATTGCCGCTCAGAAGCCAAATAGCCCGAATACAAGGCATCAAAATGCAAATGCAACTCTTTCCAGTGGTCAATAATTGGCTGCATCTGCTCAGTCAAGTCAAAACTACGAAAATTCTGATACTCGCTATGAGCAGATAATATAGCTGTAGGCAATGGACAAACCTGATAACCCATATATGACAATATAGGAATAGCGACAGTCAAAGAAGCTCGACCATATCCGGAAAGATCATGAATAGCTGCTATTTTCTTCATAAAAAAAAAGATTTTATGCATGCAAAGGTATAATTAATTTCCACTAAACACATATTTTCCCCATCTGACACCCAATACACAAAAATAAATATCATCACCCATAAAAATATGAGGTATATTTCTAAAAACACACCATATTTCACACTATACCCCCTCAAAAATATATACCAACAACAAAAAAATCAGATATATTTTCATACATTTGCCTTATAAATTACTCACATAAACAATACTAATATTTATGGCAAAAATCAGATTTTCTGCTCTTAAAGAATTAACCGATCGTATTCCAATTCGATCTACCATACCTGGTCGGGTATCAGAAATTTTCGGTTGCGATGTACTAACCATCGAAAAAATGCGTCAATACTTATCAACTGAAGCCTTTAAACAATTAGAGAAAAAAATGCAAAATGGAGAATCCATCGACCGCAGCCTGGCTGACCAAATTGCAGCTGCAATGAAAGCATGGGCCATCTCTAAAGGGGCAACACATTACACCCATTGGTTCCATCCTCTAAATGGTTCAACAGCAGAAAAACATGATAGTTTTATTGATATTCAAAGCAATGGGTCTGTCATTGAAGTATTTGACGGACGAATGCTTGTACAACAAGAACCGGATGCATCTAGTTTTCCCAATGGAGGGATACGCAATACATTTGAAGCTCGTGGCTACACCGCTTGGGATCCCGGATCCCCAGCCTTTATTAACAACAATACCCTTTGTATCCCAACTGTTTTCGTCGCCTACACCGGAGAAGCACTAGACTATAAAACTCCTATGCTTAAAGCACTTGCTCTCATTGATAAAGCTGCAGTAGATATTTGCCAATATTTTGATAAAGACATACAAAAAGTTACGGCAACACTAGGTTGGGAACAAGAATATTTTCTGGTAGATGAAGCTTTATTTAATGCCCGTCCTGACCTAAAACTTTGTGGACGTACATTAATGGGACACTCTTCTGCTAAAGACCAACAGCTAGAAGATCATTACTTTGGTGCTATTCCAGAACGGGTCAATGCCTTTATGGATGAACTGGAGTACGAATGTCACCGCCTTGGCATACCAGTAAAAACAAGACATAATGAAGTCGCTCCAAATCAATATGAACTAGCACCCATTTTTGAAGAAGCAAATCTCGCAGTAGATCACAACCAACTGCTTATGTCTACCATGAAGCGTATCGCAAAACATCATAAATTCAGAGTATTACTACATGAAAAACCATTCAAAGGCATAAATGGTTCTGGCAAACATAACAACTGGTCTCTCTTGACCAACACCGGAGTCAATTTATTATCACCAGGTAAAAATCCAAAATCAAACACCCAATTTTTGGTTTTTCTTGTAGCAACGGTAAAAGCTGTTTTAGAACAAGAAGCTCTTTTTAAAGCTTGTATTGTATCCTTGGGAAATGAGCGACGCTTAGGTGGTGACGAAGCCCCTCCCGTAATTATGTCTGTATTTCTTGGTCAGCAATTAGATGCAATCCTCGACGAAATCGAACAAAAAGTAAGTAGTCGAAAAATGAGTCCAGATGAAAAAACGGAGTTAAAATTAAATGTCGGGAAAATTCCTGAAATCATGCGTGATAATACAGACCGCAACAGAACATCACCATTCGCCTTTACAGGCAACCGATTTGAATTTCGTGCGGTAGGCTCCTCAGCCAATTGCGGAGGAGCAATGATTGTTCTTAATACTGCTGTTGCAGAACAATTAATTGCTTTCAAACAAGAAACGGATATTTTAATTGAAAAAGGAGTAAAAAAAGACGAAGCAATTTTCCAAACTCTCCGTCAATACATCATCGCCTGCAAAAAAATCCGCTTTGAAGGAAATGGGTACAGTCAAGAATGGCAAACTGAAGCTGCACGCCGAGGACTATCTGTTGAAAGTGATTGCATAAGTGCGCTACGAGCTTATCTATCGCCTAAAGCTCGACAATTATTTGTCAAAAATGGTATATTTACAGAACGAGAACTTGAGGCCCGATACGAAATTAAAAATGAGATATACTTAAAAAAATTACAAATAGAATCCCGTGTTTTGGGAGATTTGGCGCTTAATCACATTATTCCAACAGCTATCAACTACCAAAACACTTTAATCATGAATGTCAAAGGATTAAAAGATATTTTTCCTCAGCAGTATATGGATAATTGCGAAATACAATTAAAAGCTATTACAGAAATCTCAGACCGAATCAAAGAGATCAGGACGTTAGTTAATGACATGACAAAATCCCGTAAGGTAGCCAACAACACCATACCTCATATTGTAGAGCGTGCAACAGCATATGCACAAACAGTGCTTCCCTATCTGGACCGTATCCGCTATCATATTGATAAATTAGAATTAATCGTAGATGATGAAATATGGCCTTTGCCTAAGTACCGAGAGTTACTATTTTTCAAATAAACAAATTCTTCCAAAACAAAAGAGAGATTGGCTTTTAGCTAATCTCTCTTTTACATATTAAATAAAAATTATATCAACAAACGTCATATTCTGCCAATAGTCTCATCATATCTTGCTGCAATTTACGTGCTTCCTCTGCTGCACGCTCTGCAAAATGCTCTGTCTTATCCGCAAAAATAATTCCACGAGAAGAATTAACAATCAAGCCGCAATGAGAATTCATTCCATATTTTGCAACTTCCTCCAAACTTCCACCTTGAGCACCAACTCCGGGTACAAGCAAGAAATGATCCGGTACAATTTTCCGAATACCTTCTAACATTTCAGCCTTGGTTGCACCAACAACATACATCATATTTTGCTTATCTCCCCATTCTTGTGATTTTTTCAAAACCTTCTCATAAAGTTTTTCGCCCGAATTCTCAAAGAATTGAAAATCAAAAGCTCCTTTGTTTGATGTTAAAGCCAATAAAATGACCCATTTACCCGGATATTGCAAAAAAGGAGTTACAGAATCTTCGCCCATATAAGGAGCAACAGTAATGGAATCAAAATCCAAAGTTTCCAAAAAAGCTTTAGCATACATCTGAGAAGTATTACCAATATCGCCACGCTTAGCATCCGCTATAGTAAAAATGTCCGGATAATTAGTCTTTATATATTTCACAGTATTCTCCAAAGATTTCCACCCTGCCAAACCACGACTCTCATAAAAAGCAATATTCGGTTTGTAAGCAATGGCAACTTCCACTGTTGCATCTATAATAGCTTTATTAAACTCAAAAACAGGATCCTCTGCAGTCAATAAGTGTTGAGGTATTTTTGCAATATCAGAATCCAAACCAACACACAAAAAAGATTTTTTCTTTTTTATTTGCTCAAATAATTGATTGTAATCTATCATAACTTCAAATATTACTTATTATTACATTATAAACCACTAGCTTTTAAGCGTTCGGTATTCTCTTCTATCTGCAACTTTTCAATCACTTCATCCAAGTCTCCATCCAATACAGCTTGAAGATTATAAAGCGTTAACCCAATGCGATGATCTGTAACACGACCTTGCGGATAATTATAGGTACGGATTTTTGCAGAACGGTCACCTGTACTAACCATTGTTTTACGCTTGGCAGAAATATCATCTAGATATTTCTGATGTTCTTTATCATATATAAATGAACGCAAACGAGCCAATGCACGCTCTTTATTTTTCGGTTGGTCTCGCGTTTCCGTACATTCAATCAAGATTTCCTCAGAAACTCCTGTATTCGGATTTTTCCACATATACCGCAAACGAACTCCCGATTCCACTTTGTTTACATTCTGTCCTCCAGCACCTCCTGACCTAAAAGTATCCCATTTTATTTCGCCCTCATTAATTTGCACATCAAACTCCTCTGCCTCAGGCAATACAGCAACGGTAGCTGCTGATGTATGAACACGTCCTTGTGTTTCCGTTTCAGGCACTCGCTGAACACGATGCACCCCGGATTCATATTTCAATATACCATATACACCATTCCCCGAAACGCTGGCAACAATTTCTTTGTATCCACCTGCAGTCCCTTCATTAAAGCTGGAAATATCCAACCGCCAACCTTTTTTCTCACAAAATTTAGCGTACATACGAAACAAATCCCCAGCAAACAAGCATGCTTCATCTCCACCTGTTCCTCCTCGGATTTCCAATATTGCATTCTTACTATCCTCGGGATCTGCCGGGATAAGCAACATTTTTATATCTTGCTCCATCTGAGGTAACTTGTCCGATAATTCAGCAACCTCCATTTCTGCCATTTCGCGCAACTCTTTATCATCTTCCATTTCAAGAATTTCACGAGACTCTTCCAAAGTACGCAAGGCTAATTTATACTTATCAGCAGCCGCAACAATTTCTTCTAAATCTTTGTATTCCTTAGTCAGCCGCACATAGCGTTTCATATCCTGAATCACTTCAGGGTCAGTTATCAGCTGTCCGATTTCATTGAATCGGATATAAAAAGTTTCTAATTTCTCTAACAGTGAATTGTCCATCTACTACGCTTTATAATACGGATGCAAAAATAGATAATTATTTGTATTACATAAAAAGAATACAGACAATAGTTTATAGCAAAATGTATTCCAACATAACTTTGTCTAATCAAGAATATTCATTGCCTCGGGTATATGCGTTATTGTGTTATTCTCGCCGGAAACAATAATCAAATCAAAACGAAGTTCCATATCTGATTTTTGCATTTTGACGTAAGCATCTGCAGCTCTTAGCAGATTTCTACGTTTTCGCCAAGTCAGCAACTCACTTGGAATTTCATCTTCAGCAAGACGTGTTTTCACTTCTACTATTACCAACAAATCTTCTATACTACAAATTATATCTACTTCTAAATGCTTAAAACGCCAATTACGCTCTAGAATAGTATACCCTCTCTCCATCAAATAACGGACAGCCATATCCTCGCCTTGCCGCCCCAATTCATTATGCTTTGCCATAGCGATAATACTTCTATGATTTTACAAATTCTCTATCCCCCAATATACAAAAAAATCATAAGCGAAAATAATGAATATTCTAATGGAATATTTTAATTTTCAGCACTCTTTTGAATTTTAGACAAAAATGACTACCTTTGTATTGTTATTGGGAAATGTAGTTATGGCTAAGAAAAAAATTCTTTTTATATCTCAAGAGATTATGCCTTATCTACCTGAAACGGAAATGGCACATATAGGTCGCTATCTACCTCAGGGTATTCAAGATAAAGGCAAGGAAATCAGAACATTCATGCCAAGATACGGATGCATTAATGAAAGACGGAATCAACTTCACGAAGTTATTCGTTTGTCTGGTATGAATCTTATTATCAACGATACCGACCATCCTCTGATTATTAAAGTTGCTTCTATACAAGCAGCAAGGATGCAGGTATATTTTATAGATAATGAAGACTATTTTCAGCGAAAACATATTGTTGCCGATGAAAATGGAAACTTTTTTGATGACAATGATGAACGTGCAATCTTTTTTGCAAGGGGAGTATTTGAAACAGTAAAGAAATTAAGATGGGCACCTGATTTAATTTATTGTCAGGGATGGATTACATCATTAGTTCCTCTTTATTTGAAAAAAGAATACAGTGAGGATCCTATGTTTGCACATTCAAAAGTTGTATACTCTACATACAACGACCAATTCAAAGGTAATTTACATAAAGACTTCTCTAAAAAATTACTTAGCGAAAATATAAAAGCTAAAGACGTCAGTATTGTAAAAGAACCGACACATACTAATGTTAACAAACTGGCATTTGACTATTCTGACGGCATTATATTCAACAGTCAGGATGTTGACCCGGAATTAAAAGCTTATGCAAATAAAAGCGGCAAACCGACAACTGAATATACGACTCCGGAAGAATATATCGATATCTATGATCAGTTCTTCGATAAAATTTTAAATGAGCCAACAGGCAAAAAATGATAGAGATACCTATCCATTATTTATAAAGACGTTAATCTTTGCTTAACGTCTTTTTTATTACTCAAACGACACCCATAAAACAAAATTAAGCGAGATCCATATGAATCTCGCTTAATTATTTATTTTATGATTTGATCAAGTTAATTGTTCTTCTGCATTTTCTCCATATCCTCCTTCGAACCAACAACCAAACCTCTCAACTCCTTCATACCGGTTCCAACAGGAATCAAGTGTCCACAGATAACATTCTCTTTCAAACCTTCCAATGGGTCTACCTTGCCATAAATCGCAGCTTCATTCAACACCTTCGTTGTTTCCTGGAAAGATGCTGCAGAAATGAAACTAGATGTCTGCAATGCAGCACGGGTAATACCTTGAAGAACCTGAGCCGAAGTTGCAGGAACAGCATCGCGAGCCTCTACTGTCTTCAAATCACGACGTTTCAATTGTGAATTGATATCTCGAAGAGTACGAGCTGAAATGATCTGACCGGCTTTCACTCTGTCTGAATCACCCGGGTCCAATACGACTTTCTTACCGAACATTTCATCGTTTTCTTCCATGAACTCAGTCTTGTCCACCACTTGATTTTCCAAGAAGCGAGTATCACCCGAATCCTGAATCAATACCTTACGCATCATCTGATGAACAATAATTTCAAAGTGCTTGTCATTAATCTTCACACCCTGCATACGGTAAACGTCCTGTACTTCGTTGACAATATATTCTTGAACAGCAATAGGTCCTTGAATATTCAAAATGTCAGTCGGAGTAATAGCACCATCAGACAGCGGAGTACCGGCACGAACATAGTCATTTTCCTGTACCAAAATCTGCTTAGACAAAGATACTAAATACTTCTTCACTTCGCCGGCCTTAGAAGTCACGATAATTTCACGATTACCGCGTTTAATCTTACCATAAGTAACTTCACCATCAATTTCAGAAACGACAGCCGGATTAGACGGGTTACGAGCTTCGAATAACTCAGTTACACGAGGCAGACCTCCCGTGATGTCACCAGCCTTACCTACTGCTCTCGGAATCTTAACAATCGTGCTACCGGCAATTACCTGATCACCTTCTTTTACTACAATATGGGCACCCACAGGTAAGTTGTAACTCTTAACAACATCTCCATTTGCATCCAAAATAGTCAAAGCAGGAGCTTTTGTCTTATCGCGGAACTCTGTAATTACCTTTTCACGGAAACCGGTTGTTTCATCAGACTCCTCTTTATAGGTTTCACCTTCGATTAAGTTTTCAGAACCAATACGACCGCCGTATTCTGTTATAATCAAGGCATTGAACGGGTCCCACTCACAAAGCAAATCATTCTTGCTAACTTCTTGTCCATCTTTCACAAACAGCTTGGCACCATAAGGGATCGTATGGGTAATCAAGATAATATTAGTATTCTTATCAACGATTCTCAACTCTGTCAAACGACCTACAACCACATCACACTTCTGTCCATTGTCCTGCGTATATTCAACTGATCGCAACTCTTCAAATTCTACGTAACCATCATACTTAGACTTCAATGAGTTCTCTGTAGAAATATTACCAGCAGTACCACCCACGTGGAATGTACGCAGAGTCAACTGTGTACCCGGCTCACCGATAGACTGAGCTGCAATAGTACCAACAGCTTCTCCCATTTGAACAATCTTGCCAGTTGCCAAGTTACGTCCGTAACATTTCGCACAAACGCCTTTCTTAGCCTCACATGTCAATACAGAGCGAACTTCTACACGTTCAATCGGAGATTTATCAATTTGTTCTGCAATCTCTTCTGTTATCTCTTCACCAGCCTTAACCAACAACTCATTGGTGTGCGGATGATATATATCATGAACAGATACACGTCCCAAAATTCTTTCATACAGAGAAGCAACTACTTCCTCATTATTCTTAATGGCTGCAATAGTAACGCCACGCAATGTTCCGCAATCTTCCTCTGTAATTGTAATATCATTAGCTACGTCCACAAGACGACGAGTCAAATAACCGGCATCAGCCGTTTTCAACGCAGTATCGGCCAAACCTTTACGAGCACCGTGGGTTGAAATAAAGTACTCCAACACGGACAATCCCTCTTTAAAGTTTGCCAAAATCGGGTTCTCGATAATCTGACCTCCTGTAGCTCCGGATTTCTGCGGCTTCGCCATCAAACCACGCATACCGCCCAACTGACGGATCTGCTCACGCGAACCACGGGCTCCAGAGTCAAGCATCATGTAAATAGAGTTGAAACCCTGATCATCTTCTGCCAACTGCTTCATCAACGTATTTGTCAACTTAGCATTCACATGAGTCCAAATATCAATAATCTGATTGTAACGTTCGTTATTCGTAATAAGACCCATATTATAGTTGGCCATTACCTCTTCAACCTGATTATATCCTTCCTGCAACAAATCACTCTTTTCTGCCGGAACAATAACGTCAGCCAAGTTAAATGACAAACCGCCTTCGAATGCCATACGATAACCTAAATCCTTGATATCATCCAAGAATTTAGCTGTTACATCAACACCACAACGTTTAAATACGTCACTGATAATATCACGCAAAGACTTTTTCGTAATCAATGTATTAATATACGGGAAAGTCTTAGGAGTATATTGATTCAAAATAATACGCCCTACAGTCGTTTCGATCATGTGGGTATACTCTTTACCCTCATTATCTACATCCTGAATCTTCACTTGAACCAAAGCATGCAAATCGACAGCCTTTTCATTCAAAGCGATAATCACCTCCTGAGGAGAATAGAACTTCAAGCCCTCTCCTTTTGCACCTTTACGAGGCTTAGTAATATAATACAAGCCAAGCACCATATCCTGTGAAGGTACAGTAATAGGCGCACCATTAGCAGGGTTCAAGATATTGTGAGCACAAAGCATCAAAATCTGAGCTTCCAAAATAGCCTCATTACCCAACGGCAAGTGAACAGCCATCTGGTCACCGTCAAAGTCGGCATTAAATCCAGTACAAGCAAGCGGGTGCAAACGGATTGCTTTACCCTCAATCAACTTCGGCTGGAACGCCTGGATACCCAAACGGTGAAGAGTCGGAGCACGGTTCAATAAAACCGGATGACCTTTCAATACGTTTTCAAGAATATCCCAAACAACCGGATCACGACGGTCTACGATTTTCTTAGCGCTCTTTACTGTCTTTACTATTCCTCGTTCAATCAACTTACGGATAATGAAAGGCATATACAATTCTGCAGCCATATCCTTAGGCAGACCACATTCATGCATTTTCAAATCCGGTCCGACAACAATAACGGAACGGGCAGAATAGTCAACACGCTTACCCAACAAGTTTTGACGGAAACGTCCTTGTTTACCCTTCAAACTGTCAGACAAAGACTTCAACGGACGGTTATTTTCAATTTTAACGGCATTTGATTTGCGAGAGTTGTCAAACAAAGAGTCAACAGCCTCCTGCAACATACGTTTTTCATTTCTCAAAATAACATCCGGAGCCTTGATTTCAATCAAGCGTTTCAATCGGTTATTACGAATAATAACACGACGGTACAAATCATTCAAATCCGAAGTTGCAAAACGACCACCATCCAATGGCACCAAAGGACGCAACTCAGGAGGAATGACAGCCAACACCTTTACAATCATCCATTCCGGTTTATTCGTTTCCTTACTTTCACGGAAAGCTTCAACAACCTGCAAACGCTTCAAAGCCTCATTTTTACGTTGTTGAGATGTTTCAGTATTAGCTTTATGACGCAATTCATAAGACAAGTCATCCAAATTCAGACGTTCCAACAACATCTGAATAGCTTCAGCACCCATCTTAGCTATAAATTTATTCGGATCTTCGTCATCCAAATGCTGGTTTTCTGCTGGCAAAGCATCTACAATATCCAAATACTCCTCTTCTGTCAGCAAATCCATCTCTGCAATACCCTTTTCTGCCATTATACCGGGCTGCACCACAATATAACGCTCGTAATAAATAACGGCATCCAATTTTTTGGAAGGTAATCCCAACAGATAACCAATCTTGTTGGGAAGAGATTTAAAATACCAAATATGTGCCACGGGAACCACCAACTGAATGTGTCCCATGCGCTCACGGCGTACTTTCTTTTCAGTAACTTCCACACCGCATCGGTCACAAACAATTCCTTTATAACGGATTCTCTTATATTTACCACAATGACACTCATAGTCTTTCACCGGACCGAAAATACGTTCGCAAAACAAACCATCGCGCTCCGGCTTATAGGTGCGGTAATTGATTGTCTCGGGTTTCAGTACCTGACCACTGGAATGTTCCAGAATTTCTTCAGGTGATGCCAAACCAATCGCAATTTTTGTAAAGCTCTTGGGCTTATTGGTATTATTATCTTTTCTAAAAGCCATAGTCTTTGTTAATTTTCCATTATATCAGGTTGACACTCAATCCCAGACCACGCAACTCATGCAACAAAACGTTGAATGACTCCGGTAATCCCGGTGTTGGCATAGGCTCACCTTTCACGATATGCTCGTAAGTTTTAGTACGTCCCATCACATCATCCGACTTAACAGTCAAGATTTCCTGAAGAATATGTGCAGCACCGAATGCTTCCAATGCCCAAACCTCCATCTCTCCGAAACGCTGACCACCAAACTGAGCTTTACCACCCAACGGCTGCTGCGTAATCAATGAGTACGGTCCGATTGAACGAGCATGCATCTTATCATCAACCATGTGTCCCAACTTCAAGAAGTAGGTCACACCAACAGTTGCAGGCTGGTCGAAACGTTCTCCGGTACCACCATCATACAAATATGTTGTACCATAACGCGGCACACCGGCCTTGTCTGTATACTCATTGATATCATCCAAACTTGCACCGTCGAAAATCGGAGTAGCAAACTTCATTCCCAACTCTTTACCGGCCCAACCTAACACAGCTTCAAAAATCTGTCCCAAGTTCATACGAGAGGGCACACCCAACGGATTCAAACAAATGTCAACAGGTGTACCATCGGCCAAGAATGGCATATCTTCAACTCTCACGACACGTGATACAATACCCTTGTTACCGTGACGTCCTGCCATCTTATCACCAATTTGCAATTTACGTTTCTTAGCAACATAAACTTTAGCCATTTTGATAATACCAGATGGTAACTCATCACCGACAGTAGCATTATATTTTTTACGCTTCATTTGACCTTCAATCTCTTTGTATTTAATTACAAAGTTATGAAGCAAGTCACGAATCATATCATTTTTCTGTTTATCTGTAGTCCACTTGTTAGGATTAATCTCCAGATAATTCAGACTTTGTAAAGTCTTCAGAGTAAACTTGACTCCCTTCGGAATTATATCCTCATTCAGATAATTCTTCACTCCTTGCGAAGTCTTACCGTTCGTCAATTCAAACAACTTATCAATCAACAAATCAGTCAAGTCACCTACTTTACGTTCAAATTGCTCATCAATCTCAGCCAAAATAGCCTTACCGGCAGCTTTTGTCTTACGATCACCAAGCATACGCTGGAATAATTTTTTATCAATAATCACGCCACTCAAAGACGGAGAAGCCTTCAAAGAAGCATCCTTAACATCACCAGCCTTATCACCAAAGATTGCACGCAACAATTTTTCTTCCGGACTTGGATCAGATTCACCTTTAGGAGTAATCTTACCAATCATAATATCACCCGGCTTGATGCGGGCACCAATACGGATAATACCGTTTTCATCCAAATCCTTGGTAGCATCTTCACTTACGTTAGGAATATCAGCAGTCAATTCCTCCAAACCACGTTTGGTTTCACGAACTTCCAATGAATATTCATCAACGTGAACAGAAGTGAAGACGTCATTTCTTACTATATTTTCAGAAATTACAATAGCATCCTCATAGTTGTAACCCTTCCAAGGCATGTATGCCACCTTTAAGTTACGACCTAAAGCCAACTCACCACCTTCTGAAGAGTAACCCTCAGTCAATATCTGACCTTCCTCTACTCTTTCACCTTTACGCACTATAGGACGTAAAGTCATTGTAGTACTTTGGTTTGTACGTTTATACTTCGGTAAAATATATTCCTTTGTATCTCCGTCAAAACTTACGAAACGCTCTTCTTCTGTCTGGTCATATTTAATAACAATACGACGACCATCAACAAAGTCAACAACACCCGCGCCCTCTGCTACGATCTGAGTACGAGAATCTTTAATCAAGTTTGCTTCCAAACCTGTACCGACAATCGGAGCCTGAGGTTTTATAATAGGAACAGCCTGGCGCATCATGTTAGAACCCATCAAGGCACGGTTAGCGTCATCATGTTCCAAGAAAGGAATCAACGAAGCTGCAATAGAGGCAATCTGATTCGGAGCTACGTCCATCAAGTCAAGATTCTCTACCTCCTCAACAGGAAAGTCACCATCCATACGGGCCTTAGCACGCTTATTGACAAAATGACCTTCATCATCAATTTGGGCGTTAGCCTGAGCAATAACCAGACCTTCTTCTTCTTCTGCAGACAAATATTTAACACCTTCCGGCGACAAATCTACCACTCCATTATTCACCTTACGGTAAGGAGTTTCGATAAATCCAAGATCGTTGATTTTTGCATACACACAAAGAGATGAAATCAAACCGATATTCGGACCTTCAGGAGTTTCAATAGGGCACAAACGTCCGTAGTGAGTATAATGCACGTCACGCACCTCGAAACCGGCACGATCTCTAGACAAACCGCCGGGTCCTAACGCAGACATACGACGTTTGTGAGTAATTTCAGCCAATGGGTTCGTCTGATCCATAAACTGAGACAAAGCATTCGTACCGAAGAAAGAATTAATCACCGAAGACAAAATCTTGGAATTAATCAAATCAACCGGAGTAAACACCTCATTGTCACGCACATTCATACGTTCACGAATCGTACGGGCCATACGGGCCAAACCGACACCGAACTGATTATATAATTGTTCACCGACAGTTCTTACACGGCGGTTACTTAAATGGTCGATATCATCAACATCTGTACGGGCATTCAACAGCTTAATCAGATATTTGATAATCTCAATCATGTCTTCTTTCGTCAAAACGCGGATAGAAGGGTCTGTAGTCAAACCTAACTTCTTATTCAGTTTATAACGACCAACATCGCCTAAATCATAGCGCTTATCCGAGAAGAACAACTTATCAATAACATCACGGGCAGTAGCTTCGTCAGGTGGCTCTGAACTACGCAATTGCCTGTAGATGTGCATCACTGCTTCTTTTTCCGAGTTACACGGGTCTTTTTGCAGTGTATTATAAATAATGGCATAATCTGCCAGATTTTGCTTTTCCTTATGTAATAAAATCGTCTTAGTTCCCGATTCGACAATGGCATCGATATGCTCATTTTCGAGCACTGTTTCACGATCAACAATAATTTCGTTACGCTCAATAGAAACCACCTCACCGGTATCTTCGTCCACGAAATCCTCTATCCATGTCTTCAAAACACGCGCAGCCAATCTGCGGCCAACGACTTTTTTCAACCCCGATTTAGAGACATTAATCTCGTCAGCCAAATCGAAAATCTGTAAAATATCCTTATCTGTTTCAAAACCGATAGCACGCAAAAGCGTAGTAACAGGCAATTTCTTTTTGCGGTCAATGTAAGCATACATGACATTGTTAATGTCTGTAGCAAATTCAATCCAAGAACCCTTGAACGGTATAATTCTGGCAGAATAAAGTTTTGTACCGTTCGCATGAACGCTTTGACCAAAGAAAACACCTGGCGATCTGTGCAACTGAGAAACAATCACACGCTCGGCTCCATTAATCACGAATGTGCCTTTCGGTGTCATGTAAGGGACATTCCCCAGATACACGTCTTCAATCACAGTATCAAAATCCTCATGTTCAGGATCGGTACAATACAACTTAAGTTTAGCCTTCAAAGGCGCACCATAAGTCAATCCCTGCTCCAAACATTCATTGATAGTATAACGAGGAGGATCGATAAAATAGTCCAAAAATTCCAAAACAAAGTTGTTTCGGGTGTCGGTGATTGGGAAGTTTTCCTTGAAAACGGTATACAAGCCTTCGTTCTTCCTGTTTTCAGGAGTCGTGCCCAATTGAAAAAAGTCCTTGAAAGACTTTAATTGCACTTCAAGAAAATCAGGGTATTGCAACTGATTCTTCGTGGAGGCAAAGCTTATTCTTTTATTTGAAGTATTTGAAGACATCTATAATTTTTTTGGAACCTAAACAATAATAACAACAAAATGGTTTAGAGTCAAAAAGATGACTCTAAACCTCTAACCCAATAGGGCTTATAACTTATTTAAGTTCAACTTCAGCTCCTGCTTCTTCCAGTTGAGCTTTCAATTGTGCAGCTTCTTCTTTAGAAACTTTTTCTTTCAAAGGAGCCGGTGCTTTGTCAACTAATTCTTTAGCCTCTTTCAGACCCAGACCAGTCAACTCTTTCACCAATTTAACAACAGCCAACTTAGAAGCGCCACCTGATTTCAGGATAACATCAAACTCAGTCTGTTCTGCAGCACCAGCACCTTCGCCGCCAGCTGCCGGAGCAGCTACAACAGCAGCAGCTGCTGCAGGTTCAATACCATATTGTTCTTTTAAGATGTCAGCTAACTCTTTTACGTCCTTTACAGTCAGGTTAACTAATTCTTCTGCAAGTTTGTTCAAATCTGCCATTTTGATAAGTATTTAAAATGTTTTTATTCAAATAATAATAATGATATAAATTATGCTCTATCTTCCAAAGTTTTAAGCACTCCTCCGATAGTATTCTTCCCTGACTCCAGGGCAGAGATAAGCTTCTGCATCGGTGACTGCAGCAACAGTACGATATCTCCCAGCAATTCTTCTTTAGATTTAATGCTAACGAGAGTCTCCAACTGGCTTTCACCTACATAGGCACATTCTTCCACGAAAGCAGCCTTTAAAACAGGTTTGTCATGACTCTTACGGAACTCTTTGATCAGTTTCGCAGGAGCGTTACCTGTCTCAGAAAGCATGATTGCACTAGAACCGGCTAAAGAGCAATAAACTTCAGAATAGTCTGCTTCTAAGCCATCCAAAGCTACTTTCAACAAGGTGTTTTTCACCTGTACCAGCTTAATGCCGGCTTTGAAACAAGCTTTGCGCAGTTCTTGTGTTGCAGCAGCATCCAATCCAGAAATATCACTGATATAAAGATGCTTGTATGCTTTAATCTGCTCGGTTAAATTGTCTATGATTACTTGTTTTTCTTCCCTTTTCATTCTACAAAGGTCCTTTAAAGGTTAATAATTAATCAAGTAATGACTTAAGGTCTAATTTAATACCGGGACTCATTGTACTTGACAGGAATACACTCTTCACATAAGTACCTTTAGCTGAAGAAGGTTTCAGTTTTTGGATAGTAGCCATGAACTCACGAGCGTTATCCATAATCTTCTCAGCGTCAAAATTTACTTTACCGATAGAAGTGTGTACGATACCAAATTTGTCAACTTTAAAGTCAATTTTTCCCTGCTTAACCTCCTGAACAGCTTTACCAATTTCCATGGTAACAGTACCGCTCTTCGGGTTTGGCATCAATCCACGCGGACCTAGGATTCGTCCTAAAGCACCAATTTTACCCATGATGGCAGGCATAGTGATGATAATGTCAATATCAGTCCATCCTGATTTTAACTTCTCAATATACTCGTCCAATCCAACATAGTCGGCTCCGGCAGCCTTAGCCTCTTCCACCTTATCAGGAGTACAAAGAACTAACACTCTAATTTCTTTACCGGTTCCATGGGGCAATGTTACAACGCCGCGCACCATCTGATTAGCTTTACGCGGGTCAACACCCAGACGAACGTCTATGTCAACTGACGCATCAAACTTGGTAAAAGTGATTTCTTTCACCAGCTGAGCAGCTTCTTCAATGGTATAAGCTCTACCATTTTCAATCTTCTCTAAAGCTAACTTCTTATTTTTTGTCAGTTTACTCATTACGTTTGAAGTATTACAAATTCATTAAAAAGGTTTTTCACCATCAACAGTGATACCCATACTTCTGGCAGTTCCAGCTACCATACTCATCGCCTTCTCAATTTCGAAAGCATTCAAGTCGCTCATTTTACCTTCTGCGATTTCTCTTACTTTGTCCCAAGACAAAGAAGCTACTTTTTTGCGGTTGGGTTGAGCAGAGCCTGATTTAATCTTTGCTGCTTCCAAAAGCTGAATGGCAACAGGCGGTTGTTTGGTTATAAAATCAAACGATTTATCACCGTAAACCTGAATAATTACCGGGATAATCTTACCTGCCTGATCCTGAGTTCTTGCATTGAATTGCTTACAGAAGTCCATAATATTGACTCCCTTCGAACCTAATGCAGGACCCACTGGAGGCGAAGGATTAGCGGCACCAGCTTTAATCTGTAGCTTGATAAGAGCTTCAACTTCTTTTGCCATGATTCTTTTTAAATCAAAAATTAATTATCTTTTTCAACCTGCATGAAACTTAATTCGAGTGGTGTCTGACGACCAAAAACCTTGACAATTACTTTCACTCGTTTCTTGTCGTTATTAACCTCCTCTATCACGCCGGAAAAACCGTTGAATGGTCCGTCTGTAACTTTTACGGACTCTCCAACAACATAAGGTATGTTTATCTCCTCTGGTTGTTCCGCCTGTTCATCAACTGTTCCGAGAATACGGTTCACCTCAGATATTCTCATCGGCACCGGGTCGCCCCCCTTGGTTTCCCCCAGGAAGCCTATTACGTTCGTGATATCACGAAGCATATGAGGAATCTCTCCAACAAGAGCAGCCTCAATCATAACATAACCCGGAAAGAAGTTACGTTCTTTGGTAATTTTCTTTCCATTACGCACCTGATATACTTTCTCGGTAGGTATTAAAACCTGCGAAACATAATCCTGCAGCCCCAGGCTGGCTACCTCACTTTCGATGTACTCCTTTACTTTCTTCTCTTTACCACCGATCACTCGAAGCACATACCATCTTTTCTTAATTTCAGCCATGTAGTTCTGCGAATTTATTACAACATACTATATATAAAACTCATAATGTGTCTGAACGAAAAATCCATGACAAAAATGCCCAACGCAATAATGACGGAAGCAATCATTACGATTGTAGCACTACTCTGGAGTTCAGACCATGATGGCCAGGAGACTTTATTAACTAATTCGTTATAAACGTCTGCGAAATAAGCTTTTACTTTCATTCTCTTGCAGATTGTTTCTTTAAATTGCGCACAAAGGTACAATTTAAAATTCAATATTCAAAATTTTTTGCACGGGAGGAGAGACTCGAACTCCCGACACCTGGTTTTGGAGACCAGTGCTCTACCAACTGAGCTACACCCGTAAATCAAAGAAATGGTAGTGAACCATTAAGATTCACTAACCATCTCAGATATCATATTACTCAAGAATTTCAGTAATCTGACCAGCACCTACTGTACGTCCACCTTCGCGGATTGCGAAACGAAGACCCAAAGAACATGCTACCGGAGTCAACAACTCAACAGTAATAGTTACGTTATCACCCGGCATTACCATTTCAGTTCCTTCCGGAAGAGTAATTTCACCAGTTACGTCCATTGTACGCAAGTAGAACTGAGGTCTGTACTTGTTATGGAACGGAGTATGACGACCACCTTCTTCTTTTTTCAGGATATAAACCTCAGCTTTGAATTTCTTGTGCGGTTTAACTGAACCCGGTTTTGCCAATACCATACCACGTTTGATTTCGTTTTTGTCGATACCACGCAACAACAAACCAACGTTATCACCAGCTTCACCTTCATCCAACAATTTACGGAACATTTCAACACCGGTACATACAGTCTTCTTACCATCAGCACCCAAACCGATAATTTCCATTTCGTCACCTACATGGATAACACCAGTTTCGATACGACCGGTAGCTACAGTACCACGAC
>CAMDJC010000040.1:0-33439 GCA_945900015.1 uncultured Odoribacter sp. | reverse complement strand
GGGTGTTTGTTTTATAATTTGCTGATTTTCAGCGTTTATTGCGGAGAGAGAGGGATTCGAACCCCCGGTAGCTTGCACTACAACGGTTTTCAAGACCGCCGCATTCGACCACTCTGCCATCTCTCCATTGCGGGTGCAAAGATAATGGAAAAATATAAGTTCACAAAAAAATCATGCCCTATTTTGCAAAATAAAAATCGACATTTTATTTGCAGACTAAAAATAAAGCACTACTTTTGCATCTGCATTCTCGGGATGTAGCTCAGCCCGGTAGAGTACACGTCTGGGGGGCGTGTTGTCGCAGGTTCAAATCCTGTCATCCCGACAAAGAGATCAGCATATAGCTGGTCTCTTTTTTTGTAAAAGCACAGATATGTTATTGTCTGCTTAGAGATAAATTTCTATTTTTGTCCATTGTATAAATCAATGTCCATTGTATAAATCAATTGGTGAGAATAATCGTGAATTTCATTAACGAACTGAATAGTAGTCAACAAGCTGCCGTTATCAATACGACAGGTCCTTCATTAGTCATTGCCGGAGCAGGCTCCGGCAAAACACGCGTACTGACATATCGCATAGCCCAACTGCTCAGTCAAGGAGTACCGGCACATAAAATATTAGCATTAACCTTTACAAACAAAGCTGCCAATGAAATGCGGAAACGTATTGCAGATTTGGTCGGTAACGATATTGCTGTCAATTTATGGATGGGGACCTTTCACTCTATTTTCTCCAGAATTCTACGATTTGAGGCTGAACACCTGGGATATACTTCAAGCTTTACAATCTACGATACCCAAGATTCAAAAAATCTAATAAAAGGAATTGTCAAAGACATGAAGCTTGATGATAAAATATACAAACCCAACACAATATTAGGGCGTATTTCTATGGCAAAGAACAACCTGATTGTAGCACACAGCTATGCTCAATCAGCCCGAATTTTATCGGAAGACTCTGCAGCCAAACGACCTTTATTAGGAGAGATATACAAACGCTACCAACAACGATGTAAGCAAAGCGACACAATGGACTTTGACGATTTGCTGCTGGAAACAAATATTCTGTTCAGGGATCATCCGGATATATTGGCAAAATACCAACAAAAATTTCAATATATCCTGGTTGACGAGTACCAGGATACCAACTATTCTCAATACCTGATAATTAAAAAATTATCAGAAATACACCGCAATATCTGTGTTGTAGGAGATGATGCTCAAAGCATATATTCGTTTCGTGGAGCCCGCATTGAGAATATCCTTAATTTCAAAAATGACTATCCTGATTATAAATTATACAAACTGGAACAGAACTATCGTTCTACCACAACAATTGTAGACGCCGCCAACAGCGTCATCAGTAAAAACAAAGAACAAATCCCGAAGCACACATTCTCAGAAAATGATGAAGGCGAAAAAATAAAAGTAATGCGCGCTTTATCGGATAAAGAAGAAGGATTTCAAGTTGCCAATGAAATATTCCGTCTGGCTCATTACCAACAACAGGCATTCAGTGACTTTGCTATCCTCTACCGTACAAATGCGCAATCCCGAATTATGGAAGAAGCGCTACGCAAACGTAATATTCCTTATAAAATTTATGGAGGTCAATCATTCTATCAGCGTAAAGAAGTAAAAGATTTACTTGCATATTTCCGACTGACGGTCAATCAGAATGACGAAGAGGCCTTCAAGCGCATCATCAACTATCCTCGCCGAGGCATCGGAGATTCGACTATTGACAAATTACAAGAAATTGCCAACCAATACCGAGTAAGTCTTTGGACTGTGCTATGCAATCTGGATAAGGTGGCACCAGTCTTCAATGCAGGCACTCTAGCAAAACTGAGAAAATTTGGTTCTCTCATAGAACAATTCCGCGAATACATTACCAATGAAAATGCCTATGATGCAGCCACCATCATTGCACGTTCCTCCGGCATCATAGAGGATCTTTCCAATGATGATACCCCCGAAGGTATATCCCGCAAAGAAAATATACAGGAGCTTTTGAATGGTATCAAGGAATTTTCCGAAACAGCCTACAAGGAAGGACGTGATGACAAACTTCCGGCCTTCTTGGAAGGTGTAGCCCTTTTGACGGATCAAGACGGAGAAAAAGAGAGCGATATCAACAAAGTAACTCTCATGACCATACATGCATCCAAAGGACTTGAGTTTTCCAACGTATTTATCACTGGTATGGAGGAAGAGCTTTTCCCTGCACAACAAAGTGTTAGCACACCGGCTTCATTAGAGGAAGAACGCCGTCTTTTTTATGTAGCTATCACCCGTGCAGAAAAACGTATTTGTCTGTCGTATGCAACGACGCGCTATAAAAACGGACAAATTACATCTTCGCGTCCCTCAAGATTTATTGACGAAATAGATAGTGAATTCCTAGACGGACACATACCTCTACGTAACGAACCATCCGGATTCAAACTGAAAAACCGCCCGATTGTACCTAGCCGTAAACCCATTACCTCTTTTGCCAACTCAAGCAATAACGTTGATATTCCTCCTATTGATCGAGCCAAATTACGCCCTATTGATTCCAACCTTGTGGTGCCAGACATGGTTATTTTCCACCCGACATTCGGAGCCGGACGAGTTATTAGCCTAGAAGGTTTGGGGGTACAGAAAAAAGCAAAAGTAGCTTTTGCTGAAGGAGGAACTCGCATATTATTGTTAAAATTTGCAAAACTATTTACACAACAAGATTAGACACAACTATTTATAATTTAAAATACATATCTTTGCCGAACAATTCACACCAAAGGCGATAGCTTTCTAGCCTAAAAGTTGTGCCTGGTTAAAAACATATACCCTTTCATGGAATTTGAATATAATACCCAAAAGAAGAAGCTAGTACTTCCTGAATATGGTCGTAACATACAAAAAATGGTAGATTTTCTCCTCACAATAGAAGATCGTGCAGAGAGAACCAGTGCTGCCAAGACTGTCATTGATGTCATGGGAAATCTATACCCACACTTACGTGATGTACCGGATTTCCGTCATAAGTTATGGGATCATTTGGCTATCATGTCCAATTTCAAGCTAGACATTGATTCACCTTATCCTCTACCTTCTGTCAATATTTTACAGGAGAAGCCAGACAGATTGCCTTATAATAATCACAATATTAAATTCAAACATTATGGCAAACTGACTGAAAAATTGATTGAAGCCATACGCGAACAGCAAGATCCCGAACTCAAAAGAGCTCTCATCGTGCTTACTGCCAACCACATGAAGAAATCATTCCTCACCTGGAATAAAGACTCTGTTGAAGATGAACAAATATACAAGGACATCAATACTCTTTACGGAAGTACACTTATTCTACCGGAAGGCATGACTCTTTCCAATCCCAAAGATTTACTACAAAAGAAAAGCAAACCCAGTTCAAACAAGCCGGCAAACAATAAAAACTTTCAGAAAAAAGCAAACAACAATAACCGCCCACACTTCAAAAAGCAACAAAATCAATGATAGCAACCATTTTGGGCAGCAACTCCGGAGATAAGTATCAATTACTCAAAGAAGCCGCACATTTATTGTCGGCTTCCGGTGAAATCATTCAACAGTCCTCGTTCTATGAAACAGAACCTTGGGGCTTTGAATCCGATGAAAATTTTTTAAACCAAGTAATCATTTTTGAAACACCGCTAAATCCATCGGACTTTCTCCATCGCTGTCTTGAAGTGGAAAAAAAATTAGGTCGGGTACGTAATCCCAATGGTCCCCGTTACACTTCGCGTCCGATTGACATAGACATCCTATTTTGTGATTCACAAATCATCAATACCCCGGAATTGACTGTGCCACATCCCCGCATATGCGAACGGCATTTTGTACTTGCACCTCTGGCTGAAGTGATGCCTGATTTCATACATCCAGGCAAACAGAAAAGCGTTCTGGAACTACTCTCTATTTGCCCGGACCATTCTATTGTCAAAAGGATATAATCCCAGAAAAATCACTCTACTCGCACAATATCTGCTCCAATAGCATTCAATTTTTCATCGATATGTTCGTATCCACGATCTATTTGGTCTATGTTATGAATCGTACTTACTCCTTGTGCTGAAAGTGCAGCTATCAACAAAGCTATACCCGCACGAATATCGGGAGAAGTCATTTTTGTAGCACGCAACTGAGCCTCGTGGTTTTGTCCTATCACCGTAGCACGATGAGGATCGCACAATATAATCTTTGCGCCCATATCTATCAGCTTATCAACAAAAAACAGACGACTTTCAAACATTTTCTGATGAATCAACACACTGCCTTTAGCCTGTGTTGCCACCACCAAGAACACACTCAATAAGTCCGGTGTCAAGCCAGGCCATGGAGCATCTGCTACCGTCAATATAGAACCATCAATAAAATCCTCTATCATATAGTGTTCCTGACGTGGAATATACAAATCATCCCCCCGTTCCTCTATCCTGATACCCAAACGACGGAAAGCATCCGGAATAATTCCCAGCTGACGGATATTTACATCCTTAATTGTTATCTCAGAACGTGTCATGGCAGCCAAACCAATATAACTGCCCACCTCTATCATATCCGGCAAACAACGATGAGAACACCCGCCTAATTCCTTCACTCCCTCGATGGTCAACAAATTGGAAGCTATACCCGATATTCTGGCCCCCATCGCATTCAGCATCGTACACAACTGCTGAATATAAGGCTCGCAAGCTGCATTATAAATAGTAGTGACTCCTTCTACCAATACGGCTGCCATAATGATATTAGCCGTACCGGTCACGGATGCCTCATCCAACAGCATATAACATCCTTTCAACCGTTCTGCCGATGCTCTAAAATAGCCGTCAGTACTATTATAATCAAATGTAGCACCCAATTTTTCAAACCCCAGGAAATGAGTATCCAAACGACGACGTCCGATTTTATCTCCTCCCGGTTTAGGAATAACACCAAAACCATACACTGCCAACAGAGGCCCTAAAATCATAATAGAACCCCTTAGGCTGACTGCCTTATTATAAAAATCTTCACTCTCGAAATAGTCAAAATTTATGTCAGAAGCTTGAAATATAAATGTGCCATGCTCCGGATGCTCTACCTTCACTCCCATGCCTTTCAACAACTCTATCAGCTTCATCACATCCAAAATTTCCGGAACATTTGAAAGCGTCACTTTTTCTTTTGTCAACAAACAAGCACATATTACTTGTAATGCTTCATTCTTTGCTCCCTGCGGACGAAGTTCACCTTTCAAGCGGCGTCCTCCCGTTATTATAAATTTACTCATATCGTCGGTATTAGTTCATAACGTCAAAATTAGACAAAAACCTTTCAATACACAAATAACTCTCTGCAGATATTTGTTATAAAGAAATTATATGGCTATTTTTGGAAAAAATTTTATCATTGCCATGAAAAGTTTCCTAAAATACACATTAGCGACTATTACAGGATTTCTTGTTGTCAATATTTTTATTTTCATCCTATTTTTCATTTTAGTTGGAGCCATCTTGACATTTTCCAATCAAACAGTCTCTGTAGAAAAAAACAGCGTGTTGACTATCCGGCTAGAATCACCTATCAATGACCGAGCCTCTGACAACCCATTTGACAACATCGACTTTCTATCCATGAGCACTCTACCGAATCTAGGATTAAACAAAATTCTAGCCTCCATAGAATATGCTGCACTCGATGAGAATATCAAAGGAATCTACCTCAACATTAACGACATACAGAGCACTTTCGGAGCCTTGGCTACAACCCAGGAAATCCGCAATGCCCTACAGAAATTCAAAGAAAGCGGCAAATTCATTTATAGCTATTCCAACTTAGGCTATTCACAGTTAGGTTACTACCTGGCAACCGTTGCTGACAGCATCTTCGTCAATCCGGAGACACCTCTTACGCTCTCCGGAATGAGTAGCAACGTCACATTCTATAAAGAGACTTTAGAAAAATTAGGCATTCAACCGGAGATTGTCAAAGTCGGAAAATTCAAATCAGCAGTAGAACCGTTTATTGCAACGGAAATGAGTGAAGCCAACCGCGAACAAATAAAAAAATACCTAAGTACATCCTGGAACAATATTGTCAAGGCTATTTCTTCCAGCCGAAACATTCCGGCAGACTCTATCAATGCCTTAACCGACCGACTGGATTTTTATACAACCCAACAACTTACAGCGTGGGGATATTTTGACAATGCGGTTTATGAAGATCAAATGCTAACCTTTCTCAAAAAAGCATGCGGAATAGAGCCAGACCAAAGATTACAACAAGTTCAACTAACAGACTATCAAAATGCCATATCGGCATTTGAAAACCAACCCTATCACTCCAACAAAATAGCAATCGTCTATGCACAAGGAGAAATCGGATTGGCACAAACACCCAAATCCATTGGTCCGGACCTTGCCAAAAGCATCCGCAAAGCACGTTTAGACAACAACATAAAAGCCATTGTCCTACGCGTCAACTCGCCGGGAGGCAGTGCTCTTACTTCCGATATCATATGGAGAGAAGTCCATTTGGCCCAACAAGAAAAACCTGTCATCGTCTCCATGGGCGATGTTGCAGCATCTGGCGGCTACTATATTTCATGTGCAGCAGACACAATTGTTGCCGAGCCTACAACCTTAACAGGTTCTATCGGAATTTTCGGGATGTTCTTCTCGGGCGAAAAACTAATTCAAGACAAGTTAGGCATCCATTCCGATGTTGTAAAAACCAACAAACATAGTGATTTCGGAGGTACCTATCCCTTACCAATACCAATCAGTTCCCGCCCGTTAAGCACTTACGAAAAAAACGTTCTGCAGAACTACGTCAATCAAGGTTATGAAACATTCCTCAGTCGTGTCATGGCCGGACGCAACATGACACGTGACCAACTTGATGCCATAGCCCAAGGACGTGTCTGGACAGGAGAAGATGCACAACAAATCGGGCTTGTTGACATATTGGGTGGCTTAGAAGACGCTATCAGTATTGCAGCCAACAAAGCAGGAATTGACCAATATATGCTAGTTGAATATCCGACTCTCAAAAATCCGATGGAAGAACTACTATATCAATTAAGAGGAGGGATTAAAGCCCAAATGTTACAAGAAGAAATGGGACCACTCTATTCTACTTGGCAAGAGATAAAAGAAATCACCTCCCAACAAGGGATTCTTGCTCGTCTTCCATTTAACTTAACTATTAACTGATTCAAACACTAGCGCATGGCAACAAAAAACATTCTGCTGCTGCCGTTCAGCTTTCTGTACGGAATTGGTGTAGGGATAAGAAATTTCTTGTTCCAAACATCTATACTAAAATCACAACGATTTGCTATACCCATTCTGTGCGTCGGCAATATCACGGTCGGAGGAACCGGAAAGACTCCACACACAGAACTCATTATCGAAACGCTACGTCATAGATTCAGAGTCGCCTGCCTAAGCAGAGGTTATAAACGCAATACGTCCGGCTTCATCATGGCGACACCAGAATCAACAGCTTCAGACATTGGAGACGAACCGCTACAAATCCATAAGAAATTCCCAGATATCATGGTTGCCTGCGACAGCAAACGCGTGCGTGGCATTGAAAAACTATTGGCATTACCCAATCCGCCCCAAGTGATTATTTTGGACGATGCCTTCCAACACCGTTATGTACAGGCAGACAAAAATATTGTACTGATAGATTTCAACCGCCCGGTCACTGAAGACAGTCTGTTACCCGCCGGACGATTACGGGAAGGTGTTAATGCATTAAAACGGGCAGACTACCTTATTGTCACCAAGTGCCCGCAACAAATGAATCCGATTGATCTCCGTATCTGTTACAAAAGGCTGAAAATAAAACCTTATCAACAGTTATTCTTCACCTCTATCGGTTACGGAGAGATTACTCCCATTTTTAAAGAACAACCGACAATCAGTCCAAGCAAGAGCAGTAGCATACTATGCCTGACCGGCATAGCACAACCGGCTCCATACGTTGAATATCTGCAACGCTTCACCTCCAATATCTCCACCTTGGAGTATCCGGACCACCATCATTTTACATCAAAAGACATCCAGCATATAACCAATAGATTCCAGGCAATAGATAACGAAGAAAAATACATCTTTACGACAGAGAAGGATGCAGCACGCCTATGCGATTGCGCTCTCCCTGAAGAATTAAAACAACACATCTATTATATCCCTGTCGTTCCGGAATTTCTTAAAGATAAAGATTTGTTTATAAACGAAATATTTGAATATGTACGAAAAAATCAAAAATAGTGCGGAATACATTTCGCACTTTCTAGACAATGAAGCATATACCATCGGTATTATTCTTGGCACAGGACTAGGAGAGTTAGGAAAATCCATTGAGGTAAAACATACCATTCCTTATTCCACCATACCCAACTTTCCGGTTTCTACGGTACAAGGACACAAAGGTAACCTTCTGATTGGTAAATTCGGCGGTAAAAATGTAATTGCCATGCAGGGACGTTTCCACTTTTACGAAGGGTATCCAATGACAGAGGTCACATTCCCTGTGCGTGTATTACATGAAGTCGGAGTGAAACATCTGTTCGTTTCCAATGCCGCAGGAGGTGTCAACACGAACTATTTGGTCGGAGATTTGATGGTAATTACAGACCATATCAACTTATTCCCGGAACATCCACTACGCGGACGCAACCTTGACGAACTGGGACCGAGATTTCCAGGCATGACAGATGCCTACAGCCCCCGTATCATCAAAATTGCAGATGAATGTGCCCAACAATTGGATATTAAACTTCAACACGGAGTGTACGCCGGACTTCAGGGACCTTCGTTTGAAACACCGGCAGAATACAATTGGATCCGTGTAATCGGAGGAGATGCCGTTGGAATGTCCACCGTACCGGAAATCATTGTAGCACGCCACATGAATATGGAATGTTTTGGCATGTCGGTTATCACGAACAGCACCGCATCCCCGGAACTTATCAAGACAAACCATGCCGAAGTCCAAGATATCGGCAATACCGCCCAGCCTCGGATGACCGCATTATTCCGAGAGATTATCAGCAAACTTTGATATATCCATGCACAGACCTGCCTCTACAACAAGCAAGTCTGTGCATTAAATAAAATACATGAACCAAAAGTTTTCTCTGAACATAAGACAATTTCAAGAAGGTGACAAAAAAGCATTCAAAATCATCTTTGACTGCCTATTTGAAAATATATGCCTATTTACCAACCGGTTTATCAACGACCTACCGGCAGCAGAGGATATTGCCCAAGAAGCATTCATCTCTCTGTGGAACCATCGGGAAGAAATGCAATCTGCTGCACATATCAAATCGTTTTTATATATCTGTGCCCATAATGCAGCCATCGACTTTCTGAAACACGAAAAAATTAAAGATTCATACAATATCCATGCGCTCCAAGAAATAGAAACTTCAGAAACATTCATACATTTTGTCATAGAAGAGGAAGTTGCACAAATTCTACACATGACAGAACAAGAGCTTCCAGCTCAATGCAGGCAAATCTTCATTTTAGCTATGCAAGGAATGTCCAATGAAGAAATCGCCACCCAAATGGGCGTCTCCATCAATACGGTCAAGACACAAAAGAAAATTGCATACCGCCGTCTGAAACAACACATTTCCTTACTTAGCAGCACCCTTATATGGCTCTTATGCAAATGACTGCAACAGATTCCGCCCAATCTTTCCTTTTCAACTTTCCCTCTATCAGGCACTCCTACAAAACAACCATGTCCCCTCTATATCACTTCCAAAATAAATATTATAACAAGCCTGTATAAATCCTTTAAATAAGTTATAAACATAGCATTCATATAGGATTCATATAGCATTTATATAGCATTCATCATGGATTTCATTTGGAGTTGGCATAGAATTAACATGGAAATAAGCCACTCCTCCATAACATCCGGAAACTTTATAAAAAAAAATCGTTTTTTTTCATCTGCCTTTCACCCTACCCTACCGTTGGGTCGTAATAGATATATAAAGCAAAGAAAAATGGAGAACTTACATCAACACTTTCGCATATCACGCCTCATCGTCAGCAGCTTTCAAAAAGGCTTGACGCTCGAGGAACAAAAAGAGCTCAACGCTTGGCTGGAAAATCCGACCAATCAAGCTTTCTATGACTCTTTGTACAATAAATACATACAAAATAAAAACCATGCTCCCAAGCAATCGATTATCAACAAGGATGCCAACTGGGAAAAAATAGAAACCAGAATACCATTCAAAAAACATTATTCCATTCAACGCTGGATGAAATATGCCGCTATCTTAACATTGCCTGTCATACTGACCATTTTATTACTAACTCATCAAGAACCGACAACATCTAGCCTACCACTTACAGCTGTGAAGATACCCCAACCAGGAAGTTCGAAGGCCGTGTTATTACTGGCCAATGGTCAACAAGTAGATTTAACCCAACAGCAAGAACTTTCACATCCCATTGATACGACAATAATCCTTAACAATCAAAACAATACCTTGACGATTGAACAGTCCGGCACCAAACACACCAAACAGACAGACTATCAAACAATTTTTATTCCCGTAGGCGGCGAATACAAACTTGTCCTGGCAGACGGAACCAAAGTATGGCTAAACTCTGACACACGTTTACGTTTCCCCTCTACCTTTACAGGAAACACAAGAGAGGTTTATCTGGAAGGAGAAGCCTATTTTGAAGTTGCTCCAGATAAAGCACACCCCTTCATTGTAAAAACCTCCCCCATGGAAATAGAAGTATTAGGGACCAGATTCAATGTCAAAGCATATCCTACAGACTCAAATATCTATACCACGCTAGCGGAAGGTTCTGTAAAGACTCATACTCCTACTAGCGGAAAAGAGTGCATATTGATTCCCAACCAACAGAACCAATACTCCAAAACGACCGGACAAATGACAACAAAAAAAGTCGATGCACAAACATTCATCGGTTGGACAAAAGGAGTTTTCATATTTGAAAATGAAACGCTTGAAGAGATAATGAAACAACTGGGCCGTTGGTATGGAACGCAAACAATCTACCAAAATCAGGCATTAAAAGAGTATCGTTTTACCGGCTACGTAAATCGCTTCGACAACATATCTACAATCCTTAAAATGATAGAAAAATCATATAACATAAAATTTAATATACATGGAAATAACATTACAGTGAACAACTAATCAACAAAAAGCAGAAAAAGCGGAATGTTGGCAGCATCCCGCTTTAGATGTTAAACAACTCAGATGAAATTTATTATTTAACATTCAAAATTATGAAAAAACTACGACTAACCATGAGGCTACTGGCTATTTTTTGCCTGGTATGTGCACTAAATGCAAATGCACTTCCCGGGCGTGCACAACAAACAGAAGTACAACTAAATGTGCGCAATTCACAACTTACTGAAGTGCTGAAACAGGTACAACAACAAAGCGGTTATAACATCATCTACAGTAATGATTTACTGAAAAATGTATCCCCTATTGATGTCAACATCCAAAGTTCCGACATTCAGGAAATCATGCAGACTTGTCTGAAAGACACAAATTTAGATTTCGAGATTCAGAACAACACAATTATTGTCAAAGCACGTCTTGCTATTCCACAAGAGCAAAACATGCAAAAAGTAAAAGGTACAGTCATTGATGCCAAAAGCGGCCAACCAATGCCGGGAGTCACTATTGCTGCGCTTGCAAACGGACAAGCGGTTATGGGAACAGCAACTGACCAGGATGGTAATTTCACCTTAAATTTACCTTCTAGTATCAAAGACCTAACCTTCACATTCGTCGGCTATAAAGCTGTAACTCTCCCTATCCAGACAAACAAAGAGATGGTTGTACGCCTGGAAGAAGAGGTCAAAGCCATCGATGAAGTAGTCGTAACTGGTTACTTTACAAAATCCAAAAACAGCTATACCGGTGCAGTCAAAACAATCAAAAGCGACGAACTAAAGGCTGTATCCAATACCAATATCATTGCAGCAATCAGTGCCCTGACTCCTGGATTAAACCTTGTGGAACGCAACGATCTTGGCTCCAATCCGAATCATGTTCCGGAACTGCTACTCCGTGGTATGAGTTCATTCTCAGCAACCAACCGACAAGTAAACCAACCAACAATCATTCTGGACGGAGTAGAAATCAGTATGGAAGAGCTTTACGACCTTGATATGAATGAGATAGACAATATCACCGTTCTGAAAGATGCATCAGCAACAGCTCTTTATGGTAGCCGCGCAGCTAACGGAGTCATTGTCGTTGAACGCAAAAAATTAACAGAGGGCAATATCCGTGTAAGTTACAACTTTACCGGGAATGTCCAATTTCCTTATCTCAAAGACTATGATGTATTGGATGCCAGAGAAAAACTTGAATACGAAAAACTAGCAGGATTGTACACTCCGGTTCAAGACCAATGGGGCAGCGTAGATATGGGTAAAGAACAATACCGCCTAGACCAACTATACAATGAACGATATAAAGAAGTTTCACGCGGAGTAAATACCGACTGGCTTTCTCAACCTGCCCGTACAGCCTTTTCTCACGACCATTCACTCCGTATTTATGGAGGTGCGTCCAATATCCGCTACGAACTATCCGGACGATTCAATAATACACAGGGTGTAATGAAAGAAGACTACCGTCGCCGCTATGGTCTTGGCTTCAAACTAGAATATCACTTAGCTAACAAACTGACTTTTGCCAATCGCACCAACTACAATGAAACCGACACCAAAGACACCCCATATGGAAGTTTTAGAAATTGGGTAGACCAAAATCCATACGACCGTATTTTCAATGAATATGGCGAGCCTAACCGCAATCTTTCCTGGGACAATGACAACCCAATGGTAGAAGCACTGCTAGGCAACTATTCAGAAGGAGCCAACAAATCATTATCAAACACTACGGATGTCCGCTGGGATATCAATGATTTATTCCGCATTGTCGGTAATTTCAACATCTCTATCACAGATGGCAATAAAGAAAGCTATATTTCACCCGATTCCCAAATATTCAAAACAGAAAAAGATCTGAATAAAAAAGGACGATTCGAAAGGACCACAGACAAAACTGTCGACTGGTCTGGAAATATCAATGCATCCTTCAATAAACTGACAGAAGATAACAGCCTGCTTAGCCTTATTATCGGTGGTGAAATCCGTAAAAACAGATACGAAACATCAACATTAAAAGCAGCCGGATTTTACGATGACGATTTAAATTTTATCGGACATGCCAACGGTTATCCGACAGATGATTCACAAAAGCCAAGCGGTTCACAAGACCTGAGTACTGAAGTCGGCTTCTTTGCCAATGGTAACTATATGTTCAGAAACCGTTACTATGCAGACTTTGTATACCGTCTTTCCGGATCTTCCAAATTTGGAGCAAACCAAAGATATGGCCAGTTCTGGTCTGCCGGAGCCGGTTGGAATCTCCACAACGAAAATTTCTTAAAGTCGAACAAATTAGACTTATTGAAAATTCGCGGAAGTGTTGGTTATACCGGAAAGACCAACTTTTCACCATTCCAAGCGATCACCATGTACAAATATGACAACAAACTGGAATATTTGAATGGCATTGGAGCCATTCCGCAAACTATCGGAAATGAAGATTTAAAATGGGAACGTGAATTCTCATACAATATCGGAGCAGACATCAGTTTGTTTGGCCGTCGTTTGAACGCTACTGTAGATTACTATCTGAAAAAGACAAAAGACCTTGTGCTTTCTGCCAGCAAAGCTCCATCAACCGGTGTGACAGAAGGAATGGAGAATATCGGAGAAATGGAAAATAAAGGATTCGAATTCTCTATCGACGGAATGCTTATTCAACACAATGACTTCTGGTGGCAATTAAGCATGAATGGCTCTACCAATAAAAACAGAATTTTAAAAATCAGCAACGCTTTAAAAAAACAGAACGAAACCAATAATAACATCCCCTCTTCCCGAAGTACGGCCCCACTGGCACAATATGAAGAAGGAGAGTCAACGACAGCACTAAAAGTTGTGCGTTCTGCTGGTATTGACCCGGCTACCGGTCAGGAAGTATTCATCAAGCTTGACGGCACACGTACATTCCTCTATTCAGCTGATGATAAAGTTGTTGTCGGAGACAAAGAACCTAAATTTCAGGGGACTGTTTCCACCAACATCTTCTATAAAGGATTCAGCCTTTATCTGATGGGAACATTCAAATGCGGCGGTTATCTTTATAACGAAACCCGGGCAACCAGAGTAGAAGGAAACTCAGGTAAGACTAATGTTGACCAACGTGCATTTGATGACAGATGGAAATCTCCCGGGAACATTACAACCTACCGTAACATTGCGAACCATTCGACCCCAGAGCACACAGACCGTTTTGTTGAAAAAGACAATGTATTTACATTAAGTTCCGTGAATTTAGGTTACGAATTCTCTCCGCGTTTCTGCCAGAAACTGATGGTAAGAAACTTACGATTAGGAGTTAATTTAACTGATATACTCAGACTTTCTAATGTTAAAGTTGAGCGAGGACTCACTTATATTTACAGTAACGGATTTGAATTTACTTTAAGTACCACTTTCTAATCATTGAATCATCATGAGAATTAATATTAAAAATATAGCTGTTATTTTAGGTTTGCTGGTTTCCAGTACATCCTGCGATAATTTTTTAGATGTACACCCTCAAGGTGAGATATTAGGCAAAGACCTTTTGACCGACCGCAAAGGATTTGAAAATGCCATGTACGGAGTTTATGCTACAATGCGCACACCGGCTCTCTATGGAAAAAACATGAGCTATTACACATTGGATATCATGGCCCAATACTTTTCTTGCCAAGGGAATCAAGGGATCTCAGATTTATTGGCATACAACTATTACAAAAATGCCGATGTAAAGAAATTATTCTTTGATATTTGGAGCGGGATGTACCAAAATATCTCCTATGTGAACAATGTATTAATTAATTTGGAAAAACAATCCCCCCAATCATTAGAACTCCATGATATTTACAAAGGAGAAGCATTGGGATTGCGAGCTTTCATGCATTTCGATTTATTACGTCTCTTTACCGAACAAATAACCAATGATGACACCAAAGGTATTGTATATAGCACTGCCTTTTCTGTCAAACCGGCAGATATCATATCCAAAAAAGACGTATTACACAGAATCATCAGTGAACTACGCGAAGCCGAACGCTTGTTAGACAACCAAGAACTATACGACCTTGCAACTGAAAACGATGCCTACCTGCGTGACCGTAACACACACTTCAACCTCCATGCGGCACGCGCTACACTGGCCCGCGTCTATATGACTATCGGCAATACCGACAGTGCCAGCTATTATGCAAAGAAAGTAATCAAAGAAAGCGGCCTTTCACTAGTAAACAAAACAGAAATTGCAGGAGATATTATCGGAACCCTGTCTAAAAAAGAAACTATTTTCGGATTATATTCTAAAGATTTTTACACAAATACAAAAACAGACCTTTATGATGCTGTTTCATTCCAAAGCTTAGATCCCAGACGAAACATACAAAATATATACTCTGCGCCAGAAGGTGGCAATGACTATAGGTTGGGAGCATGGTTTATGCCCAACACAGAAGGATATCGTTTTGTCAAACTGACAGACAAGGTGCAACTTGAAGGTGGAGCACGCCCTGAGGGACAAATTCCGGGTATCAACCTCATCAGACTACCGGAAATGTATTACATCATGGCAGAATGTCTGCTTGACAAAGATGCGGACCAGGCAAAGAGCTATTTTAATGCTGTTTTGGAAAGCAGAGGCTTAACCCATACAGACAACCTGACCCTATCCATGATTACCAACGAACGATATAAAGAATTCATCGGAGAAGGTCAAACTTTCTTCAACATGAAACGCCTGAATCTTGACATTGTAAATATCGGAGAACAAACTATTCCGGCAAGCAATACCATTTATGTCATCAATATTCCGGAAGAAGAATTCAATTACAGATACTAACCAGTAAACAATTATGACCATGAAAAATATACTATATGCCATCCTGCTTTCAGGAGCTTCATTAGGTTTCTTCTCGTGCAGCGAGACAGATTACCCTCTATTTGACGATTCAGTAATCAATATTTATTTTACTAACGATTCTACCCACTATTCGTTTGGAATCACTCCATTGTCTGTCACCGAACGTATTGTAGAGCTACCAGTTAAAATCATCGGAGCTCCAGCCAATGAGAATCGGTCTTTCAAAATCGAAATCGTAGATGAAAAAACCAATGCAATGAAAGATACCCATTTCAAACTACCGGACACATTGGAAATCGCCAAAGATTCTGTTAACGGCATTGTACCAATCACACTCATCCGCGAACATTTAGACACTATACAATGGCAGGTTACAGTCCGTCTTGTTGATAACAGCAACTTCTCTCCGACACCCGCCATTGACGAAAAAATGGGAGCAATAGGTACGATTACCTTCAATAATGTTGTCAGTAAACCAACTTGGATAAATCCATATACAGGTGCAGATGGTTGGCCGACCTACCAACTAGGCCCCTGGAATCCCACTGTATATGTTATATTTATGGACTTTTTCCACCAATTAAAAGACAATGCCCCCATGACTTATTTAAAAATGGTAGAAAAATACGGTGAGAATCTAGAAAAATACTCTGGCTGGGATTATGATTATGATTACACCTTAACCAAATACATATTGATCCCTATGCATCAATATTTTCAAGACCATCCGGAATTAGGAATCACTGATTTCCCAAATCCAGGTATATAACAATACTAACCATTCAAAAAAAGAAGATTATGAAAACACTAAAATATCTATTCATTCTACTCTGCACTTTTTCACTAGCAGCATGTTTTGATGATGACACAACTTTAGATACAGTACGCATCTCTGAAATCAGCATCGACACATTGAAACTAAAAAAAACATATAATATTGACTATAATGAAACACTTACTATCTCGACTGAAAATGTTGTATCGGAAAGCGAAGCCCAACTTCCATTACAATACGCTTGGGAAGTTAACTATAAATTATACTCGGAGGAACCTAATTTGGAATACGTAGGCTCCCAAATCGGAACATTTCCTGTTCGTTTGAAAGTAAGCAACGAACATGGAAGCAGTTTCTACGAATTCACTATCAACGTTAATACGGCTTATCAAACCGGAATTGCTATCTTAAGTGAAAACAACGAAGGAGAACCTATGTTTTCTTTTATGCGCGAACTGAGTGATACTGAACTGGCGGCAGGTAAAAAAAGAGGTTTTGCCAATAATTGTCTCCAAGCCAGTAATCCTGACCATGAATTCCCTAAAAATCCTACTGATTTCGGGTTACGAAAAGATCAATTATTTATTTGTTTCAAAAACACTCCGTGTATTTACATGCTCAATAGCAGCATGTTAAACATAGAAAATATTGCAACTGATGCAGATCCTGAATTTGTTCCAGAAAAATTAATTATTGCCAATAGTGCAGCAAAGCAAGCTGTTGTCTTGACCTCCAATGGGAAAGCCTATCAATTTGGTTCTCTCGAAGGAATTATCCTACCCCACACTGGTTTTTCTTCTAAATACAACAGTAAAATAGGCATGGTACGCAGTGTAGACCAATATACAGATGTAACCATTGTCTGGGAAAATCAAACCCCAGCTATTATTGACTGCGTCAATAGTTATTTCTATTATTCTACTATAAAGGAAGGTATTGATTTCACAGATCACACACCACTTGCTCTCTACAACCGGAATAATGAATCTTTCACCCTTCTCACGCGCAAAAATGATTCATTTATGAAAACAAGCATCAACTTCAATTGGAAAATTAACGATGGAATGCAAGATCAATATCCTTGGGGACCTATCAATGAACGTTTCGGAATATACGAAAAACAGGTTGAAGTTGCCGGTAATCCAAATTTCACGGACAAAACACCATATGTTTCCAGTCCCAAATACCAATGTCTATATTATGCTATCGGCAATAACATCTACCGCTGGTTCTACAATAATAATAGCTTCCCAACAACACCATGGAAAACATTAAATGAAATTAATGGTGCTGAAGTTACGGCTCTTTCAATCAGCGAAGATGAAGAACAATTATACGTCGGTGTAAATGAAAACAGTAAAAACGAACTCAGTGGCTCATTCTACCTCTTGAATAGCGATACCGGCAAAAATGAAGGAGATTCGCCTTATTTGAACATAGCCCATAAACCGGTACGTATCATGTACAAAAAATAAGAATCATGAACAAACTACTTATAGCATTACTTGTCCTGTGCAGCTTTGCCTGCCAGGACAAAACCATCTGCACGTTATCCGGAGATATTCAAACGGGTAAGGTTAGCACTTTATCCTTTCAAGGTTGTGATACCAACTTCACCATCACACCGGACGCTAACGGACATTTCAGAGTAACAATACCAACACAAAAAATTCCTTTCTTTACACTTGCGGGAGTAGTTGAAGAGGAAAACAAATGGCAATTTTCCTCTCCCGTCTATCTGGAAGCCGGAGCCAATGTATGTATGACAATAAATTTTGTCAATACAACATCAGAATTCTCTGTAAAAGACAACAATAACCAAGCTCTGCAACATTTCAGGGAATATTGTCAGAAACAGAATCGGCATTTATGGACAACAACGCCCTCGCCTGATACAGTGGAACATTTTTTATCCAATTTCATAGAGAAAGCTCAAGAAATCAACACTTCCTCATCCCCAGATAAAAAGGTAAAGGAATATATTGAAAAGTGGGCAAACATGGAATATTTAAGTGCAGTTTCCAATTTAAAGTTCATCTATTCACGTATCCCCAATTGGACAGTTCCTACAAATTTAGAGTTGCCGTCAGTTCCACAAACTTGTGATATTGCCTATTGGAAAATGTTCTATGACTGCCCGATGCACGTATCAACCTATTTAAATCAACAAAGCAAAGAACCTGAAGAACAATTGCATCTACTACAAGAACAGTTCAAAAATTTAGATCTTCGTATCGAAGTAACAAATCGAATCATTGAAAATTACTTACGCAATTATAGTTATTCCGATGAAAATTACTCACGTTTAGAAAAACTGACAACAGAACTTCCTAATCGCGAAGAAATTCTAAAACAATATCGAGCCAAACGATACTCCATTGTCGGAGCAGAAATGCCCGATATCAGCTTTGAAGATCAAGATGGTAACAATCACAAATTATCTGATTTCAAAGGGAAATATATATATGTTGACCTATGGGCTTCTTGGTGCGGTCCTTGCGTAGGCGAAGTTCCCCATTTGCAAAAACTGGAAAAGAAACTAAAAAACAAAGATGTTGTATTTGTAAGCATCTCTCTGGATTCACGACGCCCGGAATGGATTCAAAAAATGAAACAACTGAAAATGCACGGTAACCAATGGCGAGCAACAGATAACACCTTCGCAGAAATGCTAAATGTCAAAGGTATACCTCATTTTTTGATTTACGGGAAAGACGGACGATTGTTAGAGTACAAGACTCTACGCCCTTCAAATTCTATGATTGTTGAAAAATTGGAATCACTTCACTAATAATAAAGACAGAGTTGATTTAACTCTGTCTTTATTATTGTATTTTCTCTAAAATCATTTCTATCACAGGAACAAGAACTGCAGTCATAATTCCCATCACTCCTATCGCCAAACCACTAATAGCCCCTTCAATAGAACCTAACTCCATAGCCCGGGCAGTACCCAAACCATGTGCAGCAGAACCTAATGCCAATCCTCGAGCAATACGACTCTTTATTCCCAAACGCTCCAATATAAAAGGTCCGACAATACCACCGAAAATCCCGACAACAATTACTACAACAGCTGCAATAGAGGGGATACCACCAGCCTTCTCTGCTATACTCATAGCTATCGGTGTCGTCACAGATTTTGGCTCCAATGAAGCAATCAATGCGTGATCGGCTCCAAAATAACGGGCTATGAATATCACACTTACAATACCTGTGACACAACCAACAAATATGGAGGTTATGATTGAAAGGGCGTTTTCTTTCAAATGCTCCAACTGTTCATATAGCAGATATCCCAATACCACCACAGTAGGGCCAAGCATAAAACTGATAATACGACTCCCCCTTTCAAAAGATTCATATGTAATCCCCAATAGATGAGTTCCCAGGGCCAATAAAGGAATTGATACTAACAATGGATGCAAAAAAGGCAGTTTTGTCTTTCCATAAAGCCATAAAGCGAATAAATAAACTCCTATAACAAAGGCAAGAATAAATATTTCTGAATTTAACAATGTTTCCATCTACAAACAATTAACTTATCGATCTTCAGCTCCCTTACGATGTTTTTCAAACCACTGCTGTAAAGAAGCGACTACAACAATAACAACAATAGTACTTACTGCACAGGCCACAAGCACTGCTTCCCAATATGCAGATAAAATATCTAATGCATTAACGATACCTACTCCCGCCGGCACAAAAAATAGCCCCATATTATTACATAAAAAGCCTGCTACAGGCTTCAATGTTTCCGGTTTGACTAATTTTAAGCACAAAGCTACAAACAGCAATACCATACCGATAACACTACCAGGAATAAAACCATTGAGCAACCAAGCGGTAAGTTCTCCTAAACAATAAAACAACAATACAATAAAGATTCCCGACAACATAATATAATCAGTAAAAATATCAACAAAAATATAATATCTCTCCTTTCGATGTCCTTGCTACCCCTATTTTCCACCCAATAATCAACGAAAACGAGTGAATTAACTATGCCGCAAACAAATACCGGCGCCAAAACGTCCGGCAGTCTTACCCTGACGACGATAAGAGAAAAAAGACTCTCTGCTACACACAGTACACACTTCGGCCACTTCTATATTAGAATCAACCAATCCGGCTTTTAATAATTCATAGCGGTTCACATTCCAAAGATCAACCTGATATTTCCCCTCGCATATTCCCGCATGCACCATATCAGGATATGAAGTTCTAAAAACCGCTGCGACCTCTTCATCCACCTCAAAGCAACATGGCCCGATTGAAGGACCAATCGCAGCCAAAATATTCTTAGGCTCACATTTCCAATGTTGTTGCATCTTTGCAACAACTTCTCCCACAATATTTGCAGCTGTACCTCGCCACCCAGCATGCGCAGCAGCAATCACCCGCCGGCTGGGATCGTAAAACAACACCGGGACACAATCAGCCGACAACACCATCAAACAGACTCCTTCACAATCAGTTACCAAAGCATCTGTATTAGGGAAACGACTCTCAGCACTCAATGCTCCCTTTCCGGCATCATCTTTACCTACGACAGCTACATGAGTTCCATGAACCTGATGTCCTGTCACTAAATTATTCACCTCAAAGCCGACTGTTTCAGCCAATAATTTACGATTATAACATATTGTTGCCGCTGTTTGTTGCTCTGAAAAACCGATTGTATGATCACCTGAAGAAATAAAATGAATAAGCTCCGTTCTTTCAGCCAAATGTTCGAAACGATAATAACTAAATAATGAATTACCAACCTTTTGTAACATAAACCTCTGTTTTTTCAATCCAACAAAAATAAGTAAAATCCATCTCATTATAAGAGAATAAAAAAAGTTCTTGTTTTTCTTTGATGTTTATTATGAATGAATTATCTTTGCCGTCCGATAATGGAATGAATAATTATAAAATTTTACATACGATGAAAAAGGGCATACATCCTGAAAATTACAGACTGGTGGCATTCAAAGATATGTCTAACGGTACTACAACGCTGACAAAATCTACTGCAGCAACAAAAGAAACTATCGAAATCGACGGTGTTGAATATCCATTAGTAAAATTGGAAATCTCTAATACTTCACACCCATTCTATACTGGAAAAGTGAAATTGGTGGACACTGCCGGACGTGTGGACAAGTTTATGAACCGTTACAAAGATCATTTGGAAAAAAGAAAAAAATAATCTTTCTGCCGAATAATACGAAAAACGCCGCCTAGATTAGGCGGCGTTTTTCGTATTATATTAATGACAAACAAAATAGTGGCACAAGATTTGCCTTATATATAAGATATCATAAAAGAATACGCCATTATGACATTTTGTCATAATAAAGGCAACACATTTGATAACCATTAAAATAAAAGGATCATTGCCAATGAGCAAAATAAATTTAAAAGTAGACCTATTGGAAGCATTAGGAGAAGACCTTGCCGGCTTCATCCCAGTCATTGCCGATGAAAAGGAACTACTCAACGAAGACATAAAAATTCCTGATACAGTACCCATTCTTCCATTGAGAAACACGGTATTGTTTCCAGGTGTTATTATCCCTATCAATATCGGACGCAAGAAATCGCTCCAACTAATTCAAGAAGCCAACAAAAGCGGTGATTTAATCGGCTGCATTGCACAAAAGGACACTGATATTGAAGAACCTAACTTTGATGATTTATACAAAGTGGGTACAGTTGCATCTATTGTGAAAATCCTAGAAATGCCTAATGGCACAACAACAGCTATCATTCAAGGAAAAAAACGTTTTTTATTGGAGGATATTTTATATTCTGACCCTTATCACGTCGGGGAAATATCCCTCAAACAAGAAGAGGCAATACCGGAAAATGATCCAGAATACAATGCAATTGCCGAGTCTTTAAAAGATATGGCCTCAAAAATTGTACGTTATTCCAATGAAATTCCCAAAGAAGCCAATATAGCCTTACGACATATTGAGAGCATGCTCTTCTTGATTAACTTTATTTCATCGAATACGGATGTCCCTTATAAAAACAAACAAGAATTGTTGGAAATAGACAATCTTAAGGGACGGGCTCTCAAATTATTGGAAATTCTTAGTCAGCAGCTGAATCTATTGGAACTCAAAAATGATATCCAAAAGAAAGTGAAAACAGATATCGATCAGCAGCAACGGGAGTATTTCCTACATCAGCAGATGAAAACGATCCAGGATGAACTAGGCGGAAATCCCATCGACGAAGAATTCCAAGAGCTTGAAGACCGGGCTGCACAAAAAGAGTGGAATCAAAACATCCGAGACCTATTTGACAAAGAGCTGAATAAAATGAGACGTCTAAACCCGCAATCACCAGATTATTCAGTACAGTCAAATTATCTACATGAAATGCTCGAATTGCCTTGGAATCATTGTTCCGAAGACAATCTCGATTTAAATCATGCCCAAGAAATGTTAGATGCAGACCATTTTGGACTGGAAAAAGTAAAAGAAAGGATACTGGAATATTTGGCTGTTCTCAAATTGAAAGCAGACATGAAATCTCCTATTTTATGTCTATATGGTCCTCCGGGAGTTGGCAAAACCTCTTTAGGAAAATCTGTCGCAAAAGCCATCAACCGTGAATTTGTCCGTATGTCATTAGGAGGTCTGCATGATGAGGCTGAAATTCGAGGACACCGTAAGACCTATATCGGAGCCATGACAGGACGTATCCTGCAAAATATCAAAAAAGCCGGAACATCTAATCCTGTTTTTATTTTAGATGAAATCGATAAAGTTGGTAAAGATTTTCGTGGAGACCCTCAATCCGCCTTATTGGAAGTATTAGATCCTGAGCAAAACAACGCTTTCCATGACAATTTTTTGGACGTTGACTACGACTTATCCAAAGTTATGTTCATAGCAACAGCCAACGACTTGAGCACAATCGCCGCACCATTACGCGACCGTATGGAAATCATTGAGGTCAGTGGATATCTTATGGAAGAAAAACGAGAAATCGCCAAACACCACCTGATACCCAAACAGTTGGAAAACCATGGGATCACCGCAGACAATATCATGATCCCAGACGACATCATTGAACATATCATTGAAAAATACACTCGCGAATCTGGAGTACGCAATCTAGACATGACAATTGCTAAAATCATGCGACATGTTGCTAGAAAAGTGGCCATGAACAAAAAATATACGGTCACTTTGGATGAAGCCAAAGTAAAAGAATATTTAGGAAGTCCTATTTTTTCTCGCGAAGAATACCAAGGTAACGAATTACCAGGTGTTGTGACAGGTCTTGCCTGGACTGCTGTCGGAGGAGAAATTCTATTCATAGAATCAAGCTACAGCAAAGGGAAAGGAATCCTTACACTTACGGGCAACCTTGGAGATGTAATGAAAGAATCAGCAACGCTCGCATTGGAATACATCAAATCCCATGCTGCAGAGTTAGGTGTTAACGAAGAAATATTCGATGGACATGACATTCACCTTCATGTTCCAGCAGGGGCAGTCCCCAAAGACGGTCCTTCCGCCGGTATTACAATGGTAACCTCATTGGTATCTGCCTTAACTGGCAGAAAGGTAAAAAAAGCCATTGCCATGACAGGAGAAATAACTTTACGAGGTAAAGTGCTACCGGTAGGCGGAATACGTGAAAAAATATTGGCAGCCAAACGAGCTGGTATTAAAACAATTATTCTTTGTTGCGAAAATAAGAAAGACGTAGAAGAGGTAAAGAAAGAATATTTGAAAGGGCTTAAATTCCACTATGTTGACCATATCAGTGAAGTCATAAAACTCGCATTATTATAATGCCATTCCTATAAAAACAATCAGACAGTAAATTACTGCCTGATTGTTTTATTTTTCTACAAGACTTTGGGTCAATTTCTTCACCAACTTATATTTATTAAAAAACTCTTTTAAAATCACACGTAATACAGTATAAGAAGGAATTGCCAACATCATCCCCGGAATTCCCGCAATACTTCCTGCCATTAACAATACCAAAAAGATTTCCAATGGATGAGCATGAACACTATTTCCGTAAATCAAAGGCTGGTAAACGACATTATCAATCAATTGTGTAAACAATAACACAACAGTCATTCCAAACAACAACGGCAACATTTCCTGATAAAACGGAAGATCTAAATTCAATGCGACACCGACAGTCAGGCCAAACAAAACTCCAATCAATGGCCCAATATATGGTATTACATTCAAAATACCGGTCACCAGACCTATTACAACTGCATTATTGAAATTTAGTCCTACAATAGAGAGACCTATTACGTTCAATACCATCACACCTATCACCTCAAAAAACAAACCAACAAAATAACGTACTAACAAATTCTGTATAGAATCCAAGGCATTTTTTGCCTGCTCTTCATATTTTGAAGGTACAATAGCCAATACCATTCCTGAAAACAAGCGACTATCTTTCAAAAAGAAAAAAGAAATAAAGGTAATAGAAAACAATGCCACAAACAAATCACTCACTGTACCTGCCAACGAGCCAAACCAAGTTCGCAAACGAGCAATATTAATCCAATCATTCAATTCTTTCGAAATATACGCATTGACATCCTCACTCTCTTCCATAATTCCATAGTATTTCAAAAAATGTCCGGCTTTCTCCACAGGTTCTTGCAACTGTGCAACAATATTATTCACACTGACATTCTCCAAAGACTGAAATTCATGCACAACCAGCGGAATAATCGTACTAAAAAAAAGAATAAATACAAACCATAAAAAAACGACAGTAATAGCAGCTTTCACAGTATCAGAAAGTCTATATTCTCGAACTTTAATCTTACCCAATAAATCAATGATTGGTTTCCCAATAAAAGAAATCACAGCCGCGACTAACACATATACAATCACAGTAAAAAAATACCATGAAAAGAAAAATGTAATTGACAAAGCAATAAAACCGAGAATATATTTCGTAATTGTATTCATTTTTGTATATCTTCACCCTCCAAAAATAATTAATTTAGTCCGATTTCATAAAAATAATCGTATCTTTATTACGTCTATTTTTAATCTAAGACCCCTAAAGACTATGTTCAAACGTATATGGTCCCTATATTATGACGGCTTCAGCCATTTGCCCCGCTGGGCAAAAATAGTACTTGCCATCGTTGCAGCCAAGTTATTCATCATGTTTGTCGTTTTTAAAATGCTACTTATGCCTAATTACCTAAATAGCCAATATACGACAGATAAAGATAAAAGTAACCATGTATTAAATGAATTAATCTCAAAACCTTAAATATGATGACAGAATTTACTACAACTTCTTTAGTGGAATGGTCCAGATGGCAATTTGCCATGACTGCTATTTATCACTACATGTTTGTCCCTCTGACATTGGGGCTTTCATTTTTATTGGCACTCATGGAAACCATGTGGGTCAAAACGGGCAAAATCGAATGGCTGCATGCAGAAAAATTCTGGATGAAACTTTTCGCCATCAATTTCGCCATCGGTATTGCAACCGGCTTAATATTAGAATTTCAATTCGGTTCCAATTGGTCAAACTACTCTTGGTTTGTTGGTGACATATTTGGAGCACCCCTTGCCATAGAAGGGTTATTTGCTTTCTTTTTAGAAGCCACCTTCTTTGCCGTCATGTTTTTCGGATGGAACAAAGTAAGCAAACGCTTCCATCTTACCTCCACTTGGATGGTCTTTATCGGTTCCAATATTTCTGCACTATGGATTCTGGTAGCCAATGCTTGGATGCAAAATCCTGTCGGAATGGAATTCAATCCTCTAACAGCCCGCAACGAAATGGTCGACTTTTGGGCTGTGCTCGGCTCACCAACTGCAATGAGTAAATTTTTCCACACAGTCACCTCAGCCTATACTCTTTCATCCTGTTTCGTGATAGGAGTAAGCGCATGGTTTATTTTGAAAAAAAGACACATGGAGTTTGCCCGCAAAAGCATATTATTAGCATCGGTCTTTGGCTTTTTCAGTATATTAGTAACCATGTTTACCGGAGATACCAGTGCACAAGATGTCACCCGTACCCAACCCATGAAATTAGCTGCCATGGAAGGATTGAACAAAGGCGGACACGGAGCAGACTTTACCATCATCGGTATTCCGAGCGAAGACCCTGCACTGGCATCCGACAAAATGCGTACAGTAAAATACAATCTTTCCGTTCCCAATATGTTATCTTTCTTAGGCTACCATGATTTTAATGCTTTTGTACCAGGAGTAGAAGACATACTAAACGGATATACCTCCCACGAAGGAAAAACATACCCATCTGTAGAGCAACGCATGGCCAATGGTCGGACTGCCATTGAAGCATTGCGCACTTACAAACAGGCCGTCGAAAACAAAAACGAGGCATTAGCTAATGAATCTCTGGCAACATTAAAAGCAAACTATCAAGATTTCGGCTACGGCTATCTGACCTCTCCAGACGAAGTCATTCCTCCCATATCATTAGTATTCTATAGTTTCCGCATCATGGTTGGATTAGGAATGTTGTTCCTATTGCTATTTATTGTATCCTGGTGGTTCGCCAAGAAACGGGAATTTGGCAAATTCAAGCTCATACCTTATTTAGCAATACTCTGTGTTCCTTGCGCTTATATTGCTTCGCAATGTGGATGGATTGTTGCTGAAGTTGGACGCCAACCTTGGGTCGTACAAAATCTAATGCCAACCAGTGTGGCCATCACTCGTATCGCATCAGGTTGGGTTGTTACCACCTTCTGGATGTTTGCCGTATTATTCACATTACTGCTGATTGCAGAAATCGGTATCATGTTTTCACAAATAAAAAAAGGACCCAAGACTATTGATAACGAACAATAGACAAAACCAACATTAAATTTTAATATCATGGATTTAAATATACTACAACATTATTGGTGGATTCTTCTATGCATATTAGGTGGCTTACTTGTATTTCTACTATTTGTACAAGGAGGTCAGAGTCTGCTGTACACACTCGGTAAAACCAAAGATGAACGGGATTTAATCGTAAATTCTCTCGGTCATAAATGGGAATTCACCTTCACAACACTAGTTGTATTCGGAGGGGCCTTTTTTGCCAGTTTCCCATTATTCTACTCGACAAGCTTTGGAGGAGCTTATGTAGTTTGGATGCTAATCCTCTTCTGCTTTGTACTTCAAGCAGTGTCATTTGAATATCGAAGCAAGAAAAACAACTTCTTAGGAACTAAAACATATGAAGTTTTTCTAATGATAAACGGCTTTGCAGCACCGCTATTGTTAGGGGCAGCAGTAGCTACTTTCTATACCGGTTCTCCATTCCGCTTAGGAGAAATGAACCGAGTAGAATGGATGACTTCTTGGCGAGGGTTAGATGCATTATTCGTATTTACCAACTATTTACTTGCTTTTGCAGTATTCTTCTTAGCACGTACACAAGCGGCTCTCTACTTCATTTTAACCATTAACCATGAAGATATTCGCAAAAGAAGCCGGGCACAAGTGCTATACAATGCAGTTCCATTTGTAATATTTTTCTTACTATTCCTTGGTTGTCTTTTTACCAGAGAAGGTTATGCCATTGGAGCAGATGGACAGATCGAATTGGTAAAATATAAATATTTCTACAACTTAATAGAAATGCCTGCAAATGCATTCATATTCTTGGTAGGAGTTACCGGGGTACTCTTCGGTATCATTCGCACCATTTTCATTCAAACTTGGCGCAAAGGAGTCTGGTATACGGGAGCAGGAACAATCCTTGCAGTCTTTGGATTGTTAATTATCGCAGGTTTCAATAATACGGCATTTTATCCATCATCAACAGACTTAAATTCATCTTTGACCATTTATAACGCATCCTCCTCACTATACACGCTAAAAGCCATGAGCTGGGTATCTTTGGTCATTCCATTTGTAATTGCCTATATCTGGTATGCATGGCGTTCCATGACAAATAAACCGATGGATACAAAGGAACTGGAAGAGGCTGATAATAAATACTAACTATAAACAAAACGATGCCTGTACAAGCATCGTTTTGTTATATATCATTCGCTATTTACTATCATTTATCTTTTTATGCAACCCATCCAATATTGCAATAAACATTGGATTTGTCTTATCCCAACCACATTTTTTCATAGCACAAAGAATCGATTTTTCCCCTTTCTTGCAATCACGAACAGATCCTTTTGCATGCAACATTCCATTTAACTGCAACGTTGCTGTCAATCGCTCATCAGGACTCCAACTTCTTAATTCGTCATTATACATTTTTAATGCACCCTTTAAATCGTCTTCTGCAAAAAAACGAACAAAATGAATCTGCTGCAATAAAAATTCTTTCCGCATTAAATCTGCCTTTTCAACTAATTTTACATACTCATCCAAAACTGCTATATCTATCGGTCTATTTCCAAAAATCATATCATTACAATGATTACCCACTAAAGGATAAATATTACCAAATAATTTGGCTTCAACCTCTTCCTTTCCAACCAATTTTTCATAAGTCGCTTTATGTTCAAACAAATAGATATATTCTGGCAATTTCACATCATGAACATATTGTTTCAATAGCAGCCAATTATCCATAGAACAACGCTCCTCATCACTTAGACTCTTCCAATAATCATGCACCACGCGATTTTTATCCTCTACCATATATGCCTTGGACAAGGCTTCGACATATTGCAAGACAAATTTAGGTGCACGCTCTCCATTTTTGTAGCGATTTGCCAAAGCATACAAAGAATTCTCGCCACAACCTGTTTTCATTCCTTGCAAAAACTCGTTTGCAGATTGACCTCCTACAGAACGATGTACAATTTCTCCATCTGCAGTCAAAATCAAAAAGGTTGGATAAACAGACACATCATACCTTTCTGCCAAAACTTTACCATTACCCTTCTCCATATCTTGTTTATAGCAAACAAATTTAGCATTCATATATTCACCCACATCAGATCTGCTAAATACTTCTTTCATCATTTTTTTACAAGGACCACACCAACTAGTATAGCAATCCAAAAAAACCAATTTATTATCTGCTCTAGCTTTTTGGAACGCTTCCTTCAATGTACCTTCTTCAAAATTTATCTGCCCATGCACACTGTATGAACAAAACAGCACGAATAAGACTCCTAAGATAAAACAAACATTTTTCATGATAAACAAACTTTAGTCTTTACTAAGTAAATCTCTTAATATACTAACAACTTCATCACCTCTTAAATCTCGGCGAATAATACGTCCTTGTGGATCAATTACAAATGAATCCGGCAAACCACGAAGATTATAGGCATCCACCATTGGACTTTCTTTCATTCCTTTCAAATCAGATAGACATAACCAAGTTATAGTCTCCTTCTTAACATCATGCAGCCAAGCTTCCCGTTCTGTATCCATCATAATTGTCAAAAACGTAATATTCTCATCCTTTAGCTGCTTATATGCTTTTTGAATAAAAGGCAATTCTTTTTTACACCAGCTGCACCAAGAAGCACTAAATTCAATAAAAAGATATTTCCCCTCGAAATCCGACAAAGAATATTGCTTACCATCTTGATCGAACGCTTTAAAATCCGGGAATGCCATCCCTGGCTGCAATCGTTGATCATGCATTGCGTATTCCTTCAATTGTGATACATAATAAGAAGATTGAAAGCATGTGTCAAAACGTTCTGCCAATTGTTTAATCTGTCTCCCTGATAAAGGTCCTGAAAAATGACTCACCCAATAAGCAACGACCGCACTAATTGTCGCATCAGTTTTCCACTCAAATAACCGATCCAACATATACAAATACAGTGAATCACGCATCGGAGTTAACGAGCGCACCGTAGCCATATCTGCTTTCGCAAAAGCTAACTGAATCTGATCCGATAATCTCGAAGCCTGCTGATATTCCTGTAAATTCTTCAAAAACCGCTCCGAGACCAAATACTCATCATGTAAAGAATTCCCTTCAACTTTCAATGTCCCTTTTACGTCATCTACATCACAAACAATCTTCATATCAGAAGGGGAAAGGAATAAATTAATCATTGGAACATAAGCTCTTTGAGGTGTAGGAGTAATCTCAAAAGCCAACAATCCTAATTGAGGAGCATCCAACTTACTTTTCAATGAATATTTCCCAGCTTTAATTTCACAACTATCCAACAATAAATTTGAAGGAGGATACGTATAAAGACGCACTATACCTTCTTCTAATCCTTTCACCTCTCCCTCTATTGTCAATAATCCTTGCTCACGAACAGTACAACTACACAGCAATATTAAATATAGAAAAATAAATATTTTCATACCAACATTTTTATAAGATTCCTACTTCTTAAACAAATTATTGATGCACTCAATCATCTGTTCGCGACGCAACCCTTTCTCTTCGATCAATCCTTCCGGATTAATTAAATAAATCATAGGTATACCACTCACATTATAATTTTGGGCAACAGGACTCTTGAATCCCTGCAAATCAGATAACACCTTCCAAGGTAAATTATGCTTTTCAACATCATCTTCCCACTTCATTCTCTCATCATCCAAATTGATTGTAAACATGATAAAATTTTCATTTTTCGTATCTTTATACACTTGCTGTAAATACGGAATTTCCAATTTACACCATCCACACCAGGAAGCACTGAACTCAAGCAATACATATTTACCTCGAAAATCTGACAGTTTATAAGTTTTTCCCTCTAAATCCTGCAAAGAAAAATCATAAGCCGGCTGTCCGACCTGTACTCGTTTTTCAGCCTCCAACTCTTCCCGACAAGAAGCGACATAAGCATTTGTAGACATTGAAACATCAAAGGCATCCAAGGCTTTTTCAAACATCTTCATATCTCCAGTACCGAAATATTCTTGTACGAAATAAGGCGCAACCTTACTGGTCGAGTACCCTGGCAATGATAGTATATAATCCATCACTTTATCATAGGCAGTTTCAACCAATGGCGTTAACGAATCATATACATGACGATTATCTTTAAAAGCTTTTCCACGTACATAGGACAACTCTCTGTAATTATGAAAAATATCTTTGCCCTTTTCCAAAATGCTAATATATTCCTGCTGTGTTTTACCTCCTTCTATTACAACATTTCTTAAATCTCTAAAATCACCCGTCACTTTTACTTTTTCGTTATCTAAAAAAAGACTGCAAGAACCATAAAATTTCTCATCTCCATTTTTAAACACAAAACTAACAAATCGTGGAAAATCCACCTGACCTTTAAAAACAGCTTTACCATCCTTTAAATCAAACGTATCTGTATACCAAGTTGTCGAATTAGGAATCTTCTGACTGACTCCAACAGAACAATCTGTGGCATTTTTCAAATCAAACACCACTTCAAACCCTTGGGGGTGTTGTTGGCAAGATATCAATGCCAACAACAATACTAATAAAAAAAATATTTTCATGATTTATCACATTACTTCTCCCTGATCTCCAATTTTATAAACAATATCCACCACACGGCCACATTTCCCCTTTACTTCTGTACCTTCTACTAATTGTCCCTTCCCAACCACAGAAACATCTAAAATCATAAAATCACTTTTAGAAGCATCTCCAGCATTCTCCACCGCAACAGCCAAACGCTCATAATTCGTAGCGCACAATGCAATCTCACGAATTTTAGTTGGAAATTCACGCAACAAAGATACTAGATTATCTTCATGATTATAAACATATAGATTCTTACCGGAAGTAAAATATGCATATTTACGTCCTGAGCAAACGGCAAATTTTGTATCCTCATGCACTAAATCTGATTCAGGAAATTCGACTTCAGCAATCGAGGAATAAGCTTTTGTACCCCAACCTTGAAATTTAAATTTTTGAGCATATATTTTTCCGCTATTTATATCTTGGACAAAAGTAAGAAATTCATCTTGATACGAATCAATATTCATCGCACCTCCCCCTATCAACATTTTACCCATATTGGAAGGATTAAAAGCCTTGTTCGGATCATTTGTATAATTAAACTCACGCATTGTTCCGTCTCGCAATAACACATAGCTGCAATGCTTTTTATCAAAAGCCAATACATCAGAATTAAAAAATATATTCCCTTGTATTGTCCATGGCAGCAACTCATAATCCCCACCCACAGGGAAATTGGGGAATGCCCCTTCCTGATATTGAGATTCCATTCCATTAGGTTGCTCTCGCATATACAGTTTGCCTGCACTAATCAGATAGTCCCAATTCATTACACAATCCATACTTTGAGGACAAAAATCCTCAGGTGCACCATCTACAAATTCATCCTTTGTATTAATCATTTTCAAGAAACTGTTACCATCCAATTCTACAGAATATCCCGGTCCTTGTTGACAGGCGACAAATATTTGCCCTAATTCTGCCGACCAAGGCAACCAATGCTCACAAATTGCATAAGCTCCCGCACTTAAATACTCATTATTTTGTTGATAATAGACATCATCCATAAAAACATTATCATTTCTCATAAAACTCAACTGGGATTTATCCTCCAAATCAGACAAAATCAACCAACCATTCTTAAATGCAGAGCTAACCGAAACTTTAACCTACATTATTCATAGTGGATTCATTTCAGGTTATCAAAACAGATATGGG
>CAMDJC010000039.1:0-33895 GCA_945900015.1 uncultured Odoribacter sp. | reverse complement strand
CACGGATATTCTGCATCTCAATGATAATAATCTCCCCCTTGCTGTCCTTTGCCTTAATATCTACCCGATTAAACTTATCGTCCAATGCCAGCTGATTGCTTTCGCTCTCCAACAGTTCTAAAATTGTTATCTTCTCATTCAGCAACACCGTCAACAACCCCTCCAGCACGCTGAAATTAGCCTTGTCACGAAGCATACGCTTCATGGCCCAGTCGAAATGAATATATCTCTCCTTTTCCATAACTGCCTGTCTATTCACTTACAAAGATAAAATAATTCAACTACATAACCATCATATACTATATTATTCTTTAGCAAATACCAAAAGCCCCGAAAATCGACAATGACTTTCGGGGTCAGACAAGATTCAAACTTCAAATAAACACATTCACCATTCTACCTCTGCAAAGGATATTTCAAAGCAGGTTCTTTCACGGCTTTTGCTGCTTCTTTAGTTATCTCTACGTCATTTACAAGCACTGACGCCGGATGAATCACAGAAAAAGAATAACCATTAGCGCTATATTTTGAAACAATTTCTTCGGTAGAGATTCCACCTAATTTCTCCAATTTATCAATTCCGGGTAATTTAAATGACATTACCCGCACCGGTGTTTCATCCCCAGTCTTTACGTCCACTTTATAAAGTGCGGTATTTGCACCTGCAATTCTTCTGACTATATAGACATACTTCAATCCTTTTGCTTTACCAGCACTTAATAAAACTTTCCTCAACTTATCTGCCTTAAAGCCTTGTGAAGTTGTAATATGAACCACTCCAGTTCCTAATAGCGGTAGCAAGTCTCCCGAATTATTGGAAAAAAGCATACTTCCTGTTGATTTCAAAGCATTGCGAGCCGGAATACGTCCATTCAAAACATTCTTCAGCTCTCCATTTTTTATCAAAATCGTTTCCTTTTCCGGGATCACCCCTTCTGCATCCACTTCATAAGCTCCGCTTAATTTTTTCCCTTCATATTCCTTCCAATCCGTATGGTTAATAATTGACAATCTAGGATCGATCACTCTAGTATTCAAACGGTCACCCCACACATTACGCTCCGGATTATTTACTAAGAATCTATTTGCATACAGATATCCTCGTTTAAACAGATTATTTCCAAACAACGAAGTAGTAGCTTCCCCCTCAAAAAGTACCGGTCCAGAGTAATACTCCTCAATAGACATTCTCTCTTTCTTCGCTAACATCTCTTCAGCAAATTTAATCACACTCTGCTTCAACTCCTCATAATTCGGCAATCCGGCTGGGTTTTCGGCCGAAATATTATATGAATCAGTAATTACAGAGCCATCTGCAGCCCTAACTTGCGCCTGCACAGAAAAAGTAATCGTATTTTTAGGGAATTTCAATTTCACTCCTTCTGAAGTCAGGCGGTAGATATCTACAACTTTTCCTGTAAATACAGCAACCGTATTATATAAATCCGGATAATTTTTAAACAAAGCCGACAAATCAGCAGCCATTTTTTTCAGTTCAGGTAAGTTCGCCTCATAAGGTTGATTTCGGTTACCTATATATTCAACGGCATCCACTGGTTGCATATCAGCCAAAGCAGCATCTTCTGCCGATAAAGGATTGGACTCCAAATAACTTTCCTTTTGAGTCATAGCCTTTAAAGCATAGCGATACATCATATCCGTACTATTCCAAAACAAACGGCGCAACAGATTATATTCCCCACTTGCTGGCACTTTTCCCCCAGCAGCATTACCTCTATATTCTACATCATCGTTACGCTGATAATCTCCCACATTCACTTGAGCTGCCATATTCATTTTCCAAGGAGTATATTCAGCAGACAAAACACCCCCCAAGGATGCAGACACGTTCAAGCTGCGGTAACGATTAACAATATACGAGAAATAAAACGGAGCCTTATTATCCGGCAATTTCAAATTCTTTTGGTTTCTATCCATTTCATCTTTCAATGCAGCAAAAATAGTTTCGTCCACATCCATCCCTTTCTTCTCTACAAATTCTGGAGCCGGCAATACTGGAGGCAAATTACGCGACTGGTGCCGTCTTTGTGTCTCTATTTTATTGACATAAATTGTCGGAGAACAAGCCGTAACAGGTACCCAACCGGATTCTGCTCCACACATACCGGTAAAGACACTCGGTTTATCGCCTGCAGCTTCAATATTCGAAAACATAGACAAAGGAGTACCAATCATATCCACACCCCGTACCAACTGATCCGGTCTGCCATCCACAAACACACGATACACCTCCAAAGGAGTCACATTAAAAGAGTTCAAACTGCCACCTTCTCCCGTATAAGTAAATCCGCTCGTCACTGTCTTGAAATAATATCCGTATTCTTTTCCCTGCTTCTTTGCTTCTTCTATTAACATTTTGCGCAACTCAACTTCCGAATGTGGTTGAGTTGTCTCTATAATCAAATTAGACTGTCTTGATACCGGATCTCCTGCATCTGAAGTTCGACCATGTCCATTACTCGTAGGAAATCCATCCAATGGAACCCGATTCATCAAAAACTCTGTCAGTACCCCATTCACTACATTATTCACCCGACGAGCTTTCACACCTTCATCATCATACAAATAATGACCATTTAAATCCGTACCTGCATAATTACTCAAAGTCGGATCACAATATACTTGAAAAGACTCCGGCAAAACCTGCTCCCCAACCATTTTCTTAAAAGTCTGTCCTCCTGTTTTCAGACGATGTCCCTCCAATCGGTGTCCAAAAATTTCATGAAAAAATACACCACTCGCAGGACCAGAAAGAATGGCAGGGCCAGTATAAGGATCTGCTACCGGAGCCTTTTCCAATTTCTCCAAACGCTGCAACATATCTTTTGCTGCAGCTATAATTATACTATTGTCAGGTAAGTCATTGGGATTATAAGCGAAAAAATCTTGAGATAATGACAAATTCATACCATCCTCAGCTTTCAATGAAGCCGACAGCATCAAACGTGCTGTCACACGATTTTGTACAATCTCCGAACCTTCCGTATTTACAAAATAGGTTCGCAAAGTATTGAAGGTCAAAGTTGCAGAACCCTCTTGCAAATTTGAATTAGCTCTAAAAGCTGCAGAAATCTCATTCAGACGTTTTTCCCAAGCATCCATATCAACAGATGACAATCCCACAGGAATAGGTTCTTCATAGTATTTTTCAACAGGACTTTTTGAGAAACAAGATGATTTATCCTCATCTTCCACACTGACTGCTGCTTGTGTTTTTGTCTTTTCATACATAAAACAAGCAAAATCATAACGATTCAGCACATCCACCCATATTGCCTGTCTAATTGCATCTGCAGCACTATCATCCAACGGCAAATAACTTCCACCCATCACAGCTCCCGTCCTACGATTTACCATCGCACCGGAAGTACTGTATTTGAAATTATCCAACTCCGGACTTCCCAAACGAATTTGAGGCACCAACAAACGTGTCCGTTTCTCATTTGATGAACGCATCGCTCCAAAATTACTTGATATCGTTACATTATAACTATCGGAAGCACGCAAATTCATATAATAAGGTGGCAATTCTCGTTTCTTCAACTCACTGAAACTATATTCCAATTCGCTTTTCAGCGTCTGCAACAACTTATCCTGCTGTTGGGCACGAACAGGCAACATCCATAACAACGACACCATAACCAACAAAAAACTAATCTTTTTCATAACCCTAATAATCCTATTTTCTTTTCTTCAATAATTCCAGAATATTCTTTTCCAATTCTGCCTCTTTTATTCCTTTGGCTACAATCCGATTTTCGGCATCAATCAAAACAAAATAAGGAATATTCTTAACCATATACAACCCGACTGATTCCGACTCCCATCCCTTCAATTCAGACCCATTTTGCCAGATAACACCATCGCTGCCAACAGCATGTTTCCATTCTGCGACATTTTTATCCAAAGAAATACTAACAATCTCCAGACCTCTGGAACGATAATCCTGATACAGCCTTACCAATTCAGAATTAATCTGCCTACAATCCAAATTGTCCGATATCCAAAAATGCAATAACTTCAACTTACAATGCACATCATACAATGCAAACGAATCACCTCTGGGATTCTTTACTGTAAAATTTGGAGCCATATTTCCATCTGTCAACTTTTTATACCGCTCCAATACTACCGCTATTTTCTTGGCAGGCATCGTTTCGTGTATGGACTCGTCCAGCAATTCATACTTTTTTCGCAAACTCTCTTCCGTTTCATCCCGAATTCCAGCAGCAATCACATAAGCCGTAGCATAAGATCTTGCATTTGTCTTTATTAACATCATTGTTTTTTCAGCTGACTTTTTATATGCCTCATCTGCTCTCATTTGCAACTCCTTCAACTTTATCTCGTCTCCTTGTACCTTCATCGCTTCAGTCTGGATTTGCTTCTGAATAACGGCAAAATCCTGAACCACTTGATTATATTTTCTAAGTAACTGTTGCTCTGCACCTCCCCCTTGAAGAGCAATTCCACGAGGTGTAACCATTACTTGAAATACCGCATTTTCCAACAAAAAAGGAACTACCGCATCAACACCTTCAAATACCAGTTGAGCTTCTTGCACACCATCCACACATCCTTGAATAAGGAAGCTACCATTATTTACAATTGCTTCTCCTAATGTATCAAGATTCCCCGTTTCTGACGAAACTAGAGAAACCTGATGAACGGCTACATTTTGTATTTTACCAGACACAATATATCCATTTTGAGCCTGCCCCCTCAAGAACATCACCAACAATATAACCACCAATACAATTTTTCTCATATCCTCAAATTTTTCAACAACAGCATCACACAACTATCGACAAAACTATTTACTGAGAGGGAGATTAAAACCTCCCTCATTATCTAATAAATTATACGTTTACTAAAAAACAGCCAAATCTGCCAACGTTATCGAATAATTAGAACCATATTGTTGATCATTCACTATAAACTTCAAATAGCGAATATCTTTAGGAGAAGAAAAATTCAAAATTGTAGCTTCCCCAGCAGTTACTCCAATCGTATTTTCTTCCACATAAGTGGCATCTCTCCAAACAAGATTATCGGTAGAAACCTTCACCTTAATCAATCCAGGCAGTAAAGCACCACTCATCTTATCCGATTTAGGATCAAAAGACTTTTGTACGACCTTCACTCCCGACACCTTTTTCAACTCTTTCATATCCACCGTGATTTCGTGAGTACGAGCACTCCACATACTTTCCGGCTGCCAACAAGTATTCTCTTTTCCATCAAACAGATTTTCCACGAATGAGCTCCATATTTCGTCATCTGCAGGCATACAAGTGATTTTCCAGTCTTTGGTAGGTAAGTATTCCTTTGCCGGCACAGCACAGGGCTGCTCAAAGCGAGTTATGTAGGTACTACGCAGTTCCCCGAATATCGAATTATAATCAATATCCTTGAGCGGCAAAAATTGGTCGGCATAACACTCAACAGTCAACCCCATAATCTCATGGGCAATATCCAAAGCAAAAAGGCTCACGTCCAAATCGTACAACTGGCTGTTCATTTTATAGTTTGCAAGATACTCCGGCTTCAGATAACGGTTTTTCGCCAAGACTAGTTTCTGCAAATTAGGCAGATTCAAAATATCCTCTAAAGAACTAATTGTATAGTCAATTTCCAATACTGTTGTATTTTCAATAAATTCATTTCCTATCTCCGTCGCACCGGTCTGCACCTTTACTAATTGCTTAAAGTCTGTTGTAAACAACTTACTATGAGACAGCTCATAATCATGAAATCTAATCAAATCATCACAGCCAACCACTCTCCCTGTCCGATGTAAAACAACCGGTTTGGTAACATCTATACAATCAGGCAACAAATAATAACGTTCAGCGATCAAGTCAGCATTCAATTCCAAAACGCTAGTCTTGTTCTCTCCCAATTTGGTATATTCCAACGTAGCAGATTCAATCTCATCTGTCCAGGTAGAGAAAAAACATATCAAACGATCCTTTACAAAATAATGTTTTGCTAACAACCTGGTAAACGAAAGGATTGCTTCATGATTTGAAGTATAAGGTCGGGCAAACACCGGATTTGTTAATGACTCATTACCTTCATCATCCACAGCCAAAACTTTTACCTCGTAATTTCCATCCTTTAAATTGTCAATGCTGTATTCCGTCAATTTCGGTTCAATCAATACCGAATCACTCACCTTATCCAATGTCCAAATAATCTTTATATTTTTCACCCGCACATCTGGACTATTTTCCCACTTGACAATCAAACGCTCCCAGTCCGAATTTACTGATATATTTGAACACTTACCAACATACCGAATTGCACCGTCACCCGCATAATCCGCATAGGTATCTTTCAAATCCTCACAGCCACCAATTATCAGCCATGTGAGGCATATCCAAAATATATACGTCTCTTTCATAACCTAATCTTTACTTGTATAAATTTCCAATTCTTGCAAAAACAAATATTGATTTAAATTACCATAAGAAGGATTAAACCCTTGATAATCAAACAACTCATCCACCACAACCTTCAAATATTTATAAGATTTTCCAGCAGCAGGGAAAACTACCTCAACAAACACCGGTTCTGCAGCTTGAATCGATTCTATTGTTTTATAATAATTATCATAGGCAGGGAAACACCACGAAGCTGGTCCATACTTTTTATCCTCTTCATAAGTACCTATCTTCTTCCAATTGTTTTTATCATTTGAAGCATATATAGACAATCGGCATGGCAGCATAGCATATAAAGACAAACCCGAATAAAAAATTCGATAATACTTATCTCCACTAGGTGGATAAGACCTTTTCACATCCAATACGGCATACATACGCAAACTGGCAACAAACTGAGGTTCATCGAAACAGAATATTCCCATTGTGCGCCCAATTACTGCTGGACCGGCAAGAAAACCATTCATAGAAGTCGCATCTCCTAAAAATGAAATTTCACCTTTAGTATCTCCATCAAACAGATATTGACTACCCAATTTATAATCCGGATCTTCTACACTCAAATTCTCCGGATCTTCAAAAGAATATCTATCTGTATTTAATTTAGCAGTATTATATGCTTCTATATCCTTCCACACTTTCTCTTTTACCCTATATCCTCTAAAATCCTCCGTCCGCACCACCACATCATTTGTCTTTCCGGAATTCTTTAAAGAAAATGCCAACGTATCAGCCCCTCCGACTATGGCAAAACTACTCATTAACAATGTATCGGATTCGCCAGTAGTCGGATTCTTCCATACATAAAATACATGAGCCATCCCATTGGTATTCTCCGGCACATTGTAAGTAAGCATAAAACCGTTCCAACTGGGTTTCACCTCCAATTGTTCAAAAAATGCCACGGCACCAGAATTTTCCGTATCAAACGTCACTTCTATTGGTTCCGACTCCACATTATTCCGATTACAAAGGGTTACTTGCGCCTTCACCCCCTTTATGGCTTCATTAAAGCCCACCAGCATTAATGTGTCACTCACATAACTACCGGAACGTACAATATTTTGTCCGAATGCATCCTTATAACGAACAATGATCGACTCGATTCCTTTATCTTGCGGCAACGTATAATACATCACCGCCCCTCCAGATATTGGTCGGAAAGAAATGTTCTCCCGAGGCATCTCGACATCAAAATAACTCTCGTCATCAGTACAGGCCCAAAATCCCCCTATCAATAATAATACTAATAATATCGTTCTCATATCATCCATATTTTAATTAACAATAACATTTACCAACCCGGATTCTGACGACAACCGGAAATCAAAATCTCCTCTGCCCGAATCGGGAATAGATAGTCCCTAGGAGCAACAAATCCCCTTTTGTTCCATACCACTACCGGTCCTTCAAAATTATTATAGAACTGTCTGGCATTCTGTCCCAAGATATTCCAACCATACTGCGGCACATTTAATTCATCAGACGCTGTCAACCAGCGACGCAAATTCCAAAAACGGCGTCCTTCAAATGCGAATTCTATATTCCACTCCTGGCGGATAATTTCACGCATTCCTGCTTTAGTTGTCACTTTATCTGGAGTTTTCGAATAATTGGTCCAAGCCGTTACCACATCAAGAATTCCAGCCCGTCTACGCACCTCGTTTAAAGGAGCATAAACATGTGTTTCATCCGGAGCATCCAGATATTCGTTCCATGCTTCTGCCTTCATCAAATAAAGTTCTGCCAGACGCATGATAATAACCCCTTCTTCCTGCTTGAAAACACTGTTATAATTCTTATTCGATGTATTCGAATAAGTCCCCTTTTTCATATAATATCCTGTCAGATTCTGCGGTGTAGACTCATTGATTGTCTGAGCTTTTGTACCATAACGTTCTCCACGATATGCCTTGACAATCATATCGTCAGTAATATTGGTTCCCCTCTGCCAATAACAACGGTCGGCTGCGATATGCGCATAAAACCGGGGTTCCCGACGCAGATGTAGTCCCAACACCGTATTCGTATTCATTGACACTACATTCCGATATTCAGGACTAGTCTCCTTAGCCAACTGATAACGAGAAGAATAGTCCCACTGCACATCCGCATCAAGCGGCAAACCATGTTCCGTATAATACATTTCCACCATTTTCATACTCGGAGCAATTCCGCTTTGTACATTTGAATTATAGTACTGCATATCATTACTGCTTACAAAAGGAAGCGTCCATATACTCCATGTACTTCCATCATTAAAATTGGTGTGAAGCATAAAAATAGCCTCCTTATTTACAAAATTCTTAGCCTGTGTGGAGCTTTCTATATCAGCCATAATCTGCAATAATTTAGTAGAATACCCCACACTACCGGATACCAAAGACTTTCCGTTTCTCAAACAAATGTCCAAAGCCTCATCAATTGCCTCTGCCGCCCGTTTCCAACGTTTTTTTATCTGATCCTTGTCGTAAGGTGGAAAGAGTAATTCTCCATGCTTGTTTGTAAAATCAGCATAAGCTGTATTCTCGCCATTGAACAGAGGAGATGCTGCATAGAATAGCGTCAGAGCCTTTAAAGTTGCAGCTGATTCTTCGCTATGAAATGCTTGACGTGCTACATCTTTTTTATCCATCGGAGGCAAATATTCCATTGCCTCATCCAACAATGTAACTATTGCACTCACCACAGAATCGATTGGGGCACGGGACTGACGCATCATTTCTGATGACTCATTTACCGCTATATTTTCAGGAACCAAAATTACCGGTCCGTAACGACGCATCAACTCAAAATAGTAGTGAGCCTTCAAGGCCTTTACCTCTGCCGTCCACATCATACGATCAGATTCCTCCAGATTATAAGTACCTTTAATCCTTTCTATAAAAATATTACAATAACGGATGCCCGCATAAAATTCCTCCTTTTTCCATACATTCCCGTATGGTTCCTGAGACATCTGCAAACCGTCTGCAATAAAAAATCCATCCCACAAAGCAGAACTATTCCCTTTATTCAAATAAAATTTACGAATATAATCGCCAGCCACCACTTCATCCGTCCCCACCCGGGAAGGTTCTTTTACCAACGATGTTAAATGCTCAGACAAAAATACATGACAAGTCTGTAACCAATCTTCTGCCTGACTCTTTTTTTCAAAAATAGTCTCTTCTGTTTCTATGTCACCTTCAGGAACTTGATCCAAATAATTACATCCGGCAAATAACAAACAAAAACCAATTACGATATATACCAACTGTTTCATAATCTATTAATTAAAAATTTAGAAACTCAGATTCAAACCTATTGCGTAGCTCTTCTGAATAGGATAGTTAAAACCATCCTCACCCAATTCAATGTCCCAGACTTTAAAATTGGAAATCAAAAACGGATTGTTTGCCCGTACAAACAGCTTCATATTTTGAAATCTCAATTTTTTTAACAGTTTCTCCGGCATATTATAAGCCAGCTCTAGCGAAGTACAACGCAAGAAACTACATTCTCGCATAAAATAGGTACTTTTGCGGAGTTCTGCATTGTTTTTGTTGTACCAATCCTCTTGCGGATTATGCTGTGTTATATTATATGTAGACAAACGAGGCCAAAAAGCATTACGCACCATATTGTCCTCCGACCAATGGTCTTTATAAATAGCTGTCAGCATTGCATGGTCTCCTTCGAAAGGTGACAATTTTTTAGGATCCATAAAGAACGAGCGTTTTCCTGAACCCTGAAAAGCAAAACTGAACTCAAAATTCTTATAATTGATAAATCCGTTAAATCCATAAATGATTCGAGGGGTTTCCGGGAATCCGATAAAAGTAGCGTCATTCACATTAATCACACCATCTCGATTCAAATCACGATAACGGATATCGCCAGGCATCACGTCACCTCCCTGAAATGGCGAATTCTCTATTTCACCCTGATCACGGAACAATCCTTCTGCAATATATCCCACCTGTTGAGATAATTCACGCCCCACTTTCCGCTGCCATTGCGGTTTATTAACCGCTTCTTCAATCTCCTTGTACACAGTTTTGTTAAAAGTCAAGGTTCCACTCAAAATCATCCACAAATCCTTATTGAAAGAATGCTGTATCTTGCCCGAAAAATCTATACCTCTACTCCGAGCCTTTCCGATATTGTCCAACGGAGCTTCTTCCACACCCATATTGGCGGGAATCGTAGTCCGCTTTGAAAGTATATTGTGACGCACTTCCTGATAGACATCCAAATTAATTTCAACAATTCCTCTAAACAATTTTGTTTCCAAGCCCAAATTTACCTGCTCAGCTATTTCCCACTGAATATTCTCATTCGGATAAGAAGCAATCTTATAACGCCTGAAATAACTTTGTCCAAACGGAATCGGAGGTATAGCAGTCTTGTTCGATATCAAAGGCAGGAAAACAAAGCGAGGTTCTGAAATGATACCGTCATTTCCCACTTTACCCCAAGAGGCTCTGAACTTTAAAAACTCCAACCAATGAGCGGTTGATGCCATAAAAGGTTCGCTTGAAATTACCCAGGCCAATCCTGCTGCCGGAAAAAATCCCATCCTGTTCTTTTTAGCAAAACGCTCCGAACCGTTGTACCCAAAACTACCTTCAATAAAATAGCGGTCTTTAAAACCATAACTACCGCGCATGGAGAAGGTCATGTTACGCTGAGGCATACCATTCAATACTGATCTTATAGGTGTAAATGTACGCTCTTGTGCTTGGAACACTGCAGTCAAAGAAGTCTGATGGTCTTTCCAGGCTGCTGTATGGAGCAAACGTGCCTCGTATGTAACACGTGTATCTGTTGTTGATTCTGAATCATTTTGAGAAACCTTCAACGTCCGGTGAGCATCTGCTGGACTCATGTCCTGTAAAGTATGCTTACGCGTTTCAAAATCATAACCTGCCAAAGCATACTGAAAAGGAGTGGTATAAAAAGCCGTAGTATAATAACCGGACTGCACCATTGCTACACTGGCACGCACTTCCAACCCCTTAATCAACGCACTCAAATTATGAATATATTCAGCCTTATTAATAGTAGAATAACGGGTTCGCTGTACATACCCCTTTTGTAATTCCATATAGGGATTCTTTGCTCTTGCAGCTGTCGTACCGAAACGAAGATGGGGCCATCCGTATGTGTCATCACCCGGATAAAGAGGAGCAAAATCCACCGGCGAAGCATTAAATGCTAACCAGTAAGCCTCTGACATACTAGTTAAAGGTCCATGATATTTATCCAAGGTAGCAGAAGCATTTACCACTAGTTTGATTCCTGCTTTCAAATCAATGTTCAAATTGGTACGAAATGAGGTCTGATTATTAGTGATATTACAATTAAAATCATTCAAACGGTCTGTTTTTAACATACCCTGATCCCGATTGTAATTCACAGAAGCATAATATTGAACAACTTTTGAACCACCTCTGATATTAACGCCCACATGATGATTGACACTATAATTTTTAAACATTAGATTATACCAGTCATTTTTAGGGTAAAGCCAAGCAGGATACTTCCCGGATGCAGTTCGATCAATTCTCTCCTGACTGTATTTGGGTGTAGCCAATGGATTTCTACCAATCAAAGCCTGATTATACATTTTCATATAGGTAACCGGATCCACCACATCAATTTCTTTTGTCGGCATAGAAAAAATACTCTCATAACGAACCGATGCATAAACGCTTCCTTCTTGTCCTTTCTTTGTTGTCACTAAAATAACGCCATTTGCACCACGGGCACCATACATCGCCGTAGCAGACGCATCCTTCATTACGCTAAAACTCTCAATGTCTTCCGGAGCCAGACGAGCCAAATCCAACTTAGAAGTCTCGACTCCATCCAACAAAATCAGCGGGTCAATATTTGCATTCGTCTGAAAAGAAGTAATACCACGAATATAAAATTTGGTATTCATCTCCTCTTCTGTCAATGCACCGGGAATACCACCGGTCTGCCAACCGATCACACCAGCAATCTTCCCAGCAAAGCTGGAAGTCAAATCACTATTTGAGGATTTTAAATCCATCGGGCGTACCGTTGTAATAGCCGAAACGACACTTTCCCTTTTTTGAGTACCGAATGCCACAACAGTTACTTCTTCCAAACTCTCAGCTTCCGGTTCCAACGTAATATTCATTTTAGTGTTTCCCTTTAACGGCACAATCTCAGTTTTATAACCAATAAAAGATACAGATAATACTGCATCCGGTTGAACTCGCAAACGATAGCGTCCATCACTATCTGTTGCTGTACCTAAAGTTGTACCATATACTATCACCGTTGCTCCAGCTACAGAATTACCCTTTTCATCAGCAACCTTACCACTCACTTCTACCAGATTAACAGTTTGTTGTAAAGCCGTTTTCTTAATAATTACATGTTTCTCAATCACTTCATAAGTAAAAGAAGTATTCAATAAACATGCTTCGAGTACTTGTTTCAGTGGAGCCTTTTTAAAAGTCTGCGTCACCCGGTGTGTCTGTTGCTTCATTTCCGCGCTATTGTAAGTAAATACATAGTCGCTCTTTGACATCAGATACTCAAAGACATCTGCCAAGCTTTTGTCTTTAAAGTCCACTGTAAACGTTTGCGTTGTCTGCGCCATCAGCCCCAAAGAACCGAACAAGAAAAACAACGCACAAGAAATATTCCGCAGAATACCTCTCTTTCGCAAATTTCCTCGCTGTAGAGGAATGTAATCACGTTTTTTTTCCATAGATTTGTAGTATGAATGATTATTACTAGTTAGATAGGCGGGAAAAAGTCGAAGGTTTCCTGCCTATTTTCTTTTAACCAAATACAGATTTTCCCCTACACACTCACACTTAAAGTCCCCCACCTTCTCTAGAATCAGGAGCACATCCTCTACCTTTTTATACTGTTTAATAATCGTCGTATAAGTCAGAGCTGCTACCTGAGCATTCTCAAACTTAAATTGTACACCATAATAACTGGACAACTTTTTTAAAACCGTTTCCAAGCGAGCATCCTTAAATGCAAACTTTCCATCTTTCCATGCTGTGAAATACCGAACATCCACTTCCTCCACTCTCCACCCTCCTTTCTCATCCAAAACTGCTTGCTGCCCAGGAGCCAATACTACCTTATGTTCATTTTTATCTTGCATACGCACTTTTCCTTCTACAAGAGTTGCTACACATCCTTGTTCCCCTTGAGCAGACACATTAAAACTTGTCCCCAATACTTCCACTTTTGATGAAGTCGTTCGCACTATAAAGGGTCGTAAAGTATCTTTCATCACTTCAAAATAAGCTTCTCCAAATAATTCAACCTCACGACAAGCTATCGTAAACCGAGACGGAAATTTCAAACGACTACCACCATTAAGCCATACTCGCGTACCATCGAATAATACAACCTGTAGTTTGTCTTTCGGAGCTGTTATCAATTCTTCATAATGCACTGGCTCCTCCACCGATGAATCTGCAGACAAGCTCTCAACTGCCGATTGCAAAACTTCCGGTGTCAGTACTAATTCTTGCAATGTATCAGCCAACTGCACCTCTTTACCTTTCAATTTCCACACAGTCACAGGTATTCTCTCTCCAATAGCAGCCATAGGAACCAATAGTTCCGTCTTTTCTACTTTTTTAGATTCGCTCAATAAAATCCAACCGCAACCGAGTGCTACAATAATTAATGCTGCAATTGAATAGAATCGACGCATCCACCTTCTCCGACGAACTTTTGCCATTTTAGCTTCCATTTGCCACCAGGCTGCCTGCTCATCCGTATACTTCATTTTTTCTACATCCTCATATAGACAATCGGAGTTTTTCAATCCCATGAAAAATCTCATATTCTCCGGTTTTTGCAACCAAGCTTCCAGAATATCCGCCTCGTTTCCTCTCAAAGCTCCCCGAAGATGCTTATATATTAAATCACTCATCAATATGTCTTTTTCTACTCTTTTCATATTTCCTCCTTTAAAAACATAATGTTGAAAACAATAAAGCCACCAATATATATTCACTCAAATCAGCCAAACGTCCACGCAATTCGCGATAAGCCTGTTTTTTATGCGTCTTCAATGTATTGATATTCAAATTCAATTCTCTGGAAATCTCTTCATACGAATGTCCGTCCAAACGCATCAACATGATATTTTTCCGAATTTCCGGCAATTTTTCTATTTCATGAAGAATCCTTGCTGATAATTCATTTTCAATAATCCAGTGGTCGATACGAGTTTCATCCTCTATACTATCTTCAAGCTCTTCCATCGCAAGTTCTGTACGATGATCACGCAAATAATTCAGACATTTACATTTCACATAATAATATAAATACGATTTAAAAGCATGTTCATCCGGAAGAGTTGGAACATTTTGCCACATATAAAGAAACGCTTCCTGCACGATATCAGTCACCACTTTATCCGGCAAAAAACGACCGGCAAACAAACAAGCTTGTGCAAAGAAACGTTTAAACATTTCCTGCAGTACTTTTTCATCTTGTAGATTTATCGTTCCAGTTAGTTTTTTCATATTATGAATCCCTTTTCATTATCTATAACACCAAATATACCATCAGGGGGTGAGAAAAAACAAACTTTTTTTGTCTTTTTTTTAAAACAGCACGAAGAGGTTGTTCGGAAATATAAAAAAAACAGTTTCCGCACTACAATCAGAAACTGTTTCTATAATCATAAAAAGAATGCTGTTCGGTACTTGTTTTATAAATGGTAGTCTTCCAATTTAAAGCCCCGAAGAAAATCTTCGGTAATCATACGTTTTTTACCTGCCAACTGCAATTCCAATATTCGCAAGATACCACCAGGTACATATACATCAAAGGTCTTTTTGCCATCAGTAACAAGTTCACCGAATGCATGATCGTGCGCACCTGCTATTTTCTCCGTCCGGAAAATCTTAAAAGAATGCGACTGCCCAGTGGTCTTATGAATCAATTCTGCCCAAGCTGTCGGGAAAGGAGCTAATCCACGTATACGGTTGTATATAGTATCCAGTGTATTGTTCCAATCCACCCGCATATCCTCCTTGAAAATCTTGGGAGCATGAATCGGAGTACGACCATTCAGCAATTCATTCTGGTCAATCAATGGATAATCACCCGAAGCGATGGCATCAACCGTCTTCAATAATAATGTGGCCCCTTTCTCCATGAGGCTATCATGTAAATCACCGGCAGTCATTTCATCCGTAATATCCACCTTCTCCTGAAAAATAATGTTACCGGTGTCTATTTCATGCTTGAGCAAAAAAGTAGAGACACCCGAATACTTTTCACCATTAATAACAGCCCAATTTATCGGAGCAGCCCCACGATAGTCGGGCAAAAGAGAAGCATGGAGATTTACCGTACCCAATGGCGGCATACTCCACACCACTTCCGGCAACATTTTAAATGCAACAACCAATTGCAAGTCAGCCTTCAGTGAAGCCAGTTCTTCCAAAAATTCAGGATCACGGAATTTTGCCGGTTGCATAATTTTCAGTCCAACCTCTTTTGCATACTTTTTGACTGCAGATTCTTGCAACTGCTGTCCACGACCGGCTGGTTTATCAGGATTTGTCACAACTCCCACGAGTTGGTATCCATTTTCGACCAAATGCTTCAAAGGATAAACCGCAAAATCCGGAGTACCCATATATACGATACGTAACTGTTCTTTCGTCATGTTTTTTTAATTTTTCTGCAATTGCCCTTTAGACACTTTTTTCTTAAAGAAATGCAATATTTTATCAAAGAATTTATGATAAGCCTCTGTATTCATCATCTCTGAATCGGTGACAGATTTGTAGGTCAGTATCGCCCCCAACGGCAATAGTATAAAAGCAGAAATCCACATTCCGAAAGCTGGCGAAATCACTGCTTCACGAGCCGAACGCTCTCCCATCATTGAAATGATATAGTAGATGATAAATAATAACACCGATACAACAACAGGCATTCCCAAACCGCCTTTACGGATAATTGCCCCCAAAGGAGCTCCGATAAAGAAGAAAATAAAACAAGCAAACGAAAGAGAGAATTTCCGATGCCATTCCAATTTACTCTTAATAATGGAAAGGTCTTGGGCATTATAATAGTGTATGTCATCCTGCATGCGTTGGCGGACTTCGCGGGCATATTGCACCGCATTACTAACAGCCCGTTGTTGTTCTTCCGCATCAAATGTAGCATAAAGACTATCCGGATTGCAATACATACCCTTACTCTCAACCAAAAGCACGCTATCTCGCTTCACATTTGAATTTTTACTTTTCCGGTAATTGGATTTCAGCATCCGTTGTGCATCATTATTCTTACGCTCCATAACAAAACGTTTCATAGAGGCAATCGTATCATCTAATTGTTTAAGATTCAACATCATTGCAGCCGAACGAAATGAGTTTTCATCTGTACGTTTCAAGTCATTTTCCGGAAGATCAATCAGGACGGTCTGTTTATCAAATTTTATCCTCCGAAACGGGAAAGTACGCCGTTGGTTAATATTCTTCATTCCTTCGTCAGAATAGCTGTGCCCATTGAAAAGTATTAATTCTATTTTATTGGTTTTTACATCGTTAATCATCAATCCAGAATCAGCTTTTGTCACCTCGCAATTCCCGGTTCCTGATTTATGGTTGTAAATCAACATGTCGTACATCATTCCTGTATTCTTGTTGATGCGGTCCACCTTAATACTATATCCCTCCAAATCATTGGTGAATATACCTTCCTGCAAGGACATTTCCGGCTTCTTTTTACGAATATCATAGTAGAGGCTACCCAATTTCAAGTTGGCATAGGGCAATACATTATTGGAAAACACAAATGCCAATCCGGTAAGCATGACAATCAGAACAATCAGGGGTTTCATGATGCGGTAAAGCGAAATTCCTGCCGATTTCAAGGCTATCAGCTCATAATTTTCACCCAAACTACCGAAAGTCATAATAGATGACAACAAGACTGCCAAAGGTAATGCCATAGGAATCAATGTTAAGGCAACATAATAAAGGAATTCCACAATAATCGAGACATCTAATCCCTTACCAACCAAATCATCGATACTTCGCCATAAAAATTGCATGATTAATACAAACATGCTGATGAAAAATGTTGCTGCAAAAGGTCCAATGAAACTTTTGAGCATAAACATATGCAGTTTTTTCATTTGTCAAATATAACCTGTCAATAATTCTATCTTACGAAACAGGTGCAAAGGTACTATTAATCGGCAAAAGTCAAACTATCAAGCCCCAAGATTACGATGGAGAACATCCATTTGTTTATCCCATAGCTCTACAGAATCACTTTCTTCATCTTCATCCACAAAATCGGTAATAATTAAGGCCACATCCCCCGTCAACGGCTCCACGCGAATATCAAAGCCAAAATATTCATCTTCTTCCGCATCATCCCATGCAAAATAGACTCTTGAATTAGGCTTTGCCTCCAAAAGTGTGGCCGGATGTTCCGATTTATTCCACATAAAAGTGAATTTTTCTCCTTTCTGTGACACATCATCCGCGAACCATTCAGACAAACCGGCAGGCGTACTGAGACGGGAATACAATACCTTTACAGAGGATGAAAAAATGTACTCTAGCTCTATTTTTCTTCTCATATCACGAAAATTTGAGCCTAAATTTAGAAAATAAATTTATATCATGCAAAAGTATCTCCAGAAAATTCTCGTTTAATGGCTTCCATGTAACGTACTTTCCAACGTTCCCCATTGTTATCCTCCATATGGGAAAGCCCGTTAATCAAGTCGGCCAACGAAAGTTTATGAAAATCAAGCGCCGGAAAATAAGATACATCATCTTCATCTTTCACTTCAACCAAAATACGCTGATCGACCAGTTCCTGCAGTACAACCCTCGCCTTACTTGAACTAATCCGCAACCGCTTACAGATTAATGCAAGAGAAGGCCCTCCATTGTTATGCGTGTATTCATCAGAAATAAACCGCAACATTTTAATGGACGTATGTACATCATCCACCCATCTACCATTAGCATCCAGCGTGCCACGATAGAGAAAGTGACGATTTCTCATAATATAACACAATTCCGTACCCCATAATACAATACTCCAACTCAATTGCAACCAGACCAACAATAATGGCAAGGCTGCCAATCCTCCATAAATGGCATTATAGGAACTGACCCCTATCTGGAAACGAAGATAAAACCACTGCACCACCTGAAATATTGTACCTGCAACAACTCCGGACAGCAATGCATACTTAAACTTAACCGGCGTTGTCGGCATAAACATGTATAGAAAAACGAACAGAAACCAAACCAACACATATGGCGCCAGGCGCAGAATGGCTGTAAGAGCAACTCCGGCATACCCCAGAATACTTTCGCTTGTCGCATATTCCTGCAAACTAGCGGTCATAAATACATTGATACTACTAACCAATACTATTAATATCGGAGCAATGAAAAGAATTGACATATAGTCGGTGAATTTTTTTACCACCCCTCTTCCTTTTTTTACTCCCCAAATACGGTTCATCGCCAATTCCGTACTAGCCATCATCCTGACTGCAGACCAGATTAACAGGACAATCCCCAAACCGGTAATAATGTTGCTTTGCGTATGGTCGAGCGCTTTACCAGCCACATCCATCACCCACTGCATCACGTCCGGATTTGTAAAAGCATATCCCTGCATCCATGTTTCCAACGACTTGGAAGCCCCAAAGCCACGGGCAACAGCCAATATCAATGCCACTATCGGAATAAAGGCAAGTGTTGAATAAAACGTCAATGCCGATGCAGAAATAGCCGATGCATTTTGGGTAAACCGGTCGACAGAAACGACAATAATTGCAACCATTTTCAATAGCAGGTCGGTGAAAAAAGTTGAAATTCGCCAATCACGTCTCAGAATGGAGTAATAAAATTCTACAATCAGATATTTCCTCAAACCAAGCATGTATTTATTCTTTCTCATGGTGTGGAGTATATTACTGTCATAAAGGTTAATCAGTGCCACAAAGATACAACAAATGCCGGAAAGCCCACATGTGCTTTCCGGCATTTGTTGTATCTTTGATAACTAAAATAAACTTATCCGAATAATTCGGCAACAACTTGTTTTACTGTTTCCGGGTCAGCATCAACAGGAAATACGTAATCCGGTTTTTTATAGAACAATTCATGCTCAGACTTAAAGCGACGGATACCTCCTCCAGTGATATTCAACATGATGATTGCATCTTTTTCCACTTTAGCCTCTGCAATGGCCTGCTGCAATGAAGCCAAAGCCACTCCGGCAGCGGGTTCAATATCAATACCTTCTGTTTGTTCAAACAAAGCCGCAGCAGCTGCTGCCTCCTCATTAGTTGCAGCAAACATATCTCCTTTTGTAGCAGTCAAAGCATCAAACAATCCACCTTTCAAAGAGTAAGGAGGTTTACGATTAGACAGCACTTTAGCTGAAATAATCTCCACCTGATGTCTTGCTTCTGCAGCATCCAACGGTAACAATTCACGAGAACCGGCTTTCCAGGAATCATACATCAATGTAAAAGGACGATTTTGTGATACCATCAATTTCATAATATTGTCACCATAACGGCCATCAACAATAAAACGCTGGTTCGCTTCCCAGGCAGCAATAGCTCCAGTACCACTACCTACGGCTTGGAAATAATAGTCTGGAATCCGGCCAATTGTCGTTACTGCTGATAAAACGGTTGTTCCCATACCGTCCCGACGAGCTACGTTTTTGGCTCCTCCTTCCGGATAGAACTTATCCATTTCACAAATAATATTGGAAAGATGTATAGAATCAAAATAATCGCTTCCTTTAGCAGTCACCACAACTTTTACACAAGGATCAAGCGGCTGTGCCGACCATAAAGCATCCAAGTTATCTTCAGGAAGACACAATAACAAAGGAATTTTATTTTCAGAACAAACACGAGCAAAAGCTCTTGCCGTATTTCCTGCCGAAGCAACAACCATTACTTTGTCATAGCGGTCGTTATTACGTGCACATACAGAATATGCTTCACACTCTTTAAACGATCCGGTTTTCATTGTCGCTCCTTTCTCAGGCCAATAACCGTTGAACGTTATATATAAATTAGAAAGTCCTAACCGGGCAGCCAATGCTTCACTTTTATAAGTAACCGGTGTACCAGATCCTTCTAAAACACGACAGACAGGCAACCAATCGGAATATTTATACAATCCCGGTAACTCTTCCTTTACTTCAAGTTGTTTCTTTGCATAATTGGCAAAAATCAATGCAGCCCCATCTTTATTCGGGCATTCCAGTTCCCAGTTTTTATCGGCAAATTGAGCACCGCAACATCTGGATTCCAATACATAGTCAGTCTTTTCCACTGTATTCTCCTTGTTAAAAATTTCAGTTTACAAAAATAAGAGGTTTGATTATTTTTAAGGAGGGTATAAATACCACTTTTAACAACAAAGGACAAAAAGAAAGAAAAAACATAGACATACTCTGAAAAATTTATACCTTTACAACGCTATATTTTTATTACGGTTTTAGAGCATTTGTTTATGAGACAGATTCTATTTTTAGGGATACTTATATGCATTGCCTCTTGCCACCGCAGCATGGAGCCCTGGCCCTATGACGGCGACAAACAGACAGTTTCAATCCAGACTTCCACAGCCCAACAGAACGGTTTCTACGGTCTGCCGGCCAATTGCCAATTATTCGTCTATGACAAGATCAATCAACGCACAGACAAACAAGAAGCCCAACAGGACGGAAGCAAAAACCAATATAAAGTAAAATTATTTCCAGGAACATATGACGCCTACTGCATCACGAATGCCAGCGAATCAGTTTACTGGAAGTATGAAGAAAAAGCCTCTCCCGAAGCTATATTACTAAAATCCCAGACCCAGGGCGGCAGCAGAGACCACTTGATGGGACAATGCGAAATGGAAATAAAAGCTGATGGAAACAACGTCTTCAATTTCCAGCTGGAACGCAAAGTCGGTCAACTTTTAATTATTGTACATAACATGCCGGAATGGCTCACTGATTTACAATTAAAAGTAAACAACATACCTAAATCTATCAGTCTGACAGGTATTTATGACAAAGGTACGCATACCATTCAAGCAGATGCAACACAAGCTATTGATGGTGTTTCCACAACCCAACTTCTCGTATTTCCTCCACAGAATTCCAAGAAAAGTAAATTGACCCTAACCTCGAATGCCCATAAGTATGTATCACAAGAGTATGAAATAAAGGAAATTGCAGCCAATAAAATCACTCGCATTGATATCACTTTCGAGGAGAAACCGGAAATGAATATTATTGATTTCACTACAACTCTTGTTGAATGGGACAAAGACACTATCAAAGAAAATTGGGAAACACCGACACCGGAACAAGAGCAACCATGCGAAGGTAGCGGAGATGGGTATAATATAGTAAACAACCCCGATTTTGAAGAGGAGTTCATAGAAGGCATTCCTTCCGGTTGGAAATTAGACGGCAGCGGGAAAAGCAAGCTCATCAAACAGGTGATGCTACCAGTACATCACGGTAATTACGCTGTACAATTAAATGGTTCTACCTATTTATATCAAGACGTATTCATAGATGGTGGTTATTGTTATCAACTGAAAATATTTGCCTATGCTCCCAACGAAAAGATCAAATGGCGTTACTGGTGCACCTGGATGCAAGGCAGCACGCCTCTGAACAGTTTCTCGACAGAACTACATCCCGGCAACTATTGGAATCAAACAGACGGCTATATCGATATACTTGAAGGCAAGATTGTGCGTGCCCCTATCAATGCTACAAGGTTGCGCATGGAAATCCGCACCTATTCTGGCACTCCGGAAGATGGAGAGGGTTTGTATATAGACGGAGTGAGTGTCGAAAGGGTAAGATAAAAAATCATTGCAAACGCAACTATTTTCTATCCTCAGTATAACAATATAGGATATCTCCCTTTTTTCTCCTGCCCAAATCCCATACATTTCCAACTTAAATATATGGCAACTATAAGACAAAGATAACAAGTTGTTATCTTTGTCTTATAGTTGTGTTATCTTTGACATATAGATGTCATATATTTAAGAGGGAGGAAAGTGAGAGAAAAGAGGGCGAAAAGAAAGCACAATGAGGGTAAATTACCTATCAGACGGATTCCATTCCATGATATAACTCAATCAAACGAGGGACAGCATATTTGTCAAGTTCATCTATTCCCACTTGAAAGAAATCCGACATTCCCGGTCCGAAATGACTTACTTCCAGTTTGTAAAAACGTGCATATATAATCCGGTGAGAAAGTATATGACGTGGCATTTCCACAAACTGCAATACCTGCACAGGTTCAACACCTGCCATCAAATTCCGGTATTCAATACTCTGCTGCAATTCAGAGAAATCAACGGCTTCTGCCGTTTCTATCAACGGATATTCATAAAGATTCTGCCAAATATCCTTTGCTTCACGACGATGCAAAAGAGTAGCATCACCGCAACAAATATGAAAATAATTGAAATAACGGGGCTTTACAACCGTTTTTCCCGCTTTTACAGGCAAAACATCTACCCTTCCTTCAGCATAAGCCCGACAGCCATCCTGCAAAGGACACCGGCAACAATCCGGAGATTGAGGTGTGCATTGTATAGCACCAAAATCCATGATAGCCTGATTGTATAAATCCGGATGCTTCAAATCTATCAACTCCTGAGCCAACGTTTTGAAATCCTTTTTGCCCTGATTGCTGTCAATAGGAGTTTCTATACCAAAAAAACGTGACAAAACCCGATACACATTACCATCAACCACAGCATAAGGCTGTTTCCACGCAAAAGAGCAGATTGCTGCCGCAGTGTAATCGCCAATACCTTTCAAAGAAAGCACATCTTTGTAATTTTGCGGGAATCGCCCACCGAAGCGCAACATCATATCTTTAGCTGCTGCATGCAGATTACGCGCCCGACTATAATAACCCAATCCCTGCCAACATTTCATCACTTCATCTTCGGGAGCTTCTGCCAACTCCCGAATATTCGGGAATTGCAACATAAAACGGTGATAATAATCCAATCCTTGTGCAACACGAGTCTGCTGTAAGATAATCTCTGATATCCAGATACAATATGGGTCGCTGGTTTCACGCCATGGCAATTCGCGCTTATGCCCGGCATACCAATCTATCAACTTGCCTGCTATTTCCAAAACACACAATTTAAACACATAATTCCGCAACTGTAGCACTTGTAAAAGCTACCAAATCAGCCGGAGCTATCTTTATCTGCAATCCCCGCACTCCGGCACTGATATATATGAAACTGAAATTCATACAAGTTGTGTGTATAAATGTCGGGAAAGGCTTTTTCATTCCAATAGGAGAACATCCCCCACGAATATATCCGGTGGTAGGCAACAGTTCTTTCATATGAATCATCTCTGCACTTTTATTGCCGGAAAGTTTGGCTGCAACCTTTAAGTCCACTTCGCAATCGCCCGGTATTACACAAACAAAAATGCCATTACGATCACCACGCAAGACAAGCGTTTTAAATACCTGTGCAATATTTTCATTCAGTTGCTCTGCAACATGTGTTGCAGCCAAATTATCCTCATCCACTTCATAAGGTAGCAATTCATATTTAATTTTTGCCTTATCCAACAAACGAGCAGCATTCGTTTTATTAATTTTCATGGTCATATATTCTAACTTCCCATTCTATCTGTTATGTGACAAAAGTAACAAAAAAAGTATACCTTTGCGTATCTACAGAAAGGCTATTTACCATTTAAAATTGCAATCAAAAATGTATTGGACACTTTTTCTGACTTTCGTTAAAATCGGGATGTTCACCATCGGCGGAGGTTATGCCATGATACCGCTCATTGAGCGAGAAGTTGTCAATCGCGGTTGGTTGGAGAAAAATGATTTTCTGGATCTTTTTGCCGTTACCCAATCTATACCGGGAATCTTTGCTGTCAATATTTCCATATTTGTAGGTTATAAATTAAGACGGATTCCCGGCAGCATCATTTGTGCCCTTGGTACGATATTGCCATCATTTTGCATTATTCTAGCCATAGCCTTATTCTTTAACCACTTTCAAGACAATATCTGGGTTATGAAGATTTTTCATGGGATACGGCCTGCCGTAGTAGCATTAATTGTTGTTCCATGCCTTTCTGCAGCCCGCTCCCTACACTTAAAACGGTTTGAACTGATACTTCCACTATTAGGTGCGCTACTCATCTGGAAATGCGGAGTTTCACCTATATACATCATTTTAGCCGGTATAACAAGAGGTCTGCTATATACATTTTGGATAAAAGACAAATTTAAAAACAAACAACTATGATGATTTACTGGCAATTGTTCTGCGTGTACACCAAAATAGGTATCTTCGGTTTCGGTGGCGGATATGCCATGCTTTCGTTGATTCAGCACGAAGTGGTGGAAAAACACCAGTGGCTCACCTCACAACAATTCACAGATATTGTTGCCATATCGCAAATGACCCCCGGTCCTATCGGCATCAACAGCGCCACTTATATCGGATACACAGCAACGGGAAGCGTATGGGGATCCATCGTAGCAACTTTTGCAATCTGCTTTCCTTCTTTTCTACTGGTTTTGCTCATTTCCTATTTTTATGAAAAATTCAAAGCAAACAAATATGTTGCAGCAGCATTCTCAGGTCTCCGTCCTATGACTGTCGGTTTGATTGCCGCAGCCGGATTGATGCTGATGAATCAAGAGAACTTTATTGATTATAAAAGTGTACTAATCTTTATCGGTGCTTTTATTCTCACCTGGAGATACAAAATTCATCCGATATTGATGATTTGTATTGTAGGCTTGGTCGGACTTATCATTTATTGGTAAGGCTTATTTACCGCCACGTGCATTAAATCGGAAACCAACCCCCAACATCAGATTATTGGGATTTTTAAAACGATAAAGCTGATAACCGACATGCAGAAACAGATTTTTTGTCATATTAGCCTTCAAGGCAAATATCTGATAAAATGAATCAGTATCAGCACCTTTACATATAAAATTTTTTCCTATACCCAAATTTATCGAAAATATAGGCATCACAACCTCTGCTCTAACGGATAGACCTACGGCATATTGTTCTCTAGCTGACGGACGATAGAATTTAATATTTTCACTATCAATGGAAGGTTCTGTATTTGCGATATGCTTTGCAATATTTGCACTTTCATCATATTGCATATCCAACGAAATACCGGCACGGAAATACCTGCTAAAATTATACAACGGATTAAAATTGATACCGGCAATTGCAAAAGAACCAGGCACTAACAAAGCCGCTCCTTGCTCTAACAATACTCCTTTCTTTTTAGTCGCCCCATAAACGATAAGATCATAACTTACATAAGAATGGAATTTCACCCTTTCAGCAATAAGGGATTCCTTAAACACCTCTCGCTTTCGAGCTGGTACAAAATAATGTGCGAAGCCTATACTTCCACCAATCGTATTTACACCTGCATTAGGGTAGCGCGTGTTTCCATTAGAATAATGTGTCAAACCGACACCTACACGCAAATGAGTTGATGCTGCCAATTTCCAATTTAAAAGAAGCCCAACATTGATATAGGCATTAATTTTAGAGCCTACAACCCTATTATAAGCATTCGTTATCTCATCATATTTTTTCCATCCGAAGGAGGCTCCAAAATTCCATTCATAATCCAAAGACAACCTGGTATTTAAAGCTACAATCCGCGAACTTTGAAAAACATAGACAGCCAATGGGCAACCCAATTCCGCTGAATTACCGAATGTGTTATATCCAACACCGATACCCTGATTTGCATAAGGATAGTATTCTCCCAAATAATGATTAGACAAAAATTTAAAGCCGTATTTCAAATAAGCAGAAAAATTCTTACGCATAGGTGTATGCCTGGCATTTTCTCCTCTAAAAAAAATGTCAGTAGGAAATATATAAGCAGGCCTGATATCTGCACCTAAAAAATGCACCGATTTATAAGTAACAGAATCTCTTTTGTTGCCATATAGTGCATGTACAGACAAAAGCATCAAACAACAAACTATCCACCTAAAACACACTGACATACAATTTTAAAATTTAATACGTCCTTCTGTTTTAGGAGAGACTTGGCCTTGCTGTTTAATATATTCCATCAAGGTTTCTGCCATCAAAACAGAAGTCTTTTGTTGGTCTACTACATTTGACAATCCTGCAGAATAACCATCTTTTCCAGCTGCGACATAATCACAGGTAGCCATATGATATATACGATTTCTATCTATGGGCTTCCCCCCAATTGTCAAAGAGGTTACAGTCTTACTTTCCCGATTAAAGACCACTCTCACCTCTTTGGATACCTGTGGAAATGTTCCTCTACCCAATTCAACAGTAGCCAAGAAATCAAATAATTTAATAACATCATCTCCTTTCAGCGACACGACTTCCAATTCATTACCGAAAGGCAAAATAGAAAGAATATCACCTTTTGTAACTTTACCTTTATGCAACTCTTCACGAATACCGCCAGAGTTGGTAAGAGCAAAATCCACATGCAATTGCAATTGCTCCGCTTTCCATTTTAAGGCATCCGTAATAAGATTTCCCAATGCAACTTCACCATAACGGCCTAAATTTTCTTTATCATGGAATAAGACAAAGGTATCAGTAGCCTCGCCTATGATTGTCTGCAAATCTTTATTGGCAACATCCACATAAGGTTGCAAAACAGCTTGTAAAGTTTCATGAGGATGCACATTGCTTACTGGTAGAGGCTTCCAATCAAAAGAAATGATATCACCACTACGTACTTTCACTTTTCCTTCACCTATAAATCGTCCACTTTGATTTGCAGTCACTATCCATGTCTCATTTACACGCAGAGGTTTTTCAATGTAAGAATGAGAATGACCGTCAACAAGAATATCTATACCCTCTACAGCTGCTGCCAATTTTTGAGAAGTAATGTACTCAGGAGTAGATTCTGTAAATCCTAAATGTACAATTCCTATTACCAAATCTACCCCCTGCTGCTGCAAGATTTTCACAGCTTTGCGAGCTGCTTCCACTTCATCAACAAAAGTCACATCTTGAACATTAACACTTATCTGTGCCGTTGCCTTAGTCAATATGCCAAAAAGTCCCACACGCACCCCATTTACCTCTTTTACCAAAGTTTCTGCTCCCAATGGTTCACCTCTATAGAATACATTAGAAATAACAAAAGGAAAATTTGCCAAATGCATCTGTTGCAACAATGTATCCACAGGTTGATCAAATTCATGATTTCCTAATGTTACTGCATCATATTTCATATAATTATATGCCAATATATCCGGACGAGCACAAAACATATTGGAAACGGCCTGCCCTGTATTGAAATCACCTGCATCAAGCAACAAAATTTTATTAGAATACAACTTTCTCAAACTATCAATGACTGTTGCCCGTTCCGCCATCCCCCCTACACCACTAACCGGTAAAATACTCCCATGGCTATCATTGGTATGCAACAAAACTATGGTTTGTTCTCTTGGGGCACAAGCAACCATAAACAAACCGATACACATCCAGATTACCACACAACAGTAATTCTTTAATTTAAATCTATGTAAAAACATTGGCGTTATATATTAAATTTGAGGACCAAGATAATACAATTTTCTAACTTGTCGAAAAATTCCAACAAATCACTATCTTTGCCAATAACTTAAACTAAGTATAAACCCAACAATCATGATTAGAGGATTTGGAAGTGACAATTTTTCCGGAGTATTACCGGAGGTATTTAAAGCACTGGAAGAAGCCAGCTATGGTCATCAGCACTCTTATGGCGAAGATGAATATTCTGCAAAAGCCATTGCTGATTTTAAAGCAATATTCGGAGAGCATATTGAAGTTTTTTTTGTATACAACGGCACAGGAGCCAATATCCTCAGCCTATCAGCTTTTACACGTTCGCACCATGCTATCATTTGTGCAGAAACAGCACATATCAATGTTGACGAATGTGGAGCTATTGAAAAACAAAGTGGCAGTAAGTTATTGACTGTCCCAACATTTGACGGCAAACTTAACATCGGATTGATTGAAAATCATATGCACGGATTTGGAGACCAACACCATGCTCAGCCTAAAATTATTTCATTGACACAGTGCACAGAATTAGGTACAGTCTATAGCCGGGAAGAGTTGAAGGAAATATGTGACTATGCACATGCACATAATATGTATGTACATATGGATGGAGCGCGTCTTTCCAATGCTGTCGTCTATTTAAGCTGCTCCCCCCGAGAAATCACAGCAGATGTAGGCATTGATGTTTTAAGTTTTGGAGGTACTAAAAATGGCATGATGTTTGGAGAAGCAGTTATCTTTTTCAACACTTCAACAGCAAACGAAATACCTTTCATTCGCAAACAACTAATGCAATTACATTCGAAGACTCGGTTTATTGCTGCCCAATTTTCTGCTGTATTAAAAGACAATCTATGGCTCAAAACAGCATCTCATGCCAATCGCATGGCTCAAAAACTGGCAAATGAAGCAACTAAAATACCTGGAGTCCGGATTACCCAAGAGGTACAAGGCAATGAAATATTTGCCATCATCCCTCGTGACAAAATACAAGTATTACAAGAAAAATGTTTTTTCTATGTATGGGACGAAAATGCTTCAGAGGTTCGCTGGGTATGTTCTTTTGATACGACAGAAAGTGATATCATAGAATTTGTAAATTTATTACGTGCTGAACTCTGCTAATATGCATGAATTTGTTGAGACAGAAGACGGAAGCGTCACTCTATATGTGCCAGAACTGAATGAACATTACCATTCAGTTCATGGTGCAATACAAGAAGCCCAACATATATTTTTAGGGGCTGGATTTGATTATTGGCTGGATACTCATCCTAATACACCTTGTCTTCATATTTTGGAAGCAGGATTTGGAACCGGGCTTAATGCATACTTGACATTATTACACGCCCACGAAAAACAACAACCGGTCTGTTACCATACGCTTGAAAAATATCCATTATCACTAGAAGAAATAAAACACCTAAACTATACTATGCAGATTGACTCTTGTGATAAATCATTATTTAATACAATACATACAATCCCTTGGGAAACAGAACAGCAACTGACACCTTTCTTCAGTATATGTAAGCACAAATGCGATTTTCGTGATTTTGATATGCCACCAATATTTGATATTGTATATTTTGATGCATTTAATCCCGAGGTTCAACCCCATCTTTGGACAACAGAAGTATTTACCCATTTTCACACATCTCTCCATCCGGATGGAATACTTGTTACATATTGTGTAAAAGGAATCGTAAAACAGGCTCTACGGACTGTTGGATTTACAATCAAACGCCTCCCAGGACCTCCTGGGAAACGAGAAATGTTACGAGCACACAAAATATAGCATATTTCAAATTATAAATTTGAATACAATGACATCAAAAGAAATCAAGCAACTTCTAGATGAAAAATACAATGAATATTGTCGCTCTGATTTTTTTATAGAAACAGATCCCATACAAATACCCAAAACTTTTGAAAACAAGGAGGATATTGAAATATCAGGATTTCTTGCAGCCTCACTAGCATGGGGACAACGTCCGACAATTATCAAAAAATGTAAGGAACTAATGCACTATATGGATTACGCTCCTTATGATTTTATCATGCATGCGACAGATTCAGAGTTTGAACGTTTCAAATATTTTAAGCACCGAACATTTAATGGCTATGACTGTATTTATTTTATACGGTCGCTAGCAAATATCTACCGGAACAATGGAGGACTTGAAACCATCTTTACCGATTCTTGGCAACAAAATCAAAACATGTTTAAAGTTTTAAGCGACTGGTATCACTGCTTTACGCAAATTCCAGCAGAACCTAGAGTTTTACGCCATATTGCTAATGTTGATAAAGGCTCTGCTTGTAAACGAATCAACATGTTTGTACGCTGGATGGTTCGTAAAGATTCCAAAGGTATTGACTTCGGCTTATGGAAAAATATTCCCATGGCTGCTCTATTAATTCCTCTAGATTTGCACACCGGCAATGTCAGTCGCCAACTAGGATTGTTAAAACGTAAACAGAATGATTCTATAGCCGTAAAAGAACTAACGGAACGTCTTCGAGAATTTGATCCAACTGATCCTATTCGATATGATTTTGCCTTATTTGGACTTGGAGCCTTTACAAAAGAATAAAAACAAGATTACATAAATATTATTCGATTTATTGAATTATGAGAAAAAGATTATGCCCACAATGCAAAATAGCAAATTTTTACGTACTAAACCCTCAAGGCGAGCGTAGATTAGTTTATGTTTCAACAGATTTTGAGGTAATACCTTCCAAACCAGGTGAAAGCCTTGAAGGATTCGATATAGAAACCATCTATTGCCTTGGATGTTCATGGAGCGGATCTCCTAAACGTACAGTAAAATATTAATAAAAAAATAACGGCTTTGATTTAACAAAGCCGTTATAAATTCATCATATTCAGAGTATATTATTTCTGTTTTTTAAATTGTTCATCCATATGGGCAGCAGCACGTCGTCCATCTCCCATTGCTAAAATTACAGTAGCACCTCCTCGTACGATGTCACCACCTGCAAAGAATTCCGGCAAATTAGAACGCATAGTTTCTTCGTCAACGACGATAGTTCCTTTCTTAGACAATTCCAATCCAGCAACGGAGCGCGGAACAATCGGATTGGGCGATACTCCTACTGCAACAACAACAACATCTGCATCGATCAGATACTCGCTACCTTCTATTGGAACAGGACGACGACGTCCGCTAGCATCCGGCTCACCTAATTCCATTTTCTGAACACGTACTTGCTTCACATAGCCACGTTCATCCTTAATATATTCTATAGGATTTGTTAAAGTGATAAATTCACATCCTTCTTCCTTAGCATGCTTTACCTCTTCTAATCGAGCCGGCATTTCTTCCTCGCTTCGACGATAAACAATCATTGCACGTTCTGCCCCCAAACGTCTGGCTGTACGTACCGAGTCCATCGCCGTATTACCTCCACCAACAACGACAACATTCTTACCACGATATACCGGAGTATCTGAAAATTCATTATCAGCACCCATTAAATTCACTCGAGTCAAATATTCATTTGAAGACAAGACACCATTGGCATTTTCTCCCGGTATATTCATAAAATTAGGCAAGCCTGCACCAGAGGCAACATAGAAACCAGTGAATCCCTCTTTTTTCAAATCCTCAATACCTTCTGTCATACCAACAATAAAGTTTGTAACAAACTTTACGCCCATTTTTTTCAGATTGTCAATTTCGACATCTACAATATGATTCGGCAAACGGAATTCTGGGATTCCATATTTCAATACACCTCCGATTTCATGTAATGCTTCAAATACAGTTACATCGTAACCACGTTTTACCATATCACCGGCAAATGACAACCCCGAAGGTCCGGAACCAATAACAGCAATCTTAATACCATTGGGAGCAGCAACCTCAGGAATAGCTATCTGACCTGATTCTCGTTCAAAATCGGCAGCAAAACGTTCCAAATAACCAATAGCAACAGGAGCTTTTTTCAACTTCTGTAAATAAAAACATTTGGATTCACATTGTTTTTCTTGAGGACAAACGCGTCCACAAACAGCAGGCAAAGCACTAGTACGTTTTAATACTGCAACTGCTTCTAAAAAATCTCCTCGCTCAATATTTTTTATAAAGCCTGGAATATCGATACTTACTGGACATCCTTCCATACAAGTAGGATTAACACAATCTTGGCAACGTTTAGCTTCTAACATAGCCATTTCTTTCGTCAAACCAGTATTCACTTCCAAACGCTGACTAGTGATACGCTCAGCAGGAGTACGCTCAGGCATTACAACCCGCTCAATAGCAGTACGATCTTTAGCCTTCATTGAATCTCTCAATTCTTTACGCCACTCTGCATTTCTATCACTTAAAGCACAATCATGATGGTGAACAAACTCTTCCATTTTTTCAGATTCTGCTTTTTTAAATCCTCCTAAACGAGACAACATTTCATCAAAGTCAATTTCATGAGCATTAAACTCAGGACCATCAACACAGGTAAAACGTGTCTTACCACCAACAGTCACACGGCAAGCACCACACATTCCCGTTCCATCAACCATCAGTGCATTCAAGCTCGCAATTGTAGGTATATCATGTTTACGAGTAAGTAATTCGCAGAACTTCATCATAATTGCCGGACCAATAGTCACACACAAATCTACTTTTTCTCGCTCAATCACTTTCTCCATTCCCACTGTAACAACGCCTTTTTCACCATAGCTCCCATCATCAGTCATAATAATTACTTCATCTGATGTTTCACGGACCTCCTTTTCAAGAATAATCAAATCTTTCGTACGAGCAGCCAAAACACTTATCACACGATTGCCAGCTGCCTTAAATGCACGAATGATGGGTAATAAGGGAGCTACACCAACACCACCACCACATGCCAATACAGTACCAACCTTTTCAATATGAGTTGGTTTTCCTAGAGGGCCTACTAAATCTGTGATATAATCACCCTCATTCAAATCACATAATTTAGTGGAAGAAACACCCATTTTCTGAACCACTAAAGTAATTGTCCCTTGTTCAACATTTGCATCCGAAATCGTTAACGGCATACGTTCACCTTTTTCGCCTACACGCACAATTACAAAGTTTCCCGGTTTACGCGAACGCGCAATCAGCGGAGCTTCTACGACCAACTGAACTACACGTTCAGAGAAATACGTCTTTTTCAGAATTTTATTCATCTCATTTATAGTTTGCAATTATAACTTACTTTGCATGTTTCCCCCTCTTCTCATATCACATTACAGCATACAAAGTTACTCTCTATTTTCGCACAAACAATCATTTAACACAAAATTAAACAAAAACGTCTATATTTGTATTTTAATTAAGACCGTAAAGAATATAGACGGTCTTTTCAATTATTGCTTAATATAAAACGCCATGAAAAACGAAAGAAAAAATCGTATAAATGTAGTATATTCTACAAATCCTGATTACAATTACGAATATTCTGAAGAAGAAATCATTGAAACAGTACCACCAGAAAAACAAAACCTTCGCGTCCTGCTTGACTCCAAACAACGCAAAGGAAAAATAGTCACACTTATTCAAGGTTTTGTTGGATGTGAAGACGATTTAAAAGAACTTGCCAAACTACTAAAAAATAAATGTGGTGTAGGAGGCTCAGTCAAAGACGGAGAAATAATTATTCAGGGAGAGGTAAAAGATAAAGTTACAACAATACTACGAGACAATCATTACAGAACAAAATAGAACAAAGAAGGTGTGTCGTAATGCACGATGCACCTTCTTTTTTGTTCATCACTATACA
>CAMDJC010000038.1:0-34387 GCA_945900015.1 uncultured Odoribacter sp. | reverse complement strand
CATTTGTTAATTTTTAATTTTTGAATCAGAAAGCCAACTGCTGATTCGCATTAATAATATATTTTATGGATATGACAATGTGTAATTCAGAGCAAAAAACGGGGGCTTTAGAGACGAGAGATGCCCTTGAAACTATTTTTTCGCGCAAGAGTGTCAGAAAATTTTTGCCTCAGCCGGTGGAAAAAGAAAAGTTAGAATTGTTGTTAAAGGCAGGTATGGCTGCTCCTAGCGGAAAAGATGTGCGTCCCTGGGAATTGATTGTGGTGGATGACCGGGCTGCTTTAGATGGAATGGCAGAGGCATTGCCTTATGCAAAGATGTTGAAAGATGCTACAATGGCTATAGCTGTATGTGGAGATACGACCAAATCTGCTTATTGGTATGTGGATTGCTCTGCTATGGCTCAGAATATACTGTTGGCTGCAGAGGCTCTTGATTTGGGGGCTGTATGGACAGCAGCCTATCCATATCAGGACAGGATGGATGTTGTGAGAAAATATATCGGACTTCCAGAGAACGTAGAAACATTATGTGTTATTCCAATAGGTTATCCTGCAAAACCTTATACACCGAGGGATAAATGGGATGAGACAAAGGTTCACTATAATAAATGGTGATTTTTATGGAATGCAAAGAGGAACAGATTCTAAATTTGATAAATCATGGGAATCAAGAAGGTTTAAAATGCCTTTTTGATTCTTATTATAAACCTCTTTGTGTTTTTGCAATGAATTTTCTGGATTCTTTTGAAGAAGCAGAGGATGTTGTTCAAGATGTCTTTGTGAAATTTTGGGAGCAGTTTAATAGCCGCCATTTTGAAGGCTCTTTCAGAGCTTATTTATTTTCTTCTGTGCAATATGCATGTGTGCGTGAATTAAAGAAGAAAACAAAATATCGTTTTCAATCATTGGAATGTTTAACAAATCATGCAATTAATACAGAGGAAGATTTTACTGTAGAATATCAGAAGTTATATAATGAACTTTCCCGTTTACCGGAGCAGTGCCGCAAGGTGTTTGAGTTAATAGTATTGCATGATATGAAATACAAAGATGTGGCTGCAGTTTTAGGGATTTCTGTCAATACTGTGAAAACACATTTTGCACGTGCCTTGAAGCAGTTAAGAGGTTCTCTTGATTCTCTTGTCTTATTACTTCTTGTTTGATTTTTTACAAAAAAAATAGAATTTCGTTCACCCATTTTTGCTGAATTGTACTTTTGGTAATAAAAGAAGGTGCATTTTATAAACGCTTGTGGTATGAACGAAGAGAAACTTATTGATTATATAATCCGCTATTGTAAGCATGAATTATCTGATAGTGAGTATACTGAATTTAATTTTTGGCTTGAAAAAGAGGTTAATCGTCGAAAATTTGAGGATTATCTGAAATTATATAAAAATGGGCGTAAAATTGGTTGCTGGAAGGCTGTCGATGAAATGGAAGCGTGGAATAGAGTTGTAAGTAAAGTGGTTCGTGTGAGTTCAAAGAAATCTGTTAGAATGAAACATTGGTGGCGGTATGTAGCAGTGATTGTTTCTATTTTAGGAGTTGGATTGGTGTATATTTATCGATCGGCTTTAGAAACTCATTATGAACAGAACCAAGTGGCTGCTGTTATTGCTCCCGGAGAGCGAAAAGCAGTTTTGCATTTGTCCAATGGAAAAGAAGTTGTGTTGGAGAATGGAGTTGATGGTGAGCTAATAGAAGCGAATGGTGCTAAAATCACTTATACAGGAAATACATCTTTAAGATATAAATTTGATAAAGCCGAGTGTCAAGAGGTTGTTTATAATAAAATTGTAGTCCCTCGTGGAGGAGAATATTCCTTAGTATTGGCTGATGGTTCGGAAGTGTGGTTAAATGCAGAAAGTGAATTGATTTATCCTGTTGTATTTAAAGGAGCAGAGCGTAAAGTTACACTAAAAGGAGAGGCATTTTTTAAAGTGGTAAAGGATACTGAACATCCTTTTATTGTGCAAAGTGATTATAACCGAATTGAGGTAATCGGAACACAATTTAATGTATCTACTTATAATGAAAAATGTATCAAGACAACTTTGCTAGAAGGTGCTGTAAAGGTATCTAATAATCAAGATTCATGCTTCTTACAGCCTGGCGAACAGGCTGTATGTAGTTCTTGCAGTATGGTAGTGCAGGCTGTTGACGCATCGATTGCCATTGCTTGGTTGCAAGGTGTGTTTGAATTTGAGAATATGAACTTAAAAGAGATTACAGAACAGTTGGGGAGATGGTATGATGTGAGATTTGTTTTTGTAAATCCGGAATTGGAGGAGATGATTTATACTGGAGCTGCAACTAGATATCGTGATTTAGGATTTGTTTTGAACCTTTTGGAGGAATTGTCTGATTTGAAATTCATTGTAGAAGGTAAAGTTGTGAAGGTTGAGCGAGCGAAAAACTATACGTAAACTACAAATATTATTACTAAATCTAACATTAAACTATTGTATTATGAAAAGAAAACCAAAACACTCATCAAAAGTACACTTGTGTATTAGGTTGTGCTGTCTTTTTGTGTTTATATTCCAATGGGAGGTGCAAGCAGCCTCACAGACCAAAGTCTCTATTGATATGAAAGAAAAGACATTGCGTGAAGTATTAAAGTCGTTCAAAGAGCAGACTGGCATTCATTTTATGTATAATGTTTCTGATATAGATGTCAGTAAAAAAGTGTCTGTGCATGTGAAAGATCTAAGTGTTGAAGAAACTTTAAAAAGTATATTTAGTTCGCTGCCTTATCAGTATAAAATGGTTGAGGATTATATTTTGATTACTAAAAAAGAGATACAACAGACTCAGGTCAATGAAAGAAGAGTAGTAAAAGGTAAGGTTGTTGATAAAGACGGCAGACCTTTGCCTGGAGTCTCTGTTTTGGTGAAGGGTACAGTCTCAGGTGTTGCTACGGATGTGGATGGTAAATTTGAAATACATTTGAATCCTTCTGAGCGTTTTTTGATATTTTCTTTTGTAGGTATGCGATCTAAAGAAGTTGAAGCAGACAAGGCGGAATTGTATGTGGTTTTAGAGAGCATGGCTGAATTGATGGAAGAGGTGATTGTGACTACAGGTTATCAGAATATTGAAAAACGTAAATTATCATCTTCTGTTTTTTCTATTGATGGAGATATTGTGCGGGAGGGAGCTGCATTGGGCTTGGATAATATGTTGCAAGGAAAAATTCCGGGTATGAATGTCATGGCTTCAACATCAACACCTGGAGCTGCAACAAAGATAAGAATACGTGGTTCTTCCACCATATCTGGTAATCAGGAGCCTCTGTGGGTTGTAGATGGTTTTATTTTGGAAGATCCTGTTCCTATTTCTGCGGAAGAACTGAATAGTTTAGATAATGTCAATTTAATAGGAAATGCTATATCATCTTTGAATCCTGAAGATATAGAGCGTATAGATATTTTGAAGGATGCTTCTGCGACTGCAATTTATGGAGTTCGAGCAGCGAATGGCGTAATTGTTATTACTACAAAAAAAGGAAAAATGGGTAAACCACGTATTCGTTATTCTATGAATCTTTCAATAAATGAACGTCCAGAGTATGACGGTCTGTATAGAATGAATTCAAAAGAAAGAATAGAGGTTTCAAAAGAAATAGAGGAGAGAGGATTACCTTTTGGGGTGCAACCAGCTCGTGTTTCGTATGAAGGTGCTTTGATGGATTTGTATGATCGAACAATTACATATGAAGAATTTCAGCAGAAAGTAAAAAGATTGGAAGAAGTAAATACGGATTGGTTTGATATTATTTATCGTACTTCTCTAACACAGAAGCATAATCTGTCAGTATCTGGTGCAAACGATAAAGTGAATTATTATTTTTCCGGTTCATTCCAAAATGCACGTGCTACAGTGAGAGGTACGGGTGTAAAGCAGTTTAACGGTTTGATGAAGCTGGGTATCAATTTGTATTCCAATTTAAAGTTGGATTTGCAGATGAGAGCAGCAACTGATAATAAAGAATATCTTTATTCTTCTATCTCACCATATTCTTATGCTTTTAAGACCTCAAGAGCTATCCCCTGTTATAATGAAGATGGAACATTGTCTTATTATAATAGGAGTCAAGGATTTGAAGTTCCTCTAGTGTATAATATAGTCAATGAGATGAATAACACAGGGAATAGTATAGATGGAACATCTTTGACTTTTAATGCTAATTTGCTATGGGAAATTATTCCTGATTTGCGATTGACCGGTGCTATAAGTTATAGCCGTTCACATACAGAGGAAAAAACATGGTTTAATGAATTGTCATATGTTGCAGCCGGATTGCGTAATTATAACTATGGGTTAGAACTGCCTGAAAGTGATACTTGGAAATTAGAGCAATGTAAATTACCATACGGAGGAGGTCTGAGAAATAAGGATACACGCAACACGTCTTATACTGTACGTGCTCAAGTTGATTATCGATTGAATTTTTCAACTATGCACGAATTGACTTTTGTTTTGGGTACAGAGGCTCGCTCTTCTAAATACGAGGGATTGAATACAATTCAATATGGTTATTTGCCAGAGCGTGGGGAAAAATTTGTTGAGATAGATCCAATACAATGGCCTAAATATAATGAGATGGTGAAAAGAGAACCTAATGTTGTAACTAATTCTTTGACAAATGTTGCTTCTTGGTACGGAACATTTACTTATGCTTACGGAGGGCGTTACATTGCTAATTTTAATATACGTGCAGATGGTTCAAATAGTTTTGGCCAAGATAAGAGTAATCGCTTTTTACCTGTTTGGTCGGCATCTCTTAGATGGAATGTACAAGAGGAGTCGTTCTTGAAAAATGTAATGTGGTTGAATTTGTTTGCTATAAGGGGTTCTTATGGTATCCAAGGTAATGTATCTCCGGATCAAATACCTAATCTGTTGGTTCGATTAGGCAGTTTAGATGCCACTTCAAAGCAATATATTTCTAAATTATCTAAACTTCCCAATCCAACATTGAGATGGGAAAAAACAGAATCGTATAATATTGGAGTGGATTTTGCATTTTTGAGTAATCGAATTTCAGGTAGCGTGGAAGTATATCGTAAAAAAGGATCTAATCAAATTATTTCAAAAGAGGTTACTAGTACCACCGGTAGTACTAGTATGACTTTGAATGCAGGAAATTTAGAAAATAAGGGATATGAACTGGTTTTGAATTTAATTCCTGTCAGATCAAAGAATTTTACTTGGGCATTAAATGTGAATGGTGCCAGAAATATAAATAAGGTGACAAAATCAGGAATTACAACAGAGTATGGTTATCGAGACTTTTTGAGAGGTTCTGCAATTATTCCCGGTAAATCGTTGAATTCTTTCTATTCTTATAAATATGATAAATTGGATAAATCTGGTTTGCCGACATTTAAAGATACAGAGGAGACAGATGGAATTACAAAAGAAGAGATGTTTGCAAAAGTGTTTGAGTATTCAGGAAAGCGTATTCCAGATATCACAGGAGGTTTGGGAACAAGTTTGTCTTATAAAAAATTGACTATTGGTTTTTTCTTTTCTTATAGTCTAGGCAGTAAAATTCGTTTGAATGATTTATATGATGATAGTGGACAGAAACTTCCGCAGCCTCAGCAAAATATGCATAAAGATTTTGTGAATCGTTGGAGAAAGCCTGGGGATGAAAATCACACTAATATTCCTGCTCTATCTGTAGAACCATTAGATATGTTTGGATGGAATTCTGATAGGACTATTGAGATTGCGGATAATGCTTGGGAAATGTACAATAAAAGTGATTTAAGAGTTGTATCGGGTAATTATTTACGCTTGAAAAATTTGTATGTACGTTATGCATTAAGTGAAAAACTTTGTCATAAGATACATGCTAAGAGTATTAATTTCCGCTTTGAGGCAACTAACCTCTGGCTGTTGGCAGATAAGAAGTTAAATGGTCAAGATCCGGAACAGATTACATTAGGAGGAGCGACAACTCCACCGACATCTTCTTATACTTTGGGCTTAGATATAACATTTTAAAATTAGAAGATTATGAAAAGATTTATTATATTAATACTATCATCGGTGGTGCTTGGGGCATGTTCTAATTTTCTGGAAGAAACTTCACAGGATTTAATTGTACCCAAATCAGTGAAAGATTATCAGGAGTTTTTATTTGGTGAAGGATATTTAAGAGATGAAACTTCTATTCATACCTGGTTAGATGTGATGACAGATGATGTAAAGGAAAATATATCAGGATGGTCGTTTGGAGGTGATACTCGTACCAATGCTTTTGGATATTATACTTGGCAAAAATCTCCGGAGGAAACAATATCTGGAGGTTTGAATAATGATAATGCATGGGCAACTTATTATCATTCAATACTTATTTGTAATGTTGTGTTGGATGCTAGTGGAGATATTGTAGGTAGTGAAAAAGAAATTGGTGTGTTGAAAGCAGAATGCCATGCTTTGAGAGCTTGGTCGTATTTTATGTTAGTTAATCTGTATGGAGAACCATATGAGAAAAAAAGTGCTTTGAATTCTTTAGGAGTACCTTTGAATGAGGTAGTTGGTATGGAGGATCGGCATTTTACGCGAGAATCAGTTGCTGTTATTTATGAACAGATAGAGAATGATTTAACAAAAGCTATTGAGTATTTTACTACTTATGATTCTGGTAAATCTATATTTCGTTGGAATCTTCCTGCAACTTATTTATTGGCTTCGCGAGTGAGTCTTTATAAAAAAGATTATGACAAAGTAATAGAATACGCCAATAAAGTAATTATGACTAATCCCCAGTTGTATGATTTGTCGACAATGAGTAGCGATGATTATTTCATCAACAGCAAAAATCCAGAAGTGTTGTTTACTTATGGGAATTATTTGATTTCTTATTATGCAAATCTTGCCAAGTGTAATTTCCCTGCTTCTAATGATTTAATTGCTTCTTTAGGAAGTAATGATTATAGGATGACTGCATTTTTGAAAAAAAGAAGTTCATATTATACAGCAAATAAAAGTAATGAATCTGGCTTAACAGGAGTATATGGCTTTGCTTTGCGTACAGCAGAAGCTTATTTGAATCGAGCAGAAGCTTATGCAGAAATAGGAGAAACAGATAAAGCTATGGCTGATTTGAAGTCGCTTCGAATTAATCGCTTGAAAGTATATAAAGATTTAGTAGCTGCATCTAAAGAAGAGGCTATTGATAATGTTAGAGCTGAGCGTCGTCGTGAATTGTGTTTTGAATATCACAGATGGTTTGATTTAAGACGTTGGGGACGTCCACGTATAGAACATACATTTACTCGTGATATAAAAAAGCCGGAAACTGTTGAAAGATATGTTTTAGAAGAAAATGATAAGGCATATACTTTACCTTTGCCGAGATCTGTTGTAGAGTCTGATCCTTCGATTGAGGATATTATTCGTCCAGACAGAATAAATCTGAATGCAACAAATGAATAATAAAATATCATCAAATTATATATATTATGAAAAGTCAATGGATATTATATGTTTTAATGGGATTTATGTTTTCTTCTTGTTATAAAGATGAAGATATTGATGGTAAAATTCCAGAACCTAAATATAAGGTTGAAGATAGTGACGATCCAGTGGATCATTATATTTATGAGTTTAATCAACAGTATGGCAATTATATTTTATATGAGTATCAGGAAGTGGATTATAAATGGAATATGAATACGTTGTTGGACGTTACTTTGGTGAAACAGAAAGAACGGCCAATATTAAATGAGGGAATTCAATATATGAAACAAGTATTATTTGATGATTATAGTGATGAATTTAAGAAGAAATATTTTCCTTTTAAGATTTTGATTGCAGATTCCGTACAAGTTGCTAAAAGTGGATCCGTGAGTAAAGACGAGTCGGCTGAGGGTGGTTTGAGTTTTTTGGCAGTAGGAAAAATTCGTTCAGGGATAAGTACAATTGCAAGTGACAGCCTCTTGAAATTAAAAGGAGAGGTACAAGCTACTTTGTGGGCACGTTTTCTTTATAATAATGAAATGTTGCAATTGCCGGAAGCATTTTGGAGTATCAGTGATGAATATTATGGGGTTAATTTAAAAACGATTGATGGTAATTCAAGTTTAAAGCCGGATGAAATAAATGCAAAAAAATATGGTTTTTGGGACCGAAATAGAGCTGCAGATAGCGGTGTAAGTTATTGTATGGCTCCAGATAAAACTTTAGATATATATCAATTTATACAAATGATAGTGACCCATACGGCTGATGAAATGAAGGAATTAATGGAGGGGCATGATAAATTGAAAGATAAGTATTATTTATTAATAAACCAGGTGAGGGATGTTTATGGAGTGGATATTCAAGCAATAGGTAATTCTAAATCACATTAAATACTAAAGTATGAAAAACAAATTTTTATTTATTACTGCATTGATATTGGTAGTGTGTATGTCAGTGCAGGCAAACGATGTAAAGCGGAAGAAAAATAAAAAGCAGCAAACTTCTTCTACAGCTTTAAGTGCCATGATGTCAAAAGATAAGAGCGATGGAAAGAATGAATATGGTAAGTTTATAACAAAAGAGGCAAAGACTAAAAAAGGTCTGATTACATTGCATATGGTGAAAAGTACATTATATATGGAAATTCCATTGGATTTGATGGGAAAGCAAATGTTGCTTGCTGGGCGTGTGGCTGAAATCAGCGATAATCAAGATGTGATTGCAGGTCAGATGCCGCAAGATCCTATGTTGGTAGAATGGAGTATAAATGCAGAGAAAGTTTATTTACATCAGACTGTGAGTCAGGCTATTTGTGATGGTGATGAGTCAATAGCATCATCTTTAGAAAGAAATAATCTGACTCCTGTATTTAAAGCATTTCCTGTCAAGGCTTATAATAAGGATTCAAGTGCAGTGTTGATTGATGCAACAAAACTATTTTGTGCAGATGAAAAACCTGCTTCTCCGTTTATTCCATCTTCTCCTTTTGATGCTTTGTTTGGAATGAAAAGAATGAAAGGTGTCTTTAAGTCTGATTTATCATCTGTTGTTGATTTTAAAGCATTTCCACAAAATATATCGGTAAAGAGTCGAATGGTGTACACCGTTAGTGGAATGCCATTTACGGCGATTGTTAATATTTCAATGATTCAATTACCAGAGGAACCCATGCGTCCTCGTATTTTGGATCCTAGAATGGGGTATTTTTCTGATAGAAAGACCGTTTATTCAACAGAGAAAGACGGTAGTGAACGTATTGCATATGTCAATCGCTGGAGATTGGAACCTAAGCCGGAAGATTTAGAGCGTTATAAGAATGGAGAATTAGTTGTTCCCGCAAAACAAATAGTATTTTATGTAGATGACGCTCTACCTGAAAAATGGAAAAAATATATTAAGTTGGGTATTGAGGATTGGCAGCCTGCATTTGAAGCCATTGGCTTTAAAGATGCAATTATTGCTAAGGATTATCCTAAAAATGATCCGAATTTTGATCCAGATGATATTCGCTATTCTTGTTTTCGTTATGCAACTACAACTGTTGCTAATGCCATGGGTCCATCTTGGACAGATCCTCGTTCTGGAGAAATTATTCAGGGTTCTGTTTACATGTATCATGATGTGTTGAAATTATTGCATAATTGGAAGTTTGTCCAAACGGCACAAGTGGATCCTAAAGCTCGTGCTGCTGTATTTGACGAAGCAACGATGGGCGCAAGCTTACGTTATGTCGCTTCTCACGAAATTGGTCACACATTAGGATTGATGCATAATATGGGAGCTTCGTATTCCATTCCTGTAGATTCTTTGCGTTCACCTAGTTTTACTGCAAAATATGGAACAACAACCTCCATTATGGATTATGCCCGTAATAATTATGTTGCTCAGCCGGAAGACAGGAATGTCAGTTTAATTCCTCCTCTATTGGGTGTTTATGATATCTTCATGATTAAATTAGGTTATGCTCCTATTTATGATGCAGCAACTCCTGCTGATGAATATGAAACTTTGAATCGATGGATTTTAGAAAAAGTTGATGATCCGATGTATACTTATGGTGCACAACAAGTATTAGGTGTTATTGATCCAGCTTCGCAATCAGAAGCATTAGGCGATGATGCTGTGAAAGCAAGTCGTTATGGGATTAAAAACTTAAAGTATATTATGGAGCATCTTATAGAGTGGAGTGCAGAAGTAAACAGACCGTATACTCAAACAAAAGAATTATACAAAGAATTAATTACACAATATCGGCGTTATATGGGACATTGTATGGCTTATATCGGTGGGTTATATTTGAAAAATCCTGTGGCAGGAGATGGGCAAAAAGGCTTTGTTCCTGTTGCTAGAGAAAAACAAAAAGAAGTGGTAAATTTTTTCTTTAATGAATTTAAGGAACAGCCTAAATGGTTAGCTAAAAAAGAAATATTGATGTTATGGGATTCTGGTAATGATGTTATTGCAAGTTTACAAGCAGCTTTATTAAGAAACTTATTAAATGGTAATACTCTAGGTAAAGTTGGGGTTAATGCAAAGTATGCAGATCATGCATATACTCAAAAAGAATATTTGAATGATTTGTATAAGGGAGTATGGCATAAAACAGAGCAAAGTAAAGCATTGGATAGTTATGAACGGAATTTGCAATATGTGTATGTACAATGTTTGCTAAAAGAAATGGATTTGACTGATGGTGCCAGTAAAAAATCTAAGAATTTGTCTTTTGATATATTTGAAGAAGAAATGTTGCCATGTATGAGGTACGAGTGTTGTTATCACATTTCTCGGGAAATGTCAGGAGATACCAAAGAGTCGGATTTAAAAATTAATGCAAAATCGTTATATTTTATGCAATTAGTTAGAATTAAAGATTTATTGAAGGTGAAGAAAAATTCTGTAACTTCAACGGAAGATCGAGCGCATTATGATTATTTATATTATGAGTTAAATAAGGTATTGAAATAAACGAAAAAATAACTGGCTATTAGCCAGTTATTTTTTTCGTTTTTTGTTGTTCAACCAGGACTCGAACCTGGACAAACAGGACCAGAATCTGTTGTGCTGCCATTACACCATTGAACAGAATAAAGCGTTATTGTTATTTTGTTGTTCAACCAGGACTCGAACCTGGACAAACAGGACCAGAATCTGTTGTGCTGCCATTACACCATTGAACAATATGGTCGCTTTATTTTGACGGCACAAAAGTAGCTATTTATTTTGTATATCCAATAGAAAAGCGAAACTTTTTTTAGAAATATGCATAAAAAAACCGGCGAATTGCGCCGGCTTTTTATGTGATATCTAGAATTGATTATTTTGTAGCATTTTCCAAACGTTTCATCATCATGAAAATGAACAATGCTGAAATCAGACATAATACAATAAGGATTGACCATAATGCCCATAATTCCATGTGTCCCCACAACATACCGATGACAGATACTAAATAGTTGCCGATAGCTGTAGCACCAAACCAAAGACCCATCATTAATCCTTTGTATTTGGGAGGTGCAACTTTGGAAACAAAAGAGATTCCCATTGGTGATAAGAACAATTCAGCAAAAGTCAATACTAGGTAAGTGTTAATCAATACAGCCGGAGAAACTAGCAGATTGCTGTCAACGACAGTCGCTGTATCTGCATTCGGCATGGGAAGTCCCATTGAACACATAGCCATTACAGCGAATCCTAATGCCGCAATCAACATTCCGATACCAATCTTGCGAGGTGCTGATGGTTCTTTGCCTTTTTTTGCCAATGCTCCGAATACAGCTAAAGATACTGGAGTTAAGGCTACTACAAAGAATGGATTGAACTGCTGGAACATTTGCGGAAGAACTTCAATAGAAGAATCTGGTTCTAAGGACATGTATCTATATACTAATATACCAATAGAAAGAGTTCCTACAATAGCAGAAATTGCTTTTGTCTTGCCGGCTTTAGATTGGAATAAGGAGAATAAGCTGTATACTAATGCAATAACAAATACAAGGTTGATAACATCGAAGCTCATACCCATGATACCTTCTGCGGTTCTGGCTGTGTAGTCTCGAGCAAAGAATGTTAGTGTCAATCCATTTTGGTGGAATGCCATCCAGAAGAAAATTACAACGGCAAAAACAAGAACTAGGGCTGTTATGCGTGATTTGGTTTGTTCGGGAGTTAGTTCAATGATGTTTTCTTTATGGCCGCTAGCTGCAGCTTGTTTGGTGTTAACATCTGCATGTTTAAAGGTTTTTTTGAATACCTGATAAATCAGCATGGATATAACCAGTGAGAAGCATGCTACAGAGAAACCATAGTGGTATGAAAGCGAAAGTTCATTGATATATTGATTTGCAAATGTTTCGAGGTCACCATTGAATGGAGCTGTCTGTGAGGATGCAAAATTTGTCAATGTTTCTAATGATTTGGCTGCCATGTCTGTACCTTTTGCCAAATATTCGTGGCAAAGTGCTGGAATATCACCCTGGTATTTAAAACCAGCCTGTCCCATGAAATGTTCTGTGATTTTGGATGCGGCCGTTGGTGCAAATAATGAGCCAACATTGATTGCCATATAGAATAAGCTGAATGCTGTGTCGCGTTTGTCAGAGTATTTCGGATCGTCATATAAGTTACCAACCATAACTTGGAGGTTACCTTTGAATAGACCTGTTCCAAGAGCAATCAAGAAAAGTGCTCCAAACATAGTCCCGATACCGAAAGCATCATTGCCACTAGGTATGGCAAGGAATGTATAACCGGCAAACATGACAACGATTCCTGCTGTCACCATTTTGCCATAGCCGAACTTATCGGCAAGAATACCTCCTAATACGGGTAAGAAATATACCAATGCCAGGAATCCGGCAAAGATATTGGAAGTGGCTATTGAACTAAAGCCGAATTTTGCCTGCAAGAACAGTGTAAAGATTGCAAGCATCGTGTAGTACCCGAAGCGCTCACCCGTATTTGCAAGCGCCAGAGCATACAGTCCTTTGGGTTGATTTTGAAACATAATTTTGATTTTTAGTATATAACAATTAATCAAAAAATATCCGGGTATAGATACACCCGGATATTTTTGAGTTTATCGTGTCTTTTATTTTGTGACTTTCTCCAACCATTTTACCATACCCAGCATTACGCCCATAGAAACAAGACATACTGCGAGGAATACAGTCCAGCACTGCCAGATAGGCCATGCATTGTACATGAGGGGACCAATCCATAATAACAAGTTACCGATAGCTGTTGCTGCTAACCATAAACCTTGACACAGACCAAGCATGCTCTTGGGAGCAACTTTTGATACAAATGATAAACCAAGCGGAGAAATAAACAATTCTGCTACAGTTAAGAAGAAATAGGTTGCAATCAGAACCCACCAATGTGCCTTGTTTGCCATTTGTTCTGCAATAGGCAAACTCTTGAATGCTTCTGCAGATGGATAACCTTTCAATAATGAGAATACAGCGAGGAACAAGAATGCCAAGCCTGCAATGAACATACCAATTGCAATCTTGCGAGGTGTGCTGATTTCTTTACCACGTCTTGCAAGTGAACCAAAGATGGCCATGATGATCGGGGTCAAGAATATTACGAAGAATGGGTTGATAGCCTGCCATACTTCAGGTGCAACTGCTGAAGAGTCAACAAAGTCGCGAGCGAAGAAAGACAATGACATACCATTCTGGTGGAATGAGAACCAGAAGAAGATAACGATACCCAATACAGCAAACAATGCATACATACGCTGTTTGATTTCTTTTGCCATTGCAGCTTTTTCTTCTGCTGTGTAGTTTACGCTCTGTGCTGCAACTTTCTTTGCAGGGGTTGGGAATATTTTCTGTGATGCAAAGAAGATTACCAAAGAGATGAGCATTGCAACAACTGATGCAATGAATGAATAGTGAATACCTTCATTGAAGAATTGCAGGTATTGACTACAAGATGCAGCCAAGTCGTTGATGTTGCCACCAGCAGCGCCCATAAGTTCTTTCAAATTGGCAAGTGCTTCTGGAGCCATTGCTGCAGCATTTTCAATGTAGTTGTGGCAAAGAGCAGGAAGCTGAGCATTGTATGCCAAGCCATTTGCTCCTAACCACCATTCGCGCAATAAAGGAGCAACGAACGGAGCAATCAAACCACCAATGTTGATGAATACATAGAAAATCTGGAATCCTGAGTCACGTTTGTCTTTCGCTATTTTGAGGGCTTCAGGACCTTTTTTAGCAGCTTCAGCCTCAAAGTTATCATACATCTGACCTACGATTGCTTGTAAGTTACCTTTGAATAAACCATTACCAAAAGCAATCATAAATAAGGCAACGCATGTGAGAGTTAACAACCATGTGGTGTTCTCTGCTGTGGCAAGAATAGGGATGGAGAGGATAATGTAACCTGCTGCCATGATGACCAAACCTGTCTTGATGGTGCCTTTGTAATTTTGTGTGCGGTCTGCAATAAGACCTCCAATGAGGCTTAAAATGTAAATACCGGCATAAAAGAATGAGTAGATAGTGCCGCTGGCAGCTTCACTCAGACCAAATTTAGAACATAGGAACAATACCAACACGGCATTCATGATATAGTAGCCGAAACGTTCTCCCATGTTACTCAGAGCCGCTGTAAGCAGGCCCTTAGGATGATTTTTAAACATAGATTAATTATTTAAGTTAATATTGATTTCACAACGGAGACAAATGTAGCTAAAATTCCTTACTTTTAGATGTTGAAAACGATTGAGTTCTTGTTATGGAAAAGTTAAATAAAATTTATCGAACTGCAGATGTCCCTCGGATGGATGCTTATACTATTGATAGTGAGAATATAAGTTCGTGGGAATTAATGGAAAGAGCTGCTCGGATTTGGGCTGATTTTTTTTCTGAAAATATGAAAAATAAAGTACCGGTTATAGTAATTGCCGGCAGGGGTAATAATGGAGGTGATGGTTATGCTATTGCTAGAATGTTGTATTTGAAGGGTGTAGATATAGAAGTTGTTTGCCTGCCATCTGAGTATGGTTTTAGTAAGGATTGTGAGAAAAATCGTAAATTATGGGAAAATATAGGAGGAAATACGACTCTTATTGAATCTCCGGAGCAGTGGAAACCATGTCGGGAGGCTGTGTTGATAGATGCTATTTTCGGCTCAGGATTGAATCGTCCGATAAAAGGTGTGATTGCGGAGATGATTCATCAAATGAATAAATTGCCGAATGTTGTTTATGCTGTTGATATACCTTCGGGATTGATGGGGGAGGATAATTCGCTTAATGATTCGACCTCTATTGTTCAAGCAGATTATACTTATACCTTTCAATTTCCTAAGTTGTCTTTTTTATTGCCAGCTAACGCCTCGTATGTCGGGGAGTGGTTTGTTTTGAATATAGATTTGAAAACAGACGTCGTTGAGCCGTTAGGAGAGTGTACTTCATTGGAAACTGTACAGAAATTATTGCCTTCTCCCGGAAAATTTGACCATAAAGGGGTTAATGGACGAGGTCTGCTTGTTGCCGGTAGTTATGGTATGGCTGGTGCTGCAGTGCTTGCCTCAAGTGGAGCGTTACATGCCGGTATTGGAGTGTTGCATTGTCATGTGCCGGCGGATTGTGTGAATGTGTTGCAGATTGCGGTTCCTGAAGCTGTGTTGGATATTGATACTTCTAGGAAGCATTGTGCTCATGTTTCAGACTTGGAAATGTATAATGCTGTAGCTATTGGTCCGGGATTAGGTAAGCATGAGGAAACCATAAATGTTGTTAGAGAATTAATGCAGACGTGGGATGGTCCGATGATAATAGATGCGGATGGTTTGAATATTATTGCAGAGCATCCTGAGTTATTGGCATATTTGCATGAGCGATGCTTATTGACTCCTCATGTAAAAGAATTTGAGAGATTAGTAGGAAAATGTGCAAATGATTTTGTTAGATTAAATAAATTAGTCATTTTTGCAAAACAATATAAGGTGTACCTTATATTAAAAGGTGCTTATTCTATGGTGGCAACTCCTGAAGGAAAAATTTTCTTTAATATGAGTGGTAATCCGGGTATGGCCAAAGGGGGAAGTGGGGATGTATTGACAGGAATATTGCTTGCTTTAGCTGCCAATGGCTTGAATTTGTTGGATGTTGCGAGGATTGGTGCATTTGTACATGGATTGGCTGCGGATATTTTGGTAGAAGAATATGGATTTCGGGGTATTACTTCTGGAATGTTGGCACAGGAGTTAGGGCATGCATGGAAAAGAATAGAAAAAAAGATAATAGATAAGATATGAAAAGAATACTAATTCTGTTTGTGGTAAGTGTACTTGCATTGCAAGTTTTTGCACAGAAAAAGAGAGAGATTTCAACGGCTGTAAATGTAAATTATTGCTTGCCTAAAGTTGTGTATAAACTTGAAGTGATAATGGATTGTATACAGTATATACCAGGGCCATATTGGAAGTATGCGGAGAAAGAATTGAGCCTTACTCCTAAAGTTATAGAAGCCAAAGAACGTTGGAAAATTGCAGATATTAAAGTGTCTCCTCAATATGTCCCTGATGAAAAAGCAATGTATTCTGTTGCAGCATCTGCAGATTATTGGCCTGTGGCTTTGACGTTAAGCGCAGAAGGTTTTTTGGCTGGAATCGCTGGTGGTAAAGGAGAAGTGGTTGGGAATTATAGTGCATTGGAATATCATAACAATGAAATAAAGGATATTGAAGTTATCGACATTACGAAGTTGAACACCTACAATCATTTAAAGGAAGTTTTGGATACAAATTATACCTTCCAAGAAGTAGATGGCGAGATGAAAAAGATTTGGGATCCAATCATTCGTTATGCTAGTAAAACCGAACTTGATAATGTCAAAGAGGCTGTTAGTGAAATTTTCCGTATTCGTTCAGAACGAGTTCGTTTATTGAATGCAGATAATAATGTGCCAGATGGTAAGTCATTGGAGATTATTTTAAAAGAATATGACCGTATGGAAGCTAATTACTTGAGTTTGTTTATGGGAAAGAAGATTACCAATCGGGTTAAAAAGGTAGTATATTGTACTCCTTTGAAGGCTGATGAACCTACTCTGGCTTTTCGTTTTGCAGAAAATGAGGGAATTACGGATTCTAAAAATGTTTCTGCATTGGCATATTTTCTACAAGTGTCTGATGTAACTGTTCCCTCTTCAAAGTCTATTGATGGGGAAGCAGATGTTGCCGGAATCTTTTATAGAGTTCCTGCGATGGGGAAATTGCAGTTATTGTGTGGTAAAGATATTTTGATGAAGATGGAGACCATGGTCCCACAATTGGGCGAGATAAAGCGTTTCCCATTGGACATCATTAGTAATGAGGGACTGTCTTTAGAGTTTTATCCGCAATTTGGCTCTTTGAAGAGTGTAAAAAGAAGTAAATAGTAGTCTTTAAATATGTTTGAAGCATCTTGGTGGAATAATTTGTATACGCGATTTTTAAGTTGGCGTGTACGATATATCAAGGAAAGGAATTTTATTATAATTCTTAGTTTGCTGGTGGGTATTGTCACTGGTTTAGCAGGAGTATTTTTGAAAAATTCCGTTCATTTTACACACCAATTTTTTACAGAGCGTCTTCAGATTGATAGTGGTAGCCTTTTGTTTTTTGTATATCCTTTTATTGGTATATTACTGACCTCTCTTTTTGTAAAGTATTTTGTTCGAGAGGATATTAGTCATGGAGTGACAAAAGTGCTATATGCTATGTCGCGGCAGAATAGTATGATAAAGTCGCACAATAATTACTCATCCATGATTGCCAGTACAATCACAATTGGCTTTGGAGGGTCGGTAGGAACTGAAGCAACGATTGTTTTGACAGGAGCATCTATAGGTTCAAATTTGGCCCGTTTCTTCAGAATGAACTATAAAGTGATGACCTTGATGATTGGTTGTGGGGCTGCGGGTGCAATTGCCGGCATTTTTAAAGCTCCGATTGCCGGCATTGTATTTACGATGGAAGTTTTGATGCTTGATCTAACGATGACATTTCTTATTCCTTTGATGATTTCTGCGATTTCTTCGTACGTTATTGTCTATTTTTTGATGGGAGAGGGTGTCGTTTTGGAATTTGCTGTACAATCCCATTTTGCCTTGGCTAATGTGCCTTATTATATATTATTGGGTATTATGTGTGGGTTTGTTTCTGTGTATTTTATACGTATGAATTTGCGTATAGAGAAATGGATAACAGGATTTCAAAATAATTTTAAGCGTATTCTTATCGGAGGTGCATTATTGGGCTTGTTGATTTATGTCTTTCCCCCATTATATGGTGAGGGCTATACATCTTTGGCTGCACTTTTGAATAATAATGGTGATGCTTTATTGAACAATACTTATTTTTTTGATTTTCGTGCTCATTGGTATGTCGTCGTTTTTTATGTGGTAGCTTTAATTTTCATAAAAGTGGTGGCGACTGCTTTGACGAATGGTAGTGGTGGTGTTGGTGGAGTTTTTGCTCCTAGTTTGTTTACTGGTGGTGTTACTGGTTATTTGATTGCAACGTTGATTAATATGGCTGGTATCGTACATGTGCCGGTGAGTTATTTTGTATTAGCTGGAATGGCAGGAGTGATGTCTGGTGTGATGAATTCTCCTCTGACTGCTATGTTCTTGATTGCAGAGATTACTGGAGGATATAGTTTATTGGTACCGTTGATGATTACTTCTGTGACAGCTCATCTTACAGGGCGGGGGATGGAACCTTATTCTATTTATGCACGACGTTTGGCAATGAAGGGTGATTTGATAACCCATAATAAAGATAAGGCTGTTCTAACTCTGATGAAATTAAATAAAGTAATCGAGACGGATTTACAGACAGTACCGATTAATGCTACTTTGGGAGATTTGGTCAAGAGAGTTTCACGTTCCAGCCGTAATATTTTTCCGGTGGTGAATGAAGACGATGCCTTATTAGGGATTGTGTTGCTGGATGATATCCGCAAAGTGATGTTTAATCAGGATTTATATGACAAAACTTTTGTCCGTGATTTTATGACAACGCCACCAATCATTGTGGATGTAACCGATTCCATGGATTTGGTAATGAAGAAATTTGAAGATACGAAAGCTTGGAACTTACCTGTTATCGAGGATGGACGTTATATAGGGTTTGTTTCTAAGGCAAAGATATTTAATACCTATCGTAGAGTTTTACAGCATTTCTCGGATGAATAAAGTTTTAAGAAGACGGTATGACAATGGATGTAAATAATAATGAAAAATTAGGTATTCGGTCTGGTTTAATTTCTATCATACTGAACCTTTTACTTTTTGCTTTAAAATACTATGCCGGTATTGTTTCGGCCTCCGTAGCTTTGGTAGCAGATGCCTGGCATACTCTTTCTGACTCATTGACCTCCATTGTGCTGATTGTTGGTATTAAATTATCAGCGCAAAAACCGGATAAGGAACATCCGTTTGGACATGGACGTTGGGAGCAAATTTCAGCATTAGTGATAGCGATGGTTTTGGTGTTGGTGGGAATAGAATTTGTTCAGGATGCTGTTGGTAAACTACAGCATCGGGAAACAGCATCTTTTGGTTGGTTGGCTTATACTGTAACCATTTTATCTGTTTTGGTAAAAGAGGGGATGGCAAGATATTCATTCTATGTGGCTAAGAAAATAGGTAGTTCTTCTGTGAAAGCGGATGGTTGGCATCATAGGAGTGATGCGCTTTCGTCTATGGTTGTACTAGCTGGGTTGTTTTTAAGTAATTATTGTTGGTGGATCGATGGAGTATTGGGAATGATCGTGTCTTTTATGCTATTTTATGTAGCTTATGGAATTATTCGCGAAGCCGTTAATATTATCTTAGGCGAAGAGCCTTCTGACGAAATGATAGCTCAGATTGAAGAAGTTGTAAGAGTACAAATGGGGGATGATGCTCAACCACATCATTTTCATATTCACCATTATGGAAATCATTCCGAGTTTACGATGCATGTCAAAGTAGATGGTGATATGACGGTTCGGGAAGCACATGAACGAGCCACTCGTGTAGAGCGTTGTTTGAAAGATCAAATGGATTTGGATGCTACGATACATATAGAGCCTCAATCCATGTAACCTTTATCTGTATATTTCGTTGTAGAGTGGTAAAATTATTTGTTTATCGCTTGTTTATTTCATAAAAAGTAATATTTTTGCGGGACTTTTGAGGAAACGTTAAAAAACTATATAACTATGTATTGGACACTGGAACTTGCTTCAAAATTGGAAGATGCACCATGGCCTGCATCTAAAGATGAGTTAATTGACTACGCTATCCGTTCAGGAGCACCAATGGAAGTGATAGAAAATCTTCAGGATATTGAAGATGATGAGGAAATTTTTGAAAGCATAGAAGACATTTGGCCTGATTATCCGAGTAAGGATGATTTTTTCTTCAACGAAGACGAATACTAAAAGAATTAAGCGACCACAATTTCTGTGGTCGCTTTTTATTTAGTCAATTTCTTCATAGAAGAGTTGATTGTTTTTGAGTGAAATCTCGTATTTTTTTCCTTTAGTGGTTTTGAAGGATAGTGTTTTGTCTGCATATATCAAGGTGCAAGAACTGCCTGCTTTGGAAAGAATTATAGCCTTTTGCAAAGCATTGTTGTCCCAGTAGATGTCGACTTCAAAATTTCCTCTTGCGCATAGACCTGTGATATTTCCTTTATGCCATTCATTGGGTAGTGAGGGGAGCAAGTGTATAAAGCCCATATGACTTTGCATGAGCATTTCAGTAACTCCTGCTGTACCTCCAAAGTTTCCATCTATTTGAAATGGAGGATGTGTATCCCATAGATTATCTAAAGTTCCATTTTTTAGGAGATTAGAGAAGAGTTTATAGGCTCGGTTACCATCATGCAGACGTGCCCATTGATTCAATTTCCAGCCCATACTCCAACCTGTTGCACCATCTCCGCGATGATTGAGCACTACTTTTGATGCATTAGCTAGAGTTGGTGTTGTAATAGGAGAAATTGTATGGCCGGGATGTAATCCAAAGAGATGATTTACATGGCGATGTTGGTCTTGGGGGTTGTCAATATCCTCTGACCATTCCATTAATTGGCCATAGCGGCCTATTTGGTAGGGCACGAGATTTTTGAGTATTTCTTCCCATTGGCTGCGTTCTTTAGCATCAATGCCTAGTACTTTGCTGGCAGAGATGGCATCTTCTAATATTTCACGAATAACAGCATGTGCAAAAGTAGCTCCCTTGTCAATGGGGCCATGTTCTGGCGAAGTGGAAGGTGCTGCAGTATAGCTTCCGTCTGGACGGTGCCAAAGATAGTCTGCTGCAAATTGTGCACTACTTTTAATTAGGTCATAACCGATCTCTTTTAAGAAGCGTTTGTCTCGGGTGTAGTCGTAATATTCCCAAATGTGCGTTGCCAACCAAGGTCCGGACATCGGGCTAAAATTCCAAGACATGTCTTCGCTTGCCAATGGGGTAGTAAAGCCAAATATGTTTCCAGAAATGGATGTTGTCCAGCCTCGTGTTCCAAAGTATGTCTGTGCCGTTTTTTCTCCTGGTTTGACAAGCATCCGTATAAAATCTATCAGTGGTAGCATACATTCATTTAGGTTTGTTGGGCAAGCCGGCCAATAATTCATTTGCAGATTAATGTTATTATGATAATCCACACGCCATGGTCCGTCTACATTATTGTGCCATATACCTTGTAAGTTTGCTGGTAAATTACCAGGGCGGGAACTGGCTATCAGTAGATATCGTCCAAATTGGTAATATAGTTCCTCTAATTGAAAATCTTTTTCTCCTTTTCGGTATCTGGCTAAGCGTTGGTTAATGGGGAGGTTACAGTTCTCTTGTGTCGCTGGGTTTAATTGAAGATTTACTCGTTTAAATAGGCTGCTGTAATCTTTATAATGAATCTTGAATAGTTCTTCATAATCGAGTTTTATTGCCTGTTGTATCCATTCTTGAGTTGTCTGTTCTGGATTTGTGCCAACGTATGTCTGGGGATCTTGAAAATCTGGATTAAAATTGATTTTGTAGTCTGTGTCTGCAGTAATCAGAAATACAACTTCATCTGCATTTTGTATTGTCAGTTTGCCATTTTCATTGGATAGGGAACCGCCTTTGTTGATAGCATGAATACGCACAACGAATTTCATTTGATTGTTATCTAAATGTCCTGTATATATTAGTCCATCTTTTCCAGAAGGCGACATTGTTCCGGTTGATACCGGATTGGCTGCATAACTGAATATCAGATTTTGTTTTCCCGGAAGGTCCGCTTTAAAGCGTACTACCATTACATTGTGAGGATAAGAAATGAAGTAATCCCGTTGATAGTGGACGGCATCTTTGTTGAATTGCACTGTTGCTACTGCTGAATCAAGCGAGAGACTGCGTCTGTAATTGCTCATGCCGATCACATTGAGCCCCGTTTCTATATAAAATTCTCCCATGGTGGTAAAATTACCAAAACGGAAGGGTTCTTCGCCATACGATTCATAAGCCACCTCACTATTGAAGTTTTTGCGGGTGAGGTAGGCTGCCTTCTGCTGATTACCTTCATCAAAAGCTTGGCGGATATCTTTAAGAAGGTGTGCAGATGATTTGTTTACATTCCAATAATAGCTTGCTCCTTTTTTCGTATTGGGACCACCGCGCCATAGCGACTTTTCGTTAAAGGTGATACGTTCAGCTTCAATAGATCCGAGAATATTGGCTCCCATATTTCCATTTCCGATAGGAAGAGATTTTGATTCCCAACTGGTATCAGGATTCCTAGGGGTATCGCCGGCTGATATTGGTTTTTTATTTCCTTGCCATAAATCTGGACGTCCATTATACCAGATTGCTTTTCCCGATAAAGTGGTAGGTGTGTCAAACCAATAGGAGAGAGCATGGGATGGTATTGTGTCGTTTTTACCTTGGGCTGAATAAATTATATGCAGTATGATAAAAGTTAATAATGATTTCTTCATAATGAATATAGGATGTACTATAAATATTAAGATATAAACAAAAGGAGCGACTCTCTTTTTGAATCGCTCCCCTAATCATTCTATAGATGTAAAATTCACTTATCCATTAATTTCATCTAAGATTTCCTGAATGCGTTCCTGGCAACCACCGCAACCTGTTCCTGCATTAGTTTCTTCTCCAACTTCTTCTACAGTTTTCAATCCTTTTTCTTTAATTGCTTTTTCAATCTCTTCGCGGCTTACGTCAAAACAGTGGCAAATAATTTCGCTCATAATATTTTCGTTTTATGGTTAATAATACATCTTTAATTCTACGGTTCAAATATATACGTTTTATTTTATAGTAAGTTTATAAATCCAATCATATATTTTTATGTAGATATAAAATAGATTGATATTGTTTTATTTCATACTGTCATAGAACACTTTCCACAAATTGTCTTCCAATGGAGGTTTCGCTGTGATAGTTATCATTTCTTGGCTTACCGGATGCTTGAAGCTGATGGAACGGGCATGAAGACAGATTCCGCCATTTTCATTTGAACGGGGAAAACCATATTTTAAATCACCTTTAATAGGACAGCCTATTTTGGCTAGCTGACAACGTATTTGATGATGGCGACCCGTATATAATTTGACCTCTAACAGATAATATCTCTGCGAACTGCCTAATAGTTTATATTCCAGTTTAGCTTCTTTACTGCCGCTCTTGGGCTGATTGTAAGCATGTGATTTGTTTTTTTCAGTATCGCGCACCAAATAATGGGTTAAAATAGCATGGTCTTCTTCCGGAAGATTTCCTACAATAGCCCAATATATTTTTGTGATTTCTTTTTCATGTTCTTGGAACATTTTATTAAGACGGGTAAGTGCCTTGCTTGTACGCGCAAAAATCACAACACCGCTTACCGGGCGATCCACTCGGTGGGGAATGCCCAAAAAGACATCACCTGGTTTATTGTATTTCTTTTTGATGTACGCTTTTACTTCTTCGCTTAAAGGAGTATCACCGGTTTTGTCAGCCTGAACAATGTCAGAAATTTTTTTATTGACAGCTATAATATGATTGTCTTCGTATAATACTTCTAGCATAAACCTAAAAAAAGATATTAATATTGTTCTCTTTCATTGGGGAAATCACCGCTTTTTACATCGGCAATGTAATTTCCGACAGCACCGGTCATTTCTGCGAATAAATTGTGATAACGGCGTAGGAAGCGGGGTGAAAATTCTTGATTGATGCCTAGCATATCATGAATAACAAGTACCTGACCGTCGACACCACCACCTGCACCGATGCCGATAATAGGGATACTTACCTCTTTAGCGACACGTGTTGCCAATGCTGCCGGCACTTTTTCAATGACGATTGCAAAGCATCCGGCTTCTTCTAACAAGTGTGCATCATGTACTAATTTTTCTGCTTCGTCTTCACTTTTGGCGCGAATGGCATAGGTTCCGAATTTATGAATGCTCTGTGGCGTTAATCCCAGGTGACCCATAACAGGAATTCCTGCAGATAGAATACGCTGTATGGATTCCAAAACTTCTTCACCACCTTCCAATTTTACAGCATCTGCTGCGGTTTCTTTCATGATACGGATGGCAGAGTTTAGTGCCTCTTTGCTATTTCCTTGATAACTTCCAAAAGGCATATCTACAACTACCAATGCTCTTTTTACACCTCTTACGACAGATGCTCCGTGGTAGATCATCTGGTCAAGAGTGATGGGCAGAGTGGTTTCGTTTCCTGCCATGACATTGGAGGCTGAGTCTCCTACTAAGATTACATCTATCCCGGCTTGATCCACGATGCGAGCCATTGAGTAGTCATATGATGTAAGCATACTGATTTTTTCACCTTTCAGTTTCATCTCGGATAAAACATGTGTGGTGACTACCTTTACTGCTGATTGTGTTGACATGATTTATTTAAATGTTCCAATAATTGTTTGTGAGCCTACTGTTTTTTGCCCTAATTCTACTGCTATTTTGGTCTCTAATGGGAGGAATAGATCCACACGTGAGCCAAACTTGATAAAGCCGGCATGTTGGTCTTGACGTGCTTTCCCTCCAACTGGGGTATAAGATACAATGCGTTTTGCCATTGCTCCTGCAATTTGACGCATCAGAATCGTTTCTCCATTATTACATTCGATGACAATGGTTGTACGTTCATTCTCAACAGACGATTTTGGAAGATAAGCTGCCGAGAATTTTCCTTTGTGGTATTTGAAAAATTTGATAATACCATTGACAGGAAACCAATTGATGTGGACATTGAATATATTCATAAAGATAGAAACCTGCAAGCGTTTCCCATGAAAGTACTCCGGTTCTTCTGTCTCTTCTATGACAACTATCTTACCGTCTGCAGGAGCCAGAATCGTATTGTCATCTTGAATGATTACACGATTGGGGAAACGGAAGAAGTTTATGATTAAAAAGTAGAGTATAGAACTGGCTATCAGTATAGAATGGTTTGCTACTGTGTTGTGTATAAAATAGAATTGCAGCACATTCAGCAGAATGTAGACAAGTCCTACTTTCAACAACAATTTATAGCCTGCTTTATGTATTGTCATGATTACTAATTTAGATTTGATATTACGGCTGCAAAGGTATGAATATTTTCATTGAAACAGAAAACGAAAAATGAAAATTACAATCTTGTTGCAAATGCCAAATATATAAAGATTGCAGGAATTGCAAATAATATGGAATCCAAGCGGTCCAATACACCGCCATGTCCCGGCATGATATTGCCTGAATCTTTGATTTCTATACATCTTTTGAACATGGATTCTACCAAATCCCCGAAATTGCCGAATATAACGACTATTGTCGAAATTGCCGCTGCATCAATGACTGTGATTCCATCGATATAGGGAGCAATCACCAAGCCCGCTATGATAGTGGAAAGTCCTCCGCCAATGGCACCTTCCCATGATTTCTTGGGAGATATGCGGGGAAACAATTTGTGTTTACCGAATCTTGAACCGAAAAGGTAGGCAAAAGTATCATTAAACCATACTAGCAGGAATGGAAAATAGATAATATCCGGTTGCCACATATCGTTACACAAATAGGGGAAGTAGATCAAAAGAGTAAACGGCAAAGAAAAATAAATCAGCACATAGACACTGAATGCCAGATTTTGGAATGCATGTGAGTCTTTACGATAAAGTTCTAGAATTCCTAAAATCAGAACTGCCAGCATAAAAAACAAATATCCGTCAAAATATCCGATATAGTTATGCAAAAAGCCTGCTGTAAACAACAGACTTCCGGCAATCAGACACATTGGTCGGTTTATCTTGATATGGGCAATTCCTGCCATGTGTCCGAACTCCAATATGCCGATGATATTGATGATAAAGAAAAGGGCAAAAAAGCAAAGAGGATGTATAAATATACATGCAGTTAAGATTACTACAAAAAATAATCCGCTGATTGCCCGTTTGATAAAGTTACTCACAGTGTGTCGATTTTAAGATTTCTATTGCTTTATTTTCGTCGTGTTGGTTTATCATGACTTTGATGGTGCCAAATTTGTATGCTGAATCCTGTTGATTCAAAATTACAGCTTCGATACCGTTGCTCTCAAGCATATCCTTTACAATCTGAGCCTGATAGAGGAGGTCTGTTTCAAAAATGGCACACCAATCGTTCATGACAAAATTATTTTAATTGTTATTTGTTGCTGATTCATTTTCTGTTTCTTGAGAATGATTTTGTTCTTCAAGGGCTTTGGCTTCTTCTTCCTCATCTTTCCAAGGACGTTTCCCTAAGATTTTTTCTAAATCATCACTGAAAATCACTTCTCTTTCCAACAGTAATTCTGCTACTTGTCTGTGTTGTTCCTTATGAGTTTCCAATAGTTCTTTTGCTTTGGCATAGGAAGTCTCAATCAGATTTTTTACTTCAGCATCAATCAGTTCCGCTGTCTTTTCCGAATATGGCTTGGTAAAGTTGAAATCCGTTTGACCGGTAGAATCATAGTAACATAAATTACCCACCTTGTCGCTCATTCCGAAAATAGTCACCATGGCATAGGCTTGTTTTGTTGCTCTTTCCAGGTCATTTTGAGCTCCGGTTGATACTTGATTGAAAGTTAGTTCTTCTGCAGCACGACCGCCCAAAACAGAGCACATTTGATCTAACAGTTGTTCTTTAGTTGTAATTTGTCGTTCTTGAGGCAGATACCAGGCTGCTCCCAATGCTTTGCCACGAGGAACGATTGTTACTTTCAACAGGGGATGTGCATGTTCCAGCAACCATGACACAGTGGCGTGTCCGGCTTCGTGATAAGCAATGGCTTTCTTTTCGTTTGCTTTAATCACTTTGCTACGGTTTTCCAATCCGCCTACAATACGGTCGATGGCATCCAGAAAATCCTGTTTTTCTACCTGCTCTTTATCCTTGCGTGCTGCAATCAGGGCTGCTTCATTGGCAACATTGGCAATGTCTGCACCTGAAAATCCCGGTGTCTGTTTTGCCAAAAACGGAACATCTACATCGTCGCTTAACTTCAACGGTTTCAGATGCACTTTGAAAATGGCTTCACGATCTTTCAATTCCGGAAGGTCTACGTAAATTTGTCTGTCAAAACGGCCGGCACGCATCAAGGCGCTATCCAAAATATCAGCCCGGTTTGTGGCTGCCAGAATGATTACGCCTGAATTGGTTCCGAATCCGTCCATTTCAGTCAACAATTGATTCAACGTATTTTCACGTTCATCGTTTGAACCCATATTGGGATTTTTGCCTCTGGCGCGTCCGATGGCATCAATTTCATCGATAAAGATGATACACGGCGCTTTCTCTTTTGCTTGTTTGAACAGGTCGCGTACGCGTGAAGCTCCGACACCGACAAACATCTCTACAAAGTCTGAGCCGGACATGGAGAAAAACGGTACATTAGCTTCTCCTGCCATAGCTTTCGCCATCAAAGTCTTTCCTGTTCCCGGAGGACCTACCAACAAAGCTCCCTTTGGAATTTTACCTCCCAGTTTGGTGTATTTGCCCGGATTTTTCAAGAAAGATACGATTTCTTCAACTTCCTGTTTGGCCTCTGCCAATCCGGCAACATCTTTGAAAGTCACTTTGATATTCGTGTCTTTGTCAAACAATTTCGCTTGAGATTTCCCTACATTGAATACTCCGCCGGGTCCTCCCATGTTTTTGCTCATGCGGCGGAAGAAGAACATCCATATAAACACCAATAGCAGGATAGGGAAGATATATGAGAATATATTGCCCCAACCGTCATATTCCGTATCATAATCCAATACAACTCCGCTTGCTGCCGGGGTCTCTTCTTGAGCCTTTTTAAAATCCTCAACAAACACATCCTGCGGACCGGTCATAAAATAAAATTGCGGGCCGGGGCTAGAGTTTTTAAAGCCGTTGGCCTTCAGTTTAGAATAATTTTCTATCTTATCCGGTTTGATATAGACGTTTGCCAGACCTTTGTTCGTGATAAGTTTGATTTCTTCGACATCACCGTTATTCATCATTTTATTTTGAATTTCCTGCCAGGTCGTTCGTACGGGAGCGGATTGACCGCCCATAAATTGAAATCCGATAATAGCAAGAGCCAATATCAAATAGAGCCAATATCCGTTGAATTTAGGTGCTTTAATAGGTTTTCCGTTGCCGACAGGAGGAAAGTTGAATCCTCCGTCTTTGTTGTTTTGCTTGTTTTCTGCCATATAATATGTTTCGATATATCTATAAATTATTACTCTTCTGTTTCAGGAATTCTTTCGATAATGCCGTCACCCCAAAAATCCTCCAGTTGGTAGAAGTCCCGCATCTCTTTGTCAAACACATGAACCACGACATCCCCATAATCCACAATCACCCATTGCGCAGCATTCATCCCTTCTATATGGAAGGGTGATTCATGAAGGTCTTCCTTCACTTTTTCCTCCACTGCATCTGCTAAACTCGCAATATGTGTGCCAGAAGTTCCGTGACATATTACGAAAAAACTACAGAAACAGTTTTCTATTTTTCTCAAATCAATTTTTACAATCTCATGCGCTTTGTTATCTTCAAGCGCTTCAATTACTTTACCTACAATATCTTCAGTTTCGAGCATTTTCACCAATAAACAATTTCAAGGGACAAATATACATATATTTCTACTTTTACATCGATTTATAGCGATTCTTTTATAGTTTTGCGTATGTCAAAATGGCAAAATTAAACAATTGTAGCATGAAAACTTATCAGATACCTATGGTGCCGGGACCCACGTCAGTGTCCCATGAAGTGTTGGAAGCCGGAATAAAAAATTACGGTTCTGCCGATATCGAAAAGGATTATGTTGAATTATATACTGATACTGCCCGGATGTTAGGGGAGATTATGCAGACGAAAAATCAGGTGGTTATCCAGACAGGCGAAGGTATGTTGGCCTTATGGAGTGCGTTGAAAAGCTGTTTGTTGCCGGGAGATAAAGTACTGGCGCTTTCTACCGGATTATTTGGCTATGGTATGGGACAAATGGCCGAATCTATCGGTTGCGAAGTTCGTACAATGGGCTTTGGTTTTGATGAAACATTTACAGATTTCGACTTGATTGAAAAAGCCATTCGCGAATTTCAGCCTAAAATGATCACGATGGTGCAGAACGAAACCCCCAGCGGTACGATGAATCCTGTAGAGGAAATCGGATTGTTGAAAGAAAAATACGGTGTGCCCCTGCTGTATGTGGATGCCGTATCCGGTATAGGAGGCAGTGTAGTCAAAACGGACGATTGGCATATAGATCTTTGTCTTGGCGGCTCGCAGAAATGTTTGTCTGCTCCGGCTTCCATGTCATTCCTGTCTGTCAGTCCCAAAGCATGGGAGATTATAGAAAAAGTGCAGTATGTTGGTTATGATGCTTTGTTGCCTTTCCATACGGCAGTAGAAGATGCCTATTTCCCTTACACTCCATACTGGCAGGGGACGGCCCAATTACACAAAGCTTGTGAACTCTTGCTTGAAGAAGGCCTGGAGCGGGTCATTGAACGCCATGAAAAGGTGGCAGAATATTGTCGGGAAAGAATAGAGGAGATGGGATTGCGGCTTTATCCGGTTGCCGATGCAGTACCTTCACCTACAGTGACAGCTGTATATGTTCCGGAGAATATGACTTGGGAGGAGCTGGATGCCCGCTTGCGTGACCGGGGAGTTGTGATGGGTGGCAATTATGGTTGTTTGGCAGGAGAGGTATTCCGTATCGGCCACATGGGGTCGCAGGCTAACCTCAATTTGATAAAAGAAGCCCTTGATGTTTTGGAAGAAATCGTCCGTTCATAAAAACAACATCAAAAGCATAAAAAATAATATTATTTGTTTGCTAGAAAATAATAATAATACCATATTTGCTTTATGGAAACATGGAATAACGGAAAAAGAGAATTGCCAAATGCGACCACGGTCTTGATATTGGGGATATTGTCCCTGGTACTTTTTTGGCTGTATGGCTTTATAAGCCTTGTATTAGGTATCATAGCTTGGGTCTTGGGCAATAACCAGCGACGTATTTATAGGGAGTCTCCCGGGGTATATACGGAAGCTTCTTTCCGGAATGTCAATGCTGGGCGTACTTGTGCGATAATCGCAGTATGTCTTGCAACTGTTACAACCTTGTTTATTATATTATTATTTATGGGATTGATTGTCGGAGTAGGAGCAGGAATATTTTCTTCAGCATTTTAAATTAACTAAATAACTATGGACTATAGATTTGAAATCAGTAAACCGGACAGTTCGGATTTTAGATGTGAGATTGCAATAAATGGCGATCAGACTTTTCAGCAATTTCATGACAAGATAGTTGAGACTCTGGGGTTCGACGGTTCACAGATGGCTTCGTTTTTTGCTTTGGATAAATTAGGCAATCGTGGCAGGGAAATCGCTTTGATGGAGATGTCGTTGGGCGATGATGACGAAGAAAACAATACTTTGGTGATGGACGTAACCACCATTCGTGAAGTGGTGAATGCCAGTTGTATCGAGTTGGATTATGTTTATGATTTCTTTTCCAATAACTATTTGCGGGTAGAATATGCCGGAGAATATGTCGGAGACTCTGCCGATGTATTGCCGCTTTGTGTATATTGTGAAGGACCGCTGCCTCATCAGTCCTCTTATGATGTCAATGAAGATTGGGAGTTTGACAAAGACGAAGATGATGAATACGATGACAGCTTCATGGAAGAATTCGGCGGTACAAGTTCCGGTCGTCGTGGCAGACGAAAGAACGATGACGATGATGAGGATTATCGTTTTGGAGATGAAGACGACGAATATGGTAGTGACAGCTACGATGAAGATGGCGGTTACGACGAACGCTTCGAAAGTCTGGATGATTATATTGACAAATTATAAATACCGGTGCTTGCTTAGGCAAGCACCGGCTAACGCTTCTGCTTTGCCTTTTGGAAAGAAATGAAAACCCTCCTTGTATTGTTAGGTCCCACCGGAGTCGGGAAAACCGACTTGAGTATAGATATAGCCCGACATTTCGGCACACATATTATTTCCAGTGATTCCCGTCAGATATATAAAGAAATGCGGATAGGCACAGCTGTGCCGTCGGCAGAACAGTTGGCTGCCGTGCCCCACCATTTTATCCAGACCAAATCGGTACAGGATTACTACAACTCCTGGCAATTCGAGGTAGAGGCTTTAGAGCAGATTCGTTCATTGTTCGAGAGCAGAGATGTTGTCGTCATGACCGGTGGCTCCATGCTTTATATCGATGCCGTATGTAAAGGTATAGATGATATTCCGACCATTGCGCCGGAGCTACGTGCAGAATTGATGGAGGTCTATGAGCGTGAAGGCTTGGAGCGTATTCGTGAAATGCTGAAAGAACTGGATCCTGTTTTTTACGACCAGGTAGACCTGAATAATGGCAAACGGGTGTTGCATGCCGTCGAAGTGTGCCGTATGGCAGGTGTGCCATACTCTTCGTTGCGCACCAACAAACCCAAAGATCGTGGCTTCCGCATTGTGCGTATCGGTCTGAACCGTGACCGCGAAGAATTGTATGCCCGCATCGACCGCCGTGTAGAGATGATGATGGACGAAGGACTTGAAGTTGAAGCCCGTTCGCTTTTCCCGCTCCGCCATCTGAATGCCTTGAACACCGTCGGGTACAAAGAACTTTTCGACCATTTTGAAGGGCAATACGATTTGGCGGAAGCTGTGCGCCTCATTCAGCGTAACTCCCGCCGTTATGCCCGTAAGCAACTCTCTTGGTTTCGTCGTGATACTGATATCCACTGGTTCCATCCCGACCATGTTGCAGAAATTATGGATTTTCTTACCGCCGAGGGAGTGGTGTAGAGGCCAATCTGTCCATCAGGGCAATGTATCAAGCAGATAAGTGTTGCTGTTAAAAATCAATTTCACATAGAATCCCTGCTTTATCAATACAAGATTGTGCGTCCAATCCAGATGCTTGATGGGAAGGGTGAAATTATATTCCTCCAATTGCGAAATCACTGATTTCGCAATTGGAGAAGTAGTTTTCTTTATCATCCACCATATATTGCATAAAACATTATCCTCTACAAAATTAATGTTTTGCTGTTATAAATCTTAAGATTTTATTTTAAATGTAAGGATGGTGTTTACAAAGATTTTGCTTATGTCGTCGTTATCTAAAAAGAATCACTATATTTGCTAATAATTTATATACACAAACGAATGAGATTATGAAATATCCGATAGGAATCCAGACATTTGACCAAATTATCGAGCAGGGTTTTGTTTATGTAGACAAGACTGATATGGTATATTCTTTGGCAATGGAAGGCAAGGTTTATTTCCTCAGCCGTCCCCGTCGCTTTGGGAAGAGTCTGCTGTTGTCCACTCTTAAAGCCTACTTTGAGGGGAAGAAAGAGCTGTTTAAAGGATTGAAAATTGATTCATTGGAAAAAGACTGGCACACACATACGGTATTTCATTTTGACTTCAATGGTGTGAATTTTACTTTGCCCGGAGCCTTGGAGGCAAATATTGAAGGATATCTTGCTGATTGGGAAAAGGAATATGGCATTATTCCGGGAGTAGATTTTAATTTAGGCTCTCGGTTTGAGAAAATCATTAAAGCTGCTTATGCAAAAAGCGGTTGTGGTGCGGTAGTTTTAATCGATGAATATGATAAACCTTTGCTGGATGTATTGGAGCAAGACCCATCATTGTTGGAAAAAAATCGCGAAACTCTAAAAGCATTCTATTCCATATTCAAGCGAGCAGATGCCTATTTACGTTTCGTATTTCTGACAGGAGTGACAAAATTCTCTCAGGTAAGTGTATTTAGTGGTTTTAACCAGCCGAAAGATATCAGTATGTATGATCAGTATGAAGCCTTGTGCGGTATTACGGAAGAAGAATTACATTGCCGTTTTGCCGAGCCTATCCGTGAAATGGCTGTATTGGAAGGTTGTAGTGAGGTTGAGATGCAACAACGGCTGAAGCAGCACTATGACGGTTATCATTTCGGCGAAAAGATGCAGGATATATATAATCCATTTAGCATACTGAATGCTTTTGATTCTAAAAAAATCCGTGATTTTTGGTTTTCTACAGGAACTCCGACATATCTTATTCGTTTGATGAATCATTTTCATGAAGGGATTGACCAATTGACCGGCAGATTTTATTCTTTGGACGAGTTCATCAATTATAAGGCAGATGTGGAATATCCGTTGCCGATGATTTATCAAAGTGGTTATCTCACCATTAAAGATTATGATAAACGTCGACAGACTTTTTTATTGGATTTTCCTAATAATGAAGTTAAGAATGGTTTCTTGGTTATGGTGGCATCTAATTATTTTAATACAAATGTAAATGTAAGTAATATAGCTCAAGATTTAGTATTTGCCCTAGAGGATGGAGAGTTGGAGACATTCCGAAAGATATTGACCTCTTTTTTGGCAAGCATACCATATTCTATGCGTAGAAAGGAAAATGAACGCGAACAGGAAAGATATTTCCAATATACATTTTATCTCTTATTGCGTCTGATGAGCGTTTATACTGTTTACATCGAAAAGGAACAAAGTGAAGGTCGGGTGGATTGTATTGTAGAGACTCCAAAATATGTTTATATATTAGAATTCAAATTGGATGGTTCAGCAGAACAAGCTTTGCAGCAGATTGAAAATAAAGGATATGCTCGTCCGTACGAAATGGATGAACGCTCCGTTTATAAAATAGGTGTGAATTTTTCTTCTAAAACAGGTACAGTGGAAGATTGGTTAAGCACCTTGTCTATGTAAGTTTTTCAACTGATTCTCTCTTATTATTTTCGTAACATACCCTTCATTTCATTGTAATATACCTGTGCTTTTTTTAAGAAAAACTAATATTTTCTTTTAATCGGCTGATTGATAAAGCGTAAAGAGCGATAAGCCTGGTAATT
>CAMDJC010000037.1:0-34784 GCA_945900015.1 uncultured Odoribacter sp. | reverse complement strand
ATTTGTATAGTGATGAACAAAAAAGAAGGTGCATCGTGCATTACGACACACCTTCCAGAATATCAAGGAGAGGTAATATCTGACCGAAGATGAAATCAAGACGGTAATGACACACGAATTCATGGAATAAGAAGTTGACTTATACCCGAGACTTGTTCGTGTTTGCAAGTTTCACCGCCTTGTCATTCGTGGATATTAAAGAACTGCCCACCGATGATATCGTAGAGGTGAATGACGAAAAGGGAAATCCCCACAATTCATACCCTCACTTTCTCTTTATTTACATTATTTTACCTTTTCCCCGTTCATGTACAAGGCCAATTGCTGACGCAAAGCTTGCAATGATTCCAAGGGGTTAGACTTTAAAACTATCAAATCAGCCTCAGCACCTTCACGAATGACTCCCAATTTACCGACCTGTCCCAAAACCTCTGCCCCAACAACAGTAGCGGCCCGTAACACATCCGGGATGCTCATCCCGCAAGAATCAGCCAATAGATATAGTTCGTCCATAAAAACCGAGTTTATCCTGCCGTTTTCCAGTCGAACCCAGTCTGTCCCGGCAGCAATTTTTACTCCCGACCGGTACGCCTCGTTCACATAGCGAGGCACGAATTCTTTCCTGTAATCATTCATGCCGATCAGGACAGTGGTATCTAAAATTGTGCCCCGGCGAGCCATCTCCCTAAAAATAGAAGTTCTACGTTCTATTTCCGCCGGGGAAAAACGCTTGGTTTTAAACGCTGGTATAAACCCTTCCGTCCCGTCTATCAAATAAACATGAGAGACCGTCTCGACCCCGGCTTCCACAACCTCGCGTGCAACCGCGGGAAAAGTAGCGAAATGTCCCCAGGCTTTAAGTCCATGTTCACGACACAATGGTACAATTTTTTTTAACATGTCGAAAGAAATATCATTATATAACTTAAGTCCCGTACAACCGAACTCTTTGGCTTCCAGAATCATTCTCTCCAATTGTTCAGAACTTGTCGTGTCCTTTATCTCTTGACTCCACGGGGCGTTCTCGGTCACGTGTCCCCGGGTGTCCATTCTCTCCCTTCCCCCGTAATATGACGGACCGGCCCAAAGTGAAGAAAAATACACGTCCGGTCCCACTATACTCCCACTATCTTGTTCGGCCTTGTAAAGTTTCACGTTACGTGCATCACCTCCCGCATCACGTACGGTGGTAACCCCGTCTTCCAGATAAGACTCCGCCATATCCCGCATATAACCGGGTTTCATCGTGTTATTCCCCCAATGCGTATGAGAGTCAATTAATCCCGGCATTAAATAAGTTCCTGTATAGTCCGTTTGTCCTTTCTTGACCCTTTTCTTCGCTTTAACAATTCTTGCAATCCTCCCATCTTTAATGTGAACTGTCATCCCCGGAACAATCTTTCCCCCCTCAACGTCAACAATATTCGTATTGTAAAGGGTCACATCCTGCCCGAACAAAACCACACTTCCACACGCCAGTAATATTATTAAAACAACAATTTTTCTCATTTTCCTCTATATTTCTATTCTTAAAAAATCATTTTTTACACCCGCTTCTTTTCCAGGAGTATCATACCTGACATCCGGCTCTTTGTAACTTCAATCAATAAGATACAGGGTAGTCTCCCATGAAACCACTGGTTACCTCGAAACCTGGCGTAACAAACTGTAAACCAACCGCAAGTCCCTCGCCTGTAAACGATCGAGCCACCCTACCGGTGGTCATTCCTCCCGTCAAGTCATACATACAAATCTCGTAATCATTTCCAGTTTGGGTTCCCACTACCAGACAATCGAAATTCTTTTCCGGATCAGCCTCCCTGCCCCAATAACGATGACGAATAAAACTAATTTCTTCACCGGCATCAAGCCCGTCCAAATTCAAAAGAGTTTCTGTTTGATTGTCAATATCATAAGCATATACCTGATCTTCCATGACAAAATACAATATTCTCGCAGAAGTTTCGTTCGAACAGAACAGCTCGGCTTTCTTTAACTTTTCATTGGAAATTTCCGAGACTTTTGTAATCGGATTACCGGTATTCGCCATTGTTCCTCCCCACCACGGATCTTCAACGACAAGTTCTAATTCATACAACCATAATTTTTCAGCATCGTCAGCATCCTGAAATATAGCCACCTGCTTTCCACCGGTATTTCCCAAGAAAAGCAACGAGTGACGTATTCCATTCACGGGTATCCCCTCTTGATCTGGATAATCATACAATCCCCCATTAGCATCAATGCATAAGAATCTTCCGTTCAACTCATCGAAAAAGAAAACGTTACTTCCATCCGAACAAATGTTAATATTTGGCTTGCATCCCCCATTGATAGCAGTTGCCACGGGGAACTTACCAGATCCTCCACTGCCCCAGAGTAAATCATAATAACAAAAATAAGTTCCTTTATCGCTAAAATAACTCGTGCCATAACAATGGAAACAAGCAAAAAGCGATTCCTCACCCCCAGGAACTTCCCCGTAAAACATATTCTCGTGCGAATAAATCGTTCCCAAATCTGCCACGTCGACAATGTGAAAATCCTCTTTTGTCGCCAACGCCAAGGCCGTGGTCGGGACAAAAGCGGCAGTTGTCGTATCTATATAGCTATATTTCAGCAACACGGAACAAGAGTTAGGAGCACCCGCCAAACGCACACCATTTTTACGATACAACAAATTTTCCAGTTTTTCCCCGTCTAAAAAATGTAAATCCAGATCACTGTCACCCTCCACTTCCTTCATAACATAAAAACCTTCAGACAACTCGTTTATCACCCGTATATCCTCATAAACACACACCTCTTGCGCCGTGTTCTTGTTTACCACCCTCAACATCACCGTGTAAGAATTAGGTTTCTCCGTCACCGGATATCTTAACACTTTCTCTTCTCCTATAACGGTCACCGGCACCACTTCCGGAGTTTTATCCTTATCGTAGGCTGTAAAAATACTCCACTCGTATTTCAACTCATGCGCAGAATCCGACACCATGATATCAGGGTCGCAGTAAAGCGTATCCTCCAGCGAGGTATAGGATTCCTTAAGTCCATTCAAAATAACAGACAACTCAGTTTTCGGTTTATACTCGTAATTTTCATCTTTATCGTAACAGGCTACCATCCCCAAAAAGAGCAGAAAAACCGCCTGAAATTTCATCATATTTCTCATAGCACAATATTTAAATTCAATACATATCAAATGAAACAATTTCTCCACCGTACTCTATTCCTTCCTTCAAAGGCTCTTGCCCGGCACTAGCACGTTCATCATTCACCCTTTGGAGTTCTTCCTTAAAAATACTGATCCAATAATTAATATACCCCATGTCTCCGCCGTTCATCACCGATTCTACCCAATCATCATTGATAAGCACACCGTAAGGAGCGGCCGCATTAATCATCAACCGGTGCTTTTCTAATCCGTAACCGTTCAGATACCAGTCAGCAGCATCTTCCCAGGTGGTTGGTTTCAAGAGAATATCCGAAATCACGAGCCGCTTGACAATTCGATCTGAAGCTCCCAGTTTAAAATCACTTCCCTCTTCAGTCAATCGGATTTCCAAAACACGCTCTTTTTCCCTCAAAGACGTATCCCTTTTGAACACGATCGGCAATTTCACGTTCGTTTCATTTGCATCAATGATGTACGAAGATGACAGTTCCGAGAAAGGCACATAATGAATCCCCGGCTTCGCATTATCCACTCCATCAACCTCCTGCTGTACGATGTTTACCTTTCTGGGCTGCGAACTCAAGTTTCCGTAAAGTTGTACTTCCACCACAATGGTATCTACTCGTACGTTGTCAGGGTAATAGGCAAAAGTATATTTTTCTTCACCCTCCGATTCCGGATCAAAATAAAATGCCACCCGGTCCACGGTTTCATTATAGGGTTCCAGTTCCATCCTGCAAGATGCAAGATAAAGACTTACCCCCGATAATAACAAAATGCAAAATATATTTCTCATAACATCCAATATTTACTAGAACTCACATTCATTTTACTCTAATTCAGTTTCCGGCAGGGGAACGATGTAATTATCCTCGGTCAAATCGCTATTTCTACCCCATAACATGCTCGAGGCCGAATGTCTCTTGTAATAAAAAAACATTTGTCCCTCCCCGAACAGTTCCCGGCGATACTGTTTTTCGATCTCTTGCCTCAACTCCTCTAAAGACAAATCTTGTGATACTAACATTTGACGACTCAGCATGAAGTCTTTGTACAAACGATTGGCCTCACTTTCCGAGGGAGCTGTTTCCATGGCAATCAAATACATTTCAGCTAAACGCAATAGAGGTATAACTTGATATTTTAACCTGAGATCTTTCGAGCTTGTTCCCGTACCGGAACTAGGTTGCAAGAATTTTCTAAAAAGAGGGACGGCCCCTCCCAAACCGCTAGATTCAGATCCCCACACGGTCCTTATCCTGATATCCCCGGTAAGGGCCCCTTCAAACAACATAGTCTTCCTGGAACTCGAAATATAGTAAGAGTTCGTCGAAAACATGGTATTCGAAATGTCCGTTTTGCTCAAAAGCATTATAGATTCGGAAGGCATGGCATAGAATTCCTTTTCCAAATCATCACTTCCAGATAAAGAGATAACGTTCTCACCCCCTTTTGTCTTGGCTTGAATTACGCTCAAAGCGTTCCGGTAAGCCTCTTCCGTCCTCCCCAAGTACAAGTTCACGCGAGCTTTCAAAGCCTTCACCGCGTAAAGATTGAAACGAAAACGACGGTAATCCAAGAAAAAGTCTTCATTTTCACCCGTCTCATCCAAGGTTGCCAGGCTCTTCACCAGCAACGGATCACTCTCCGCAAGCAAGGCCTCCGCCATATCGAGATCTTTCAACAACTTTTCCACATAGGAATCAAAATCCAGAAACGGAATCTCTTGCTTACCGACGGTCTCTGCATAACCCAATCGAACAGTTTTTCCCGGTTCAAACGGCATCTGACCAAACAATCTTAACACGTCGAAATGAACAAACGCACGAATGGCTCTAGCCTCCCCTTCAATCACGTCACGAGTTTGCCCGGATTCTATTACCGCCCCATTCTTTTCCAAAAATCTCAACACATCATTAGCGTGCACGATCACGTTATACATCTCGCCATATATCAATTCAAAAATCTGTCGGGCATTGTCAAGCGTGAAATCCAACTGGTACAAGTTCTCCCAATTATTTGATTGTAATTCCCAATGCTGTGCCATCGTCTCAATCGGTCCGTACGACATATATTTACCGTACAAATAATCCCCCGCCAGGCCCACGTAACATTGAGTCAAGGCGTCTTTAAAACCTTGTTCCGTTTGGAACATATGTTCAGCATCCACTTGCATCTGTGATTTTTGATCAAGAAACTCCTCGCATGCGCACAAGTGAACTGACAAGAAAACGAAGAACAATAAATATTTTTTCATAATCAATCTCTGTAAGGTTAAAAAATAACGGAAAAAGCAAACTGTATATTATTCGCGAAAGGATAATCCGTACCCCTTTCCCGTTTAATACTTGACAGGTAGAACAAATCGGACATATTCACGCTCAAGTTCACGGTTTCTGCATGCAAAACTTTTTTCACGAAACCAGTACGCCAACTGTATTGCAAGCTCAAACTCTGCAATTGAAATACTTTATCATCCATCACAAATCGAGAAGATGAACGAGTCGCTTCATCACTATACCCTTTAAAGAACTTGTAATCCCCCGCCTTTTGCCAACGCTCGGTGAACACGCGATTGTCCACATTATTAATAATAGATCGATCCACGCCGCTTCCTTCCAATCCTACCGGAACCTCTACTTTATCCAGCAAGGTAGAGTTATATTGTTTTCCCCCCCAGTGGAACCCAAACGAGAGATTAAACGACAAGTTTTTATATGATATTAAACTATTTAGAGACCCGCGAAAAGTCGGTTCCCCAACACCACAATATACCCGATAAGAGGGGTCCCAGGTTTTAGTCACGTTACCCTCGGCATCAAGGAAAAGTTCCTCTCCGTCCGCCGGGTTTATACCCAGAGAACGCACCGCATAAATGGAATTTTGAGAACGTCCTTCATAAAACAGGGTTCCGTACTCGGAAGTTTGCCTGCGTTTTTCGGTTTCTCGTTTCAATTCGTCCGATAACGTTAAAATTTTATTACGGGTGTAAGCTAATTTACCCGTCACGTTCCAAGTAAAACCAACTCCTGGGTTTCTCAGGATATACCCTCCAAGCATCGCTTCATAACCGACATTCTCGGTTGAACCTATATTCTCGGTATAACCATTAAAGCCATGAACTAATTTCAAATCAATGGTTGAAAGCAAATCCCTGGTTTTCTTATAAAACACATCCACCCCGGCACTAAGTCTCCCATTAAATAACCCGATATCCAGTCCCCCGTTGTATTGTGTCGTGGTTTGCCAGGAAAGCTGCTCGTTCCCCAAACCCATCAGCTCCGTTGATGTCCAGACGAGATATCTTGATTCCGTTGAGAAAGAATACATGGAACGAGCCTGGTAAGGCGCAAATTGTTGTGAACCGCTCTCACCTAACGATAAACGCAAGCGCAACGTGTTGAACAAATCTTGTTTTTTCATGAACTTCTCGTTATGAATATTCCAGCCAAGCCCCAGACTCCAGAAAGGAGCAAAACGTTTATCCCGTCCAAACTGGGAGGAACCATCAACTCTTATCGAAGCGTCAATATAATAACGGGAATCATAGGTATAGTTGATATTTCCTGTAAAACCGACACTGGCCGAACGACTATCCGTACCGGAAGGGACTGTCCCGGTTTTATAGCTCAACGCATTAGCAAAATCCTTAAAATTCTTATTCAGCAATCCCTGCACCGAGAAAGCGTAAGCAAAATCCTTACTTTGCATGATTGTGGCATATACACCCGTGTAAATTGAATGTTTCTCGTTTAAAACGGTAGAGTAATTCAAGGTTAAATTCCCATCAATAGCAAATGCCTCACCGGTAGTGTAATCGTAAGTCCCCTTTGCGAAAGTATCAATTCCCGGGTAGCTAAACGAAGAATGTTCTGCCGGAAGATAGTTATGCCTGTTTGAAAAACTTTTTGAAATCCCGAGCTGTCCTTTCAGGCTCAACCCTTTCAGAATTGTCCAGTCGATAGAGAATATATCCCGAATCGTACTCGACCGGCTATAGTTCTCGCTGTCCAACCCTGCATCTACCAGAGGGTTCGAAATGTCGGAATAACCAGGAAAATTCGCCCATGATTTTATCAGTTTCCCTTCTTCATCCTTCGCTCTAAAATAGGTATTCAATCGGGCATAAGTCGCGAAACTTCCATAAGTCCCGTTATCTGCCTTGTAAGTATCAAACGAAACCACGTTTCTAAAAATCAAATTTTTAAGGTTATAACTTAAGGTGATCGAGGCACTGCTAGCATCTCTTTCCGAACCCTTCATCGCCCCCTTGGTCAAATTATTACTCAATGAAACACTCCAGCGAAACTCCTCGCTTCCCCCCTCTAACCTTAAATTAAGCCGTCTTCCGACACCAACGCGAACGGGAATCCGAATCCACTCCGTTTCACCCATTAAAGCGTCAGTCAAACGGTCGTTGTAAAATTGCTTGAGCATGGCATCTTCATAAGGTGTATCCGCGTCGTACAACCCTACCATCCGTTCCAACGAGAGTTTATCTTTCGCATTCATCAAATCGTAAGACGACAAATCGGGAATCTCGAGGTTTACTCCCCCTTGAAAAAAAACTTTCAATTTACCAGGTTGAGGATCTTTAGTCTTTATAACGATAACCCCGTTGGCCCCCCTGGACCCATAGATCGCCGTGGCCGAGGCATCCTTCAATATATTAATGCTTTCAATCTCCTCGTCATTAAAATCTTGTAATTTTTGAATGGTTATCTCGAATCCATCCACGATCACCAGGGGAGCGTTCAAACTATTGGACGCGTCGTTTTCAGCTTCCTCTAAACTAGTTGGCAAACTAGAATTTCCACGTATGGTGATCTCCACTTCCCTGTTAGGATTACTTCCAAGAGCGTTATCCATCACCATGTTGATCGAGGGATCTATATTCCGTAAGGTGCTCAATAAATTTTGGCCCCGAAAAATTTTTAACTCTTTTGCTGAAACCGTTTTCACTGCCCCCGTAAAACTCTCCCTGGGACGGTTAAAAATCCCTGTCACCACCACCTCTTCCATCTCGGTCACGTCTTCTTCCAGGACGACCAAAAGGGGCTTAAAATCCTTGATTTGCACCTCGCGGCCTTTCATCCCGATAAAAGAGAATTGCAAAACACCCCCTTCTCCCGGCAAGGTCAACTCGAATTTCCCGTCCACATCGGTTACGATGCCCAATCTCGTGCCTTTCACCAACACGGTAACTCCAGGCAACGGATTCCCATTGACATCAACAACGACACCTTTCACATTTCTAACACGAGGAGTCTGTTCTATAGAAGTAGGCTTCATCGTAATAATCACGGTGTTATCTACGAATGAATATCCCAACCTCGTATCCTTCAACAACCTGCTCATAACCTCTTCTATTTTCATCTTTTTTACATCAAGAGTCAAATGATTTAAGGTCTTGACATACTCATGGTTATAAAGAAAAGTTACCGACGACTGTCGTTCTATCTCACGAACGATTTCTTGAAAACTCACATCAGCCATTTTTATGGTAACGACCTCTTGTGAGAAACTCTTTGCAGACAACTGTAACGTTTGCATTGCAATAAATAAACAAATCAATTTCATGACTCGTAATGTTTTACCAGGTAAGAACATACCTGGTAGTTTTCCGACTTTCTTTTTTTTCATAACTTTGCTTCGCTTAAAATCAATAATTTAAGTATTTATACAGATGTACCTGCGCCCCCACGCAGTGCATCTGTTTTTATTTTGATATATGAACCGTCTTATCTTTTACGATGAATTTGGCAGAACATGCTAATTCCAACATAGATAATATTTGGTCAAAATCATCATATCGTTTCAAATTTCCTGTGAAATTAATATGTTTGGCAGCTTCCGTATCAAATACGATCTGCAAGTCGTACCACCGAGATAATGTTCTCATTATTTCCTCCAAGGTCTGCCCTTCAAAAATAAAACGTCCCTCTTTCCAACCTGTATATAATCTCACATCTACTTGACGCTTTGACAAGCAGCCATCAACGTCTACACATCCCTGCTCGTTAGGAGACAAAATAACATTTTGTTTGTCAGTAGCCATATATACACGCCCTTCTACCAACGTTGTCTGTACCACATCTTCATCATGATAAGCTCTAACATTAAAAGATGTACCCAATACCCCTATTTTTACGTTAGCAAGCTCCACAACAAAAGGTTTATTTTCATCATAAGCCACCTGCAAATAAGCTTCACCTTCCAAACGGATTTTACGTTCTTTTCCGACAAAACGAGTCGGATAACATACTTTACTATCAGAATTCAACCATATTTTTGTTCCATCTGACAAAACCAAAGTAAATTCACCATTTCTTGGAACTCTCAATACATGATTCCCTATCTTTGTTGTTTTATTGCTCTCCTTTGTATATACCAAACCCTCTGATATAACTTCCGCTACAACATCTTGCCCCTGCTCAATTGTTGCCTTCAGGCTATCTCCCAAAAGCATTTCTTTTCCATCTTCCAGTGTTAACACAGCTTTATTTTCTCCCGCAGGAAACATCACTTCTACAAATCCATTCGTACTTCCGTAATCTTTGTTTTGTTCCTCAGACAATAACCAATATATACACAAGAATACAGCAATAACTGCTGCAACAGACGTCCAGATTACCTTTCCCACGACTCTCCTTTTACTGCTTGTTCTTCTCAAAAACAAATGGTAAGCCAAATCAGAATTAATACCCGAATCTTGTTTATATTTCTGTTGCAAAAAAAATTCGTCATTCAAACGATAAAACAAATCTTTTCTGGAAGGAACACTATTTATCCACTCTTCCAATTCTGCCTTCTCTTCTTCAGAAAGAACATTCCTTTGATAACGAGTAATCAAATAAGATATTCGAAATATATTTTTTTCAACTTTCATTTTCCTGTCTTTTTATATTAAAGACAGGATGATTTTAAAAAAGTGTCAAAAAAAACAAGAAAAAAAAATTTCCTACAGAAAAGGAAAATAAAACACCACTAAAGTCCAAAGATTTCCCAGACTGATTTTCAATATTTGCTTACCTCTTTTACGATAGGATTTAACGGCATCTTCAGAAAGATTTAATAGAAAAGCAATCTCTTTATTATTTTTTCCCACCAATATTAATTTATATACCTCTTTGATTTTACCAGGTAAAGCGTCTATACTATTTTTCAAAGATAAATAGACCTCTTCTTCTATCATTTGTTGCAAAATAAACTCATCATCGACAAGCTTTACCTTATCCAGATATTTTCGCACCACTTTATCATGTTCCAAATCATTCAGACAACGATTCCTCACAGCAGCATAAAGCCATGCCTTTATGGATATCACTTTAGATAAAGATTGGCGTTGCATCCAGAAATCATATATCACATCTTGCACAACATCTTCAACCAAAACATCATTCTTCAAAAAACTTCTAGCAAACATTACCATAGAAGAATAATATTGATCAAACAAACGCTTATATGCTTTTTCATCCCCGTCAGACAACTGCTTCAACCATAAATCCTCAGATATATCATCACCTTTTCGTTTGTTCATTTTTTATTAAGTAATCAGCATGGCAAAACTACAGAAAAATCCTGAGATATGGAATACACATCCAATCTGTCATTACACATATTCAAGAGGTCCTCTTCTTCTTGCTCTCGCTCAAAATCACCATAAAAATATCTCAAATACATGACAAAGATAACAATTTGTTATCTTTGAGATATAGTTGTCATATATTTGAGATAAAAATGACTTATATTTAAGTAAGAGAGAAACAAAAGAGAAGAGAGGGATAATTATGAGTTCCCTTTCTTCAATTTCAGTTCATAAAGGTCGTGACGACGATCCAATAAGTTATGAACACTACCGTAAGTATGTAGCTCATTCAACAAATCCAGATCAACATCCGAGACCAGAATCATTTCCGTATTAGGAGTAGCCTCTGCACGGCGACCATCGGTCGGGAAGGCAAAGTCACACGGCGTAAACACGCCCGACTGAGCATATTGGATATCCATATTATGCACACGCGGCAAGTTACCCACACTGCCGGCGATTACAACAAAACATTCATTTTCAATGGCACGTGCCTGAGCACACACTCTTACACGGGAATAGGCATTCTGTGTGTCAGTCAGGAACGGCACAAAAAGAATCTGCATTCCCTGTTCTGCCATAATACGCGACAATTCGGGGAACTCTACATCGTAGCAAATCAACACACCTATTTTGGCACAGTCGGTATCAAATGTCTGCACAAGATGCCCGCCAGACAAGCCCCAGCTTTTGATTTCATCCGGAGTGACATGAATCTTTTCGTATTGCTCAAAAGTTCCATCACGACGAACGAGATATCCGACATTATATAATGTACCATCCTCCAACAACAAAGGCATGCTACCAGTAATGATGTTAATATTATAACTGATAGCCAAATTGATAAACCGCTCGCGTATCTGTTCCGTATACTGAGCCAAAGCCCGGATACTCTGAGCTTCGCCCAAGTGGTTGAACTCAGACATCAAAGGGGCATTGAAATATTCAGGGAAAAGGATAAAATCACTTTTATAATCAGAAACTGCATCAACAAAGAATTCCACCTGCTCAAACACATCATCCAAGGTCTTATAGGGACGCATCTGCCACTGCACAATCCCCACCCGTACCGTTGTTTTTTTATCAACGATATTCTCCGTGGGAGGCTGATAATATATATTGTCCCACTGCAAAAGAGTGGCGCAATGACGAGACTCCTCATCATTAGGCAGATAGTTCTTCATTACACGACGAACGTGAAAATCATTGGAGAGCTGGAAAGTCAGCACCGGATCATAAATATCACGCGAACGCACCTTTTCAATATATTCCTTAGGCTGCATCTTGTCGGAATATTTGTAATAATTGGGAATCCGTCCTCCGAACATGATAGCCTTCAGATTTAATTTTTCACACAACTCCTTACGATATTCATACATTCGCCGAGCCAAGCGCAATCCTCTGTAATCAGGATGAATAAACACCTCTATCCCGTAAAGAATATTTCCCTTGGGATTATGAGTAGAAAAAGTTTCATTGCCGGTCACCTTGGCATACGTATGATCACCTTTCACTAAATCATAATCGACAATAATAGAAAGAGCACAACCTACAATCTTATTGTTCACAACGGTCACGATCTGTCCTTCCGGGAAAATCTGTATCAACTTTTTGATTTGCTGGTGTGTCCAAAACACATCCTTGTCCGCATATACTCTGGTAAACGACTGGGCAAGCTGAGCATAGTCATCCATGTGGAGTTTACGCACTTCCACTTTACTAATCTTCTGCATTGGTTCCATCATTTCATATAATAAATCTGCCGCAAAGGTACAGAAAATAACCCAAAACAAATAAAATTCGTATCTTTGTCGAAATTTACCTATATCCAACGATATGGCAGGAATTAAAAGCTTGGCAAAAGATACGGCCATTTACGGCTTGAGCAGCATCATCGGGAAATTCTTGAACTGGTGTCTGACCCCACTTTATACCTATCTTCTGATGCCGGAAGAATATGGCATTATTGTCAATCTGTATGCTTGGATTGGCTTAATGCTGGTTTTACTTACGTATGGATTGGAAACCGGTTTTTTCCGTTTTGCCAATGACCCGGACAAAGGAGACCCGCAAACCGTGTATGCTACGTGCATGACCTCTTTGGGTATCACTACCTCCCTGTTTCTCGGACTGGTATTCGGATTCTTAACTCCGTTGTCTAATCTGCTTCAAAGTGGAGCACATCCGGAATATGTTGCCCTAATCGCCATTATTATTGCATTGGATGTTTTCAGTGCCCTTCCTTTTGCCTATCTGCGCTACTGTTTACGGCCTTTGCGCTTTGCTGCTCTAAAACTTTTAAATATCGGACTGACAATTATTTTCAATATTTTCTTTTTAGTCGTCTGTCCCAAAATCCATATAAACCATGCAGAATGGATTAGCTGGTTCTATAATCCGGATTACGGTGTTGGCTACATCCTTGTTTCAAACGTACTGACCTCCGGCATTATCCTATTGATGCTCCTGCCCGAAATTGTCCGCATCAGATGGCAGTTTCAATTTCAACTGCTACGACAAATTCTGCATTATTCATTTCCATTGCTGATTCTCGGACTGGCAGGAATGCTTAACCAAAACTTCGACAAAATTCTTTACACCTACCTGATTCCGGATGCAGCTGAGGCTTCACACCAATTAGGTATTTACGGTGCCAACGCAAAAATTGCCGTAGTCATGATTATGTTTACCCAAGCATTCAGATATGCCTACGAACCCTTTATCTTTGCCCGTACCAAAGGCGAAGACAAACGGGCAACTTACGCTTTGGCTATGAAATACTTTATTATTGTCGATTTGCTGATATTTCTTGGTGTCATGTTCTATTTGGACATTATCCGTTATTTTATAGATCCGCGATATTTTGAAGGCCTAAAAGTGGTGCCTATTATTATGATGGCAGAATTATTTTCCGGCATTTTTTTCAATTTGTCATTATGGTATAAACTGACAGACCGGACACAATGGGGTGTTTATTTTTCTCTTATCGGCCTGGTAATCATTGTGACTGCCAATATTATATTCGTACCCATGTTCGGTTATGTCGCTTGTGCCTGGGCTGCATTTGCATGTTATTTTGCCATGATGTTCTTTTCATGGCTCATAGGTCAGAAATATTATCCTATCAGCTACGATTTAAAGGCCATTGCCCAATATACGGGATTGGCATTGATTCTGTATTTCATCGGCACATGGGTCAATATCGACAATCTCATTTTACGCCTGATATTCCGAACCGGTCTGCTCGCAATTTATTTGGTCTATTTAATAAAAAAAGATTTACCATTAAACGAAATTCCAATTCTAAACCGTATTTTTCGCAAGCGCATCTAATCCATAATAATATTTTATATCCAATCAATTATGGCACTAACAGATATTATCATACAAGCCAAAAATTACTTAAACAGTATTTTTGACCCCTCAGAAGAAAGAGAAAATGAAGCAGAAACCATTGAAAATATTCTTAAAGGTATTAATTTCCGAGGGAGCAACCTTTGGGTGTTGATTTTTGCCATTTTTATCGCCTCATTGGGGCTGAACGTTAATTCAACAGCTGTCATTATCGGAGCCATGTTAATCTCTCCTTTGATGGGTCCCATCATGGGCATTGGATTAGGTATTGGTATCAACGATTTTGAACTCATCAAGAAAGCCTTTAGAAATCTGGCAATTGCCACTATCTTTGGAATACTTACCTCTACCCTCTATTTTTTAATCTCACCTCTAAACGAGGCCCGCTCCGAACTGTTGGCAAGAACCACCCCGACTATTTATGATGTCTTGATAGCATTCTTTGGCGGTTTGGCCGGAATCGTGGCTTCCAGTACAAAGCTAAAAGGTAATGTCATCCCCGGAGTAGCCATTGCGACTGCCCTTATGCCTCCTCTTTGTACGGCAGGTTTCGGCATTGCCAGCGGAAACTTTACCTATTTTTTCGGAGCGTTCTATCTTTATATGATAAATTCTGTGTTCATCGCTTTTGCGACAACACTAGGAGTAAAGCTCATGCACTTTAAAAAGAAAGTATTTGTAGATAAAGCACGCGAGAAACGAGTACAACAAATCGTTTATGCCATATTGATTGTTACGATGGTTCCTAGCGTACACATTACCTACATCATGATCAAGAAAAATATTTTTGAAAACAATGCCGCCCGTTTTATCAGCAATGAAATCAAATACCCCAACACATTTATTGTCAATAAAAGTATCCACGAAGACAGCATTGCCGTTACTCTGATTGGAAAAGAAATTCCGGACGACTATATCGGTATGCTTCATCAGAAATTGGCACACTACCATCTGGAGGGATGCAAATTACATATTGAACAGGGAATCAATAGAAATAAAGAGGAGCAACAAACAGATGAACTGAGCAAGCTTGTTCTACAAGATTTCTACAAACAAAGCCGCCAGCAGGCTCAGCGACAAGAAGCAGAAATCATCCGGCTGCAAAAGCAATTGAATAATTATGTCAGCTATGATTCGCTAAGCAAAGCGATTGTTCCAGAGATACAGGTGCTCTTCCCGGACATCAGCAGCATTGCCTTATCGCAAATCATACGCAATCATATAACAGGAAGTACAAGCGACACTCTATCTGTTGCAATTTTACGATACCAACACAAGGCGCAAAAAGCCAAAACGGAACAACTCCATCAATGGCTATCTACACGCCTGCATGTCAAACCTGAAAAATTAATCCTTTTGAAGGAAGATTAGCAGAGAGGCTACTTACGAGCCTCCCATTTCATTTCTTCAATACCCTCATCGTGAGCAATCTTACGTGAAAGCATGAAAAGATAATCTGACAAGCGATTGATGTATTTCAACAACAACTCGTCCACGTCAGATTGTGCAGATAAGTCAAGAATCCGACGCTCAGCCCTTCGACAAATGGTCCGAGCCAAATGACAGAAAGAGACCGCTTGACTATCACCACCTGGCAACACAAATGCTCTCATGGGAGGAACATCTGCATTCATACGATCAATAGCCTGCTCCAACATAATGATATCTTCCTCCCGAATACATACTTTTACATGTAAATCGGATGGGTCTGTCGCTAAATTTCCCCCAACATCAAACAAGCGACGTTGTATTTCAACCAACTCTTCTGCCAATGGTGCGTTCAACTTGCATGAACGTACGATTCCGATGCAACTATTCAATTCATCAACAGTGCCATATGCTTCCAAACGTGCACTATTTTTAGGCACTCTTTGACCTCCAACTAACGAAGTCGTACCTTTATCTCCTGTTTTTGTATAAATTTTCATAATACATTAAGCCATTAAATATTAAATAATCAACCGATATTTCCCCTTTTGAATTTTGTGGTCAAAGAATAGCAGGCCATACCACATCATATCTACCGAAACCGTGGCCTTTTCATTCAACTGACGCCATAAACGAGCATGCCGGGCATCTTTGTATATATCTGTAATTACAATATATTTAGGATAATCCTTTATCCACTCCTCATCATTAAAAAGATTTATAGTGACTAAGGTCCGACGTCCGATATAGACGAAATCAGCATCCGACACTCTATCCGGAACATCACTGACATCTGCTTCCTGATATACCATTGAAAGATAGCTTGCCAATAAAGAAGAATTCAAACCCAGACAAACAATCTTATGAACACGCAAATGGCGAATCAAGCGCGCCAACAGACGAAAAACTTTCCGTTCCTTTCGATTCAAAATATTAGCCTGTTCCAATTCCACCGGATAAGAAAACTGTTTTCCCCGGTCGCGAATCACATTCAATATCAGATTGAACATAAAAGGCGAATGCACACCATAACCTCTTTTATGTCTAAAGCGTATTGCATGTTTGAGTCTTTCCTTCAGATACCCCATTGCAAAAATCGTTATTAACAAAGCAAATTTAAACAATTAACCGTATATTTGAATCGTTATTGTATAAAGATTTGGAACTATCCGGTTTAAATATCAAGTTTCTACCTGGCGTTGGAGAAAAAAAAGCCGCAGTACTATTAGCAGAACTGGGGATAGAGAGCTATGAAGATATGCTTTACCATGTGCCCTATAAATATATAGACCGAAGTAAAATATATAAAATTTCAGAGCTTAACAGCCAACTTCCATACATTCAAATCAAAGCAAAGATCTGTGACCTGCAAACAGTAGGTTCAGGCAGCAGTCAGCGGATGACGGCTACTGCGTATGACGGCAGCGGTTCATTGAAATTGGTTTGGTTCAAAGGATTTAAATATTTAGCCAATCAACTGGATGCAAACCAAGAATATCTGATTTTCGGACAACCTTCATTATTCAACAACCAATTAAATATTGTACATCCGGAAATAGACAACTTTGAAAAGGTCTCTCAATTATTGGTGGGTTTTCAAGCCATCTACCAGACAACTGAAAAAATGAAAAAAGCGTTCTTGAATTCTAAGGCTATAAGCAAAATTCAAGCAACTATCTTCAAAACTCTTAAAATCAAAATTCCAGAGACTCTCCCATCGTGGTTTATTCAACAGTATAAGCTGCTATACTTACACGAAGCTCTATACAATATTCATTTCCCTGAATCTCCAGAAATGTTACGCAAAGCTCTCTATCGCCTTAAATTCGAAGAGCTTTTCTACATTCAACTGAATATTCTGAAACTAAAATACAAACGAAAGACAGCTTTCAAAGGGCATGTATTCACAACGATAGGTGATTACTTCAACACATTTTACAAACAATACATTCCCTTCGACCTCACAAATGCTCAAAAACGTGTAATCAAAGAAATCAGACAAGATTGCGGTTCTGGGAAACAAATGAACCGACTGTTACAAGGAGATGTCGGTAGCGGTAAAACATTGGTAGCAATAATGTGTATGCTAATGGCATTGGATAATTGCTATCAAACATGCCTCATGGCACCAACAGAAATTCTTGCCACCCAGCACTACGAAACAGTCAGCAACATGCTACACGAATTAGGCATCTCTGTGGCCTTGTTAACAGGATCTACCCGAAAAAAAGAACGTGAAACAATTCATCAAGGACTACAGGATGGTTCATTACAGATTCTTATTGGGACACATGCCTTACTAGAAGATGTCGTTACTTTCAAAAATATCGGACTTGTCATTATTGACGAGCAACATCGCTTTGGTGTTGCCCAACGGGCTAAACTATGGCAAAAAAACAGCATTCCTCCCCATGTCTTGGTCATGACAGCCACACCAATACCACGAACTCTAGCTATGACACTTTATGGAGATTTGGATGTATCTGTCATAGACGAATTACCTCCGGGACGCAAGCCTATCACCACCTTGCACACATATGATAAAAAACGATTGGATGTTTTCCGTTTTATCGAAAAAGAGTTGGATAAAGGAAGACAGGCTTACGTAGTATATCCGTTGATTTCAGAATCTGAAAAATTTGACTTTCGAGATCTAGAAGCCGGATTCGAACAAATTAACAACTACTTTCTACCGAAAGGATACAAAACCGGCATGGTGCATGGCAAACTGAAACCAGCAGAGAAAGACGCTGAAATGCGTCGTTTTGCAACAGCAGAAACCAAGATTTTAGTAGCAACGACAGTCATTGAAGTGGGGGTAAACGTCCCCAATGCTTCCATAATGGTTATTGAAAGTGCTGAGCGATTCGGACTCTCCCAACTACACCAACTACGAGGAAGAGTAGGACGTGGCGCAGACCAATCCTATTGTATATTAATGACATCCTATAAGATTTCCAATGATTCAAGGAAACGGATTGAAACAATGACATCTACAAATGACGGATTTGAAATAGCAGAAGCAGACCTAAAACTCCGAGGACCAGGCGACATAGAAGGGACTCAACAAAGTGGACTTACTTGTAGTTTGAAAGTTGCAAACCTTGGTAAAGATGCCATCATTCTCAACGAAGCCTCACGTGCTGCAAATGAGATTCTAGAAAAGGATCCGAACTTACAGAATACTGACAACCAAGTTTTTGCTTCACAAATCAAACGTCTGTTCAAGACCAGAATCACTTGGCGCTACATCAGCTAAAAAGAGCTGAAAACAATATAGTCTTCAGCTCTCTACATATTTTCAAGGCAATTTTTATTTAACAGCCAAACCTTTTACTTCACCATTCATTTGATACCATTGTCCTTCTTCCGGGAAATATCTGAAATTTACCTTTTCGTCAGAATCCTTAGCAGCAACAGTCATGTTATTTTTTGTTTTTATTACTTGGTACATTTTACCATTGTGCATAACATCCTGTGTTTCAACTTCACCATCTTTCATAGAGATAGGATTATTTCCACTCCAAAATTCAATTGAGTTAAATATCAATGCATCACCTAAAAGACAAAGTTCATAAGCCGGCAAAATACAAAATCCTAAAAATACCAATTCATTTACAAACTTCTTGTTAGAAACTTGTCCATTCCAATTATGCAATTTTGTAGATAAACGGAAAGGGCCATAACATCCTGTCAAAGATGGTACAGATGCAACTAAAAGTGCTACTGCCAATACTTTTGTCAATGTTTTTTTCATGAGTTCGATTTTTAATATAATATATATGCAATATTAGTATAAATAAGTTAAACAGCAAAGAAAAACTCCGACTATTTTAAGTCGGAGTTTTAACTTATTGTCAATTATGCTTCTTATTTCTTGATATAGAATTTATGAGGCTTAATCATATTTTCAGGCTTCAACAATTCATCCAATTCTTCTTTAGTTAACAAGCCTTCTTCCAATACCAAATCATAAACGCTACGATTTTCTTTCAATGCACGTTTAGCAATGCGTGAAGAATTTTCATAACCTAAAGTCGGGTTCAACGCAGTAACGATACCGATGCTATTCAATACCATAGTACGGCAGCGGTCAACATTTACAGTAATGCCCTCTACGCACAATGTACGTAAACGGTCCATACCTTTCTGCAACATCTTGATTGAGCTGAAAATAGAATCAACCAATACTGGTTCCATTACATTCAACTGCAACTGACCAGCTTCAGCTGCGAAAGTTACTGTCAAATCATTACCGATAACGCGGAAGCAAATCTGATTAACAACCTCAGGGATAACAGGATTTACCTTACCCGGCATGATAGAAGAACCCGGCTGCATAGGAGGCAAGTTGATTTCACTCAATCCACAACGAGGACCGCTTGATAACAAACGCAAGTCGCTACAAATCTTAGATAATTTCACTGCCATACGTTTCAATGCAGAAGAATACATAACAGCAGAACCAGCATCCGGAGTAGCTTCAATCAAGTTTGACGCCAAAACAAATTCCTCACCACTGATGATACGCAGATTCTTAATACATTTTGCTGAATACTCCGGTTCAGAGTTGATTCCAGTACCGATTGCAGTAGCACCCATGTTTACTTCCAAGAACAATTTTGCATTCTGGTTCAAACGGTCAACCTCTTCTTCCAAGTTAGCAGCAAAAGCTTCAAATTCTTGTCCAACAGTCATAGGAACAGCATCCTGCAACTGGGTTCGTCCCATTTTGATGATTTCTTTGAATTCTTCTCCTTTAGCACGGAAAGCCTGAATCAATAATTTTAAGTCAGCAACCAACTCCTCGTTCATGAAGATAAAGGCCAATTTAAATGCAGTAGGATATGCATCATTGGTTGACTGCGACATATTTACATGATTATTCGGGTGACAATACTGATATTCACCTTTTTCATGTCCTAAAATTTCCAATGCGCGGTTAGCCACCACCTCATTGATATTCATATTGGTAGATGTACCTGCACCACCCTGAATCAAGTCAACAGGGAACTGATCGTGCAGTTTGCCACTGATAATTTCTTCGCAAGCACGGGTAATAGCGTCAGCAATATCATCAGGAAGAATTCCCAACTCTTGGTTTGCTTTTGCAGCAGCCCATTTTACCATAGCCAATGCTTTTACATAGTTAGGATAATGGCTAATAGTCAATCCACTGATATTGTGAAAGTTTTCAATACCACGAAGCGTCTGAATTCCATAATATGCTTCTGCCGGCACTTCTTTTTCGCCTAATAAATCGTGTTCAATACGTGTTTTCATATATTCAGTCTTTTAGTTATTGTTTTCGTTTCCGAAAGGCACCACAAAGTTAAATAATAAAAAATCATTATGCCTAACTTTCTCTCAAAGAAAAAAAACATTCACATAGTTTGAAAATGATGTAATACAAACGTTTACGAAAATTTGAAGAATATTTAACACTGTAATATTCCTCAAATATGATTTTTCACAGCTTTTTACGGATTCTTTTTCATCTAAATTTTTATTGGAGGCCACCATAAAAAGACCTCCAATAAAATATTTATACTTCTTTTGTGTCAACATCGACCACGTCTTCACAAACATCATCCGCTACAGTAACCTGCCCCAATGGGGACAAATTCTCCGGAATCTGTTCCTCTTCTTCATCAAAATAAGGATATACATCCATAAATTGAGTATCTGTTATACTGGCAATTTCATACGGCACAACAAAAGTTGACAAACTTTTCTCCAAATTCTCCAATGCCCGGTTAATGTTGGATGCAGCCACTAGATAATACTGAAAAGAAGACTTTTCTTTACCGCTAACCTCATCAGCATCTATAATGCCCACTTTCGCCTTGTACCAACGGTCATCATTTTCATCGTCCGACGGCACTAATTCTGTAATATTCGATTTTTTTAAACTACTTATGTAATAATCTCCGGAAATCACAGACTCCATTTCATGCGTAATTCTACTCTCGGCTTCAGTATATGACATTGCATCTAAAAGATAAGCCTCATTTACCTTTTTACTCTTCCCATCCTCATTCACCTTCATATACTTCACCTTCGCTTCAAACCAATTTGCTGTCATCCTTCTTATTTATTTCTGTTTATACGATAGTATCCTCTATTAAGCTTGCCCTCTTGGATCAAGATCCAATGGGAATACTGCATCAGCAGAATCATTTGCTGCGATACGGATTACTCCATTATCCTGCTCAAATTTTCTAATGTTGTCTTGTAAAGTCAACATTAAACGCTTCATATTTTCAGGCGTCATAATAATCCTACTCTTCACTTCCGGTTTTGGGACTCCCGGCATCAATCGCACAAAATCCACAATAAATTCAGAAGAAGAGTGAGCAACGATTGCAAGATTTGCATATGTCCCTTGTGCCACTTCCCGACTAAGATCAATCTCAAGTTGCTGGTGTTTCTGTTCGTCCATAACCTACTTATTTATCCATTAAATGTTTTTGCCATTTCCATGCATTAGCCAAAGTCTCTTCAATAGGCACAATTGCTTTCCAACCCAACTCATTATTTGCCAAAGTCGTGTCAGCCCATACTTTTTCTATATCACCAGCACGGCGGCCCACAATCTTATAATTCACTTTTTCTCCGGTCGCCCGCTCAAATGCATGAATCAACTCCAACACCGATACTCCATTTCCGGTGCCAATATTAAAATATTCATAATTAGTCGCATTTTTACCATCCAAAAGACGACGAATAGCCACCACATGAGCTCTAGCTAAATCTACTACGTCTATATAGTCACGAATAGCTGAACCATCAGGAGTATTATAATCATCACCAAACACGCTTAACTGCTCACGAATACCAGCAACTGTTTGTGTCAAATATGGAATTAAATTGTTTGGCACACCATTCGGCAACTCTCCGATACAAGCAGATGGATGAGCACCTATCGGGTTAAAATAACGTAAAGCTAAAAGATTCATCTCCTTTTCAACCTTAGCTACATCACGCATAATATCCTCACACATTGCTTTCGTATTACCATAAGGAGATTCTGCCTGTTTGCGTGGAGTCTGTTCTGTAACCGGCAAAACGTCTGCTTGCCCATAGACAGTACAAGAAGAGGAAAATACCAAATTTTTTACACCAAACACTCGCATACTTGCAATCACATTCATCAGTGAATTCAAGTTATTACGGTAATACTCCAATGGCTTCTGCACAGATTCACCTACAGCTTTCAACGCAGCAAAGTGAATAACAGCAACAATATCCTGATGCCGTGAAAAGAAATCTTGCACCTTAGCAGCATCAGCCAGATCAATTTGTTCAAACTCAGGACGTATTCCTGTAATTTGTTCTATACCATCCAGCACTTTAATATTTGAATTGCAAAGATTATCTGCAATCACAACCTCAAAACCATTCTGCTGTAATTCAACAACAGTATGCGAACCGATATAGCCGGTACCGCCTGTTACAAATACCTTCATAAGGAATCAGATTTATATTATTTACTTTGAATTGATGCAAAGTAAATAATAAATTAGCAAAATTCACAGCGCTAGTAATGTGAAAAAACAGATAATTTTCTTTTTACAAGAGATTGGATTCCCAAGTTTTTTTCATACTTTTGCTGCATGCATAGATTCATTGAATACATATCTGACCTTTTGTTTTTGCACGATTGTGTGATAATTCCTGACTTTGGAGGTTTTATCTGCAATTATACAAGTGCATATATAGATAAAAAAAGTGGGTTACTCTGCCCTCCAGGTAAAGATATCTTATTTAATCGCAATCTGACACAGAACGATGGTCTGCTTGCAAATTGGATTTCAATGAAAGAAAATATCAGCTATGAAAAAGCAACAACTCAATTAACGCTTTTCTCTGAAGAGTTAAAAATACGCTTGAACCAACGTCAACGCGTAGATTTTGGTGATATTGGAAGTTTTTATACAGATCGCCGATTCAATATTATTTTCGAAAACGGAAAACATAATTTTTTCTCGGAAGCATTTGGTATGGCTCCCATATCCATACAATCTATCAGTAAGACTAATTCTAATCCTGTACAAATTAGTATGACTCCGGCTTCCTCTCCGGAAATGGTTGCCTACACACATCACGAAACGATTGGAAACTTTTTTCATCGTCTACTGAAATATGGTCTTGCAGTAGCAACTATTACAGGAGTTGTTGTCGTTTCACAATTAAACATTTTCCATAATGAATCCGGTCTATTGGGAGGAAAATTAAAAAACGATACAGCACTTCGCCCAGAGCTTCCCACAAAACAAAACCATAAAAAAAACATCACCCATCATAATGTCATTTCTCCAGCATCCGACTATGTGAAATATAATCCTATGGATGATTTTACTTTATAAGTAAAGCGAATAGTGAAAAAAGAATATAAAGAGGCACTATTAAGAAAACAACAGCCCATCCAAAAATACAAATACAAATAACCAAAGAGACCACATAAGCATAACGAATCTTATTTTCTACCCAACCTAAGCCTGATATTTTCAACGAAAACATCGGCAACTCACTAACAAGCAATATAGACAAAATCAAAGCACAAAGCCCCAACACCGCTACGTTACCAAACAACACATGATACAATGTCGGAGCACAAGAATATCCAAATACCAACCCAACCCAAAACAAAGCATTAGCAGGAGTAGGCATTCCAATAAAAGAAGTCGTTTGACGAATATCCAAATTAAATTTAGCCAAACGGTATGCGGAAAAAGCAGGAATCAATAATGGTGTACATATCATCAACTGTTCCCACAATCTCCATTCAAAGAAATGCTCCATACTCTCTCCCGGCAAAGTTTTAAGCATTAAAAAATGTGCCAAAACAGCTGGTGCCACCCCAAAACTCACCACATCCGCCAATGAATCCAACTCTTTCCCAATATCAGACTTTACATGTAATAAACGAGCTGTCATCCCATCAAAAAAATCAAAAATCATCCCAAGCAATATACAGCCGGCAGCCAATGTCAAATGTCCATACATTGCCATAAAAATAGCTAAAGTCCCAGATATAACATTCATAGAAGTTATCAGGTTTGGAATATGTTTTTTCATATCGCTGTTTTTAAAGAGATTTATTGGCAAATATATAAATAATTCCCATTAGTATTAGTAATCCCTGATATTATGGCAATCAATCATACCTCTCAGTCTTTAGCTTGAGCATCATACTTATTCATAATAATATAAAACTCAGTACCGACTCCCAATGTTGTCGTAAATCCTATCTCACCTCCAAAATTTTCTATAATTCTACGACAAATTGCCAAGCCTAAACCGGAGCCGCTTGATTTTGTTGTGAAATTCGGTTCAAAAATCTTTTTCTGAATATCTTCAGGAATTCCAGAACCATTGTCTTTTATACGTATTTCCACCTGATCCCCTATTCCCTTTAATGTAATCCAAACTTCTCCTTGCCGCTCAACAGGAATACTTTGCTCTGCATTTTTCAACAAGTTCACAATCACACGACGCATCTGTTCTCTATCGGCATATACATTCAAATTAGATTCAGCATCATAATGAATTGTAGCTATCGTATTTTCAAATAATAAAGAACAATTCCTTAGTACTTCATCCAACTTCAAAACCTCGTTATGTGTAACTGACATTTTTGCAAAATCAGAAAACGTAGATGCAGTAGCTGCCATATTATCAATCTGCTCCATCAGCATAGCAGACAAATCTTTAAAACGCTGCTTAAACTTCTCCGTATCCTCCATCTGCAAAGAACGCAACATAAATTGGATATTCAATTTCATGGGAGTCAATGGATTCTTAATTTCATGCGCAATCTGTCGAGCCATCTCTCTCCAAGCACTCTCTCGTTCAGTTCGAGCCAATTGACTGATACTTTCTTCCAGCTTATCCACCATATTATTATATTCTTGCACCAACACCCCTAATTCATCCTTATCCTTATAAGATATCTTCTCATTCTTCCCTCCTATTCGCATCTTACGCAATTTATCGTTCACCAATTTCAACGGTTTAGTCACTCTCTCTGCCAACAATCCGGAAAGGACAAAAGCCACAACCATCATAATAATCGCTATATTCACCGTTATCACAATCATAATAATGATATCCAGATTCAATTCATCATTCTGAGCAAAGTAAGGAACATTTAAAATGTAAGTTTTTCCATTATCCAACACCAAGGGCATATAAGCTGCCATATAATTCAATTCTCCAATATCTTCTCTTTCTATATAACTGGTGGCTCCTTGCTTATTTATTGCTTGTAAAGCCCGAGGATTTATCAAAGATCCACGGAAATCCAATTCAAAAATATCTGGTCGCGAAGTAGCAACCAATTCTCCATCCAATGAATAGATATTAATATCAATCATCAACAACTCCGACATATTAGATAAAGTATTGACAATATCAGGACATTGCATCCTATCTACACAATCTAATTGCTCCAATTCCCTATTCACATATTTCAAAAACTCGATAGCCTTCGCTTTATGCCGTCCTTCAAAACTCTTTGTATTAATAAAAATACTTAAAGCAGTCAGCAATACCAGCAACAAGAAAATCAAAGAAATAACACTATTCTTAATACGAGCCTTTAGCGTCCCCTTGCTGAAAGCTGAATTATTATTGAAATTAAAAAACAACCCATAAGAAGCAAGCAACATACACACTAAAAAAGTATAAAGTGCATTCATATAATACAATGCAAACATTCTTTCCGGCAAACTAATAATCAATGTATTATAATCATCAACAGCTATTAGCATATGAGAAAAATGATCTTTATCTACCATCAATACACCAGCTCCTTTATTATCACCCCAATGCTTCAACTTTTTGCCATAAACAAATTCTCCACTGGAAGAAACCAACTCTCCTTTCAAATATTTTGCATACGAATAAGTATATACCGGATCATTAACAATACCTGATTTCCTGGACAATATTTGAGGATATCCAATTCCACCTTCATCTTTCTCTGCATCGAAACGCAAAAACAAATCCACATCACCAAAATGGAAACGGCCGATATAAGTCACAAAACCGTCAAATACACGAATAGCATAAAAATTTGTCTGTCCCAGACGGTATCCTGCACTCTTTATAATTTGATCAAAATAGACTCTACAATCACACTGATTCCCCTTATCAGCTAACACCAAACGATCCCCCTCTCTGCAAAACGTAATATCTGAATAATAATTATATCCCTTCATATCCAACAAATTGGTCTGTAAAAACATCTCTGCCTGTACATCATTTCCCAATTCCGCCCAAAAAGCCAACACGGTAGAAGAACAAATCGCATGATTCAATTCCACAAGATACTTCTCAAAATTATAATCCCTCTCTTCTATCAATTCCGTAGCATACTCCAAACGCTGACGTTGCTCCTTATAATGCTCATATTTTTTAGTTATCATCACAATATAAACAGACAACAAAAAAATGCCTAACATATAGACACTCCGTTGAATATCCCGTTTCAACAAATATTTGTTGGCTGTAACAATCATCATGACTCCCCAAATAAAAAGACAATCCCAAAAATTAGTATACAACTCCAACAAATCACTCACACCCCACAACACGAAACACACAAGTGTTGTAATCCTCACCATACTTCTAAAAGAAAGGAAATGGTGCAAAAAAAACACACTGCCAAATATACCATACAGAATCACAAGTCCTCCCAAGCTGATGGCTATAAAAGCAATAATGGAAGCAACTCCGACATGAATCAACTGAGCGACATTTAAATGCACACTCATATTAGCCACCACTAAGTCTATTGCAAAATTATAGAAATCTACATATAGAAAAATAGCAAAAATAAACAGACAGGCTATTAAATACCGGTAACGACGAAAAAGTTCATTTTCATAATTAATTTTGATATTGTAAAAAGTAATGTACATCACATTAAAAATACAAAACGTTGACAACATCAAATCCCCTATAGAAGTCACCAAAAGACCTTCGGATACATGATCCATAAATATAGGTAACCGGTATATACAAGAAGGTATTTCATAATGCAGCATAAAACCACGGATGCATCCCAACAATACCACAAACCCGACAAATATCAATAATTGTTTTTTCCATGACACCGTCACTTTCAACAATGCATCATACACATGGAACAAACATAAAAAAGAAATCAGATACAAAATAATCAAAACATAATTAGCCCCCTGCTCTTTATAAGCCTTATCATATATCAATGAAAATAGCGGCACTTTATTATTATCCCGAATCAAATGTGCTCCAGCAACTCCCGCCGGTAAAACCTCCACTAACGAAGCATTTTCCTCTGCTATCTTCAAAAAACTTCCAAACTTATCTTTTACATATTTACTATTATACGGATAAGCATCTTTGATACGTAACAGCGCAAAATAATCTTGGACATTATAACATTTATGCCTGACTTCATAATAAGTATTACCTAATTTCACAAAATTACCACTCTGCGTCAACAACCGGTAAAGCTCTTTATTCCCCATCAACTCATCCGTCCAAAAGAACAATTTACCTTCATGAAAACCCAAAAAGATAACATCTTTTTCACAATCCTCCTGTCCTATCTGCACACTATCCCGGAACGATTTCAATATATCATCCGCCCATGTTTCCTGTTTATGTAAGCGATTCTCAAAATTCTGAACCCACACCGCTTCGTCCTGACGATAAAACAGATACTCCGTCAAGCCGGTTGCCCCCAATAAAATACAGGCAAAAAACAATACTATTAACGCTCTTTTCTTCATAATTTACTCGTGATGATACGGCTCACCCTTCAATATTGTCATGGCTCGATAAATCTGTTCGGCAAAAATCATCCTCACCATTTGATGCGAAAACGTCATCTTGGACAACGATATCTTATCATTAGCCCTTTTATAAACCCCATCGGAAAAACCATAAGGTCCTCCCACCACAAACACCAGCCGCTTAACAGTACCCAACATCTTCTGTGCCAGAAACTGCGAAAATTCCATCGAAGAATATTGCCGTCCTCTTTCATCCAGCAACACGACAAAATCTCCCGGCTGGAACTGCTCCAACAACATTTCACCTTCCCGCACCTTTTGCAGGCTTTCCGTCAGATTCTTTGCATTCTTCACATCCGGCAATACCTTCATTTCATAAGGAATATAGCGAGTCAACCGCTTTTCATACTCTGCAATTCCCTCCCGAATATAAGAGGCATCCGTTTTTCCTATGACTAATAAGCACACTTTCATGGTTCATATTCATTTATATCCAACGAAAATAATATTTTTTCTTCAAATCATTTGTAAAAACTCAGATTTTATCCCTATATTTGCACCCGTTAAAGGAAACACATACTGAAACGCACGCTAGTGCAGGTCCCATAGCTCAGTTGGTTAGAGCACCTGACTCATAATCAGGGAGTCCTTGGTTCAAGCCCAAGTGGGACCACAAGAGCAACCTTATCGGTTGCTCTTTTTTATTCTAACAAAGTTTTGTTACACTTATATTCCCCGATCATGTAACAAACATCATCATTCTCAACTTTTTTTTGTACCTTAGTCCGGCAAAAAAATCAACGGAACAATATGAATCTAAAAGACGAATTTCAACAATATGCCTTACATAACAGAGGCATCAGCAGTTTGAATCTTCATCGCTATCAGGCTGCCACCAATAGTTATATCACTCCTAACATTATCGAAGAGCGACAACTGAATATTGCCACCATGGACGTATTTTCCCGCTTGATGATGGATCGCGTTATCTTTTTGGGTGTACCCATTGATGACGATGTAGCCAACATCATCATGGCACAGTTGCTGTTTCTGGAGACCTCCGATCCCGGACGCGATATCCAGCTCTATTTCAACAGCCCGGGCGGTTCCATCTATGCCGGTCTGGGTATCTATGACACCATGCAGTTCATCAACTGCGATGTTGCCACTATCTGTACCGGTCTCGCAGCCTCCATGGCAGCCGTACTGATGTGTGCAGGAACACAGGGCAAACGCTCGGCATTGAAACATTCACGCATCATGATCCACCAACCGATGAGCGGCGTGCAGGGACAGGCTTCCGACATTGAAATCACTTCCCGGGAAGTACTGAAACTGAAAAAAGAACTTTACACCATTATATCCGAGCACTCCGGACAGCCGTTCAAGAAAGTGGAAAAGGATTCTGACCGCGACTATTGGATGACTGCCGAAGAGGCGAAAGAATACGGTATGATTGACACCATATTGGTGAGAAATAAAAAACAATAACACATGCAGGATAAATGTTCATTTTGCGGACGCACCCGCAACGAAGTAAACCTATTGATAGCCGGCACCGACGGATTTATCTGCGATGACTGTGCCACCCAGGCGTATGACATCGTACAAGAAGAGATGCGCGGAAAATCCAATCTCAACCTGGATAACCTAGAGGTAAAGAAGCCGATTGAAATCAAATCCTTCCTCGACCAATATGTCATTGGTCAGGACGAAGCCAAAAAACACCTGGCAGTAGCCGTCTATAACCACTATAAACGTCTGCTCCACAAACCGGGCAAAGACGATGTAGAAATTGAAAAATCAAACATCGTCATGGTAGGACGTACCGGAACGGGCAAAACCCTGCTGGCTCGTACCATAGCCAAAATGCTGCACGTACCCTTCACTATCGTTGACGCGACTGTGCTGACCGAAGCCGGATACGTAGGCGAGGATATCGAATCCATACTGACCCGCCTGCTTCAAGCTGCCGACTATGATGTGGAAGCAGCAGAAAAAGGTATCGTATTTATTGACGAGTTGGATAAAATCGCCCGCAAAGGCGACAATCCCTCCATCACCCGGGATGTCAGTGGCGAGGGTGTACAACAAGGATTGCTGAAACTGTTGGAAGGCTCCATCGTAAATGTTCCTCCACAGGGCGGACGCAAACATCCCGACCAAAAAATGATTCCCGTCAACACCAAAAATATCCTCTTCATCTGCGGAGGAGCGTTTGACGGCATCGAAAAGAAAATCGCAGCCCGTATGAACTCCATGGTTGTCGGTTTCCATGCCAGCCAGGCCATCGAAAAAATCGACCGGGAAAACTTCCTGCAATATATCGCTCCGCAAGACCTCAAGTCGTTCGGACTGATACCGGAAATTATCGGTCGTCTGCCGGTGCTCACCTACTTGGAGCCATTGGACCGTCAGGCTTTGCGCAACATTCTGACAGAACCGAAAAATGCTATCATCCGTCAATATATCAAACTCTTCGAGTTGGATAATATCACACTCAAATTTGATGAAGAAGTTTATGAATATATCGTAGACAAAGCCATTGAATTCAAATTGGGAGCCCGCGGATTACGTTCCATCTGTGAAGCCATCATGACAGACCTGATGTTTGAAGTGCCCTCGCAAGACAAGAAAGAAATTACAGTAACCAAGGCTTATGCAGAAGAAAAACTAAGCCATGTACACGCCCAAAAACTACGGGCATAAAAAAGAATATGATTTACGATTGATTGCTCAATCGTAAATCATAAACTAAAAACATTTTAAATATTCATATTCGCCAAAAGACTGTAAGGAATTTTAGTCAATCCCTCCGCCATCTGGTTAATACCTTTTTCCAATTTACCTTTCAACAACATTTTCATCACCATATTCAACTCGCCTTGAAAAGTAATTTTCATACGGGTATCGTAAGGAGCATTTTCCAACAACTGAATCCAGATATTGAATTCGAAAGGCAGCACTCCGCCCCCTCCCAGTTTAATCAATTTCGGTTCCTCACGTTCCACGATATTCACAACCACATCGCCCAAGCCTTTTACTGTGATGTGACAAGCATCCTCTACAAAACTTACATTTTCTATCTTTTCAGAGATTTTTTCCAACTGGGCATTCTGAGGCATTCCCATCTGCTTGGCCATCTCCACTAACTTACCAATCCTGTTAAAGTCGGAAAGGATTTTATACACATCCCTGATCGGACTGTCAATCTTATAAACTTCGCTTGCAATCTTTGTTGTTGACATAAATATATTATTTATAATTTTCCGGATTCAAACGCCACTCTTTCAATTTTTCAACCTGCTCTTCCTTGACATATCCCACTTTCACCGCCAAATCAATCATGGCATTGTAATTGCTCAATGTAGTCAATTCACATTTTGCATTTACAAAATTATCCACAGCTTTCTGGAAACCGTAAGTAAAGATGGCAGCCATACCCAATACTTCACATCCGGCATTGCGCAAAGCTTCAACAGCCTGTAAACTTGATCCACCTGTTGAAATCAAATCCTCGATTACCACTACTTTCTGACCGGCTTTGTATTCTCCTTCAATCAGATTTTCCAGACCGTGATTCTTGGCAGACGAGCGCACATAAACAAACGGCAAGCCCAATTCCTGAGCCACCAGCACACCCTGTGCAATAGCTCCTGTTGCCACTCCGGCAATCACTTCCGCCTGCGGATATTTTTCGCGGACAAGGGCAGCAAACTGCTCTTTGATATAGGAACGCACCTCCGGATAAGACAATGTCTTACGATTGTCACAATAAATCGGAGATTTCCAACCGGAAGCCCAAGTGAACGGATGATTAGGTTCCAATTTAATTGCTTTGATATCCAACAAATAGGATGCTACTTTTTCTGCAACTGTATTCATTTTTTCTTATTTTTGTAATGATAATTCTAATCTTTTGCAAATGTATAAAGTATTTTTCAAAGATAGCTGTTTTTTCCTGACAGAACAAACGAATTTCACTCAGGAAACCACCTTTTCGTTCAAACACCGGGAATTTCAAGCCACCAAAGAGTTTATCCTGCGGTTGCTCGACCATCCCCAACCCTTTACAGCTGCCATATTCCACGATGATGTAGAAGAGCTGCTCGCAATATTCAAATCCTGCTTTACCTATGTCAAGGCTGCCGGCGGCATAGTCCGGCAAGGCAACTGCCTGCTGGCTATCAAACGTCTGGGAATGTACGATCTGCCCAAAGGTCACTTGGAATCCGGCGAAACCATCGAACAATGTGCCGTCCGCGAAGTAGAAGAAGAATGCGGTCTGAAAGAAGTGCAAATCACCGACACCCTCGGCTCCACACTTCATATCTACCCCCGAAACAACCAATGGTATTTGAAAAAAACCTATTGGTATGCCATGTCGTGTCCTCCGCATCCCGAACTGAAACCTCAGACAGAAGAGGATATAGAAGAGGTATTCTGGCTGCCAATCTCCGAGATAGCCTCCATCCTACCGGAAACCTACGTCTCTCTCAGAAGCATATTTGAAACAATCCGGCGTATTTCAGGATAGTCATCCCCCAAACGTCCGGATTCAAACAATCCGTGAATCCCCTTCAGACCGGGCTGTATCGAGTCGATAAAATGCTGTTTCCGCTCATACAGTCCGCGCAAACCAAATGCTCCCATCGCCTGCAACAAGCGGATAAGCACAAAACGATAATAATCTTTCCGAAAGACCTCAGCATCCACCGGACGCCACCGCTGCAATTCTCCTATATAGTAATCCAACAGCTCTTCCCTCTGTATATCCGGGATGGCTACAATGGCATCATACAACAAGGATGCTACATCATAGTGCAACGCTCCTTGCCTGCCTCCCTGATAATCGATAAACCACACCTTCCCGTCCTTCACCATGATATTGCGCGACTGAAAATCCCGGAACATGAACGTATCCGCCGGCACGTTACACACCTGTTCCAATAACAACTCAAAATCATTCTCCAACAAATCTTCAGAAAAAGAAGCTCCTGCCAATTTCAAAAAACAATATTTGAAATAATTCAAATCCCAGGTTATGCATCTCCGGTCAAATACCGGACGGGGAATACAATGAGAATAATCCAACCCCTCATTCCCCAAGAACTGGATGCGCAACAGTTCATCCAGACTTTTTCTGTAAAGCTCCAACACCTCCGGATTCAAAGCCACATCTCTCCGCCCGGATTCCACCACATCCAACAACATACATCCGCCCAAATCCTCCTGGATATAAGCCAACCCATCGGCAGAAACGACAAATACCTGCGGAACATTCAATCCTTGCGCCCTGAAATGCCGGCTGAAATCAATAAAAAGACGATTCTCCTCCCACGAGGAGTGGCAAACTCCTATAAAACTGTCGGTGCCGTCAAAGATACGATAATACTTACGGGAAGAACCGGACAAAGGCAAAGCCTCCAACCGGTCGGGGCAATGCCCCCAATGAGCCTCAAACAAGGAATTCAAGATATTCTCCACGCTCTTATAGATTTTTTATTATATTAAAAATCAGTTCTCAAACTTATTCAGTTTGCAAATATAGCAACTATATGAGTCAACCTTTAACAGGAAAGGTAAAATTCATTCATACCGGAATATTACTCACCTGTCTTAAAAATATCCGGCATATTCTTTTTTTCAGCAGCCCTGATAGAATCCTGACGTCTGATGGAATCCTGTTTCAAGCGGTAACGATGTTGCAGCCTTGCCACTAGCTCCCGCTTTTTCCGCATATGTTCCTCCATCTTACGTTTCGCCTCACTAGAATCTACAATAACCATCGTCGGACGACCTCTGCGCTCTCTCTCTTTCTGATATTCTTCAGCTGGCTTAAACCTACGTTTGACTATTTTTTCGTCAGGATTATGCTTGTCCAAGCCAATACGCCTCCACCAATTACGGGATTCAATGTAACGGATTTCTATCACCCTTCCTTTATCCGCACGTATAATGGCTTCCACCAGTTTGTCGTCCCAAAATAAACCTCCTTCTCTTTTTCGGTTGCCAGATAATAGACAGAGTACATATAGCAGCCTACATATTCTTCAATTCTGTCATAATCCTCCCTCATCTTATATCCGATATCCTCAATATACGGCTTGTCTCCCGGTCTCAGATAACCGGTAGAATATCGGTCAATTGCCTCATTGGCTATCTTCACAAGCAATGAGTCTCGCTCCTTTTGAGGTAGTTTATTCAAATCCCGGTACTGCGCAAAAATCGGTCCGGAAAGCAACACAAACAAAACGGTTACAAAAAGTGTCTTCATATATTTCATTTTTAAATAATTATATTTTCTCTTTTTCTCTACGGTCCGGACCATAATGATAAATTCACACTGACAATATAAAAATAAAAACACTATCTAACAAAAATTTCGATATCAAAAATGCACAAAAAAAGAGAGAGTCACGTTATAGTAACTCTCTCTTGAAATTCGGCGCCA
>CAMDJC010000036.1:0-34949 GCA_945900015.1 uncultured Odoribacter sp. | reverse complement strand
TGTAGTCCGTACGAGAATCGAACTCGTGTTACAAGAATGAAAATCTTGCGTCCTAACCCCTAGACGAACGGACCATCGTTTCTGTAGTCTGTACGGGAATCGAACCCGTGTTACAAGAATGAAAATCTTGCGTCCTAACCCCTAGACGAACAGACCATCGTTTTGCTTAGCGGATGCAAATATACGGCATTTTTATTTCCTACCAAAAAAAATGAAGCATTTTTTCAAAAAAAACACAGTAAAAAAATATTACACACTATATATCAATTGGTTATAAATTTAAAAAAGATATTTTAGGAACACTACTGGTGTTTAAAAAAGCAATTTACTACCTTTGTTCTATTGAATCTGTTGAATTTAGAAGATATGTCTTCCAACTTCGACTTCCAATTTATATTTTATGGCAAAACTATATCTTATCCCCACACCTGTAGGCAATCTAGAAGACATAACACTACGCGCCTTACGTATTCTTAAAGAAGTAGACTTGATTCTTGCTGAAGATACTCGTACATCTGCAAAGTTATTAAAACATTATGACATAGCCACACCTTTGCTATCACACCACAAATTCAATGAACATCAACAAGTGGAACGAATTGCAGAGCGTATTCATAAGGGAGAAAACATTGCGTTAATTAGTGATGCCGGCACACCTGGTATTTCAGACCCAGGCTTTCTCCTTACACGTACATGCATCAAACACGGGATAGAAACTGAATGTCTTCCCGGAGCCACTGCATTTGTACCAGCATTAGTCAACTCAGGATTTCCTTGTGATCGTTTTTGTTTCGAAGGCTTTCTCCCCCAAAAAAAAGGGCGACAAAAAAAGTTGAATGCATTATTAGAGGAAACTCGAACAATGATATTTTATGAATCTCCATTTCGCATCGTAAAAACATTAGAACAAATGAGTACTATATTTGGCGCCAATAGATATGCATGCGTTGCCCGAGAAATCAGTAAAATGTTTGAAGAATTCAAACGTGGCACCTTAGAGGAACTCATTTCCTATTACACTCAAAATACAGCAAAAGGAGAAATTGTACTCTTAGTTGCAGGCAAAGAATATAATGCAGAAGAAGGAGAAACAACTATTGAAATTGACGATTCAATGTCCGAATAAATAGACACCAATCAGTCTCAACAATTATTATCTAAAAATAAGAGGCAACTAAAATTTATAGTCGCCTCTTTATTTTTAATTGCCTTACTTAAAAATCCAAATCTTCTATATTAGCTTTTGCATCTAATAACAATGAAAACTCTAATCGATCATTTGATAAAATAGGTTTCATATTTGGATCGTCATTAGCCACACACACCTCTAGCAACATTTTCTTAGTCTGACCTAATTTTTTTGCAGTACTTTTATCCATCTGAAAAACCAAGTCTCCAATCGTATTTGCCTTTAACACGCCACAACTTCCTTCTGTTTGTGCTACCTCTATTTCACCTATTACTTCCCCTGTCTCTCCCAGCAATACGATTTTAGGTATAGACAAATCTATTTTCAAATCATTTTTTGTTGCCCTTAATACAAGCTTTGCTGATTCAATTTTATCGGCATATTTCTGATCAACATCTATATCTGTCAAAGTATCCTGATAAATCAACTCACCTTGCAGGGCCAAAGGTATTATGACATCAACATCCATCCCTAAAGCCCCATCCGCATAAATAATACAATTCGAACTTTTTTGAGGGTTAAAGAAAACATCACCACTATATGAAATATCCCCATTCAATGGCAATGAAAAGAATTTAGATATATTAGGAGCTTTATTTTTATCTATTACATCTGAAATTATTTTTTCAGAATTGCTCATATTACCTTCAAAGAATAATCCATCTGTCAATGTTAATTTGACTCCATTTTCTTTAGCAAAAGAAATATTGACATTTGCATCAACCCCAATTCCCTTATTGTTCATACCGATAAACACCTGCGGATTCAAAAATTCAAACTCCCCTTTTACTTCATCTAAGAATTCATTAGCAATCTTAAATGGATCTCCAGTAATTGCAATTGGAGTATTTCGCAAAATCTTACCTTTAACAACATTAAAAGAATAGTTTTTCAAAGCTACACTTAAGTCTAAATCAGCATTTTTATAAATCCCTGAAATTAACTTTACCTGAAATTCTAACTCCAACATATTTCCGCTGCCCACATTCAATTCTTTAGTGACACTTTCAATATCAGACACCCCGACACGACCGACCTGCCGAGTTAAAATACTTTTTCCTCCAATAAAAACTTCTACTTCATAAATTACATCATCCAATTTAGGAAAATTATATTCCATCTCCATGACCAATTCTATCGTATCTATCAAAGATTCTGCAAACTCTGCTGACAATGGTATTTCCTGCTGTACAGCATCCTTAAACGTACGAACACTTTCTTCTATAGCCTCTACTTGTCCGCCATTCTCCTGCAACAACTCTTTTAATTTCGTTGGAATATTTAGTTGTTTATCAAATCTTATCGGCGCTCCCTCTAAACGGAATACCTCATCTAACTTCATATTGTAGATATCTTCCTCTGTGTATTTTATCACCAATATCGAATCAGTCCGATTTTCAGGATCGGGAATTTTTTGAATTGGAGATTTCTCTCCCTCAGATGTGTTTTGCAACAAATCCCACAAAGAAACATTTCCATAAGCAATGGCTCCATTTATTCCCGGCTTCCACTCACCCTCAATTTTATCAGACCATTTATCAGTATCAAACAAATCTGTCTCGCCACAAGAAGTGCAGCACAAAATGACAGAACATACAAAAGTCACACTTTTTCCTAAAAAAAATTTCATATCATTATATATTTACTTTTAATGTGCCAAATTGTGTTAAATATCAGAAAATATCAAACTTTTTTTGCCTATGTTTTTTGTTAAAATTCAATTTTAACGAAGAAGTCTATATTTTATCAGCGAACCGTCATCAGTACCTGTATAGAGATTAAATCCATCGCTATCTGAGAATGAAATTGAAAAGGGAGTATCTCCTGATATTGGAAATCCATCAGTCATTTCACCATTTGCTTTCAATAAAAATAGCTGTTTCAACACAGAACTACTCAACCCTATTCGCAAGTCATTACTTGAAAAACGATACAAATATGGATAACACAAACCTCCCTCATCCCAATGTTTCTTCAACACAAGACGTCCAGACATATCATATACAAACAATTCATTATTACTTGTCAGTATACATTCGTCACTACCGTCTCTATCAATATCCGCTACATTTACATCCACTTTATCTTGTATACCGCTAGCCAACTTTAATAATGTCACTTTTCCTGAAAAATCAACAGAATGAATGACACCTTCCAAACCTGCAAATACTAAACAACATGTATTTTTACTTCGAGACAAACAAACATCTACTTGATCAGGTAAATCAAAAACAGTAGAAACCATTACACGATCTTTCCCGCGTCTATCTAATATATACAATCGATATTTATCAGCATATACCAAATAATCTTTCCCATCTATTCTGAAATGATACACCTTTGACACGATTGATTTATCAGCTTTATTAGGTTGCCAACCACTTACAATATTCCCATTTAAATCATAAAGATATACCATACGATCCAAACAAGGTGCAAAAATCCGGTAGCCTTTATTATTATCATAATCAAATACCGTTATACCTTGCTTGCAATTCGATTTCAATTTTAAAGGAAAACGGCCTACAGCATTACCATTTCTATCTATCAAATAAATTGTTGACAATGTAGAAAATAAGTATTGTAATTTCCCATTTTTATATAAATCCACCTGAAAAATCTCACTATTGATCTTTTCATTTAAAGCCTGTTTCCAGATAATCCTTCCAGCATCATTAATTAAATAAATCGTATTATTATTATCTTGAACAAAGATCTCTCGACTACCATCAATATGATTCGTCACAATAACCGGCTTCATAGATATCTTACCATTCAGACGAGTTTGCCATAAAATGTGTGGACGCTCCATCTTTCGAATTGGCCTTGAACTTAACAACGTTGTATTATAAAGCAACTCTCCTTCATTCGACCACTGCATTACCAATGCAGGAAACACAGATAACTCCTCTAAATTTCTGCTCAAAAAATCTTTTGCTGGCCCTTTTGCCCAATTTTTATACATAGCTAACATCTCTGGCAAACGAGCAATATATGCAAAGTTATATTTATCCGAAAGCTTGCTTCTCAGATTCTTATACCAATCCGCTTCACTCAAAAAATTACCATGAACATAATTATTTATAAAAAATTCTACTGCTTTAGCCGTAGTCGCAAGCACTAGATAATTATCTTCAACCAACACATAATGTCCCTCAAAGCCATTAAATATCTCACCCCAAAACACTTCAGACAAATCAGAAACAGGTAAATGATAATAATCAAATGACTTTTCACGATCCACAACATAAACTTTTTTATACGACGACAACTTCGTATTGCTATACTGAGCGTAATTTATCAACATCCCTTCTAAAATATTCTTCACCAAACTTCCTGATTTCAAAGAAGCAATGACCAATCTATCCTCTTTATTCTCTATCTTGTCATTAGACAAGGTAGCTAATGCAAACTCTCCCTGTAACAATTTTCTCAACTCTTCCTCACACCCCTTCCCAAACATCCGCACATATTGTTGCTTTCTGGTAAATATCTTATCTTTTTTTCCTGTACTATAACGATAATTATCCAAAGCTACAAAGTAATCTTCTGTTTTACTTATATTCAAAAGACTTAAAGCTACGATATTCTCAGGAACTATTTTATCTATAGACACATTTTGAGGCTGTTGCTTTGCAAATACTTGAAAATATGACTTGTCAAACTCTCCATATTCCATAAAACCATTTAATAAAACTCCATCCTCAGAAAAATCACCATCCAATGCACCCCATTTAAACAAATGAGTTATATCAAGATTTGGAAAAATTTTCCTTACTTCAAACCAAGCCAGCAACACTCCGGTAAACATCTCTGTATTCATGAAAACATTTATGCCTGCTACTGCTGAAAAATACTTATCAACATTACGGAATTGATGCTGAATCACTTCTCCTGAAGTTTCTAGGTCATATTGTTTTAAACCATCCTCGACGTATATATCTGAATCAGACAACAACACAATGCTTCCACAAACTGCAAAAAAGACATGCTTTTTACCATCATTTAAAGCATATATCTTATGACGGTCATACTTACGTATCTTCTCTGCACCTTTAGCAAATACCCGATTCAAATACTCTGGTATACTATTTCGAGACAAAACTTCTGATATGTCCATCACATAAAGAGAAGTTAGTTCTTTTTTCCCCTGTATTCTTACGGCCAACACATAAGGATATTTTTTTACAAGTCCTGACATTCTTAAAGAATCAGCCACCCTTACCAATAGCTGAGAATGATATCGCTTCAACTCATCAGCCAACTTTTGCTTCACGGCAGTCGCTAATTCAGGCTCAGCATTAATCGCCAAAACAAAAGCAGAATTGTAAGGAATAAAGGCGTCTTTATTTACCCGCACTTTTTCTTCTTCTTGAAGATACCAAATCCCCAAGCCGATTACTCCAACAAACAACAAAGCACCCAAAGACAAAAGAATTCCTTTTTTCATAATTTCATTCTACAAAAAAAACAAATAGGCTATTACTTAGCAAAATTACAGAAAAACTTTAATAACCAAAACAGAAAAATCTATCTTTGTAACCAGACATTTTATCACTATGGAAATAGACTCATTACTAAAACAAACATCTTTTTGCAACAATGATCTTGTATCTCTTTTAACTTGTACAAACCAAGCAGAAGAACAACTTTTTGCATATAGCAAATATATACGAGATACCACTATTGGCAATTCTGTACACATGCGTGGACTTGTTGAAATATCCAACATATGCATTAAAGATTGTCTTTATTGCGGTATCAGACGTTCTAATAATCATGCACAACGCTATTCCCTAACCGATGAAGAAATACTAAATGCAGCATCATTCGCCCACCGATATCAATATGGATCTATTGTCTTACAAGGCGGAGAGCGCAAAGACAAGGCATTTACAGAACGTATAGAACAGTTATTACTAAAAATAAAAAAACTAAGCAACAACACCTTGGGCATCACCCTCTCATTAGGAGAACAAAACAAAGAAACACTACAACGGTGGAAAGACGCCGGAGCACATCGTTATCTACTCCGCATCGAAACATCTAATGAAAAACTTTATCAGAAGATACATCCGAAAGATGAATTGCATAATTTTCACACACGTCTAGAATGCATCCACTTACTCCAAGAATGTGGCTATCAGACAGGGACAGGCGTAATGATAGGACTCCCTGATCAAACAATAGAAGATCTTGCCAATGATCTATTATTCCTAAAAAACATTGACGTTGACATGGTCGGAATGGGCCCTTATCTCGAGCATCATGAAACTCCACTTTGGGAGAAAAGAAACCAGCTTCTAACCCCCAAGCAACGCTTACAATTAGGCCTGCATATGGTAAGTTGTTTACGTATACTCATGCCAGATATCAATATAGCAGCAACAACAGCCCTCCAAGCTATCGACCCTTATGGTCGTGAAAAAGCTCTTGAAATTGGAGCAAATGTCATTATGCCAAACATTACACCTTTAACAAATCGAGCAAATTATCAATTATATGAAAACAAACCCGGCATGGATGAAGGTGCAGAAGAATCTACCCAACGCCTAATAGAAAGTGTACGCAAGAGTGGATGCCAAGTACAACTTGCATCATGGGGAGATTCTCAACATTTTTTCAAACGTAGCAACTGATTCGCTAAGCCCCTGGCAACATTGCGCGGATAGGCCCAAAAGCAGATAATATAACCAAACCTCCCAATATGGTAATAATTACTCCTGATACGCGATTAATCGTTATCAAAACACGCAAACGAAATTTTTTACGGAAAATATTCACCAAAGTAGAAAGAGTATACCACCACAATCCTCCCCCAATAACAATACCAGACAATACAAAAAGCTCAATTCGAATAGACGGATCATCCCCAAAAACTGAAGCCCCAGCAAATACTGCCATAAACACCACAATGGCAACAGGATTAGAAACCGTTAAAAAAAACAACGTTAAAAAATCCCCCAACAAACCAGTCTTAGAAACTCGTTTTTTAGTGCGAATTTGTTTTAAAGGATTGCCAAAATAAATAGTCAAACCGACAATTATCAAAAAGATTCCACCGATTATCTGCAACAGCAATTCATGAGTCTGGATGGTTGTCACCACAAAACCCAAACCAAATGCTGCCACTGTTGCATAAAACAAATCAGCAAATGCTGCCCCCATCCCAGCAACAAAACCAGCGAGAGCTCCTTTTTGCAAAGTTTTCTGAATAATCAATACCCCCATAGGCCCCAATGGAACCGACACCATCAAACCTATCAAGATACCACGAAATATATAAATAATATCATACATATGCCTCTATTTATCATTAAACCTCTAAATTCTCTTGAGAGAAACGGCTCATTATAGTATCATCGTTTATTTCCTTTGATAACGATTCGATTGTATTCATCGGAACATCAAACAAATCCAAAATCAATAATCCATCCAAACACATATTGAATTTAGGATCTATATTAAATCCTATTATTTTACCATTCAGGGATATATATTTCTTTAACAATACTGGCAGTTTATCATTCGACGGTTCGATATCTCCAATAAATTTATCCAAAGTCGAAATATTATCTCGCGAAGCGTCCACCATCACATCAACCCCTGGATCATGGGTCTTTACCTGATATTTACACCGAGGAGCAATGCAATTGGCCAATTCATGATCCCAATGATTCCTCTTAATAAATTTCATAATCAGCTCCTTCGACACCTCCGAATATTTTCCACTGATAGTTACAGGACCTATTAAATAACGATATTCAGGATTTTTAATCAGAAAATAAAGAATACCTTTCCACAGCATAAATAATGGCAATGGTTTCCGTTGGTACTCTTCTACAATAAACGAACGCCCTAATTCTATTGATTCATATAAAACGGGTAATATCTCCTTACGTATTTTAAATAGAGTATTTATATAAAAACCTTTAACACCATATCGATCTATGATTTCCTTACCTTTACCAACGCGATATGCCCCTACAATCTTATTTGCTTCATCATCCCAAATAAACAAATGATAATAGTATAAATCAAATTCATCCAAGTCGATACTACGATTAGTTCCCTCTCCTACAGCCCTGAAAGTAACTTCACGCAAACGACCAATTTCATTCAATATATTGGGAATTTTCATTGTAGGAGCACAATATATTGAATAATTTTTCATAGAAAAAAGCAAATAATCCTCCCTTATTTTATCCAATTCATGCAACTGCACTTCCACCGGATTTGCTTTTGCCAAGGGTTCTATCTTCCTTTCTGCCCGTTGCGACTTGACAAAAAACTTTTTCACCTCTAATGATGAACCTAACAAATAAGTCTTCGCACGCAAAAACTTTCCATACTGTCTTAAATCAGTAAACGAATTTTGTATGTCGACAGAAATAGGCGAACCGATTCGCAATTTTATAACTCGATTTTTTTTATTCAATAATTCAGACGGCAACCGTACCGTTCTCAACATCGGATGAATCATTCCCAATACCTGAAACAACAAACTATTAGATCCCTTAAAATAAATAGGAATCACAGGTACATTAGCCCTACGAATTAATTTCAAAACCGACTGGCTCCACTCTTTATCCTCAACAGAATTAGAATCAGCCTGATATGCAGACACTTCTCCCGCCGGGAATAGGCCCAATGGTTTACCCTCAGACAAATGGCGCAGTGCCTCTTTCAAACCTCCTGCACTAGAAATATCCTTACGATGTTCAAAAGGATTTACTCCCAAAAAATAATCTTTAATAGGGACTATCTTTTTCAATAAAAAATTAGCCATCACTTTGTAATCAGGACGAACCTTTGATAATAATTTTATCAAAATTATTCCGTCTAATCCTCCAAAAGGATGGTTAGATATCGTTATGAAGCTACCTGTCGCAGGTATTTTCTGTAAATCTTCTTCATTAATTTCTATCGTCACCCCTAATGCTTCTATTAAACGCTCCAAAAATTCTTGAGGATCATCATTATAAACATCCGCATACAACTTGTTTATTTTATTTAAACGCATAATATGCATAACAAATTTAGCAACTAAGCCACCCCCTAAATTTCCTCCAAAACGATCTAGTTTGGAAGCTTTTAATATATCACTTGATTCTATTAAATTCATAACTTCATCGTATAACTATATCCCTAATTACACACTTGCCGACACGTTCATTCAACGCTCTCACCAACCCTTCTTTAACCATCGAAATCTCATTTTTTACAACCGCAGAATTAAAAGTAACAAACAATATGCCATCCACAATATTCAAATGTTTTGTCCGAGAAGCAATCATCTGCCCAACTACTTCCGGCCAAATTTGAGAAACTTCATACTCTTTAAATTTTTGCTCCAACCCCATATTGCGAAGCACTTGCTCCACTAATTCATCAATTGTTTTAGTTTTCCCTTCTTTCATATAGGATGCAAATATACCAATTTTAAAAATTAATTTCCCCCTTGTCTACATAAAACAAGCGATAGTCCACCTGCTGCTCTTTCAAAATCTCATCTAAATGCTCTCGGTTCGTATCCGTAATAAATATTTGTCCAAATATTTCACCACTAACAATCCTAATAATCTGCCTCACTCTATCTGCATCCAACTTATCAAATACATCATCCAACAACAACAAAGGCTTCACCATTCCAACTCGATACAACCAATCATATTGAGCCAACTTCAATGCCACTAAAAAAGTTTTTTTCTGCCCCTGCGAACCGATTTTTTTGACGGGATACCCTCCAATATGCAAGAAAAGATCATCTCTATGTATCCCCGTTGTTGTATATGTCAACATACAATCCTTCTTTATATTGTCATGCAATGCCTCCAATAATCCGCCACTTTCAACTGACGCCTTATACCCAAGTTCCACCGACTCCCGCTTCAAAGATAATTCTTCATAATACATTTGAAATACTTCGCGAAATTCTTTCAAGAATTCTACTCGTTTTCGTAATATCTTCTCTCCATATTCTGCCAATTGGTCATTCCAAATCTCCAAACTATCCAAGTCTATTATTCTACCGGCATTCATTTTTAACAATGAATTTCGTTGTACTAAAGCCTTATTATATCTTATTAAATTTTGAAGGTATCCACTATCACACTGACTAATAATTCCATCAACCAAACGACGACGTTCCTCACTACCTCCATCAATCAAAGAAGAATCTTCTGGAGATATCATCACCAATGGCAACAGACCTATATGCTCTGACAGTTTAGAATAAGACTTTTGATTCTTTTTAAAAATTTTCTTTTGTCCCCTCTTTACTCCACAATAAATATCAACCATTTCATCCTCTAAAAGATATTTACCTTGTATCACAAAAAAAGGCTCCCTATGGCGAATATTCTGCAAATCCGGCAAGTTAAAGCAACTTTTACACATGGATAAATAATATATTGCATCCAACACATTGGTTTTTCCCATTCCATTTTTCCCAACAAAGCAATTAAAACCAGAAGAGAACCTCAACGTTGTCTGTTCTATATTTTTAAAATTAATAATATCCAATTCTTTCAACTCCATCTTTTTGCACCTGTATAAAGTTTACCTATCTGCTACAAAAATACTCTTTTAACCCATGATTTAAGCATGTATACGTAAAAAATCAAACTGATATTTCAATATTCAATTTAAAACGCTATTTTTGCAAACCAATAGAAATGTATTCAAAATAAAACAAAGGATATGTCAAAAGAACAAAAAACAAAGGAAGATAGCTTCGAACAACTTGAAGGAGCTTTAACCAGCGGTGAGCAATTCATTGAAAAAAATCAGAAAATGATTGTTAATGTAATCGTTGTATTACTCGTTATTATCGGAGCATATTTCGGTTACAATCGTTTCATTGTGACACCCAAAGTAACAGAAGCAGCCAACCAGATATTTGGAGCTCAAAATTATTTCGAAAAGGATTCATTCAACTTGGCTTTAAATGGAGATGGTAACGTATTAGGATTCTTGGAAATCATAGATAAATATGGTTCTACTCCAAGTGGCAACATTGCTAATTATTATGCGGGATTATCTTATTTACATTTAGGCCAATATGAAAATGCCATACAATATTTAAAAAAATTCTCCTCAGATGATTTACTAATGGCGAACATGGCACTAGCTAATATTGGAGATGCATATATGCAAATGGGAGACTACAAAAATGCTGCAACTCACTACCAAAAAGCTGCAAATTCTAAAACAAATGATTTTTCAACTCCCATGTTTCTAATGAAAAATGGTTTAGCTCTTGAAAAAGCTGGCGATTATGCAGGAGCTTTGAAATGCTACGAACAGATCAACCGCGAATATCCCAATGCTCCAGAAGCTAGAGATATTGAGAAATACATCGAAAGAGCTGAGCTAAAATTGAAATAAAAATTTCTATTCTTAAATAGAAGCCATCGTAAGATGGCTTTTTTTATGCTCACAACTTTCCATAAAAATAGAGGGTTGCTTATGCAACCCTCAAAATATTTATTTCAGTATTTTTTACTTCACCTCCCAAGTATCACCACTGTTCAGCAAATCCTCCATACAATGAATTTTAGACATCTTCTTCACTTCTTCTATCTGCTCATCCAAAGCTTCATCATAAGTATGTGCTTCAACATCACGAATAACACCCAAAGCAACAGGGAATTCCGGAGCTTTCATATTCACCAACATCCAATGCAAGAATGGATTGGGATTATGCGCATCATGAACTAAAATATCTTCTTCAGTAATACCATCTTTACCAATTTCAACAACTTTCAGTTCGCCAGATTTTGCCAATATCAAACCCTTGTCTTTATTCTTACCAAAAATCATGCGTTCGCCATGGCGCAAAACAATCTGACGGTCATCCTTCAATTCTTTGTCAGTTACTGCAGAATGTGCACCATCTGCAAAAATTACACAATTCTGTAACACCTCAACAACAGATGTTCCATGATGTTTTACCGCTGTTTCCAAAATCTCTGCAGTCAAAGCCACGCTAGTATCGATTGAGCGTGCAAAGAATTTCCCTTGAGCTCCAATGCAAAGCTCGCCAGGATTAAACGGATGCTCAATTGTTCCGTATGGAGAAGTTTTGGTTTTTGTTCCTAATTTTGTTGTAGGAGAATACTGACCTTTCGTCAAACCATAAATTTCATTGTTGAACAATAAAATTGTAATATCCACATTACGACGAATAGCATGGATAAAATGATTACCACCAATAGCCAAAGCATCACCATCACCAGAAATCTGCAAAATATTCAGTTTGCGATTAGCATTTTTTGCACCAGAAGCAATCGCTGCTGCACGACCATGAATTGTATGGAATCCATAAGTATTCATGTAATAAGGGAAGCGAGAAGAACAACCGATACCAGAAATAACAGTCCACGACTCTTTAGGGTATCCTAATTCTGCCATAGCTTTCTGTACGGAGTTGATGATTCCATGATCACCGCAACCCGGACACCATCTTACTTCCTGGTCGCTTTTAAAATCTTTAGGAGTATATTTTAATTCGTCCATTTCAATAGTATTAAGCGTTCATCAATTCATTGATTTTCTGTTTCAATTCAACAACAGTAAAGGGCAAACCAGCCACTTTATTTACCTGATGATAGTTGAATTCTGGATATTTGCTCTTCAAATACTTAGCAAACTGACCAAGGTTCAATTCACATACGACAATTCTCTTGAAACGGGCAAATATATCGCGAGTATTCTTAGGTAGCGGGTTAATGAAATTAAAGTGAGCCAAACTAACATCTTGACCTTCTGCACGCATTTCTTTCACAGCAGAGAACAAATGACCATATGTACCTCCCCAACCAACTATCAAAGTATCACCACCTTCGGTATTTCCATATACTTCCTGCTCCGGAATATAATTTGCAATACGAGCCACTTTCTGATCTCGCAAATCAGTCATCACCTGGTGATTTTCCGGAACATAGCTAATATTACCTGTAATATTCATTTTTTCCAAACCACCAATACGATGCTCTAAACCTTTTGTTCCAGGCAACGCCCAAGTTCTAGCCAAAGTTTCCGGATCACGAGCATATGGCTTATAATCATCACCTTCTTTTGCTACACGCAATTTAATTTCAGGTAATTTATCCATAGAAGGAATCAGCCAAGGTTGAGCTCCATTTGCCAAGAATCCATCTGTCAACAAAACAACCGGAGTCATGTGTTCCAAAGCAATCTTACCTGCCATATATGCATAATCGAAACAATTACCTGAAGTACTTGCAGCAATCACAGGCATTGGAGACTCTCCATTACGACCATACAAAGCCTGTAATAAGTCTGACTGCTCTGTTTTTGTAGGCAGACCTGTAGATGGACCTCCACGCTGTACATCAACAATTACCAAAGGTAATTCAGCCATTACGGCTAAACCTGCAGCTTCAGATTTCAAAGCCAATCCTGGACCTGAAGTAGTTGTACAAGCAAAATTACCTGCATAACTTGCACCAATTGCTGTACAGATACCACCTATTTCATCCTCTGCCTGATATGTCTTCGCACCTAAATCGCGACGTAATGCCAATTCATGCAAAATATCTGTAGCCGGAGTAATAGGATATGAACCACAGAAAAGAGGCAGACCTGCTTTTTCTGCTACGGCTAACAAACCCCATGCTGTAGCCTTATTACCAGTAATTGTACGATATTTTCCTTTTTCAATAGTTGCAGGAGCCACTTTAAAATGAGTTGCCAAAGCATGCACATTAGCAGCATAATTATAACCTGCACGTAAAACCAACTTATTAGCAGATGCAATAGCCGGTTTCTTTCCAAATTTTATATCAAAAAAAGCTTCTGTATGCTCTACTGATTGCTCGAACATCCAATAAATCATACCTAAAGCAAACATATTTTTACAACGAAGAACAGACTTCTGGTCCAAACCAGTTTCCTTCAAAGCTTCGATTGTCAACTCACTAACTTTTACCGGAACTACATTGTAATCAGCCAAAGAACCATCTTCAAGCGGATTTACTGTATAACCAGCTTTTTCGAGATGTTTTTCAGTAAAAGCATCTAGATCAACAATAATCGTTCCTGCTTTTTTTGCCCATCGCAAATTAGCTTTTAATGCTGCCGGATTCATGGCAACTAATACATCTGCATAATCACCCGGAGTTGTAATATGCTCCTCACCAATGTGAACTTGGAAACCAGATACACCGCCAACGGTTCCTTGTGGCGCACGAATTTCTGCCGGATAATCCGGGAACGTTGCAACATCATTTCCAAACAAAGCAGCTGTATCTGAAAACTGCTGCCCTGTCAATTGCATTCCATCTCCCGAGTCTCCGGAGAAACGGATAACAACATCATGCTTTTCGATAACTTTTGTCTCTTGACTCATGATTGAATAAGTAGGTTAATAAACACTGACCAATTAAAGTTAATAGACACCAATACAAGAAGTTTGCCAAAGTAAACGCAATAAAAATACCAACGTTTGCATTAACAAACCATTAACATCAGTGCAATACTAATTTTTTCAAGAGTAAAGTTAGCTAATCGTTAGGACTAAACAAATTTCCAGCTAAGTATTTTTACATCCTAAAAAGCAACTGATTATCAGATAGAAATATTCAAAAATAGAAGTAGAAACAAACTTTACCAGCTATATTTCATCTACACAAACGTTTTAATAACGACATTTTTTCCGTAAATTGGTCTCGCTATTACAAAAATATAAGCAAAAACTCGTATTTTGCTTATAATTTATAATTATTTATTTTTAACATTATGCATTAGTACAAAGTATTCACACAACATAAGTATTTCCATTCACGTACAAATATAGATTCACTCAATAATAATAATCTCATGGCACGTTTTCTAAAAGATAAACAACAAGCAAAAGGCACAGCACCAGGATCACTAATATTCATAGGCCAACAAAAACTAAAACACACAAAAATCATTGTCCGACAATACAATAACAATTACTTTAAAGAGGGTGAGCTAAAATCATTTAGCAACCTTACTGAATATCTTTCAGATGATCATATCACATGGTTTTCTTTATTTGGATTACATGATATCCAACTGATTGAAAATTTAGGAACAACATTCAACATTAATTCGTTGATTCTAGAAGATATATTAAACACAGACGAACGTCCCAAATTTATAGAAGACGAATATCATATTTTTATCATTGCCAAAAATCTGGAATATGATCCTGTAGCCAGCAAAGTACAGATGGAGCAAATATCTATAATTGCAGGCAAAAACTACCTTATATCAATACAAGAAACAGAAACGGACCACTTTCAAGACATCTGCCGCCGCCTCTCCGCCAAACAGGCAAAAATCCGCAATTATACAACAGATTATCTATGCTATGCATTAATGGATACACTAGTCGATTCATACATTTTAAACATCGAAAAACTAGGTAGCAATATTGAAGCACAAGAAAAAGATTTACTTACATGCAACAAACAAATTATTGAAAACATTTACCACTACAAAACAGAATTATCCTATATACGTAAAAATATTCGCCCGGCTAAGGAAATAATCTCAAGATTCATCAACTGCGATTCAGAATTAATAAACAAACGTACTTATACATATTTGCGTGACTTGGACGGACTAGTAACACAAGCCATTGAAGTAATAGAAATATATTACATGATGGTTTCTGATCAACAAAATAGTTACAATGCCAACATTAACAACAACGTAAATGATGTCATGAAAATTCTAACGATATTTTCTGCTGTTTTTATTCCCCTGACATTTCTAGCTGGTGTATACGGAATGAATTTTGAAAACATGCCTGAGCTAAAATATGAAGCGTCATATTTTATATTATGGGCGGTAATGATTGGAATAGCATTGTTGATGCTTATCTTCTTCAAAAGGAAAAAATGGCTATAAAAAAAGCGGATCCTACCAAGATCCGCTTATATAGAAATTCTGACGTCTTATTCAGCTTTAGGAGCTTCTTCAACTGCAGCTTCTGCAGCAGCTTTCTTAGCGCCAGAAGAACGACGACGACGAGTAGAGGTTTTCTTCGCTTCTTGCTTCACTTCAGTATAAGTAGCATTGAAATCAACCAACTCGATGATACAAGTCTCAGCATTATCACCAATGCGGTTACCTGTGCGCAAAATACGAGTATAACCACCCGGACGGTTTACGATTTTCGGAGCTACTTCACCAAACAATTCAGTAACGGCCTCCTTCTGTCCCAAATAGCTAAATACAATACGACGAGAATGAGTGTTGTCGTTCTTACTTTTTGTAATCAGCGGCTCAACATACATTTTGAGTGCTTTAGCCTTAGCTACTGTAGTACTGATTCTCTTGTGAAGAATCAAAGAAGCAGCCATATTAGACAACAACGCTTTTCTATGTGCGCTGGTGCGGCTCAAATGATTAAATTTCTTCTTATGGTTCATGATGTTATTCCTTATCTAATTTATACTTTGCAACATCCATACCGAACTCAAGGTTGTTATTTTCCAACAAAGCCTCCAACTCAGTAAGAGACTTTTTACCGAAATTGCGGAATTTAAGCAAATCGTTTTTGTTGAATCTACACAACTCTCCAAGCGTTTCTACTTCAGCAGCCTTCAAACAATTCAATGCGCGAACGGACAAATCCATATCCACAAGTTTAGTCTTAAGCAACTGACGCATATGAAGCACTTCTTCATCAAATTCCTCATTACCATATTTATCCTCAGACTCCAAAGAAATCTTTTCATCTGAAAACAACATGAAATGATGAATTAATATTTTAGCAGCTTCCTTCAACGCATCGGTAGGTGCAATAGAACCATCTGTTTCGATTTCAAACAACAGCTTCTCATAGTCTGTTTTACCTTCAACACGATAGTTCTCAATTTCATATTTTACATTCCGTATCGGAGTATAAATGGCATCAATAGGGATAAATCCCGCTTCTGCATCAGCCGGCATATTCTCAGTACTAGGCACATAACCACGTCCTTTCTGAATGGTAATTTCCATCTGGAAGTTTACACTAGGATCCATATGACAGATCTCCAATTCTGTATTTAAAACTTCAAATCCAGAGAGAAACTTATTCATATCCCCTGCTTTAAAAGCTTCCTGTCCGTCAATCAGAATCGTCACTTTCTCATCCTCTACATCCTCCACTTTTCTCTTAAACCGAACCTGCTTCAGATTTAAGATGATTTCGGTAACATCCTCGATAACTCCAGGAATGGTTGCGAACTCATGTTCTACACCATGTATTTTTATGCCGGTAATCGCGAAGCCTTCCAATGAAGACAAAAGGATTCTTCGCAACGGGTTACCAATAGTGATTCCGTAACCTGGCTCTAATGGACGAAATTCGAATTTACCGAATTTGTCTGTAGATTCGAGCATGATTACTTTGTCCGGTTTCTGGAAAGCTAATATTGCCATAAATATTTCAATTATTTTACTTAGAATACAATTCTACGATTAACTGCTCTTTGATATTCTCAGGAATGTCTGTTCTTTCAGGAACATTCAAAAGTTTACCGCTCATAGAAGCGCCATCCCATTCCAACCAAGAATATTTTGTCACACGATTGCTACGTAAACTCTCTTCAATAACTTCAAGAGCTTTTGACTTTTCACGAACAGCAACTATATCACCCGCTTTAACAGCAGCTGAAGGAATATTACATACACCACCATTCAAAGTAATATGACGGTGAGAAACCAACTGACGAGCAGCTGCACGTGTAGGAGCAATACCTAAACGATAAACCACGTTATCCAAACGGCACTCCAACAACTGCAAAAGAACTTCACCGGTTACACCACCTGCACGTTCTGCCTTCTCAAACAAAATACGGAATTGTTTTTCCAACAATCCATAAGTATATTTTGCTTTCTGTTTTTCCTTCAACTGAATACCATATTCAGAAATTTTTCTACGACGACGAGCCAAGCCATGCTGCCCTGACGGATAATTTCTCCGCTCCAATGCTTTATCCGGTCCATAAATCGGCTCACCGAACTTTCTTGCTATTTTAGACTTAGGTCCTGTATATCTAGCCATTTCAATTTTAAATTTTAAATTTTAGATTTTAAATCTTGAAAAGCTCAAGCTAATCAAAATATAAAATTCAATTACACGTTATTCGTTTATACTCTTCTACGTTTCGGGGGACGACAACCATTATGTGGCAGCGGAGTAACGTCAACAATCTCTGCAACTTCAATACCACTTGCATGAATTGCGCGAATTGCAGATTCACGACCATTACCCGGACCTGAAACATATACTTTTGCCTTACGCATTCCTAAATCGAATGCAACCTTAGAACAATCAGCTGCAGCCATTTGAGCAGCGTACGGAGTGTTCTTTTTAGATCCTCTAAAACCCATTTTACCTGCAGAAGACCAAGAAATAACCTGACCGGTTGAGTTGGTCAAAGAGATAATGATGTTGTTAAATGAGGAATGAACGTGTGCTTGTCCCACGGCTTCTACTTTAACCAGCCGCTTCTTGTTACTTGATGTAGACTTCTTTGCCATAATTCAACTCAATTATTTAGTTGCTTTTTTCTTGTTAGCAACAGTTTTCTTCTTACCCTTACGTGTACGGGCATTGTTCTTTGTACTCTGTCCTCTTACGGGCAGTCCTAAACGGTGACGAATACCACGGTAACAACCGATATCCATCAAACGCTTGATGTTCATCTGAACGGCTGATCTCAACTCACCTTCGACTTTGTACTCTGCTCCAATAATTTTACGTACAGCCCCGAGCTGATCGTCGTTCCAATCTTTTACCTTAAGGTCATAATCGATGCCGGCTTCACTTAGGATAGCACGTGCACTACTTCTACCTATACCATAGATATAGGTCAAGGCTATTTCACCTCTTTTGTTTGAGGGTAAATCTACACCTACGATTCTTGCCATAAATCTTTTTAATTTAACTAGATTAATGATTAACCCTGACGCATTTTAAACTTAGGGTTCTTTTTGTTAATGACGTACAAAACGCCTTTTCTTCTTACAATCTTGCAATCGTCATTACGTTTCTTGATTGACGCTCTTACCTTCATTGTTTCTTATTTTTGAATATTCACTATATATATTGACAACTTACATCTATAACTTCCTAACAACAGAAGGACTGATATAAGCTTTACCAATATCAATTTTTATATCTAAAAGTAATTCTACCCTTAGTAAGATCATACGGCGACATATCGACACGTACTCTATCTCCAGGAAGAATTTTAATATAATGCATCCTCATTTTGCCAGAAATATGAGCCGTAATCACATGCCCATTTTCTAACTCTACCCTAAACATCGCATTAGACAATGCTTCTGTTATTACTCCATCTTGTTCAATTGACGGCTGTTTTGCCATACTACAATATATTATTTAGAATTATAACCTTGCTAATTCTTGTTCAACAAAATCAAATGACGACAAAATATCTACACCATGCTTTCTTATCGCCAATGTATGCTCAAAATGCGCGGATGGTTTTCTATCCCGTGTTCTAATAGTCCATCCATCCTCTTCAATATAGACATGTCTTTCACCCAAATTAATCATGGGTTCAATAGCGATCACCATGCCTTCTTTCAATTTAATCCCCTGTCCAGCCCTTCCATAATTAGGCACTTGAGGATCTTCATGCAAATTTTTCCCAACTCCATGTCCAACCAATTCCCGAACAACAGAAAAACCGGCCGATTCACAATAAGATTGAATGGCATGTCCAATATCACCAATACGCAACCCTGCCACAGCCTTTTCTATTCCTTTATACAGACTTTCTTTCGTTGTAACTAACAATCTATGGATTTCATCATCAACCCTACCAACTTCAAAAGTATAGGCACTATCTCCATAATAGCCATTTTTCAAAGTTCCACAATCAATAGATACAACATCACCTTCTTTCAACACACAATCAGCAGAAGGGATTCCATGAACAACCACATCATTAACGGATATACACAAACTATTTGGAAAGCCGCCATATCCCAAAAATCCCGGCACTGCTCCATGAGAACGGATAAATTCATCCGCAATACGATCCAACTCTAAAGTAGAAACCCCTGGACGAATATGCTTTGCCATTTCACCCAGAGTTTTTCCAACCAAAAGGTTGCTTTCTCTCAATAGTTCAATCTCCTCGTCTGTCTTTATCGAAATCATGCCGCAAAATTAGTAAAACTATTCCAAAAGAAAAAATTGAAAATTGAAAATAATTTTACATCACTTTCAATTTTCAATTCTATACTACTTATTAATACGCTGCAGGCCCTCCAGGTGTTTTACCTTTTATACGCCCGTTTTTCATTAATCCGTCATAATGACGCATCAATAAATGAGATTCAATCTGCTGCAAAGTATCTAAAACGACACCAACTAGGATCAACAATGAAGTTCCACCATAAAACTGAGCGAACTGCTGATTAACTCCGGCCATGGTCGCAAAGGCAGGCATAATAGCAACAATCCCCAAGAAAATAGAACCCGGTAAAGTGATACGAGACATAATCGTATCTAAGAATTCCATTGTTTTACGTCCTGGTTTTACACCTGGGATGAAACCTCCATTTTTCTTCATATCTTCTGACATTTGCATCGGATTTACTGTAATTGCAGTATAAAAGTAAGTAAAGGCAACAATCAAAATAAAGAAGGTTGCATTATACCAAAAACCCGTAAAATTAGTAAATGCAGCTGCAAAACCAGTCATTGCACCACCAGAAGCATAATTAACGAATGAAATCGGTAACAACATAATTGCCTGAGCAAAAATAATAGGCATTACACCAGCAGCATTGATTTTCAACGGTATATACTGACGTACACCTCCATATTGCTTATTACCGACAATCCTTTTTGCATACTGAACAGGCACTTTTCGAGTACCTTGTACTAACATAATACTGCCACAGAAGACAAAGAACAAGAATACTATTTCAATCAAAAATGCCACTAAACCTCCACCTTGCTGGCTAACACGAGAAGTAAGTTCTGCAAAAAAGCTAAAAGGCAAACGAGCGATGATACCGATCATAATGATAATAGAAACACCGTTACCAATACCTTTATCAGTGATTTTCTCACCAAGCCACAAAACAAACATAGATCCTGCAGCCAAAATAGCAACAGAATAAATAGTAAAGAAAGCTCCCTTGATTAAGAAAAATTCCGGTTGAATTTGCATATGCAAGTTGGTAAGATACGCAGAACCCTGCAAAATCAAGATGATTACAGTAAGATAACGTGTTATTTGGTTAATTTTTCGACGTCCGCTTTCACCTTCACGTTGCATTCTCTGAAAATAAGGAACCGCAATTCCTAACAATTGCACAACAATTGAAGCAGAGATATAAGGCATAATACCTAATGCAAAAATAGAGGCATTTGAGAAGGCTCCACCGGAAAACATATCCAACAGACCTAATACCCCATTATTTGCTGTTTGCTCTTGTAATGCACTTAATCCTGCCGGATCAATACCCGGCAACACAATCTCTGTTCCAAGTCGGTAAACAAGGATTAAACCTAGAGTTGTAAGAATTCTGGTTTTTAATTCCTCAATTTTCCAAATGTTCTTTAATGTATCAAATAACTTCATATTCTTTCATTTAACTGCTTTATCGTTTACCCATTTATTCGCCAAAAATATATATTTTTAGCGAATAAACAGATAAACGATAAACATTATTTTATAACACGACTACAGAACCTCCGACAGCCTGAATTGCTTCTACTGCTTTTTTAGAGAATGCGTTTGCTTTTACTTCAAGCTTAATGCTAATAGCACCATCACCCAAAACTTTCAATAACTCATTCTTGCTAAGCAGACCAGCTTCAATCAGAACATCACGGTCAATCATAGTCAAGTTGTCTCTTTCAGCCAATGCCTGTAACATACTTACGTTAATAGCTTTGTATGCTACACGATTGATATTTTTAAAGCCGAACTTCGGAACGCGTCTCTGCAAAGGCATCTGACCACCTTCAAAACCAATCTTCATATGATAACCTGATCTTGATTTAGCTCCTTTATGCCCTCTTGTAGACGTACCTCCTTTTCCAGAACCCTGTCCACGACCAATTCTCTTCTCATGATGAGTAGAGCCGCAGGCCGGTTTTAAGCTACTTAAATCCATCTTATATTAGTCCTTATAAAATTTGACAATTATTTAACTTCTTCCACGCGAACCAAGTGACTGATTTTAGCCACCATACCCAGAATCTGCGGAGTAGCCTCGTGTTCAACACAGCTATTGGTTTTCTTGAGTCCCAATGCCTGAATTGTGCCTACCTGAGTTTTATCGCTACCGATCTTACTTTTAACGAGCGTAATTTTAATCTTTGCCATAGTCCTCAAATATTAACCGTTAAACACCTTATCCATAGAAATTCCTCTATGCTGAGCAACAGTACGTGCATCACGCATTTCTTTCAATGCTGCGATAGTAGCTTTTACCAAGTTATGAGGATTGGATGAACCTTTACTCTTAGCCAATACATCATGAATACCTGCGCTTTCCAGAACAGCACGCATAGCACCTCCGGCAACAAGACCGGTACCTGAAGATGCGGGTTTCATGAATACTTCAGAACCGCTGAAACGAGCAGCTTGTTCGTGAGGAATAGTTCCTTTCAAAACAGGAACTTTAATTAGATTTTTCTTAGCAGCCTCAATGCCTTTAGAGATAGCGGTAGTTACTTCATTAGCCTTACCTAATCCCCAGCCAACAATTCCATTCTCATCTCCAACTACAACAATAGCTGCGAAACTGAATGTACGACCACCTTTGGTAACTTTGGTCACACGATTGATAGCCACCAATCTGTCCTTCAATTCCAAGTCAGTATTATTTACTTTCTGTTCCATTCTGCTAACTTATTAAAAATTAAGACCTCCGTTACGGGCAGCGTCAGCCAAAGCTTTTACTCTACCATGATACAGATAACCATTTCTATCGAACACTACATTTTCAATACCTGCAGCTTTTGCTTTTTCTGCAACAGCAGCACCGACAAAAGTAGCTTGTTCTGTTTTGTTACCTTTTTTTTCTGCAATTTCCTTGCACAAAGACGATACTGAAAGCAGAGTCTTACCTGCTTTATCATCTATCAGCTGTACAGAAATCTGTGTATTTGAACGAAAAACGCTCATACGTGGACGTTCAGCTGTTCCGGAGACAATCTTCCGAATTCTCCTTTTTATTCTTAATCTTCTTTCTTCCTTAGTTAAAGCCATAACTTTTTACATCCTTTAGTGATTAAACTTTAGCTGACTTACCTGCTTTCCGGCGAACAATTTCACCAACGAAGCGGATACCCTTACCCTTGTAAGGCTCCGGCTTACGGAAAGAACGGATTTTTGCAGCCACCTGACCGATCAGCTGTTTATCACAGCTTTCAAGTGTAATAATCGGGTTGGCACGTTTTTCAGTTACAGCTGAAACTTTCACCTCTGCAGGTAATACCAAGAAGATAGAGTGAGAATATCCCAAACCAAGTTCAAGCACCTGACCATCTGCATTTGCACGGAAACCTACACCTACCAACTCCTGTTTGATGGTATAACCTTCAGAAACACCAACAACCATATTGTGGATAAGAGCGCGATACAAACCGTGCTGTGCCTTATGTTCTTTATCTTCAGTGTGACGTTGTACGTGCACCAAGTTCTCTTCAACAGTAACAGTAAGATCAGAACTTACCTTTTGAGAAAGCTGTCCTTTAGGACCTTTAACTGTGACGGTGTTATCAGGATTTACTGCTACAGTAACTCCTTGTGGTATATGAATTGGTAATTTTCCTATACGTGACATTTCTTCTTCACTTTAAATTAATACACATAACACAATACTTCACCGCCTACGTTACGTTGGCGAGCTTCTTTGTCTGTCATCAATCCCATAGAAGTCGACAAGATAGCGATACCTAAACCATTCAACACTCTAGGCATATCCTCTACGCTAGTATAACGGCGCAAACCAGGCTTAGACACGCGCACCAATGATTTGATTGCAGGTACTTTAGTCTCTGGGTGGTACTTCAAAGCAATTTTGATATTGCTTCTAGCGCCTTCTTGTTCGAACTTATAATTCAAAATATATCCTTTTTCTTTAAGGATTTTGGTCATCTCGAGTTTCATTTTAGAACCCGGAATTTCAACAACTTTATGACCAACACTTACCGCATTTCTAATACGTGTAAGAAAATCTGCTATTGGATCTGTCATCTCTTTTCGTTTTTAATAAATTACCAACTAGCCTTTTTAACTCCCGGTATCAAACCAGCCGAAGCCATTTCACGGAACTGGATACGGCTAATACCAAATTGTCTCATATAACCTCTAGGACGTCCTGTCAATTTGCAACGGTTGTGCAAACGAATAGGATTTGAGTTTCTAGGCAGGAGACTCAGTGCAGCGTAGTCACCTTCTTCTTTTAACTTTGCTCGTTTCGCAGCGTACTTTTCTACCAATTTTGCACGCTTCACCTCACGGGCCTTCATTGATTCTTTTGCCATTTCTCTTGGTTTTTAATTCTTTTTAAATGGTAATCCAAACTCTCTGAGCAGAGCAAAACCTTCTTCGTCGGTATTAGCCGAAGTCACAAACGTAATGTTCATACCCATAATCTTGTGTACAGAATCCAACACAATTTCAGGGAATATAATCTGCTCATCAAGACCTAATGTATAATTTCCTCTACCGTCTAATTTACTGTTAATACCTTTAAAGTCACGGATACGTGGAAGTGCACTACAAATCAATCTTTCCAAGAACTCATACATTCTTTCTTTACGCAAAGTAACTCTCACACCAATCGGCATACCTTTACGCAACTTAAAGTTTGACACGTCTTTTGTAGATTTTCCAACAACAGCCTTCTGACCGGTAATTGCAGTAATCTCATTAATTGAAAACTCCAGAATTTTCTTATCCTGGATAGCTGAACCCACTCCCTGATTGATTACTATCTTCTCCAAACGGGGAGCCTGCATAACTGACTTGTATCCGAACTCTTTCATCAAAGTCGGTACAATTTCTTCGTTATACTTTGTTTTAAGATTTGGTACGTATTTCATCTAGTTTACATTATTTTGCTGTAACCACACAGCATATTTTATTTGCGGCGGCAAAGCTACAAATTAATTTTCTAATATGCAAGCGCCAAGGCAAAGTATTAAAACTAAGCCTTGGGCTACACAATTTTCGATCCTAATAAAGGATAGTTCTTATTTCAGAATTTCGCCTGATTTCTTAGCGTATCTTACTAACTTGCCGTTCTCGTCGGCTTTACGACCGATACGAGTTGCCTTACCTGTAGAAGGATCAACAACATTCAAGTTAGAAATGTGAATTGGGGCCTCCTGCTTGATAATACCACCCTGCGGATGTTTAGCATTGGGTTTCGTATGTTTGCTTACCATGTTGATGCCCTCAACAATAGCTCTTTCCTTCTCAGGAAAAACTTCCAGTACTTTACCCTGCTTGCCCTTATCCTCACCAGCATTTACCTGTACTAAATCGCCTTTCTTAATATGAAATTTTCTATTCATCGCCTATAAAATTTTAGATTTTAGACTTTGGATTCCAGATCGAAGTATCAACCACAAATCCTCCATCCAAAATCGTAAATAATTAAAGTACCTCGGGGGCTAACGAAACAATCTTCGTATAACCTTCACGAACTTCACGGGCTACAGGTCCAAAAATACGAGTTCCTCTCATTTCACCGGCGTTGTTCAACAATACACAGGCATTGTCATCAAAACGGATATAAGAGCCATCAGGACGTCTGTACTCCTTAGTTGTACGCACAACGACTGCCTTACTCACAGTTCCCTGTTTAATGTCACCATTCGGCAGTGCACTTTTTACAGCAACAACGATTTTATCGCCAACACGTGCATATCTTTTCTTGGTACCGCCCAATACTCGGATACAAAGCACCTCTTTAGCACCGCTGTTATCTGCAACTGATAATCTGGTTTCCTGTTGTATCATGGTTACTTCACTTTTTCAATGATTTCAACTAATCTCCATCTCTTCATTTTACTTAAAGGACGGGTTTCCATAATTCTTACGGTATCGCCAATACTACACTCATTCTTTTCATCATGAGCAGTAAACTTTTTGGTCTTCTTTACGAATTTTCCGTAAATCGGGTGTTTTTCCTTAAAGTGTACAGCAACGGTGATAGTTTTATCCATCTTATTGCTCAGTACAACACCGATGCGTTCTTTTCTAAGATTTCTTTCCATTGCTTTACTTCTTTTCAGTTAATTCTCTCTTACGCAATTCTGTCATCATACGTGCGATGGTTTTACGAGCAGCGCGAATCTGCATCGGATTTTCCATCGGAGTAATAGTATGATTCATTGTCAGCTTATTCAAAGCAGCTCTTTCAGTATCTACTTTTTCTCTAAGCTCAGCTGTGGTCATTTGTATAATTTCTGAATTCTTCATCTCTCTGACAAATTAATTTTAAACTTAATAGTCGAAGACTATTCTTCTACATAGTCACGTCTAACCACAAACTTTGTCGTAATAGGTAATTTCTGTGCTGCAAGACGTAAAGCCTCCTTAGCGACAGCATACGGAACACCGTCTGCTTCGAAAAGAATTCTTCCCGGAGTAACAGGCGCAACAAATCCCTCTGGATTACCCTTACCTTTACCCATACGAACTTCGGCAGGCTTCTTAGTAATAGGTTTATCTGGGAATATGCGAATCCAAATCTGTCCCTGACGCTGCATATAACGTGTTACTGCAACACGGGCTGCTTCTATCTGGCGTCCTTCGATCCATTTCTCTTCCAACGCCTTAATTCCAAAAGATCCGAATGCAAGCTGATTACCTCTCTGGGCATTACCTTTCATTCTTCCCTTCTGACTTCTTCTAAATTTAGTCCTTTTCGGCTGTAACATAGCTCTTGTTTTAATTGATTAAAAGACTACTTACTTTCTTTTCTTCTTAAAACCGCCTTTTTTGCCTTCACCTTTGGCTGCCGGACGGCTTCCGTTGTTATTGTCACGAGTTTGGAGTAATGAATTCGGCACTAATTCACGTTTTCCGTAAACTTCGCCTTTACAAATCCAAACCTTGATACCCAACAGACCATAAGTGGTCAATGCTTCTGCCTGTGCATAATCGATATCAGCACGGAATGTATGCAGCGGAGTTCTTCCTTCCTTGAACATTTCAGCACGCGCCATTTCAGCACCGTTCAAACGTCCGGAAATCAAAATTTTAATTCCTTCAGCACCCATTCTCATTGTTGATGCGATAGCCATCTTAATAGCTCGACGGTATGCTACACGACCTTCCAACTGACGAGCTATGTTATTACCAACGATCACAGCATCCAATTCAGGACGTTTGATCTCGAAGATATTTATCTGAACTTCCTTATCAGTGATTTTCTTCAACTCTTCCTTCAACTTGTCAACTTCCTGGCCGCCTTTACCGATAATAATACCTGGACGAGCAGTGTTGATAGTAATAGTAATGAGTTTCAGTGTACGCTCGATAACAATTTTTGCAATTCCGGCTTTAGCGAGACGTGCATTCAGATATTTTCTGATTTTATAGTCTTCAACCAATTTATCACCGTAATTCTTGCCACCGAACCAATTAGAATCCCATCCGCGGATGATACCTAATCTATTGCTTATTGGATTACATTTTTGTCCCATGCTTTACTCTTTTACAGTGTTTTCAACAACGGCAGTTTTACTTCCCAACACAATTGTTACGTGGTTGGATCTTTTGCGAATTCTGTGCGCTCTTCCTTGTGGAGCCGGACGCAATCTCTTCAAGATACCAGCACCATCAACAAAGATTTCCTTGATATAAAGAGCTGCATCGTCAATGCGAGCACCATCATTCTTAACGCTCCAGTTTGCAATTGCAGAAAGCAACAGTTTTTCAACTTTACGAGCAGCTTCCTTAGGACAAAATTTCAGTGTATCCAAAGCCTTTTGTACGTCCATTCCACGTACAAGGTCTGCCACCAACCTCATTTTCTGAGGTGATGAAGGACAATCATGCAGCACAGCGAAAGCCTTTTGTTTTCTGGCTTCCTTCATCTGATTTGCTTTTATTCTTTTTCTTGCACCCATTTTATACAATCTTCATTTGTTCAACTTAAATCACGCTATTATTTCTTTTTCTTATCAGCGTGACCTCTAAATGTACGCGTCGGTGCAAACTCACCCAACTTATGACCTACCATATTTTCAGTCACATATACAGGAATAAATTTATTACCGTTGTGTACAGCTACTGTGTGCCCTACGAAATCCGGAGAAATCATAGAATAACGAGCCCAGGTTTTAACAACCGATTTCTTATTGGTCTCATTCATCGCCAGGATTCTCTTCTCCAGCTTCACATCAATAAAAGGGCCTTTTTTTAATGAACGACTCATAACATCAAAATTTAATCAGTTATTTTTTCCTTCTTTCAACAATATACTTCGTAGAAGCCTTCTTCGGTGCTCTGGTCTTATAACCCTTAGCCAACATGCCCTTACGTGATCTCGGGTGACCTCCTGAAGCACGGCCTTCACCACCACCCATCGGGTGATCAACCGGGTTCATTACAACACCACGAACGCGAGGACGACGGCCTAACCAGCGAGTACGACCAGCCTTACCGGAACGTTCCAAAGAGTGGTCCGGATTAGATACAGTACCTACAGTAGCCTTACAGGTTACAAGTACCATACGAACTTCTCCCGAAGGTAACTTAATAGAAGCGTATTTGCCTTCTCTTGCAACTAACTGAGCATAAGAACCAGCACTACGAGCCATCACAGCTCCCTGTCCCGGTCTTAATTCAATGTTATGAATAATTGTACCTAATGGGATTTCAGACAGATACAACGTATTTCCTACTTCAGGAGCAACTCCCTTACCGCTTTCAATAGTTTGTCCTACTGTCAAACCGATAGGAGCTACGATATAACGTTTTTCACCATCTGCATACACTAACAGAGCGATGCGTGCAGTACGATTCGGGTCATATTCAATAGTAGCTACACGAGCCGGAATATTTTCCTTTTCACGTTTAAAGTCGATAACTCTGTATTTGTGTTTATGACCACCACCTATATATCTCATTGTCATCTTACCGGAGTTGTTACGTCCACCGGTTTTGCTGTTCGGTCTCAACAATGATTTCTCAGGTCTATCTGTAGTCACCTGTTCAAAAGTATTTACTACTTTACCTCTCTGACCAGGGGTTACAGGATTTAATTTTCTTACAGCCATGTTATTTAAATATTGCTAAAAAAATCAATACTATCACCTTCTGCTAAAGTTACAATTGCTTTCTTGAACGAATTAGTACGTCCGCTGATAACACCAGCTTTTGTGTAACGAGATTTCACTGATCCCTGATAACGCTGAGTGTTAACTGCAATAACGTTCACACCGTACATTGCTTCAACTGCTTTCTTTATCTCAATCTTGTTCGCATCTTTGGCTACCACAAACGCAACTTTGTTTTGTTTGTCGGTAAGCGTTGTCATCTTTTCCGTTAAAACGGGCTTAATAATAATTTCCATCTCTTCTTTTATTAGTTAAGATTGAACATTTCGTTAAGGCCCTCCACAGAACTTTCAACCAAAACAAGGTTCTTAGCCTTCATCACGTTGTAAGTTGCGATGTCGCTTACTCTCATTACTTCAACATTCTGCAAATTGCGAGCAGACAGCAATACGTTTTCATTCACTCCGTTACCCAAAACCAACAACAGACGACCGTTGTTTACATTCAGATTGTTGATTACAGCAACCATCTCTTTAGTTTTCGGAGCTTCGAAGGTGAAGTCTTCAACGACTTTTACAGCATTTGCACTTGCTTTTACAGACAAAGCTGACTTACGAGCCAATCTCTTCAATTTCTTGTTCAGTTTGAAGCTGTAGTCTCTTGGTACGGGACCAAATACACGACCTCCTCCTCTGAACTCAGGATTCTTAATACTACCTGCACGAGCGCCACCGGTTCCTTTTTGTTTTTTCAACTTTTTAGTACTACCGGAAATTTCGTTTCTCTGTTTTGACTTGTGAGTTCCCTGACGGTTGTTGGCCAAGAACTGTTTTACGTCAAGATAGATAGCGTGCTCATTCGGCTGAATTCCAAAGATAGCGTCATTTAACACTACCTTTCTGCCGGTCTCTTGTCCGGCAATGTTTAGTACACTTAACTCCATTACTTCTGAATAATTACGTATGAACCTTTAGATCCGGGAACAGAACCCTTCACCAACAACAAATTATTTTCAGGAATTACTTTCAAAACTTCCAAGTTCTCAACAGTAACTCTGTCACCGCCCATACGGCCACCCATGCGCATACCTTTGAAAACACGTGCCGGAGTAGAACATGCTCCGATAGAACCCGGTTTTCTAGTACGGTTATGCTGACCGTGAGTAGTCTGACCTACTCCACCGAATCCATGACGTTTCACAACGCCCTGATAACCTTTTCCTTTAGAGGTACCGATAACATCGATATAAGAAACGCCCTCAAGCATTGTTACATCAATAACGTCACCCAACTTGTGTTCTTCAGCAAATCCAGCAAACTCAACGAGTTTACGTTTCGGAGTTGTGCCTGCTTTCTTAAAGTGTCCACTTAGCTGCTTGCTAGTGTGTTTTTCTTTTTTCTCATCAAAACCCAACTGCAATGCTTCGTAACCATCTTTTTCTAAGGTTTTCACCTGAGTTACGACACATGGACCGCATTCAATAACAGTGCATGGGATACTTTTCCCCTCAACACTGAAAACGGAAGTCATTCCGACTTTTTTTCCAATTAAACCTGGTAATTTCATTTCTTTTTTAATAGGTTAATTCTTGATCTTAACGACATAGGGTCTCGCCGTTAACTACACTTTAATCTCTACTTCTACACCGCTCGGTAATTCAAGCTTCATCAGTGCGTCGATGGTTCCAGCTGTTGAGCTGTAAATATCGATCAGACGTTTGAAAGTGCATAACAAAAATTGTTCGCGGCTCTTCTTGTTTACGAAAGTAGAGCGGTTAACAGTAAACACTCCTTTGTGAGTAGGAAGAGGTATCGGGCCGCTTACCACTGCACCTGTAGCCTTCACTGTCTTAACAATCTTCTCTGCCGACTTGTCTACCAAGTTGTGATCGTAAGATTTTAACTTAATTCTGATTTTTTGGCTCATGTTTTTAGTTTATTATATTTAAGCGGTCGAGAAGGGAGCCCCCTCCCGACATTAATTTTTTAGATTAAATCCACACGTCCGTTAGCTTTTTCCACTACTTCCTTAGCGATATTCTTAGGAACTTCTGCATAGTGAGAGAATTCCATTGAAGAACTAGCACGTCCAGAAGACAAAGTACGCAAAACAGTTACATAACCGAATTGTTCTGCCAATGGCACTTTTGCTGTGATAACACGTGCACCGATACGTGAATCCATGCTTTCTACCTGACCACGACGACGATTCAAGTCAGCAATGATATCACCCATAAAGTCTTCCGGAGTTACAACTTCCAACTTCATAATCGGCTCCAACAATACCGGTCTTGCTTTCTGAGCAGCTTCTTTGTAACCAATCTTAGCAGCCATTTCGAAAGACAATGCATCAGAGTCTACCGGGTGGAAAGAACCATCCATCAAAGTAATCTTCAAAGCTTCCAAAGAATAGCCTGCCAAAACACCGTTCTGCATAGCCTCTTTGAATCCTTTTTCTACAGACGGGATAAATTCCTTCGGAATATTACCACCTTTCACTTCATTAACGAATGTCAAGCCCTCTTTGCCTTCTTCTGCCGGCTCCATACGGAAGATAATATCTGCAAACTTACCACGACCACCAGACTGTTTCTTAAATACATGACGGTGTTCAACAGCAGTAGTGATAGCTTCTTTGTAAGAAACCTGAGGAGCTCCTTGGTTACATTCTACCTTAAACTCACGACGCAAACGGTCGATAATAATATCCAAGTGCAACTCACCCATACCGCTGATAACGGTCTGACCTGAATCTTCATCAGTCTTAACACGGAATGTTGGGTCTTCCTCAGCCAATTTTGCCAATGCCATACCCAATTTGTCAGTATCTTTTTGAGTCAACGGCTCAATAGCAATACCAATCACCGGTTCCGGGAAGGTCATACTTTCCAATACAATTGGTTTTTCCTCAGAACACAAGGTATCTCCAGTACGGATATCTTTAAAACCTACGCAGGCACAGATATCTCCAGCTTCCAATACATCTTTCGGTTGCTGTTTGTTTGAGTGCATCTGGAACAAGCGAGAAATACGCTCTTTTTTATCTGTACGAGGAACGTAAACATACGAACCTGCTTCGATTTTACCAGAGTAAATACGAGTATAGCACAGACGTCCAACAAATGGGTCAGTAGCAATCTTAAATGCCAAAGCAGACAGCGGAGCTTCCGGATCAACCGGGAAATGCACCTCTTCGCCAGTACGAGGATCTGTACCTTTGCTATTCGGAATATCCAGCGGATTAGGCAAATAAGCAATAACAGCATCCAACAAATTCTGAACACCTTTATTCTTAAATGAAGAACCGCACATAACCGGGCAGAAATCCATAGCAATAACAGCCTTACGGATAACAGCCTTCAAGTCTTCAACTGTGATAGAATCCGGATCTTCAAAGAAACGTTCCATCAAAGCTTCATCCTGAACAGCAGCAGCCTCCACCAATTTTTCTCTCCATTCCTGAGCTTCAGCCAACATATTTTCGGGAACTTCTTTTACAGTTGCTTCCATAGCACCATTTTCCCAAACATAAGCCTTCATCTCAACAAGGTCAACAATACCCTGATAAGTTTCCTCTGCACCAATCGGCAATACCAAAGGAACAGGATTTGCGCCTAATTTTTCTTTAATTTCGCGAACTGCCTTAAAAAAATCTGCACCAGAACGGTCCATCTTATTCACGAAAGCAATTCTCGGAACACCGTATTTATTAGCCTGACGCCATACAGTCTCAGACTGAGCCTCAACACCACCTACAGCACAGAACAATGCAACAGCACCATCCAATACACGCAAAGAACGCTCTACCTCAACAGTGAAGTCAACGTGTCCCGGGGTGTCAATAATATTGATTTTGTAGTCATGACCCTGATATTTCCAGAAACAAGTTGTTGCAGCAGAAGTAATGGTAATACCTCTTTCCTGCTCCTGAACCATCCAGTCCATTGTTGCTGAACCATCATGAGTTTCTCCAATTTTATGGTTTACACCTGTAAAATAAAGGATACGCTCGGTCGTTGTGGTCTTACCGGCATCAATGTGAGCCATGATACCGATATTTCTAGTGTAATGTAAATCTCTTTTTGCCATTGGTCGTTTCTACTCCTTCTATATTAAAATCTGAAATGTGCAAATGCCCGGTTAGCCTCAGCCATACGGTGAGTATCTTCTTTCTTCTTGAAAGCAGCACCCTCTTCCTTGTAAGCAGCCATAATTTCAGCAGAAAGTTTTTCAGCCATGCTGTGTCCGCTTCTCTTGCGGGAGTAAAGAATCATATTTTTTACAGAAATTGCTCTTTTACGAGCCGGATTGATTTCGGTCGGCACCTGGAAAGTAGCACCACCAACGCGGCGACTTTTCACCTCCACCTGCGGAGTAATATTTTCCAATGCTTGCTTCCAGATTTCCAGAGCAGATTTCTCTTCTTTTTTAGCCATTTTTTCTTCAACGATATCCAGTGCGTCATAAAAGATTTTGAACGCAACAGTCTTTTTACCGTCCACCATCAGGTCATTAACAAACCTCGTCACCAGTACATCATTGAATTTTGGATCCGGTAACAGGACTCTCTTCTTTGGTTTTGTTTTTCTCATCTCTTTTCGTTTACGAATTTGTTCGTCAAGCTGCCCTCATTCTCGGTCTTCAACGGTTTCACAACCATTTACTCAACTGTTTTTCGGGAACGCTTCATAAACACAATTCCTGTTAATCACTAATTTTTACTTTTTCTTGCCTTTAGCAGGTGCAGCAGCTGCCTGACCCGGTTTCGGTCTCTTAGCTCCGTACTTAGAACGACCCTGACAACGTCCTGCAACTCCGGCAGCATCCAAGGTACCACGAACCAAGTGATAACGTACACCCGGAAGGTCCTTTACACGTCCACCACGGATCAACACAATTGAGTGCTCCTGCAGGTTGTGACCTTCTCCCGGAATATAAGCATTCACTTCTTTACCGTTTGTCAATCTAACACGGGCAACCTTTCTCATTGCTGAGTTCGGTTTTTTCGGAGTTGTTGTGTAAACACGTACACATACTCCTCTTTTCTGCGGACAAGAATCCAAAGCAGGCGCTTTACTCTTATCCTCGATCTTTACTCTTCCTTTTCTTACTAACTGTTGAATAGTAGGCATTACAAGTACTCTTTTAAAATTTAATTATACTTTTCTCCAAAATGGAGTGCAAATGTACATACTATTTTTATCCTCACCAAATTTTCTCATCACTTTTTCATCAAAAAAGTAAGAGATTCAGAAAGTTACTCTACGCGCGAGTGTGCTACCGCCCATTTCCAACAAAAAGATGGGGGTGTGTCAAAATACACACCTTCTTTTTTTTATGCACAAAGTCCCGACTTTCACAAGCAGGGGCTTTGTCATTACCTAAAGATTTAGTATCTTTACGCATAAGATTTTAACTATGACAAAGATACATTATCGTCCTTACAATCCCAAGCAAACAGTGCTTTTCCCTC
>CAMDJC010000035.1:0-35046 GCA_945900015.1 uncultured Odoribacter sp. | reverse complement strand
AAATATACAAGAAGGGCGTTCTCTTTTTTGTGGAGACTATGAATTATTCAGGCTATATGCTTGTTCATCATCAGATGATGAAATACCTACTGATAGGCTACTTCAAATGTATGGAGCTAAGTATGCCATTGACTATGGAGTTATTTGGCAAAATAATCCTAATGTTGTTGTTTCAACGATACCATTTTCTTGGCAGGATGTATATGTAAATGAGAATGGAGAGGAAATTTCAGATCTTGTAGAAGGATTCACTGTGGGGAATGAAAAAATAGAAACAGGAAATTTTATCGTATCTTTTTATGAAGACGGAATTGTGTTGGATGAGCAAATAGGAGAAATCCAAGGGAAAGCGGCATGTATATCTTTGCATTTATCGTCTCCTGATAAAGATAAATTGATTCCTGGAAAATATGTTTTTGATTTAGATAAAAAAGCCTATACATTTTTAGGATATTGTTCATCAGAATATGATTCTTCTGCAGATAAAACTGTTCCTGCGGAATTAATAGAAGGTGAGGTTGTTGTGGAAAAAATAGGTGATAATTATAAAATTGAGTTTTCAGGAAAAACTAGTTTTGGTGGAGATGTTTCCGCAGAATATTATGGTCCTTTGCAATTGAAAAAAATATCACAAATTGCATTTGCAGCATATAATGATATTGTATTGACAGGATTATTGGATTCGGTTTATACAAAAGAAGATTATTTAGGAGAGGTTTTGGAAAGTTATATACTAGATGAAGAAGGTAAAGCCTTTTTGTCGACAATGACAGGTAAAACCCAGCATGTTCGTTCTAGCAATCGTAGTATCGTTGATATAGCATTGTATTGGGATAGAAATAAAGAGGTTTTTTGTTTTGAATCTCCTATTTATATGCGTCAATGGTTGTGGCATCAATATGAATTTCCATGCCATACCAAATATATGAAAATGCCAGAATCGTTTACAGATGCTGATTTTGAAAAATTAGAGGAGACAGGGCTTGCATTTGAAATTAAGGAAGAAAATGTAGAGATTCCTATTCATGATTTTAAGCCTGGTTTTGTTTTGTTTGAAACAGGAAACGGAGTTCAAGGAATTATTCGTTATAAAAAGTATACTCCAATTTCTTTGTTTGCAGAAGAGTGGTTTGAAGGGTATACAGTTACTTCTACAATTAATCCAACGTTGTTGATTGATGTAAAATGTCCTGCAGTTATATCAAATCCTCAAATTAGATAGAATTATTTTATAAAAGATGAAATTATGAATAAACAAAGTATATTGCCTATTTTTAGAAAGGGCTTGTATATAATATTGTGTATCTGCTGGATGGATTTATCGGCAAATACGATTGTTAATGTAGAGTCTGCTCAACAATTAGTAAAAGTAACATTGGATTTGCAAGATGTTGAGATTAGAAATGTATTGGAAAAAATAAAGGAGCAAACTTCTTTTGATTTTGTTTATAATGCAAGGGAAATTAATGATAAGCTAAAAGTATCTGTTAAAATTTTAGATGTTGACATACAAACGGCATTAAAGGCTTTCTTGAGTGATTTGAATATTGATTTTGTTATAAAAGATAAAATCGTAATTCTTCAAAAAAAACAGGATAATCAGCAAATAAAAGAGAATTATTATACATTGTCAGGAATAGTAGTTGATAGTAAGAATAATCCTTTACCTGGAGTGTCTGTAATATTGAAAGGGACAACACTTGGAGTTGCAACAGATTTGAGTGGGCATTTTACTTTTCGTATTCCTCAAAGTGCTAGTGTGCCTGTTCTCTTATTTTCTTTTATCGGTATGGAAACGCAAGAATATAAGGTTGTAAATCCTAATAAAGAAGTACGGATTATTATGGAGGAAGGCGCAGAAGCTTTGGATGAGGTTGTTGTAACAGGAATGGAAACGATACGTAAAGAACATATGACTGGTAGTGCTACTGTTGTGACTGCAAAAGATTTAAAGATGCAGGGAATTACTTCTATTGATCGTATTCTAGAAGGGATGGTGGCCGGTTTAAATAGTACAACTATTTCAGGAGCTCCAGGAACTCGTGCTAAGATAACGATACGAGGTGAGAATAATTTAAGTGGTAATACCGAACCTTTATGGATCGTAGATGGACTGCCAATGACATCTGGAGTTCCTCAAAATAATACAGGGGACTATGCTGGAACAATTATGCAAGATGGCATTGGAAATATTATGCCTGATGATATAGAATCAATTAGTATATTAAAAGATGCTTCTGCCGCAGCAATTTATGGAGCAAGAGCTGCTAATGGTGTGATTGTCATTACGACCAAGAAAGGGTTTCGATCTAAAACTCTTGTAAATTATAGTGGGACATATGAATGTGGCATAGCACCTTCCAATCGTTTAGATTTTATGAATTCTGAGGAAAAGTTAGCTTATGAACAATCAATTATAAATAATTTTGGTTTAGATTATGCATACCTTACTGGTAGGGGTGGATATATGTTTAAAAGAAGTGTAGACGGGTATATGCTGCCAAGTGAATATACTGCTGAGTTACAAAGATTAAAAAACACAAATACAAATTGGTTTGATGTATTATTTCGGACAGCTCACTCTCATTCGCACAATGTTAGTTTGAGAGGTGGTTCTGAGGAGTTGATGTATTATACTGCAGTGAATTTTCAGGAAAAAAACGGTATTTTGATTTCAAATAAATATCAGAATGCAGGGTTGTTAATGAAATTGGATTATCGTCCCATAAAAAAATTGATTATAGCATTAAATATTTCTGCAAATGTGCGTAAAAATCGTGACAATGCTTCACTAATTGATCCGTTTACATATGCAATGTTTGCTAATCCTTATGAGCGTCCTTATGATGTAGAGGGGAATTATGCTTTTGATCTGAGTTATTTAAGTAACAATTATACAACGGCAAGAGCATCTGGATATGTATATGATCAGTTTAATATTTTGCGAGAAATGAGAGATACTCGTAAAAAACAAGATGGTTCAGATGTTGAATTGACGTTTAATGTACGTTATGAAATAATTCCTGGATTATCTGTAGAATCAATTGTGAGAAAGGGGATAAGTTATAATACGGAAACAATAGAGGTAGAGCCAGGAACTTATACTTCTTGGAAAAATGAAATGTTTGGAAGGAATGCTTATCGGGATTATGAATTGATGCCTGATGGTTATGATAATGGGGAATTATCTGAAAATTCAGGAAAAAATTTCAGTTGGTCTATTCGTAATCAAATCGACTATTCTTTTAATATAAAGAAAGATCATCTGTTTAGTATATTATTAGCAAACGAAGTGATGTCGAAAAAGTTTTCTAATTTTGGCTATACTTCGCCAATTTATTCAGGGGATTACAGAATAACAGGAGTTCCTACTTTTGATATAGATGTTCCGTATGAAAATATGGTATCTTCTATAAGAACTATGTTCAATACTACTGATGGTCAGGATCGTAGTGTTTCATTTTTGACTTCATTGCGTTATGGCTATAAAGATCGCTATATTTTTAATTTTAATTATAGAGCAGATGGTGCAGATGTTATAGGAAATTCTAATCGTTTTACTCCTTTATGGTCTATAGGAATACGATATAATTTACATAGAGAGAAATTTTTTGAGAATTCTGTTGTAAGTGAGTTATCAATAAGAGGTTCCTATGGTTATACAGGTAATATTGATCGTACTGCTTATCCTTTTTCTACAATTTCTTTTGGTAGTAATACTTATCAAGGTAATCGTTATGCAACTGATTTTACGTATCCTAATCCCACAGTTGGATGGGAAAAGAAACGTGACCGTAATATAGGATTAGATATGTCTTTGTTTAAAAATCGTATTAATATGACCTTGGATTATTATTCTAATCGCACAGAAGATGTTTTGGAAGATTTGGAGGTGCCTTATTCAACAGGACGGACATCAGTAAAGGCTAATGGTGGTATAGTTGAGAACAGCGGTTGGGAATTTTATGCTAATATCAGATGGATTAACAATAATGATTTTTCATTCAGTACTTCTTTTAATATAGCAAGAAATAAAAATGTGATTAAAAAGTCGCATTATAATTACAAAACTTGGCAAGAGGCGACTAAAAGTGCTGTTTCACAAGGTGGTGAAATTAATTTAGTTGGTCGTGAGACGGGAAGTGTGTATGGTTGGAAATTTGCTGGAGTTAATCCCCAAACAGGTAATCCGCAGTATTATTTGACAGAAGAAGGTAAAAGAGCTTATGCAAAGGTTTTGGATGGTTGGAATTCATATACCGGTAGAACAAAAGAAGAGTATGAAGCTATAATTACTGATTTGAATTCAATTCCTGATTATGTAGATTATAATCGTGGGAATGATTTTACTCCGGCTTATTTTATGCCTTCTATGCAATATTTAGGACGTTCAAATCCCAAATATGTTGGTGGATTTAATACTTATTTACGATATAAAGGTATTGAATTTACAACATCATGGACATTTAAAGCTGGACATATAATCGAAAATTTTAATGATTATCAAAATGCTCCTAATAACGAAGCAAATGCTGATAGGGCTGCTTTAGGATATTCATCAGATTTGAATGTATCGGCAACTAACCGTGAAAAGAAGTATTTGTATTATTGGCAATTTCCTGGAGATATTACAGATGTTGCACGGTTTACAACATCATCTAATGATTTTTGGGCGGCTACTTGTACTTCAAATATGTATTCGAAGGGTAATTATCTGAGAATGACTAATTTATCTATTAGTTATCGTTTCCCTTCAGAATTAGTAAAGAAGTGTAGGATGAAGAATTTGACATTAGGATTTAGTGCTCGGAATTTATTGACATTTACTCAATATAGAGGTTTGGATGTCGCTTCAGGATTGGCTTTTTCTTATCCTGTTGCTCGTGAATTTAATTTTAAATTGACTATTGGATTTTAAGTAAGAATATTATGAAAAAGATATGTACAAGATTATTGATTGTCTGCAGTTTGTTTTTGATGTCTTGTGATAAGTTTTTGGATTTGAAGCCGAAAGACCAGAAAGTAGTTAGTACTATAGAAGATTATCGTGATATCATGGCAAGTTATATGCGGTTATTAAAGGAGTATAATATACAGCAAGAGAAGATATTTGGAATTGATGCTTATACATTTCCATTATTTGATGTTGCTTTAAATTTGGGTGTTTATACCGGAGAGACAAATTTGTCAACTAATTATTCGACAGTTTATGATAAAGTTAATGGTAAGTATACCATGAACGGCAAAAATATGTTGACTTGGCGAATGACAGATTCCTATGCTTGGCAACGTTATTATCAGTTTTTAGGTCCGATTAATTTAATTATTTCTGGTATCGCAGAAGCCGATGGCACAGATGAAGATTTACGTAATTATGTAAAAGGGGAGGCTTTAGTGTGGAGAGCATTTTCTTATTTTAAATTGTTACAATATTATGCTCCCTATAAGGATGATATATATGGTGTTCCTGTTTATCTAACACCAGAGCAGGATGTTGGTACGGCAATGCCCAAACGTAGGACTCAAACAGAGGTGTTTGAGCAAATTTTGAATGATTGTGATGAAGTTTTGAGATTATTGGAGTTGACAGCCTCCAATAACTGGAATTGTGCATATCGCTATGATTTTGTTTGTGCGATGTTGGCGAGTATATATACTTGGAAAGCGATGTCGGCAGCTGCTGAAGATTCTGATTGGGTAAACGCAGAAAAGTATGCATCGGAAGCTATGCGTGGAAAGCATTTGGCAAATTCGGTAGAAGTATTGAAAATGATGTTTGATAGTTATAATATACGGATGATTGAAAATGATGAATTTTGTTTTAGAGTTGTAAGTAGTTATTATACGGGTATCTGTGATTTTCCGTATGCATACTATGATGGTATTGTAGATGGCTATGTGAACTCGGCGTATTATGATAAATTTAAAAGTACGGATATTCGTCGTATGGCTTGGTTTAGTGAGGATGGTACTCGTAGTGATAAATATAGTCTTTTGGGGCGTCCTACATTTGGAGCAAGTTATGGGTGTGTGATATTATTTCGTTTAGCTGAGATGTATTTGATAAAAGCAGAAGCTCTTGTTCGAATGGGAAAAGTATCAGATGCACAGAATGTTTTGAGAGAGTTTTGTGACGCACGTTATACAGAAAAAGAAGATATTCCTGCAGATGAAGAAACTTTATTGCAGGCCATTTTGGATGAGAGGATAAGAGAATTCTATATGGAAAATGATTTTCGTTGGTTGGATATGAAACGTTTGGGAGTATCGATGGAACGTATTGTGAATGGTGAACGATATGTATTGGAATCTGATGATTTTAGGTATTGTTTTCCTATTCCTGCAAAAGAACTCGAACTAAATAAGAATATGGTTCAAACTCCAGGTTGGGATCGGATTGTATTATAATTTAATGATATGGTTATGAATAGAAATATGATAAGATTGGTTATTATGAGTTGGACATTTGTATTGATGTTTTACTCTTGTGCTCCAGATAATTTGGATTATCATGATAATGGTAAAATGGAAATAAGTAGCATTGATAGTGTTGCATTGACGGCTAATCATGTGATGATATTAGCTGATGGTAATGCTAAATTGGAATTTGTGCCAAAGTTGTTTACTAAAGATAAAAATCAGATTCCTGCATCTAGAATTGATTATGATTGTTTGGAATTTGTATCAGAATCAGGAGAGGTGTTTTCTCCGAGTTTTTCAACTAATGACCTTTCTCGTGTTGGGGAAATTGTAAATATAACAATGAAGGTGAAAGATTCTGATTTGGAATCTAATGCTATATCTTTTAAAATAATTGAACCACTGGAGGATGTTTACCAATCAGATATAGTGATTCCTGTTGTTTTTCATATTATTCAGACAAATGATGATATTGAATCGTTTGGAGGAGCTTATAAACAGGAACAAATAGAGCTGGTATTAGATAAGTTAAACAATATGTTTAGTGGTATATTGACCAATAATCCGGTTGGTGTTAATACTCATATTCAATTAAAGGCAGCAATTTATGATCAATATGGGAAAGTGATGTCTGAACCTGGAATTAATCGCTTGACCGTAGAAAATATATCAATTGATAATCAATATGAAGATTTTTTAAGCAGTCAACATTTAATATGGAATCCTGATCAATATATGAATATTTGGTTGATTTCTGATCGAGAGTCAAAAGTTGGTGATTTTGCTAATAATATTAGTGAATTATGTGTCCCTGCTTATGTATTGCCTGAAACAGGTGATGTTTTAGATGGTCTGATTTGTAATAAATATCAAGATGAGGTATTGTTAGCAAGGGAAGTTGGAATAATTTTTAAACTGCAAGAATTGGATAATATGAGTCGTGGTTTTTTTAATGATGATGATAAACCAGTTAATAATGAGTTGGGTTATTATATTGGAAGATATTTAGGATTATTAGCTACTTGTACTTATGCTAGTGCAGCAGGTACAGACTATTGTTTCGATACCCATAATTATTTCCCAGATATAAATGCAATTGGAGGAAATAAAACATGGTATAAAGAGGCTAATGGTTGTTATTTTCGAGCGGAAAATATAATGGATGATCCTCGAGGAGTTCATAGTTCTGTATCTAAAGAGCAATGTAAACGGATGCGATGGGTGTTGGAACATTGTGTAGGGCGTTTAGCTTGGAAATCAAATTTTGCTTTTGTTGGACAAAATAATTAAATACTATGAAAAAAATTATTGTATTATTAGTAAACATGTTATTCGTGAGTGTTGTATATGCTCAAGGAATTTCTTTTTTCTCAGGAAGTTGGAGTGATGTTTTGGCTGAGGCTAAGCAAAAAAAGAAAGTTGTATTTGTTGATATTTATACGGAATGGTGTGGACCTTGTAAATTGATGGAAAAAAATATTTTTCCAGATGAGCAAGTTGGGAAATATTATAATGCTAATTTTATTTGTTATAAGTTGGATGGGGAAAAGGGAGAAGGACCAGAAATTGTAAAAAAATATGGAATTAAAGGTTATCCGACATGTTTGTATTTAGATGAAGATGGAAAACTTTTATATCGTTTTAGTGGAGCAAAAGATGTAAATGAATTTTTAGAAGAAGCTAATAGAGTAAATGTATGTGCTGAGTTTGGAGGATGGGAAAAAATGGAAAGTGCATATAAAAACGGAAGTAATGATATCAATTTGTTGAAAGCTTATTATGAATTATGTCCTCAGTATGAGAAAAAGAGGGTTATGAGTCGTTATTTGATGGCATTGCCAGATAGTCTCTTGTTTGCTCAAGAAACAGGCAAACTTTTTGAAGAAGGATTAGCAGTTGATAATTACGATTACTCGTTGCTGCAACGGTTAATTGAAGGAAGGGTTAAGATGGGGCAACAGAGTGCGGAATTTGATTTTGTTTTTACTTTCCCTTTGCAGTTTAAAATGACAATGTTTTTTAATGCAAGTATTGAAAATGGAGATTGGAATCGTTTTAAGGAATTGTTATCTTTAAAAAGGAATTTTGCAGTTTTACCTCGGTCATTAGATGGTGATATCAATATAATTGAAGGTAGAGGTTTATATTTTGCCTCGGAAGATTTGTTAGCCTTAATGTTTCAGAAGAAGAATCGTAATAATGATGTGCAATTTGTTCAATTAATGGAGAAGTATATGGAACAAATAGAGGCTCAGTTCCCATTAGATACAATAGCTAAACGTAGGGCTGTGTTAGAACAGGTTCTTAGTGTATCGGCTTTTGTTGGTGATGCTTTATTTAAAGAACATGCTTTATTTGGTCAATATATGACAGAATGTATAGATTACTATTGGCGTTTAGTACCTTCAGATAAAGTTCATAAAAAATTATGTGTAAAATGGTTGGAATATCTAAGTAGATTAAATCCGTATTGTGCAGCATTACAACTTGATTGTGCAGCATTATTTGTTCGTTGTCATCAAGAAAAATTAGCAATTAAATATTTAGAAAGGGCAATCAAGAGTAGAAAGGCACTGCCTGGTATAGAAACTTGGCCGAAAGATATGAAAAGAGTATATGATAGTGAATTGAGATTGTTGCAGGATGGTTTAAGAGACGTACGAAATCATAAATTATAAATTAGTTAGTATTTCAAACATTGAAATTCCATTTCGCAATAATTGGAATTTCGATGTTTGAAATAAGGTACAAGTGATATTATTTTTTATATTTTGCCTACATATAAAGAGGAAATGATATTTTTGCATTTAGATAGATTTAATAAACTTGCCTTTGGCGATGGTAACATTTTTAACAGAAGAAGATTTCCAAAATTTTATTGAGGGGCATGAAAGTGTTTTAGAAAAAATATTTCATTGCTATTATAAAGTATTAGTTTCTTTTTCAATGCGGCATGGATTAGAGCAAATGGAAGCAGAAGATATTGTTATTGAGGTAATACAACGAATTTGGCAAATTCGCAAAAAAGTAACTTCTTCTTCCAGTTTACATAGTTTATTGTATACATCAGTGCATAATCGTACATTAAATGTTATTAGAAATATAAAGAATAGACAGCGTATATTAGAAAGTCAACGATATGTTGCTGAGGACGTGTTTTGTGAGTTGTTGTTAGAAGAAGAAGTTGGTAATCAATTATATAATGCAATTAATGTATTGCCTCAAAAGTGTCAAGAAGTAATTTTGTTTTTATTGGCAGAAAGAAGCGTTGCTGAAATTGCTGTAGAGATGAATATTTCAGTAAGTACGGTGAAAACATATAAAGCTAGAGCTATAGAGTCTCTTCGAAATTATTTAAAAGACGAGCCTATTTTATTATATTGGATAATTTTTAAAATAGATTGATACCATAGTTTTACCGTATTTCCGGTAAGTCGATACCTTTGATTTTTCTATAAAGATTCAGTGCATAGGAGTCTGTCATACCAGATACATAATCTACTACCGTTTGTATCTTTGTGTACATGGAATCGTCTTTGCTCACTTTGTATTGTTCTGGCATGATGGATAATAAGTTGCGTGCATAGTAGGTTCCCGGCTTTAGGACTGCATCTGTATATTCTTTTAGGATTGTGCCTAGTATCTTAAAACCTGCAATTTGAATTTGAGTGACAATACTGGTATGGTAAATGCGTTCGTATGCAAGCTTCGTACAGGCTTCATAAGCCGTTTTGTTTGTTCCTTCAACTTGTTTTATGAGAGCATTGTTAAATTGCCCTTCCATGATAGCATCATAATTGTTGATGAAAACATCCGTGCATGCGTTAATCAGTTTGTTGATGATGCCTGCGCGTAAAAACGCAATCCGTTCGTTTTTGTCAGTGACGGTTTTAAAAGTTTTGTTGATAATTTTCAGATCTTCTTTGTCAAGGCTTTTATCATAGAAACTTTCCAAGATGTTTACTGTTTCATCATAGGACAGGATTCGTAGTTTGTGAGAATCTTCTATGTCCATGATCTGATAGCAGATATCATCGGCTGCTTCAACCAAGTATACCAAAGGATGGCGGGCATATTGCAAGGGATGATCATTCAACTGTTTAATGCCTAATACTTCGGCAACGAGTTTGTATATGTCTTTTTCACTTTGAAAAAATCCGTATTTAAATCCTTTTGGATTTGCTTTGGTGGATTCATGGGGATATTTAACGATAGATGCAAGCGTTGTATAAGTCATTGTATAGCCTCCGGGGCGACGTCCGTTGAAACTATGAGTGAGCAACCGGAATGTGTTGGCATTTCCTTCAAAGTGACATAAATCGTTCCATTCTTCATCTGAAAGGAGTTTTTTTAAGTAGTTGCCTTCTCCTTCACTGAAGAAATAGGAAATGGCTTCTTCTCCTGAATGACCGAAAGGAGGATTTCCCAAGTCGTGTGCCAAACAGCCCGTGCTGACGATGGTACCAATCTCTTCCAGTAATTCCGGATTCTCTAAATTGACATGTTTTTGTTTGAGAAACTGACTTATCTTATTTCCCAATGAACGTCCGACACTGGCAACTTCAAGGCTATGTGTCAGTCTGTTGTGTACAAATATATTACCTGGTAAAGGAAATACTTGTGTCTTGTTTTGTAAGCGGCGGAATGGTGATGAAAATATCAAACGGTCATAATCTCTTTGAAATTGAGATCGATCATGCGAGTGGAATAATGAGGTGGTGTTTCCCGGATGATAGCGGTGTGTTGATATTAATTGATTCCAATTCATTGGGGGAGTATTTGAAGAGCTTTGGTTAATAAGAAGATTAGCGGGACAAAGCCCGCTAATCGTTTTTTTTAAATTATTTCTTTACGAAATGGAAGTGGCTTCCGAAGCGTTCAAAAGCAGCTTTGTCCAATTCTTCGCGGCACTGAGGTGCTGCAATGGAAATCAATGCTTTTGCACGTTCTTGCAGTGTTTTGCCATATAAGTCAACAGCTCCGAATTCAGTTACTACATAGTGAACATCAAAGCGAGTGGTAACAACACCGGCTCCGGTCATGAGAGTAGGACTGATTTTGCTGATACCTTTAGCTGTCACTGCCGGCATGGCGATGATTGGTTTTCCGCCTTCGCTGGCAGCAGCTCCGCGGATGAAGTCCAACTGTCCTCCGCAACCGCTATAGAATTTGCATCCTAAAGAATCTGCATTCACCTGTCCGGTCAAGTCGATGGAAAGAGCAGAGTTAATAGCTGTCATTTTAGGCTGTTGTGCAATGATGAACGGATCATTGGTATAACCGACATCCATCATGGCTACTGCTGGGTTGTCATCAATAAAGTCATAAACTTCTTTAGAACCCATCAAGAAGGTTGATACGATTTTACCTTTGTCAAATTTCTTGTTGAGGTTGTTGATAACGCCTTTATAATAAAGAGGAAGTACTCCGTCAGCAAACATCTCTGTGTGGATACCCAGGTTTTTGTGGTTGCCCAATTGAGATAACACTGCATTAGGAATAGCTCCGATACCCATTTGCAAACAAGCTCCGTCCTCAATAAGGGCAGCACAGTTTTTACCGATCTGGATATCCTGTTCTGACGGTTGGGCCGGTTTTGCTTCAATCAAAGGAGTATTATCTTCGCAGAAGATATCAATATCCGATAGTTTGATGATGGCATCTCCCCATGCACGTGGAACATTCGGATTGATAACAGCGATAACTGTTTTGGCATTCTGTACAGCTGCTAAAGTTGCGTCTACAGAGGTTCCCATTGATACATATCCGTGTTTGTCCGGCGGACATACTTGAATCATGGCTACATCAACAGGAGTAACACCGGTGCGAATCATCTTCTGTGTCTCGCTCAAGTGCACAGGAATATAGTCTGCCCAACCTTCTTGAGTCTCTTTACGTACATTGTGGCCAACGAAGAATGATTCCAATTGGAAAATTCCTTCAAATTCTTGTGCTGCATAAGGAGCACTTCCTTCTGTGTGGAGGTGCTGTAATTTTACATCTTTCAATTCTCCGGCACGACCACGCTCGCAAAGTGCTTGAATCAGTCCCTGGGGGGCGCAAGCTACGCTATGAATGTGAATACGGTCTCCCGATTTCACGGCTTTCACAGCTTCTTCAAATGATACTGTTTTTATTCCGTTATACATTTCTGTTTTATTTAGTTTAAAATCTGTACTGTGCAAACAATGCGAAGGTAATTAATTTACCTATAATCTGAAAATTTTTGCATTTATCTTTTCATGGCACGATCCATGTCTTTTTTGGCATCCTTTAGTTTTAGAGATTCTCGTTTGTCATATTCTTTTTTACCTTTTGCCAAGGCTATGCGCATCTTGGCGTAACCTTTTTCATTAAGAAATACTCTGACCGGTACAATCGTCAGACCGGATTCTTTGACTTTTCGTTCTAATTTAACAAGTTCTTTGTGTGTCAAAAGAAGTTTTCTTTCACGTTTTTCCTCGTGATTATAGTAAGTGCCTAATTTATATTCCGAAATATTCATGCCTTTCACCCATAATTCTCCACGGTGGAAATAGCAATAAGAATCGACCAGACTGGCTTTGCCTGCCCGGATTGATTTTATTTCAGTCCCTGTCAGTACGATACCGGCGGTATATTCTTCAAGAAATTCATAATCGAAGGATGCACGGCGGTTTCTTATGTTTATATCGTTTGCCATAGTTTCTCGTTTTTTTTATACATTAATTGCCGAAATCCGGAAGATGATCATTAGTAGTTTAGATATAATGATGGGAAAACAGATGATTGCTAAAGAGGCTATAATCAATGTGTTCGTTTTTTGATTTGTAGGGATGTCAAGCAATGTATTGATTCCATTATATAATGTCCGGATAAAAATAAAGCTGCAAAGAGTCAATAGTTGTCCTATAAATAAGTTGCCGAATGCTGCTCCCAAACTGTGGAATAATAAAAAGACCGTCGCACTGTAGATGGTGAGATTGAAGGCTGTTGCAGCATGGCAGTTTAGTTTGTTGCATAAAAATTCCCGGATAAGCCAATAGGCAAGTCTGAGACCTATTATAGAGGATGCAAAGTTTATAATAGCTAGTCCGAAGGCTTGTAGCAGTGGGTTGTTCAATAGATTGATAGGAAAATAGAGGATCGAGCATAAAGTAATAACCGGTACAAAGTAATTGCGTGTGATAGCCTTTGTATCAGTGTGTTTGTTCTGAATTTCACGCCAGCATTGGGATGGGGCGAAAATCATTCCTTGTGTGAGCTTGTATATGTTTCTATGTTGAATTTTCATTGTGTGCAAAAGTACCTTTTTTTTTGATATCCTGTGCTGTCTGTAATATAAAATGCTTTTTTATGTAGTATATTTGTGTTGTACTAATGATATTAAACTAAGGGTTATGGGAGATGTAAATATGAATGAAGTTCTGCAGTATTTGGGCGTTCGCACTGCTTGGGTGTCGGATGTTTTGACGTCTGGTGGACGTTTGCTTGTGATGGGTCTGATAGCATGGATTGTGTATTGGGTGGCTAAAAAATGGTTATCCAAGGTGATTGTCCATTTGGCGGGAAAGACCTCTACTCATTGGGATGATTATATGTTTGACAGGCGTTTTTTTAATTATTTTGCCTTGTTGGTGGTGCCGATTGTTGTCAGGGTTGTTTCGGATTTGTTCGGTTGGGTGTATGGTGCTTTGTTTTATAAAGTGATTAATATTTGGAGTGCATTGGCGGTTGCTCTTCTGATATCTGCCGTGTTGGATGGGGCAAATCGGATATATGACAGTTACCCGGTGTCTAAGAATCGTCCTATTAAAGTGTTTGTACAGGTAATTAAAATATTTGTATATAGTGTTGTATTTATTATTTCGTTTAGCATCATCTTGGATAAAGATCCACAGAGTCTGTTGGTGGGGCTTAGTGCTTTTGCTGCAGTTCTGATGTTGATATTTAAGGATGCAATATTGGGCTTTGTTGCCGGAGTCCAGTTGATTGTTAATAAAATGGTGACGATAGGGGACTGGATTGTTATGCCTTCTGCGAATGCTGACGGCGAGGTGAGAGAGATAAGTTTGACAACGGTTAAGGTGCAGAATTGGGATAAGACGATATCTACAATTCCAACTTATAAAATGGTGTCTGAGTCGTTTACGAATTGGAGGGGAATGCAGGAGTCGAATGGAAGACGGATAAAACGTTCGGTTAATATTGATGTTCAATCTGTTCATTATTTGAGTGATGGTGAATTGGAAGCGTTGAAAAAGTCGAATTTATTAAAGGAGTATATAAAATCTAAGTTGAGTGAGCTGGAGCGGAAGAATAATGTTTTGGAGACACCTTTAGATAAGCAGCAGTTGACCAATATCGGTATTTTTCGAGAGTATATGGAAGCGTGGATAGCTCAAAATCCAGACATTGCACAAGATATGACGCATATGGTTCGTCAGTTGCAACCTGGCCCAACAGGTGTGCCTTTGGAAATTTATTGTTTTTCTGCGCGGCAGGCTTGGGTTGAATATGAAAAGGTGCAGTCTGATTTATTTGACCATCTGTTTGCTGTATTGCCTTTGTTTAATCTAAGAATTTTCCAGTATCCTTCGGACCAGTTTAAGTTGTGATAGGCTAAGCGTGACAGGGGAAAGAATATGGATGATAAATTAATTTGAGATAAAGTGGGGTAAAGTGGTTGAAAGTGGGAAATATTTTTCTTAATTTTACATCATCGAATCAAATGGTTGTTTTAAAGAGTGGATGTTTGGGTAAGTGATTGTAGATGTGTTTGTTGTTAGTTGATTCTATTAGGATGATATAAGATAGGAAGTTAATATGTGTACCTTTATTGGAGATTATACAGGCAAGATGGATAATAAGTGTCGTGTAGTTGTCCCTGCATCTTTTCGGAAGCAGATGATGGCTGCCGGTCTTTCTGTGTTCGTATTGCGTAGAAGTGTCTTCGAAAAGTGTATTGACATGTATCCAATAGATGAATGGGAGCGTATGCTGGCAGGAATAAGGGCTAAATTGAATTTATTTAATGCTAAGCATGTTGCTTTTATGCGGGAGTTTTGTCGGGGAACTTTAGAAGTGGAAATGGATGCGAATGGTCGTATTCTTTTGCCGAGAAGGTTATTGGATGAGGTCGGGATAGATAATGAAATGGTATTTGCTGGCCAAGATAAAATGATTCAATTGTGGGAGGTTGAGGAGTATGACCGTGTTGCTGTAACGTCAGAGGAATTGAGTGATTTGGCAGAGGAAATATTTGAGAATTGAAATATTGGATTTGGAAAATCGGAATAATTATGTCGGAATATCATATACCAGTTTTATTGAATGAGTCTGTAGATGGATTGGATCTTCAGCCGGGAGGAGTATATCTGGATTTGACTTTTGGGGGTGGGGGGCATTCACGTGAGATTCTAAGACGTTTGGATGCTGAAGGATGTCTGTTAGGCTTTGACCAAGATGAAGATGCTTTAGCAAATGTGCCAGATGATGACCGTTTTATTTTTGTAAATCATAATTTCCGGTATTTGCAAAATTTTTTGCGGTATTATGGCTATGAAACAGCAGATGGAATTTTAGCTGATTTGGGAGTATCTTCTCATGAATTTGATGAGGCTGAGCGAGGTTTTTCTTTTCGGTTTGATGCTGAGTTGGATATGAGAATGAACCGGCGCAGTAAGTTGACAGCAGCAGAGGTGTTGAATAGTTATACTGCTGAACAGTTGGTATCTATATTCAAAAATTATGGAGAGGTGGAGAATGCTAAACGGTTGGTGGATATGATTGTGAAAGCAAGGAGCGTTCAGGAACTGCATACTTCAGAAGAGTTTTATCAGGCAATAGAATCTTGTATTCCTAAGATGAAGGAAAAGAAATATTTGGCTAAGGTGTATCAAGCTTTAAGAATTGAGGTGAATGGAGAATTGGATGCTTTGAAGGATATGATGGAGCAGGCAATGGAGGTGTTGAAGCCCGGTGGTAGATTGGTGGTTATCACTTATCATTCTTTGGAAGATCGTATTGTTAAAAATTTTCTGAAATCGGGTAATGTGGAAGGTAGAGTAGATAAAGATGTGTTGTTTGGTCATATTAACCATAATTTTGAATTGGTGAATCGCAAGGTTATTGTGCCGTCTGAGGAGGAAATAGCCGATAATCCACGGGCGAGAAGTGCTAAATTGAGAATTGCAAAGAAAATGTCATAGTTCGAAATGATGGATCATAGCGCACAAGATAGAGAAAATACTGATGCTATAAAAGACGAAAAAACCGGGAATTCTTTGAAAGAATTGTTGGAAGGGAGAATTGTTGCAGATAAGTTTAAACGGAATGGTTGGTTTGTTTTGTTTGTAACAGTGTTGGGTGTTTGGTATATATCGAATGGTTATTCTATGGAAAAATTACATAGAGAACGTAACTTATTAGAAAGTGAAGTGCGTGATTTGCGTTTTGAATCTATTACAGCTGCGGCTGATTTGATGTTTATTAGAAAACAGTCGGAGGTGATTAAGCGTATAAAGGAAGAAGGGTTGACGTTGGAGGAGAGTAAGGAACCACCGGTAAAATTGTATAAATGACGAGTTGGTCATGAAGGCTAAAGATGATATAAATTATAGAACCATAGGGGTGTACCTTGGAATAGTCATTGTTTGTGGTTTTTTGATTTTGGGGCGAGCTATGTATGTGATGACTGTTGAGGGTAGCAAGTGGCGTAGTATGGCTTCTGCCAATGTGCCGTCAAAGCCGGTAAGTCTTGCTCCTAATCGTGGTGATATTTGTGCTGATGATGGTCGTATATTAGCGACATCTGTGCCATTTTATGAAATACGTTTTGACCCTATTGCTGTAAAAAAAGAGATTTTTCAAGCTAATATTGATAGCTTGGCATATTGTTTATCAAAGTTTTTCAAGGATGGAAGCAAGAGCTTTTATAAGGATAAATTGACGAGAGCAAGAAGTGCCAAGCATCCCAATCGGCATTTGCTGATAAACAAACGTAGGGTTAATCATACGGAATTGAAGATAATCAGACAGTTCCCTATTTTCCGTTTAGGAAAAAATAAGGGTGGATTGAAGGTGGAAGTATTTAATAAACGCTTACAACCTCATGTGAACTTAGCCGTGCGTACTATAGGATATTTGAATGAATCTGCTTCAGGTATACGGGAGGGACGAGTTGGTTTGGAGGCCGCTTTTGAAAATGAATTGAAGGGAGAGGAAGGGCAAGGTATCAAACGGATGATGTCGGGTACATGGATGGTGTTACCGGAACGGGAACCTATTGATGGACATGATATTGTAACAACAATAGATGTGGATTATCAGGATATTGTGCAGCATGCGTTGAAAAAGCAATTGGAAAAGAGTAATGCCACGCATGGTTCGGCTATATTGATGGAGGTGAAGACGGGAGATATTAAAGCCATAGCCAATATGGCTAAAGGAGCTGATGGTCAGTATGTTGAGTCTCAGAATTTTGCAATTAGCAATGCCGGAGAGCCGGGTTCTGTTATTAAAGCAGCTTCGTTTATTGCTTTGTTGGAAGATGGGATTGTAACTCCAGATGATACGATAGATTTGGGACAGACTGGCAAATATCTTTTTAAGAAAACACAATTGAGTGAGGCTCATGGGGGATTAGGTAAAGTGACTGTACAGCAAATGTTGGAAAAATCTGCCAATGGAATAGCTAAATTGGTGTATGATAATTATAAGGATCGACCAAAAAAGTTTGTTGATCGCTGGTATTCTATGGGATTAAATAAGAAAACAGGTATTTGTCTCCCGGGAGAGGCTGAGCCTTTTATAAAATACCCTTCTGATGATGGTAGTTGGTCTGGTATCAGTTTGCCATGGATGGCTTTTGGCTATGAATCGAAATTGACCCCATTACAGATATTGGCTTTTTATAATGCTATAGCAAACGATGGACAACGGATGCGTCCTCGGTTGGTGAAAGAGGTGCGTAGTCATGGACAAGTAGTAGCATCTTTTGATACAGAAGAGGTTGGAGGACGTATCTGTAGCCGCAAGAGTCTTGCAGGAATTAGGAGAATGCTTGAAGGGGTCGTAGAAAATGGAACCGCTAGGAATATTTATACGACAAAATACAGGATTGCCGGTAAAACAGGAACTTCGCGTATTGCAAGAACTAATGGTGGAGGTTATATTCCTAAGAGTTATCGCGCTAGTTTTGTTGGGTATTTCCCAGCAGATAAGCCATTGTATTCATGTATAATTGTGATTGATAATCCTCGTAATGGATATTATGCAACAACGGTTTCTGCCCCTGTTTTTCGAGAGATTGCAGATAAGGTATACTCGATGGCTTATGTACAATATGGAGAACCGGAATATGAGGTTGATAAATCTTTGCCTATATGTAAAAATGGATTAAAGGAAGATTTTAAAGTGATTTTGGATGAGTTAGATATGGATGTAGATGGTTGGAGTGAGGTGGAGGAAACAGATTGGGTGGTTACAGCAAGTAATGAGGGGGAAAATATTGTGGTAAAACCGAGGACGGTTAATTTTACGACAGTGCCTAATGTAAAGGGAATGGGATTACGTGATGCCTTGTTTCTATTGGAAAATTCCGGATTGAAAGTAGGTGTGGTCGGAGCAGGAATGGTGCAGGCTCAGTCATTACAGCCGGGGAAAGATGTGCCTAGGGGAAGTTATATACATATTGAATTAAGATGACAAAATGATAAATAGAGAGGCGGTGGAAACCGTATAATGATATGAAGAAATTAAATGAATTATTGGCTGATGTGCGTGTGAGGTCTGTATGTGGAGATATGGATAAAGAGGTTTTGCATGTGCATTTTGATTCAAGAAAAGTTGAATCCGGCGATTTGTTTGTAGCTCAGCGTGGCGTAAATGTTGATGGACATGCCTTTATCAGTAAGGCTATTGGGGCAGGATGTTGCGCAGTGGTGTGTGAAGAGTTGCCACAAGAGATGTCTGACAATGTGACTTATATTGTGGTTGAAGATTCATCGGAGGCTTTGGGAAACATTGCTTCCAATTATTACGGGCGTCCTTCTTTAAAAATGAAGTTAGTCGGAGTTACAGGGACAAATGGTAAAACAACAACAGCGACGTTGCTTTATGAAATGGCTCGTTTAGCGGGTTATAAAGCCGGGTTGTTATCAACAGTCTGTAATTATATTGGAGATGATAAAATCGCCTCTACCCATACTACGCCTGATGCGTTGTCTATCAATGAATATATGTATCAGATGGTGGAAGCCGGATGTAAATATTGTTTTATGGAGGTGAGTTCGCATTCTATTCATCAAAAACGTATTGCCGGTTTGGATTTCGATGGTGCAATATTCTCGAACATTACACATGATCATTTGGATTATCATAAAACATTTAGAGCCTATATTGAAGCCAAAAAAGCTTTTTTTGATGGTATGCCTGCACATGCTTTTGCATTGACAAATGGGGATGATAAGAATGGGATGGTGATGTTGCAAAATACGATAGCTCGTAAGTTTGTTTATTCATGCCGCAGTTTAGCAGATTTCAATTGCAAGATTATAGAAAAGCATTTGGATGGGATGTTGCTGAAACTGGATGGAGTGGAAGTATGGACTAAATTTACGGGAGATTTTAATGCTTATAATATCTTAGCTGTTTATGCAGCATCGTGTTTATTAGGATTTGCTAAAGAGGATATACTGAAATATATTAGTATGTTGATTCCTGTGTCCGGACGTTTTGAAACGTTGCTAGCAGATAATGGTGTGATGGCTGTGGTGGATTATGCGCATACTCCGGATGCATTGGAGAATGTATTGTCAACAATCAGGGGAGTGGTGAAAAAGGGGAATATTGTGATTACAGTTGTCGGTGCCGGAGGCGATAGAGATAAAACGAAACGTCCGGAGATGGCAGAAGCAGCCTGTCGCTACAGTGATCGGGTGGTATTGACTTCTGACAATCCGAGAAGTGAGGTTCCTGAAAGTATTATAGACGACATGTTAGTGGGAGTTAGGCTTGAGGATAAAGATCGTGTTAATGCAATTACCGACCGTCGGGAAGCAATTGGTTTTGCCATTGGTTTGGCTAAACCGGGGGATATAGTATTGATTGCAGGTAAAGGTCATGAGAATTATCAGGAAATTAAAGGAGTGAAGTATCATTTTGATGACAAAGAAGTGGTTCATGAGGTTTTTAGCCATTTGTAATAATTAATAGTATTAGCTTATGTTATACCATTTATTTCAGTATTTGGAAAGTTTGGATTTGCCTGGTGCAGGTATATTTCAATATATTACCTTCCGATCAGGTTGTGCTATTATATTATCTTTGATTATAGCGACGGTTGTGGGGAAACGCGTTATCCGTTTGTTGCAGAGACAGCAAATCGGAGAAGAAATCCGTGACTTAGGTCTAGAGGGACAAATGGAAAAAAAAGGTACTCCTACGATGGGCGGGGTGATTATTTTGTTAGCAATATTAATTCCGGTCATATTGTTTGCTCGTTTGGACAATATTTATATCCAACTGATGATTATATCAACAATCTGGTTGGGATTAATCGGTTTTGCTGATGATTATATAAAGGTGTTCCGAAAGCATAAGGAGGGATTAAAAGGGCGTTTTAAAGTGATAGGGCAGGTCGGATTGGGATTAATTGTAGGTTTGACTCTTTATGTGAGTGATGATGTGGTTATTCGGGAAGTGGCAAAGCCTACAGAACTTGGAGTTACTACTAGTATTGTAGATGAGGGTTTTGCAAATGAAACGAAACAGCAGATGGTTACAAAAGATATAAAATCCACTAAAACGACTATTCCATTTTTTAAGAATAATGAAATGGATTATGCTTGGTTTACTTCATGTGCAGGAAAACATGCAGAGACATTAGGTTGGATTCTTTTTGTTATAGTCACTATTTTTATTATTACAGCCGTATCTAATGGAGCAAATTTGACCGATGGGGTAGATGGGTTGGCAACAGGAACGTCAGCTATTATCGGTGCTACATTGGGCATTTTGGCATATGTATCAGGAAATATGGTGTATGCAGATTATTTGAATATTATGTATATCCCTCATTCAGGGGAATTGGTTGTATTTATATCTGCTTTTATTGGAGCTACTATTGGTTTCTTATGGTATAATTCTTATCCGGCTCAAGTGTTTATGGGAGATACGGGAAGTTTATCTTTAGGTGGAATTATTGCCGTGTTTGCAATTATTATTCATAAGGAGTTGTTGATACCTATCTTGTGTGGAATTTTCTTGATGGAAAATCTATCAGTTGTCATGCAGGTGAGTTATTTTAAATATACGAAACGGAAATATGGAGAAGGACGTCGGATTTTTTTGATGTCTCCTTTGCATCATCATTTCCAAAAGAAGGGAATTCCAGAACCCAAAATTGTAACTCGTTTTTGGATTGTTGGAATAATTTTAGCTGTGATTACGATTGTTACTTTAAAAATAAGATAAATCCGGTATATTATGAAACTTGTGATTTTGGGAGGTGGAGAAAGTGGGGTCGGTGCTGCTTTGTTAGGGCGTAAATTAGGTTATGAAGTGTTTTTGTCAGATAAAGGAACGTTAGCTGACTCGTATAGAAATATATTGAGAGAAGGAGGTTTTGATTTTGAGGAAGGTGGGCATACAGAAAAACGAATTTTTGATGCGGATATTGTAGTGAAAAGTCCTGGAATACCGGACACAGTACCAATGATTGTACGTTTGCGTGAAGAAGGTATCGAGGTTATTTCTGAAATTGAATTTGCGGGGCGTCATTCTTCTGCCAAGCATATTTGTATAACGGGGAGTAATGGGAAGACGACAACAACTTTATTGACTCACCATATTTTAAGTCGTGCGGGACTAGATGTGGGATTGGCAGGAAATGTCGGACGCAGTCTGGCAGCTCAAGTGGCAGAGAATGCTCATGAGGTGTATGTTGTAGAATTGTCAAGTTTTCAGTTGGATGGAATGTTCCGTTTTAGAGCAAATATTGCCGTGTTGACAAATATCACACCAGATCACTTGGATCGTTATGACCATAAATTTGAGAATTATATAAATTCCAAGTTTCGTATATTGAATAATATGCGTGCAGAAGATCTATTTATTTATGGAAAAGATAGTGACGCCCTTGTTACTAAACTGAAAACATTGTCAACCGAGCCTAAATGTGTCGATTTTACATATGGGGAGCAAAGTGAAAATTGTGCTGCCTGGATGGACGGAGATTGGATAAAAGTTATTTTAAATGACAGGAAATTCCAAATAAATAAAAATGATATAACAATCAAAGGACGGCATAATGTTTATAATGCAATGGCTGCTATTTTAGCATGTATGCAAATGGATTTGAGTGACGAGCAGATAGTTGACGGATTGAAAACTTTTCCTCAGGTAGAGCATCGTCTGGAAACAGTTATGACGAAAGATGGTGTAACCTATATTAATGATTCTAAAGCTACAAATGTTGATTCTGCTTGGTATGCTCTTGATAGTATGACAGGATCAGTTGTGTGGATTGCAGGAGGAACGGATAAAGGAAATGATTACAGTGTCTTGTTTGACTTGGTGCGCGAGAAGGTGAAGGTTTTGGTTTGTATGGGGTTGGATAATCATAAATTAGTGCAGGAATTTAGCCCATTATGTGAAGTGGTTGATACTGCGAGTTTAGATGATGCGATGAAGGCAGTTCAGCAATGGGCAAAACCGGGAGATACAGTGTTGTTGTCTCCTTGCTGTGCAAGTTTTGATTTATTCAAGAATTACGAGGATAGAGGTCGATTGTTTAAAGAGGCAGTTCGGAAACTTTGAATGAACAGCGTGTATGAAAGATTTTGCTAAAAGATTATTAAAAGGGGATATTATTTTGTTGAGTGTAATCATTCTTTTAATGCTTACCTCACTCTTGGTGATTTTTTCATCAACAGGCAGGTTGGCATATTATGAGCAGGATGGTAATACTTGGCATTATTTCTTTAAGCAATTGGGGTTGAGTCTTTCTGGTCTCGGAATTATGTGGGTAATGAGATTTTTTTCATGGCGATTGCTATATGAACATGTGGGGCTTATTCTTATTATTGCAGCCGGTTTAGTTGCTTTGGCTGCATTTGGAGGTGAAAACATTAATGGGGCTGGTCGGTGGTTGAGGATTCCTATTATAGGTATAACCTTTCAACCTTCTGAAATTGCAAAGATTGCCGTCGTATTATTTTCTGCAAAATTACTTTCTAAACATCAAGAGACAGATAAATGTTCTTCAGAAGTTCTCAAGTTTTTTTGGGCTCCTCTTGTGGTTGTTTTTCTGATTTTTTTGGATAATTTTTCGACTTCAGTGTTGGTTTCTTTAGTTTGTTTACTGATGTGTTGGGTGGGGAGAGTCCGAAGCTTATTATTGTTAAAATGGATGGGTATCGGTGTTGGTGCTTTGGTTCTTGTGATAATGCTAGGAGTAACCTTTCCTGCTGTTCAAAAAGCGGGGCGTATAGGAACAATTGTCGGTCGTTTAGTCGCATGGGTGGATAAAGATCGAGATACAGATAAAGGGAAAAATTATAATTATCAGTCAGATCAGGCTCATATTGCTGTTGCAAAAGGAGGTATGACTGGATGTGGCCCCGGTAATAGCATACAGCGAAATTTTTTGCCTCATCCATATTCTGATTTTATTTATGCTATTATTATTGAAGAGTATGGTTTAGTAGGGGGAATATTTATATTTCTGCTCTATACTATTATTTTGTTTAGAGTTGGAGTGATTGCTCATAAAACCTTGAAAACAGAGCAGCAAAATGAGTGTGGTGGACCTGAAATATTCCCGGCCTTAGTAGTTATTGGTCTTGGATTTTCTATTGTATTGCAGGCGATGTTTCACATGGCTGTAAATGTAGGGGCTATGCCTGTTACAGGACAAACTCTTCCGTTGGTTAGTATGGGTGGAACATCATTGTGGTTTGTATTGGCAGCTTTGGGTATTATATTAAATATTGCTTATGATTATTCTCCAGAAGGTTTGGCTGAAGAGAGTGTTAAAAAACAGTATAGAGCGAAAGTAGGTGATTTTAAAAAGTTTGATGGGAGAGGAAATGTACAAAATTATACTACGGAGGAGGCTGCTGTACACCGTCCATCTCGGCAGAAAGAGAAGAATGAAGATGAATTTTTAGAAGAAAATTTTGAAGAGATAGGTGAAAATGGCTTACCGGATTTGGAGAAACAATTGCAAGATGAAGGACGGGAAGTATTGCAAGAATTAAATAGAAGAGGAAGAAGAAGTAGGGCATAAATGGAAAATGTTGAAAAGTTAAATATTTAAAGATATGAAGCGAATTATTGTCAGTGGAGGAGGTACGGGGGGGCATATATTTCCAGCTTTGTCAATAGCAAATGCTTTGAAGTGTTTGTTGCCAGATGTAGAGATATTATTTGTCGGTGCAGAGGGGAAAATGGAAATGGAAAAGGTGCCGGAGGCTGGCTATCGGATTGTGGGATTACCTGTGAGAGGGTTGCAGCGAAAGCTTACATTGGAGAATATAAAGGTGCTGATTAATTTGTGGAAAAGTTTACGTAAGGCAAAGCGTATTTTGCAGGATTTTAAACCGGATGCAGTGGTCGGAGTTGGAGGTTATGCAAGTGGTCCTATCGGGAGAGTGGCAGCAAAAGCAGGAGTGCCTTTGATATTGCAGGAGCAAAATTCTTATGCGGGTGTGACCAATAAGCTATTGTCTAGATATGCTTGTCGAATATGTGTTGCTTATGATGGGATGGAGCGTTTTTTTGATAAGAGTAAAATCGTATTTACAGGGAATCCTGTAAGAAAAGATTTATTGCAAGTTCAGAATAAGCGAGAAGAAGGAATGCAACTTTATGGTTTGGATCCGATGAAAAAAACGATTTTAGTGACTGGCGGAAGTTTGGGGGCAGGAACTTTAAATAAAGCTGTTAAGAAACATATTAGCACCATTGCAGGTTGGGATAATGTACAGATTCTATGGCAGTGCGGTAGTTATTATTATAATGATTTGAGTAAAGAGTTGCATGAAGTTTTACCTAAGAATATTTGTCTAACAGCTTTTTTGAAGAGGATGGACTTGGCATATGCATGTGCGGATATAGTTGTAGCTCGTGCAGGTGCAGGTACTATTTCTGAATTATGTTTGTTAGAGAAAGCTGCAATATTGGTGCCTTCCCCTAATGTGGCAGAAGATCACCAGACTAAAAATGCTATGGCATTAGTGGATAAAGGTGCTGCTATTATGTTGCGGGATGTAGAAGCAGAGGAAAAATTTGGTGACACATTGTTTTCATTATTAGCTGACGAAACAAAAATGCAGAATTTACGGAAACAAATCAGTAAAATGGCCGTTCATGATTCAGATGTAAAAATTGCCAGAGAGATTTTAGATGTTATAAATACCAGTAAATAATAGGAGTAGGTATGACACATATTATAGATGAAAGGATAAAAAATGTATATTTCCTTGGTATAGGAGGGATTGGGATGAGTGCTCTTGCTCGTTATTTTAAGGCTGTAGGGTATCGGGTAGGAGGATATGATCGTACCCCATCGGCGCTAACACAAAAGATGCAGATGGAGGAAGGAATAGAAATCAATTACGATGATATAAGTGAAGCAATTCCTTCTGAGTTTCAGGATAAACATAAGACATTATTAGTTTATACTCCAGCAGTGCCTGATAATAATCAACAAATGTCTTTTTTCCGCGAAATGGGGTTTACACTACATAAAAGGGCAGAAGTTTTGGGAATGATTTCGCGTCAAGGAAAAGCAATTTGTGTAGCTGGTACACATGGAAAGACAACGATATCAACGATGACTGCTTTTTTATTGCAGCGCTCAGAAATTGGTTGTAATGCTTTTTTGGGTGGAATATCTGCTAACTTTGGGACGAATTTATTACTTGATGCTCATTCTTCTTATATTGTGATAGAGGCAGATGAATTTGACCGTTCATTTTTGCATTTAAGTCCCACTTTGGCGGCAATTACTTCCATAGATGAAGACCATTTGGATATCTATCAAAATAAAGCTAATTTGACTGAGGCATTTAAAAGTTTTGCACAGTTGGTTTCTCCGACAGGAGTGTTGTTTTTAAAACAGGGGCTTGTGTTGCCAGACATAGATAGAGCTTTATATTATGGAGTAGAAACAGATGCGATGTGTCGAGCTGAAAATTTGCGCGTCGACAATGGGCTTTATATATTTGATTATTATGGCCGGGGTGTTGAAATTAAAAATTTAAAATTGGGTGTACCGGGGCGGTTAAATGTTGAAAATGCGACGATTGCTATTGCTTTAGCATTGGAAGCAGGAGTGAGTCTTGAAGAAATTCGTAGGGCATTACCTGATTTTAGGGGTGTAGCAAGGCGATTTAATATTCATGTGAATAATACAAGTGTCATTTATATTGATGATTATGCCCACCATCCTAAAGAGATTGAGGCTACATTGCGTTCTGTTAGAGAAATATGGCCGAATAAAAAAGTAAATGTTATTTTTCAACCACATCTTTATTCGCGGACTAAAGATTTTTATTTGGATTTTGCCCATAGTTTAAGTTTGGCAGATAACGTATTGTTGTTAGATATTTATCCTGCGCGGGAATTGCCTATACCTGGGGTGACTTCACAAATGATATGCGATAATCTAACGGTATCAGGAACAATAAAGAGTAAAGAAGAGATTTTATCATGGTTAGAACAAGATTTTCAGGATGATATTGTTATAACAATGGGAGCGGGAGATATAGACCGTTTGGTAAGTAGAATAACAGAAATACTAAGATGTAAAAATATCTAACAAAGATATAGAGAGAGGTTTATGAAAAAAGCATTACCTTATATATTATCTGTCTGTTTATTTGCATACCTGATAATTGTGCTTACCTTTGCAAGCATGAAGTTGGAAGAGGTAACCTGCAGAGGCGTGCAAGTTATCGTTGACGATACAGAGGAAAATGCGTTTGTAGAGGAAGAGGATGTGCAGAAAGTGATTAAGCGTCATTATGGAGATCTGAATAATGTTAATGTAGTTACAATAGACAAGGATAGTATGGAACAGGTACTGAGCAGATACCCGGTTATTAAATCTGCTCAGGTTTACTATAGTTTGGATGGTTATTTTCATATAGATATCAAACAACGGATGCCTGTATTGCGAATTATGTCTGGTGAGGGATATTATGTGGATGAGGATGGGAAAGTAATGCCATTATCTAGAAAATATACTTCTCGTGTGATGGTTGCCACAGGCAATATTTCTAAGAAGTTTGCATGTAATGAATTATATCCTTTTGTAATGACCTTAAAGAATGATCGGTTTTGGAATGCTTTGATAGAACAGATAGTTGTTACTGGAACAGATGAAGTTAATTTAATTCCAAAAGTCGGTAATTTTCGGATAGTTTTGGGGAGATTAGAAAATGTGGATAAAAAGATGGAGAATTTGCGATTATTTCTTCAAAAAGGCATAACTTTGAAAGGATGGAATGTTTACAAGGAAGTCAACTTGAAATTTGATAATCAAGTTGTTTGTGTGAAACGATAAATTTTTATCAAAATAATTAGGCAGCTTATGGTTACTGCATCTTTAGATATAGGAGCTGAAAAAATGGTTTTGGCGCTGGCTTCAGTTGAAGGTCGCGCATGCCGTTTGTTGGGTATTAAAACTGTGGCATCTCAAGGAATCGAGCGTGGAATAATAAATGATTTGGATAAAGTTCGTGATTGCATACATGTTTTAATGTCAGAATTGGTACGAGAACGTGAGGTTGATGTATTGAATATTGCATTATCATCGGAAATATTGAGAATATTTGAGCATAGGGTGACTGTTCCTGTTCAGAAAAAAAGTGTTGATATTGTTGATTTGGTTTCAGCTTTACAATATTGCCGAGAAGACATGAAAAGAGAAAGTGACGAATTGGTAGATATGATACCCGTTGCATATTCCATTGATAGGGGAGAGTTGATGGCGGATCCCATTGGTCGTATCGGTAGACATTTAGAAGCAACCTTTCAAGTGTACCTTGCTAGTGGAGAGTATTTGGATGAAGTCACTTCTTTGTTTGACGGATATAATATTGGCAATGTATTTTTTTATTCTACAGCTAAAGCTTATATGGAGGCTTTAGATGTGGTTAATGCTAAAGATTTTGCTTTAGTTGATTTAGGTGCATCCGGTATTAATGTCGAGTTGTTTAGAGATGGGATGATGGAGTATGAAGCTCGCCTTCCATTAGGGACTCGCACTATAGATAAGGATATCATGTTAGCATTTGCTATCAATGCTCAACAAGCAAGAAAATTGAAACATGAATATGGTCAGGCTTTGCGTTCTTCTTGTAAATATAGGAAAATACAAATACCGGATACAAACTTGACTATTGAGAATAGGGATCTTGCTACAGTGGTGCAAAGTCGTGTTGAAGAATTATTGGAAGGAGTGGTGTTTTTATTACAAAAATGGGGCTTTGATAATCCTGATGATGAAGTGTTATTGACTGGAGGTGGAAGTCGGTTGCAGGATTTAGATTTATTGTTAAACCGTTTTTCAGGGCATCCTGTGGGTAAGGCTATTGCAAAAAATATTCAGGCATCAAGAGATGAGATTTTGTCGACTCCGGAATATTTAGTTGCATTAGGATTATTATTTTGCAAACATCCGATAGAGGAGCAACCCAAAGAAGGAGTATGGAAGAAAACGAAAAACATATTTGCTAAATTTTTAGGAGTTTAAGTATGTCGCCTACTAAAAGAATTTTAATATTTTGTCGTTTTGAGTATGATAGATATAGATGATGATATGATTTCCTTGGATTTACCAGATCAATCTCAAGAAGAATCAATTATAAAGGTAATCGGTGTTGGAGGAGGAGGAAGCAATGCTGTGAATCATATGTTTAACCAAGGGATACATGGTGTTGAATTTGTTGTTTGTAACACGGATATACAAGCTTTACGCCAAAGTAGGGTAAAAAATAGAGTACAACTTGGTAAAGAATTGACTGAGGGACGAGGTGCTGGTTGTCAGCCAGAGAGGGGACGTTTGTCTGCAATTGAGAGTATGGACTTTATTAAAACGATATTGCAGCGAAATACTCGAATGGTGTTTATTACTGCGGGAATGGGAGGAGGTACAGGAACTGGTGCGGCTCCAGAAATAGCAAAACAAGCCCGCGAATTAGGAATTCTGACGATAGGTATTGTAACTGTACCATTCAGTTTTGAAGGTAAACGCAAAATTGAACAGGCAATGGAAGGTATTGATGAGTTGGAACAGTATGTCGATGCCTTGTTGATTATTGCTAATGAACGATTACGAGAAATATATGGAGATTTAAAATTATCAGATGCTTTTGCTACTGCTGATAATGTTTTAACAATAGCTGCGAAAAGTATAGCTGAAATTATAACCGTAAAAGGTTATGTAAATGTTGATTTTGCAGATGTTGAAAGTGTTATGCGTGATAGTGGTGTCGCTTTGATGGGAGCAGCAGAGGCAGAGGGAGAGGGCCGTGCTATGGAGGCATTGAATAAAGCCTTAATTTCTCCTTTATTGAATAGTAATGATATCCGAGGTGCTTCTAATATTTTATTGAATATGCTTTATGGTGATAAAGAAGTGACAATGGATGAAATTACTCTGATTACGGATACTTTGCAAGAAAAAGTGGGACGGAGTGTTAATGTGATTTGGGGGTCAGGGAAGGACTCTACATTGGGAGATAAATTGCGTGTAGCTGTTATTGCAACAGGTTTTAATCAAAGTGGTTCTAAAAGTGTTGCTTCTAGCGATAAACGGGAATATGTTGAAAATATAACACCACCATCACATAAACCATATTTTCCTGTAGAACAAATGCCTGATGACTTGGAGATGCATACAATGGATTCTACTAAAATGGAAGAGGAAGCTCGTATAAAGCGAGCTCGACAAGAAGAGGATCGTCGTCGCAAACAAAATCGGGAAACAGCACGTCGTACAAATAATTTTGAAAGAATTAAAAGAGGCTTGAATGAATCTCCTGATACAGATAATTGGTTGCAACGTAAGCTAGGTACTTTGTTTAGTGATGAAGAGTAATCTAGTAAAAGTATGTTAATAAATAAATCAAGATAGCCATGGGTGACGGATTTATAAATTTTAATCTGAATGAGAAGACTCCAACAATAATAAAAGTAATAGGTGTCGGAGGTGGAGGAGGGAATGCTGTGGAGTATATGTATGATAAAGGAATATGTGATGTGGATTTTGTTATCTGTAATACAGATTATCAGGCATTGCAAAATAGTCCAATTCCATATAAAATACAATTAGGCAAGGAGTTGACGGGTGGTCATGGTGCAGGGAATAATCCTGAGAAAGGCGAAAAGTCTGCTCAAGAAAGTCTTGCAGATATCGAAACTCTCTTGAGAAAAAACACCAAAATGGCATTTATAACGGCAGCATTAGGTGGAGGAACAGGCACCGGTGCAGCTCCTGTTATTGCTAGTCTGTCAAAAGATCTAGGAATTTTAACCGTGGGTATTGTTTCTGTACCAGCACGCTTTGAAGGTCCTAAGCGTTTAGAGCAAGCAAGAGAAGGACTAAAAAAAATGAAGGAGCATGTGGATTGCTTGATTGTTATTGATAATGAAAAAATAAAATCAATTTATGGATCGCATACAATAACAGAGGCTTTTGCTAAAGCAAATGATGTATTAAATATAGCAGCTAAAGGTATTGCTGAAATTATAACTTTGCCAGGCTATATTAATGTTGACTTTGCAGATGTAAAAACAGTTATGACTGATAGTGGAGTTGCTATTATGGGGGCTGCAAAAGCTTCAGGGGCAGATCGTGCAATTCGTGCTATATCGGAAGCATTAGAAAGTCCATTATTAAATAATAATGATATACTTGGTGCTAAAGATATTTTGTTGAATATTACTTCTGGTACGGATGAAATTACAATGGATGAAATGACTCAGATTACTTCTCATATAATTCGTAAAGTGGGTAATAATGCAGCCGTTATTTGGGGTGTGGGGACAGATATAAATTTAGGTGATGCAATTTCTGTAACTATTATTGCTACTGGTTTTCCTGCTGTAGAATTAGAGAATGAACCAAGGGCACGTATCGCTACAGAACCAGGAATAAAATTAGTAGAAGATGAAGTGCTTTTAAAGCCAGGATTGTCTGCAGCTCGTATTAAGGAGTTAGAGAATACAGCAGCTTTTGAGCGTAGGGATTTGAGATTTAATTAAAATCGAAAAAAGGGCAACTATCGTTGCCATAACAAGTAAAGCGATGTAAATCGCGTGATTAAATGAATGGAAAAATTTAAAGAATTAGGTTTAGAAGGAGAGATCCTAAAAGGTATTGAAGATTTAGGCTTTAAAGTACCAAGTGCGATACAGGAAAAAGTGATTCCTGTGATTTTGAGTGAAGAAAATGATCTGGTTGCTTTAGCACAAACAGGAACAGGAAAGACTGCTGCTTTTGGTTTGCCGTTACTACAAAAATTAGACACTTCTTTGTCGGAAATACAAGTTTTGATTTTGAGTCCGACTAGAGAATTATGTGTACAGATCGGTAAGGACTTGCAGAATTATTCTAAATATCGTACCGATATAAAAATTGTGTGTGTGTATGGAGGAACAGATATTCGACGGCAGATTAAAGATTTGGAGCGTGGGGCTCAAGTCTTGGTGGCTACTCCTGGACGGTTATGTGATTTGCTGAAGCGGAATGCTGTAAATATTGAGTATGTTCGTTCTGTTGTATTAGATGAGGCTGATGAAATGCTTAATATGGGGTTTAAAGAAGACCTTAATTTTATTTTGGATGAAACTCCTGAAACCCGTAATACTTATCTTTTTTCAGCAACAATGCCGCGGGAAGTGGAGCGTATTGCAAAAAATTATTTGAAGCATCCTCAAGAAATATCTACAGGTAAAAAAAATCAAGGTGCGGATACAGTTTCCCATGAGTACTATTTGGTGCGGGCTAAGGATTGTTATGAAACGTTGCATCGTGTGATAGATTGTGCTCCTGATATGTATGCAATTATTTTTACGCGTACAAAGATAGATGCTAGAGATATTGCTCGGAAATTACAGAAGGGAGGCATAGATTGCGATGCATTACATGGTGATTTAAGTCAAACTCAGCGTGATGAAGTTATGGAGCGTTTTAGAGCAAAACGCTTAAAGGTATTGGTGGCAACGGATGTTGCTGCTCGAGGATTGGATGTTGATAATTTGACTCATGTTATTAATTATAATCTTCCGGAAGATGTAGAGAGTTATACTCATCGTAGTGGACGTACGGGACGTGCTGGGCGTGAGGGTATTTCTGTTGCAATTATCAATTCTAAAGAAAAAGGTAAACTACGTCGGATAGAAAATATTATTAAGAAAAAATTTCAATATCGAGAGGTTCCAGGAGGAGAACAAATTTGTCGTGCTCAACTACTCTATTACGCCGATAAAATAATAGCAGCGGAGCCTAAAGAAATGTTGGATAAATATCAGCATGATTTATTTGCCAAATTTGAGGCGTTGACCAAAGAAGAATTGATACAAAAAATGGTATCTTACGAATTTGGTAAGTTATTGAAGAAATATGCAATGGTGGAGGATTTGAACTTGCCTGAGTCTGAGCATTATGAAGGACGTGATGGTAAAAAGGGAAAAATTCGAGGCGATGAGGAACAGTGTGAATATACGACCTTTAGTGTTAGTGTTGGGCGTGAGGATGGTTTTACTCCTCGGGATTTAATGGCAATTATAAATGAAAATGCTCCACGTAAAGGAATAGAAATTGGAAGTATACGGATTTTTGATAATAATACAAAATTTGAAGTAGATATTCGGGGGCTGAATGGATTTATCTCTTATTTCCGTAATGTTAGTTTTAATGGTCTGCCTTTTACTTTAACAGAGATTAAAGATCGCTATAATCGAGATAAAGGACATGGACGAGATAGAAATTCACAAAGTAATAAGGGAGGACGTCGTAATTCAACCGCAAATAATAAATGGAGAGCAGAAAAGAAGCGTAGTGACAGTGGTAAACGTGGGCGTTTTGCTGAAAAGAAAAAAGGTCAAGGTAGGACCAAACTCCGTCAGAAATAAAATGTGAAGGCATATTAAAATGACCTCTTTATAACCCTTAAGAAGGTCGTATCAAACTCTATTGAGAATGATACGACTCTTTTTTATTCTTTTAGGATATTCAAATTATAAGTTCATATTTATATTGATTTTAGAAAACGAACATAACTAATAAGTAAATCCAGTGAGCTACGATAGCTGCGATAATACCTCCGATTGTATGTGAAACGATGGCTTTTGAGGTCAATTCTCTATAACCTAAAGAATCTAACATAGCCGTGTGTGTACTTAAATAACCACTCCAGCACATTCCGATTGCTGTACATACTGCAATTGCATTGCCATTAATCCAGCCTTCGGCAGCAAAGTTCGGTATTAAACTTAATGCAGCACCAACTGCTCCTAAGGCTGTAATTGGAAATGCAATTAAATGTGGATCTGTAAAACCAAACAACCATTCAAATAGAAAGTTTATTTTGTGTGCAAGGTTGGGTAATAATTCAACACCTTGATATGCACCTCCGTTATATCCTTCTAACGGAGCGCCAAAAGTAAGAATCATAACAAGTGATGAAATGACTAAAACACCAGGGATAATGGCTATTCCGACTTCTACTCCACCTTTGCCTCCATCAAGTAGAGAATTTAGAATACGTAAAAAAATTCCCTGAGATTCATCTTTTTCTGTATTTGTATTATTTTTTTCTTCTTCGTTAGCATTTTCATTAGCATATTCTGGGTAAGACTTTAATATAAAATATTGCATGAGTCGAGTGGATACAATGCAGCCGCAGAAAGCTCCTATTAAACCTATAAATGGTTCAAAAGTATATCCTTGTCCTATCATGAAAACAATAACTAATAACCCCATTCCAAATGCTGTTCCAAAATTGGTTAGTGAAATGTATTGGTGTTTTTTGAAATAACTACTGAAACGTTTGTCTTGGGCTAATGAGATAATTGCAGGGTTGTCGGATAAAAATGTCATAACAGCACCTAATGAGGCTACTCCCGGAAGATTAAAAAGTGGTTTCATTAGAGGGCGGAGTAAAGCCTCAATAAGATTGACTACTTTAAATTCTACAAATAGTCTGCCTAGAGCTCCTGTAATAACGCAAATACCCATCAAGTAAAATACTGTATTAAGTAATAAATCATGTGCTGTTTTCATAATTGTATTGAGCATATTAGCTACACCCATTTTATAGCCGATATAGCCAAAGAGACCTGTAACAATGCACATGCAGGCGCTTCCTGACAAAATGTTTTTAGTTTGTGATTTCATTTTTTTTAGTTTGTATGTTAGTAAAGAATCTTTAGCAAAGTCTATTTTGAATTTTATAGTTAGTTTTTTGCAAATATATAATAATAATTAAATAAATCAAGTTGTTATTTATGAAAACAATTTATATGATAGGGCATAAAAAAACAGTGTAGCTTTTATAGCTACACTGTTTTATATTGTACGCTCGGCATGAGTATTAGCTAACGGGTGCAAGTCCCCAATGAGCCCTAATA
>CAMDJC010000034.1:0-35894 GCA_945900015.1 uncultured Odoribacter sp. | reverse complement strand
AGAAAATATAGACCTATACTACAAAAATAAGCCACGGACTTATGCAACTGTGCCGTTTTCTTTAGGGTATTATATTCTCAAAGAGACTGTTGATGGTAAAACAGAAGTGGATTTACATACACCAAGTTTGGTCTTTAATAATTTGTTAGCTTCATCTCCAGGCGGGACTATATCTGGAAAACCGGTGAGTATGGGACTGATTTTTCAGTATTGCCATATTGATAATAAAACAGCAGAATATGTAATTCCGCCAGCATTAGCTCTTTGTACAGAAGATAATGTACGTATTATTAATTTAAATGATTTTACTACTATTTTTACTTATGATGACATGTTTTATGGTGATAAACCACAGAGAGAAAGACCATTATATATATATCCTAACTTCTTTAATATAACTTACTTATCAACGGCAGGATGTAATTATAATTACCAAAATGGCTTGGGATTACCGAGTGCAGGTAAATTTGGTTTACCAGTGCCGCTAGAAGAACCTTATGAACCATCTATTCACTCTATTGTGGCTAGAGGAAGTTATGCTAGTTTTTTGTATGACGTAATGAATTGTCGTTTTTTTGCTTTCGATGCTAATGGTTATGTTAATCTTTTTGATGAAGAGGGTGAAATCCCCAATAAATTACCGAGTACCCATAAATTGTTATTCTTGGGATATAATGATGTTGCAGGCGAGCAAGGCTTTGCTTTTTTTCGCGATGGAGATGATCGTTATTTATATTCATTGTATTTTGATGGGTATAAGAATCCAATTAAGGATAAAGTGAAAATCGACGCATCTTTGGCATTGAGCAGAGCAACAATTATGGGAAATAACGAGAAACAAGCAAGTTTATTATATTATGCAGTAGATGGAAAAATGTATATGTATGAAATTGAACAAAAACGAGAAACAGAACTTAATTTAAGTGGTTTTGAGGGTGGTGAAGTGACATATATAAGTAATCGTTATTGGTTGTCTAATCAAGATGAAGATAATAATTTTGACTATCTTGCTATTGGAACTTATGTTAATGGAAGATATAAAATTTATTTGTACCATACTATTGGTGGAATCCCGAATGGTCAACCAGAGAGAATACTTGAAGGGGAGGGCAAAGTGTTAAAAATGCATTTCCTTTCACCTTTTATGGGTAGTAATGATTCGGCAGTTAAGTCATATCCGTGTCATTTTTAATACATTATCGATAGGGCGTGAATTTCGCCCTATCATTTTATTTAAATAGTATGAAGTATTTTTTGTGTATTATTTTTTTGTTATTATTTGCCTGCAGTTTAGGGACAAGGTCTGTAGTAGTTAGTGGACAGTTGCAGTAGCCTTCTAAAGTTAAAGAACTGTGTGTTGTTTTGGCTAATGAAAATGATTCAATTGGAAATTGGAAGGTCGGAGATGATGGGAGTTTTGTTTATAGTGGAAATTTGCCTATGGGAAAACTCTTAAGAGTAAGGTGGGGCATTATAATATTTCTTTATATGTTGAAAACGGTGATTATAAGTTGAATTATCAGGATGGAGAATATTTTTTCAAAATGCTTGCAAATTCTTCACTCCATAATAGTTTTATTGTGTATAAGCAAAAAGAGAAGATATTGATGAATGCCTACAATGCTAAGTGTTGTGGTTATGATACGATATCAGACATACATCGTAAAGCGGATTATAATGCGTTTTTGGCAAAAGAGTTTGATAAAATTGAAGATTTTAGGCTGAAAGCTATACATAGATTTGCCGGAACAGAATTAGCAGAGTCAATAGTTTATGAATCGTTGTTTTTCTATGAGTCTAACTATAGATATTTTGAAAAAGCGATAGAAGCATTAGGAGATACTATTCCAAATGGAAAGATGAAACAAGCAATTTTTAAAGCATATGAGAATTTGAAAAAGAAACAATTGACAGGAATAGCTCCAAATTTTATTTTGCCAGACAAAAATGGTAAGAATGTATCGTTAACAGATTTTCGAGGCAAGTATGTTTTAGTGGATTTTTGGGCCTCATGGTGTGCTCCTTGTAGAGAGAAAAACCGTGCATTATATGAGCAATATGGTCAATTGAAGAAGTTGGGACTAGAAGTTATTTCAATTTCTATGGATGATAATAAGAATGCCTGGTTGAAGGCTATCCGAGAAGATGGTATACAGTGGACTCAATTGGTGGATTTAAGGGGTTTCAAAGAAAGTTCAGCAGGTCCCTGCGGTTTATCTAATTGGACCTAATGGGGATGTAATAGCAAAAGATCCAACAAACAAAGAATTGGTAGAATATGTAAAATAGTGTAAGATGAAATTTTTTATATTGATATTGATAAGTTTATTTGTAATAACGAATTTACAAGGACAAAATGTAGTCTTTTATAATGTGAATATAGTGAATGTTGATAAAGGTAATATTGTTTATGGAAGGACTGTTGTTGTTGAAAATGGTATTATCACGAAAATAAGTAAAGCTAAAAAACACATAAAAAATGGGCAGATAGATAGAAGCGGATATTATATGATGCCCGGATTAATAGAGTCTCATACTCATTGGGGTAATTTTAGTTTTAATGAAAAGGTAATGCAAAAGATGGCTGATTCTTTTTTGGAATGTGGAGTGACAACAGTTCGAGATGCCGGTGGTAATGCAGATGTTGCCAAACAATATTCTATGCGTTTGGAGAAAGGGGAGATTATGGGGCCTACGGTGTATTTATCATCATTTTGGGTTGGCCCTGATTATCAATTACAAGATTCTGTGGAACATGTTTGGGAGAGAACTATTCCATATGGTGCAATGGTAGAACAGTTGGAGCAATTTATATTGGAAGCAAAAGAGTTTGGTTGTTGGGGATTGAAGTTGTATAGTGACCTTTCTTATGAAATGTTACAAAAGATAGTCCCTCTATGTCATAAGCACGGTCTAAGACCCTGGGGACATTTTGCAACATCACCGGCATCAGCGTTAGAGTGTGTTAAGGCAGGGATCGAAACGGTTTCTCATACTTATTTGATAGAAGAAATGGAGGGATTTACAGAAGAGGGGAGAGCTAGAAGATTTACACCGGAAAAGATTGCTTATAGAGATTCTGTTTATCGTGAGATGGTAAAGCGGGGGACTATTTTAGATGCTACAACCAGATTGTGTTGTCAAGAGGATGCTGCTCTTTATGTAAATACTTTGTTTACCAAGGATGCCTATTTAGCAGGAGTAAAAATTGCAGCAGGTACTGATTGTGTAGATTTTGATCATGATAATAGATGTGTGTTGTTGGAAGAGATGAAAATATTGCATGATTCTTGTGGAATGAGTATTCCTGATGTATTGCGAGCTGCTACAACAATCGGAGCAGAAGTCCTTGGTTTAAAGGGAAAGTTAGGTGTTATAAAGAAAGGAGCTGAGGCAGATGTTTTATTATTAAGAAGTAATCCTTTAATTTCACTCGTTGCTTTACTAAAAGAGAAAGAGGTGTATGTGGATGGGAAAAAAGGATATGGCAAATTTTAATAATATTGATTAATTCGGAGTGTTTTGTCTTAGAAAACCTTGTATGATTCGTAAATAAAGAGTATCTTTGCATCGTTTTTAACGATATTATTTAATTTAAAGTATTTAAAATCATGTATTTATCAGCAGAAAAGAAAGAAGAGCTTTTTTCTCAGTACGGAAAGTCTAATAAAGATACAGGTTCTGCGGAATCTCAGATTGCTTTATTTTCCTACCGTATTGCTCATTTGACCGAACACTTGAAGAAAAATCATAAAGACTTCGGTACACAGAAAGCATTGATTAGATTAGTTGGAAAACGTCGGGCATTGCTTGACTATCTGAAAGACCGCGACATTGAAAGATACCGTGCTATTGTAAAAGCATTGAATCTGCGTAAATAAAAGATACGTTTTCCCAAGCCCGGTAAAATCCGGGCTTGTTTATATCCTCCCTCCTCCCTCCACTAAAAAAGAATTCCGTTAAAAGTTTTATTTTAACCGTTATTGAATGATGAATGTTATTGAAAAAACGATTACTCTGGCTGACGGAAGAGTAATTACACTGGAAACAGGCAAATTAGCTAAGCAGGCTGATGGTGCTGTCATGGTGAAAATGGGCAATACGATGTTGCTCGCAACTGTAGTATCTGCTCAGGAAGCAGGCCCGGATGTGGATTTTATGCCGCTGTCTGTTGATTATAAAGAAAAGTTTGCTTCAGTGGGACGTTTCCCTGGAGGATTTACAAGAAGAGAAGGAAAATCTTCTGATTATGAAATTTTGGTTTCTCGTTTGGTGGATCGCGCTTTGCGTCCTTTATTCCCAGATGATTACCATGCTGAAACTTTCGTACAAGTTACATTATATTCTGCTGATGAGGAGTCTATGCCGGATGCTTTGGCTGGCTTGGCAGCTTCTGCAGCTATTGCTGTGAGTGATATTCCTTTTCATGGACCGATTTCTGAAGTGCGTGTGGCCCGTATTGATGGCGAATTGGTTATTAATCCGACAGCTTCTGCATTGAAACGTGCAGACTTGGATATTATGGTAGGTGCTACTTACGAAAATATCATGATGGTTGAAGGTGAGATGAACGAAGTGTCAGAGAAGGAGATGTTGGATGCCATCAAATTTGCTCATGCTGCTATTAAGGAACAGTGCTTGGTTCAGAAAGAATTGGCAGAAGCTGTTGGAAAAGAGAAACGCGTTTATTGTCATGAAGTAAATGACGAAGAATTGCGTAAAGATATATGGGATAAGTGTTATCAAAAAGCGTATGATGTTGCTCGTCAGTGTAATGCTAACAAACATTTGCGCGGAGAGTTATTGGATAATGTACGTGCAGAATATCTGGCTACTTTAAGCGAGGAAGATCAGGAAGCTAAGAAGAATTTGGTGGCACGTTATTATCATGATGTTGAAAAAGAGGCTATGCGCCGTATGATTCTAGATGAAGGAGTGCGTTTGGATGGACGTACAACGGAACAGATTCGTCCGATTTGGTGTGAAGTAGGTTATCTGCCAGGACCTCATGGATCTTCTATTTTTACTCGTGGAGAGACACAGTCTTTGTCTACTGTTACTTTAGGTACAAAATTGGATGAGAAGATTGTTGATGAAGCTACGATACAAGGTAAAGAGCGTTTCTTGTTACACTATAATTTCCCACCGTTTTCAACAGGAGAGGCTAAAGCATCTCGTGGAGTAGGCCGTCGTGAAATTGGTCACGGAAATTTGGCTTTACGTGCATTGAAGCCTATGATTCCTACAGATTTTCCTTATACTGTTCGTGTGGTTTCTGATATTTTGGAATCTAATGGTTCGTCTTCTATGGCAACTGTTTGTGCAGGAACCTTGGCTTTAATGGATGCCGGTGTGCCTATGAAAAAACCTGTCACAGGTATTGCAATGGGATTGATTACCGATAAAGGTTGTGAGAAATATGCAATCTTGTCCGATATTTTAGGTGATGAAGACCATCTGGGAGATATGGACTTTAAAGTGACTGGAACTCGTGATGGAATTACTGCAACACAGATGGATATCAAGGTGGATGGTTTGTCTTATGACATCATGGAACAGGCTTTGGAACAGGCTAAGCGTGGACGTATGCATATTATGGATATCATTACTCAGACGATGCCGGCTCCTCGTGAGGATTTGAAACCTCATGCTCCCCGTATTGTATCTTTGACCATTGATAAAGATCAAATTGGTGCATTGATTGGTCCTGGAGGTAAGATTATTCAGGATATTCAAGAGAAATCTGGAGCTGTTATCAATATTGAAGAGGTTGATAATAAGGGTATTGTAGATGTAGCTGCTTCTAATAAGGAGTCTATAGATAAGGCATTGGCTCGTATTCGTGCTATTGTTGCAAAACCTGAAGTGGGAGAAGTATATGATGGTGTTGTGAAATCAATCATGCCGTTTGGAGCATTTGTTGAAATTCTTCCTGGTAAAGATGGTTTGTTGCATGTATCAGAAATTGATTATAAACGCATTGAAAATGTAGAAGATGTGTTGAAAGAGGGTGACCGTATTCAGGTGAAATTGTTGGAAATTGATCCTAAAACATCAAAATTACGTCTTTCTCACAAAGCATTGTTGCCTAAACCGGAAGGTTATCAAGAACGCAGTGAACGTCCTCGTGGCGAACGTCCTGAACGTAGAGAACGTGGTGGTGAGCGTCATGAACGTCGTGAGCGTCCTGAAAAATCAACTAATCGTCCTGAAAAATCAGAACAATAAATAAAGTGACCCGCCTCAATAGGCGGGTTTCTTTTTAGGTAGAAATTTCTAATAATTTTCTATCTTTGCACGGAGAATCTGTCGCGTCGGCAGATACTGTTCATAAAGTTTATATAGATATGGAAAATAAATTAGTAGTGGGTATTTCCCATGGAGATGTAAATGGTATAGGCTATGAATTGATCATAAAAATGATGGCAGAGAACAGAATTTGTGAAGTGTGTACTCCTGTCTTGTTCGGTTCTTCTAAAGCGGCAGCCTATCATCGTAAAACGTTGAATATAGAAAATTTTAGTCTGAACAGTATACAGCGTCCGTCTGAAGCTAATGCTAAGCGTTGTAATGTGATTAATTGTGTGGATGATGCTGTAAAAGTTGATTTGGGACGTGAAACTCAAGAGTCAGATGAGGCTGCTATGGTTGCTTTGCGGCAAGGAATAGATTATTTGGATCGGAAAGAAATAGATGTTCTTGTTGGTGCTCCTCAAGGATGTGCTTCTTTTGCTCCGGAAGCAGGTTGTCCGTCATTGTTCGCCAAGCATTATGATGTGCGTAATGTAATGCCTTTGTTAGTGGGTGAAAAGATGAAAATAGGTTTTGTAACCAATCATTTGGCTGTGAAAAACATTGCAGAGAGCATCTCTTTTGGTAATGTTTACAATAAACTTCGCTTGTTGGATAGTTGTTTGCAAAAAGATTTTACGATACGTAAGCCTCGTATTGCTGTATTGGGTTTAAATCCGCATGCCGGTGAAAATGGCAAGTATGGCAATGAAGAGAAGAACGTTATAATTCCGGCAATGGAAAAAGCACGTAATAATGGTATCATGGCTTTGGGACCTTATTCTCCGGAGGCTTTATTCAGTAGTATGGAATATAGTAAGTTTGATGTGATATTGGCAATGTATCATGATCAGGGAATGTTGCCATTTAAGGCAATTGAAGGTAATAGTGGAGCTGTTTTACTTGCAGGTTTGCCCGTTGTTTATACTTCAACCGTTCATGGTATGGCATATGATATCGTTGGACAAGGTATTGCCGATGAATCGGGTTTGCGTAATGCTATTTATCTGGCAATAGATGTTTATAATCAGCGCAAGTTGAATATGGAACTTGCAGAAAATCCTTTGCGGCATTATGATATAGCTGCTAATAGTAATGAAAGTGATTTGAATGTAGAGCAAATAGCTGGAGTGCATGAAGAAGAATAAATAAAAAAGCTAAGAGATTATCCTCTTAGCTTTTTTAATATTTTAGGAATATACGTTGTAATATGACGTTTCTTTTTAGCTTCATATACATCTGCTATTTTAATGAGAATCGCAGTTTCTTCTACACCACCGAAGCCCGGATTAATGGCTGTACCGAATGTTTTCATTGAAGGTGACAAACTCATGTAGGCATTGACTAAAGGCGGTATATTTTCTCCTAATTCACGTACATGGCGCGAAAGTATTTTATAGTCTTCGTTATAATTTCCATTAGTAAAAATCTGCTCCAAGGCTTGCTCGTTAATATTAATCGGCAATGGTTTGATAGGAGAGACAAGATTTTCTTTATCTCGGAAATATTTCTTCATAAAATAGAGAATCATGTTACGCGCCTGGATATTAAAACTAGTGTACATGGTAACTTTGCCGAAGAAATATTCGATTTCAGGATGGTCAACTGTTAATGCTCCCAGACCATCCCATAGGTTGTCAAGGGCAAACATAGATTTACTTCCCATGCGGGTTGATTGATAGAGAGGATGCACAAATGAGCGTCCTAATTCAATCATTTTAGGTAAATATACTCTCTTGAATTGTTCTGAGAAACGGAACAATTCTGTTGTTGCTAGATAGGGTTCACCTTCTGCATTATTTTCTAGATGATCACATATGATAAATCGATAGCCTCCCAATATTGCTTGTTCCTGTGGGTCCCAAACAATAAGTTGTTGGTAAGGAGTATCGGGAGCGATGTCAAATTCATCAATATCAATTTCCTTCCCTGTACCTCCACCTGCACTACGGAATGTCAGCTCTCGTATACGACCTACTTCGCGCATCAATTGAGGCGCAGTGTGGGCATCAAAAATATAAATCTCATTTCCTCCTTTATTGGTTTTCCGTACAAACCGGTCTTCTGTAAGTTCGGCTATAAGTTTTTCTTTTTCAACAGGGTATATGACAGGTTGCATATCTGGGATGTTTTGAATTGTAACTATTTTCCAATTGTATTTTACAATTTTCTTCGAAGTGTAAATATATATCTTTCTACTGGATTTTGGATGCGAACTATTAAAAATATGTGATATAGTCTTTCTGTTTCTAAGTTTTTTGTATCTTCACGAACTTGAAATGGAATAAGTATGTTTATGAGAGTTTTTTTGAATGTTATAAAGATTATATGTTTGGGATTTTGTAGTATATTATCCTTTATATCGTGTGCTGATTCTGATACCATAAAGAAAGATATTGAACGTACGGTGTTGGTTTATATGGCTGCTGATAATAACTTGAGTAGTTTTGGAAATACGAATATTCAGTTGATGTTGCAGGGCATGAAAAATGTAGAGGGTAGGCTTGTTATTTATTTGGACCCGTCAAATGATGTTCCTCGTCTGATGGTGATAGAAGGGAATTCTGCTCCTAAATTAGATACGTTAGTTACTTATTCTGAAGAAAATTCGGCATCACCAGAAGTGTTGAGAAGAACGATACAAGATGTAAGAAATTTGTATCCTTCAAATTCGTATGGTTTGATTCTTTGGTCACATGGGATGGGGTGGTTGCCTGAAAAATATAATTTTCATCGTTCTTATTCTGCAGGTTTGGTAAGATATACAAATTTACCGACTAAATACTTTGGACAAGATACTCATCCAGGAGATGGAGCAATGGAAAGTTTTATGGAAACTGATGAATTGATGGCGGGTATTTCCGGACATTTTAATTTTATTATGTTTGATGCTTGTTTTATGGGAGCTGTCGAGGTATTATATGGATTACGTGATTACGCAGATTATTTTATTGCTTCTCCGGCAGAAATACTTGCTAATGGTTTTCCCTATGATAAAATAGTTCCTTGGTTATGGGGAGATGAGGAGGATTTAAAAAGAGTATGTGCTGAATATTTTAATTATTATAATACTTATCCCGATCCCAATAATGCAGGTTGGAATTCTGCAACTGTTGCTTTGGTGAAATCTTCAGAATTGCAGCATTTGGTAGAGTTGACTTCAAATATTGTCGGAGAGAATAAATGTGTTGCATCAACTGATGTTTGGAGATATCCTTTGAGTAAATCATCGCTTCCTAATGTGTTCTATGACCTGGGAGATTATATTAATACTTATGGAGATGAATCTCAACAATCCGCTTATAAGCAGCAGTTGGAAAAAACGGTAGTATTTAAAGCTGCAACACCGACTTTTTTTGGTCAAACAATTCCTACCGATAAATTTAGTGGATTATCTGTATATATTCCTCAGACTCGTTGGGACGATATGAACCAAATATACTATCAGTTGGAGTGGGCGCGTACAGTTTATGGTAAATAATGCAATGAATCGTAGAATTTTACAATTAGCCGTACCATCAATTATATCCAATATTACCGTACCTTTGTTAGGGTTGGTGGATGTTACAATTGTCGGTCATCTTGGTGCACCTGCTTATATTGGTGCCATTGCAATTGGTGGGTTGTTATTTAATATTCTTTATTGGAATTTTGGCTTCTTGCGAATGGGGACAAGTGGATTGACTTCGCAAGCCTATGGGAGGAAGGATGCTATCGGAGAAATACGCGTGTTGGTGCAGGCCATTAGCGTAGCTTTATTATCAGCCACTTGTATTTTATTATTGCAGTATCCGGTTGAGAAACTGGCTTTTTGGTTATTGGATACAAGTGCCGAAGTTGAACAATATGCCGTTTCTTACTTTCGGGTTTGTATTTGGGGAGCTCCCGCGGTCTTATCAATGTACTGTTTCAAGGGATGGTTCATAGGAATGCAGAATTCTCGATACCCAATGTATATAGCTATTGCTGTGAATATTATCAATATACTTTGCAGTCTCTGCTTTGTGTTTTTGCTGGGGATGAAAGTAGAAGGTGTTGCTTTAGGCACAGTGGTTGCAGAGTGGTCTGGTTTGGGTTTGGCATTGGTATTATGGAGTAAAAAATATGGAGTATTGCGCACCAAATTATCTTTACATTCCAGCCTTCATTTAGGTGCTATGCGGCATTTTTTTGCAGTGAACCGTGATATTTTTTTACGAACACTATGTTTGATAGCAGTGACTACATTTTTCACTTCAACAGGAGCTCGACAGGGAGATGTTATATTGGCAGTCAATACTTTGTTGATGCAATTATTTACTCTTTTTTCTTATATTATGGATGGATTTGCTTATGCGGCAGAAGCATTAGCTGGTAGATATATCGGAGCTTGTGACCCCGGTCGTTTGCGGCATGCTGTTCGTAATTTGTTTGGATGGGGTATAGGTATGGCACTTCTTTTTACAGCTCTGTATGGAATCGGAGGGCAGAGTTTTTTAGGTCTTTTGACCAATGAACAAAATGTTATACAAGTGGCAGGTGAATATTTTTATTGGGTATTGGCAATTCCGTTAGCTGGTTTTGCTGCATTCTTGTGGGATGGTATTTTAATAGGTGCAACAGCTACCAGGCAGATGTTGTTAGCAATGATCGTGTCCGCTGCCGCATTTTTCTTTATATATTATTTCTTTTCAGGGGCGACAGATAACCATATCCTTTGGTTGGCTTTCTTGGTTTATCTTTTTTTACGTGGGGTGATGATGACTATTTGGGGGCAGAAAGTATTTTCTGTGCAATATATGAAAAGAGTAGGGTGCCATTGATAGAGTTTTTACTCCATCATAGCACCGTCTTGAATCGCAATATCTTGGGCATAGAGGCTATCAATAATACCGTCTCCTAACCCGATGGTCGGAACAAGTATTGTATGAGCATTGCAATTATCTGCTACTTCTAGAAAAATATCCGCAGCATAAGAAATTACATCAGCCCGGTCTTTACGCATTTTATATTTAAGCATACGTTCCTCTGTAGTCATCATTTTCAATTGATTATTGATGAACCGTAATTTTTCAATGTTGAATTCTATATTGTTTTTGTTATCTAATTCAGCCAATCGGAATAGTTTGTTGATATTTCCACCAGAACCTATAATTTTAAGTTCAGGATAGAGCGATGCAAACTGATTTAAATCATGTTGCAGCTGTATATGTGTTTCTGTTTTGACCGAGCCTTCAAGCAAGCGCACCGTTCCGATATTGTACGAGCGGGAATTTTTTAGCTGCCCTTCATGGATGAGGCTGATTTCAGTACTTCCTCCACCTACATCTACATAGATATAGTTTGCTTTTTTATCCAGGAGTTCTTCGATATGATTGTCATATATAAGACGAGCTTCTTCTTCTCCGTTAATTATATCGATATGGACACCTGTTTTTCTACAGATTTCGTTTATCAACTCCTGACCGTTTGTCGCATCTCGTACAGCAGATGTTGCACAAGCTCGATATTGTTTGACATCATAAATTTTCATCAATTGCCGGTAGGCTTTGGTAAGTCGGAGAAGTTTTTTAGCTTTCTCTGTCGAAATGCTTCCTGTTGAAAAGGTGTCTTCTCCTAAACGGATAGGTACATGTACCAGTTGTTCTTTTGTAAAAATGGTGGTATCTTTTCTCGTATCTACACTTTTAATCAGTAGGCGGACAGCATTTGAGCCGATATCTATGGCTGCATAATATATTTTTCCCATGGTTTATTTTATAGATTGATTTTGTGAATCTGCCTCTTGGCGATAATAGTTGTATAGCGCAACTTGCGAATGTATGCTTTCTCCAGATTGGATAGACCAGGGAAGATTGTCTCCTCTTCCGTTCACACATCGTCCTTGGAATGTATCCTGAAGGCCGTATTCAACAATACGTTTCAGTTCTGCTTGTATGTCTGGATCGTATACCGGTGTCATGACTTCTATACGGTTATTTAAATTACGAGGCATCCAATCTGCAGAACCGATGATATAACTTTCTTCTCCTCCATTTGCAAAAATGAAAATGCGAGAATGCTCCAGGTATCTGTCAATGATACCATTGATTCGGATATTTTCGCTGATACCGGTAATACCGGTTACGATGGAACAATTGCCACGTACCAGTAAATCTATTTTTACCCCAGCAGTGGAAGCTTCATATAACTTTTGAACAATTTCCTTGTCTGTGATATGATTTACTTTTCCTTTAATATAGGCAGGCTTGCCTGCTTTGGCATTTCGGATCTCTTTATTGATGCGCAGTATCAGTTGATGGCGCATATCGTTGGGTGAAACTAGTAATTCCTTGAAGCGTATGGGAATATAGGGCGTTTCAATAAACGAAAATACCCGGTCCACCTCTTGGACAATTTTTTTATGAGCGGTCATGACAACCACATCCGTATATTGCGCAGCATTCCCTTCGTGGAAATTACCGGTACTAATACAAGCGATATCGCCTCGCCGGCAACCGATATGCACTAATTTAGAATGAATTTTCAATCCTTCAATACCAAAAACTACTTTGATACCGGCATCTTGCATTTGTTTGGACCAATTGATATTGGAGGCTTCATCAAAACGGGCCATTAATTCGATAATAACCGTTACCTTTTTGCCATTGCGGGCTGCGGCAATTAGTGTTTTGACGACTTTTGAATTCTTTGCAAGGCGGTAAAGAGTCATTTTAATGCTGTTTACCTCCGGATTGATAGCTGCTTCTCGCAGTAAGCGTAAGAACGACGAGAAACTGTGATAGGGATAATGTAGAAAGTGGTCTTTTTTGCGTATAGCTTCCAATAGACTGCTTGAGATTGTAAATTCCGGCTTTATGATAGCCTCTTGTTTTGTGAATTTTAATTCTTTCCGATTGCAGTCTGGAAATTTCATCAGATCTTTCATATTATGGTAGCGACCTCCGGCAATTTGGGTATCCCATTGGTCTATGTGTAGCATCCGACTGATGTCTCTGAGCATTCCAAGAGGCATGTCTGTATCATATATCAATCGGATTGGATCGCCTTTTTTGCGGCTTTTGACACCTTTGGAGATTTTTTGCATGACACTGTTACGTAGGTCTGTATCAAGTTCCATTTCAGCGTCTTTTGTAAATTTAAATGTATAAGCATCAAAGCCGGTGAAAGGAGTTCCTGCAAATATAAAAGGTAAGCAATAACGAATTACGTCATCAAGAAATATCAGACATATTTTACCGTCTCTGTCTGGTAAGCGTAGGAAACGGCCATATTCTTTGACTGGTAATTCTATTAAAGCATATTTTTTCCCTTTACTCTTTTGCTCTTTACCTTCCCATAACTGGATGGCTAAATAAATTTCATCATCCGGCTGGTCGTTTAATTGTCGGAATCCTGAAAAATAGAGTGGTGTAGTAGAACCGTTGAGGCTGGTATGATACAGATGTATAATGAAATTCTGTTGCTCTTGATTAAGCTCTTGTTCGTTTAGCAGCCAAATGTTATTTTGTTTAAGACATTCTTCTATGGAGTGAAATGTTTTTTCGAATTCAACAGAATATTTGCTATTCAAACGGTTGATCTCTTTATAGGTTTCAATGGCCGTACCACGTTCGCGTCGAATAGCTTTGTCTTCATATTCAATGATATGGTTCAGTGTTGCCATACGAACTCTAAAGAATTCATCCAAATTATTTGAGTAGATACCCAAGAAGGTAAGACGTTCCAATAAGGGTACCGATTCTTTTTGTGCTTCTAATAAAATGCGTTGGTTAAAATACATCCAGCTTATATCTCTTTCTATATATGATTCTGACATTTGCTTGTCTGTTTTTTTCATGAGGGCTCAGACTTTAATTTATATTTTTTGATTGGCAAATGTAGATGAGATATGTTACGAAGATATTTTCAAAATATTACATTAATGTTGAATATTAAAAAATGCTTTATGTCTGATGGCATAAAGCATTTTTTATATGTTTGGTGTTAGTGTTTTATTCAATACCTCTTAGTTTTTTCACCATTGCTTCAGCAATAGCTTTGCACTGTTCAATGTCAGATGGTTTCATGGAACCACAAGTTTCGTTTGGTTCAGCAACTACATCCCATTTAATCTTTTCTGCAAATGCCTTAAAGCGTGGCAGAGCACCACCGCCCCAAGTTTTATTTCCGAAATATCCCAAATAATGGTTTTTCACTCCCATACATTCCAATTCATGCAACAGGATTTCCATTGTAGGGAAAATATTACCATTATATGCACAACTTCCGAGAATGACTCCTTTATAACGGAAAATATCATTGATGATATATGACGGATGAGTTTTTGAAGTATCGTGGATGCGAATCTTCTTGATTCCCATTTCTGCTAAGAAGCGACCGATGCAATCTGCCATCTGTTCGGTATGTCCGTACATACTGCTGAATGCAATAACAACGCCTTCATCAGTTTCATATTTACTCCACTTGTCATATTTGGCAATGATTTCTGCAATGTGCGTACGCCAGATAGGACCATGAGTTGCACAAATCATATCTATAGGAAGACCGCCCAACTTTTTTAAAGCTGCCTGTGCAGGAGTTCCGTATTTACCTACAATATTGGAATAATAACGGCTTATTTCTTCCTCCATATATTCAAGGTCTACCTGATCATCAAAGATTCCGCCATCTAATGTACCGAATGAACCGAATGCGTCAGCACTGAAAAGTACGTTATCTCCCGGTAAATAAGTTACCATTGTTTCCGGCCAATGGAGCATAGGCACCATATAAAAATTCAAAGTACGTTCGCCTAAACAGAGAGAATCACCTTCTTTTACTTCCAGAAGATTATTGGAGATTCCATAGTAGTTTTGCAACATGGGGAAAGTTTTGCTGTTGCCGACAACGGTGATATCCGGATATTGGCAAAGCAATGCCTTGATAGAACCGGAATGGTCTGGCTCTACATGGTTTACCACCAAATAGTCTACCTTGCGTCCTTGAAGAACCGCATCAAGACTCTCCAGATAATTGTCCATGTGGCTACGTTCCACTGTGTCCAATACAACTACTTTCTCGTCGAGAATCACATAAGAGTTGTAGGCAACTCCTTTTGGCAATGGCCAATAATTTTCAAAAATATGAGTTCTTCTGTCATTGACCCCCAGCCAATAAATGTTTTTCTTGATTTCAATTGCACTGTTCATATTGTAACTGTTTTTAATTTACTTTTGATGATGGTACAAATATACGAAGAACACATGAATATTTTGGCATATTATATATAAATAAAGTCGTTGGGTAATTTATTTGGTGGTATAAATTAAATAATATTAATTATGCTGGTTTTGAGATTTTTGTTTTCTTTGCAGAAAGTAGTAAATGAATAGTAGATACAAAATGGGAATTTTAAATACAATATTAGGCAATGTATCGGAAATGGATGCCGATGTACTGAAGAAAGAATTTGGTGTACTTCTTTGTGAAGATGAGCGAATAGAGAAAGCTTACAAACTGATTCGTGATAAATGGATTTTCACCAATAAGCGTCTGATTATTTTAGATGTTCAGGGTGTGACTGGTAAAAAACGTGAGTACCTCTCTATTCCGTACCGTTCGGTAAATCATTTCTTAATCGAAACTGCAGGGACATTGGATACAGACGCAGAAATGAAAATTTGGATAAAAGGTTGCGATGTTCCTTTGACACAGAATTTTGGTAGAAATTCAAATCTTGCTGAAATACAAAGAGTGTTGGCAGACTATGTCTTGTAAGCTTATGTATAATTACTCCCAATAAACAGATAGTTTGATTAAGTAAAGGAAGTAACTATGAATTCAATGCCCATAATACAGGAAATACTGTCAGACAGAAGACGGTTTATGTCTCTTTTATTGCTTGCAGACGAGCAGGAATCTATGGTTGAGCGTTATTTGGAACGTGGGCGTATGTTTGTTATGTATTCTTTCGAGGGAGAACCAATAGCATCCGCAATTGTTACGGAGGAAAGTGATTGTGTTTGCGAGCTGAAAAGTCTGGCCGTAGCATCCTCTTTTCAACGGCAGGGATTTGGACGCAGGATGATGGATTTTTTGTGTAGTCTTTATTCGAATAGGTTTGATGTTATGACTGTAGGTACAGGAGATAGTTTTTCAACTGTTTCTTTTTATGAAAACAGTGGATTCCATTATTCGCATGTTGTGCCTGATTTTTTTAGGTTAAATTATGATCATCCCATTTGGGAAGAGGGGAAATTACTGAAGGACATGGTTTATTTGAAAAAGCAGTTATTGTAGAGAATAAGTATACTTGTATAGAGAATCAGTGCCCAAAATCGATTGTTTGAATGGAATTTACCATGGTCCGAAAAAATAATGTCTTTTGGCTTGTCTGAATGGAGAGAAACTAAATATTTCTAATAGGGTGGAAGAGCCAAAAAGCAGATGGATGAAATTTTAATTTATGTAGGTGGAACACAATCAAAAGAACTGAGAATGTAAATTATGAGGCAGACTGATTCCTTATCAAAAGCGATTGATAGTGCAAATAATGTAATATTTCAGAGTCTGTTATCATATTTAAAGATATTAATCGGGACAAATTTTCTGTTTTATTGTATAAAATCGGGTCAAATTGGCCTGATTTCTACTTAAAAAAACATTATTCTGTCCCGATTCAGCAGTAGCTTTGCAAGAATGGACTTTCACTGTAAAAAGAAGTAAGTGGACTTGTATTTTTTCCAAAGTAGACCGTCTCACTACTTTTGTCTGATTTGATTTTACAAAAGTAGAGTCATTCAAGCTTTGTGATTGCCTATTATGACGGAAAACAGAAAGGAGGAACTTATTATGCTTGACGCGAGGCTCGGAAGAGGGGATGACTGTCGTCAATCTCTTTTCCTAAAATGCCGAACATTTTGCTGATTCCGACAAAAATGGCCAAAAACATTTTGCTGATTCCGACATTTTGTGTGTTTTTGTAATAAAATGGGCTTCATTTTTCGGTCATTGCTACATTTTTTGAAGGGGCTTCAAAGTGTAGCAGTAAATGTAGCAAATAATGACCGAACTTTGAAGGCTAAACCCTACATTCAGGCTTTCACCTTGTTGGGACGCAAAAATAAAAAAGCACCGTAATCAGTTGATATCCGGTGCTTTGAATGACTTTTTTGAAGGCTTTTGTGAAGTCCTTCGTTTTTGTTTCAGCGGAGAGAGAGGGATTCGAACCCCCGGTAGCTTGCACTACAACGGTTTTCAAGACCGCCGCATTCGACCACTCTGCCATCTCTCCATTGCGAGTGCAAAGATATAGTTTTTTTATTGATTACAAAAGAAGTGATCGTTTTTTTCTGATTATTTTTCACGGCTCTTGCTATTTCCATTTTTCTCCTGCTTATATTTCACGTTTACTCTACTTAAATATATGATAACTATAAGACAAAGATAACAACTTGTTATATTTGTCTTATAGTTGTGTTATCTTTGATATATAGATGTCTTATATTTAAGAGGGAGGAAAGTAAGAGAAAAGAGGGCGAAAAGAAAGCGCAATGAGGATAAATTCTCACTGCGCTATATGGCACTTTCATTTAAAAATGTCTTTATTTTCCCGTTAAATGGAAGAGTCTTGATTATTTTCTTTGTAAATGTAATTCAAGAGTAAATAACCGCATATACCGGCAAAGAGTGAACCGCCGATGATTCCCATTTTGGCTTGGTTAAGCAATGTTACTCCGACTTCGGGAACATTGGCATACGATAAATTGGCTATGAAAAGAGATACGGTAAAACCGATGCCTCCCAGCATAGATACACCAAAAAGACTGCGCTTGCTCATGTGGTCGGGCATGTGTAGCAAATGGAACTTGATGGGTAGCCACGCAAAGGTGAAAATTCCGATTAGTTTCCCGATAACCAAAGCAACAAATACGCTGATGGTTACGCCTTGTAAATCTGACATGCCGAAGTGTTCAAAAGAGATACTGGCATTGGCAAAGGCAAACAAGGGCATTACAACGTAATTGACTAAAGGCTGTAAATTGTCCGAGAGTGATTGTAGCGGACTGATTACTTTGTCCGAGGCAGATTCTACATGCCGTAGAATGGAACGCTCCCAGTTGCTCAGCATGTATTGGGTGCTGCCCATTTCAGAGGTTTCGGGTAGTTTCTTCATACATTCTCGTATCTCCCCGACATAGCGTGAAATGTTGAATTTCGGGCGCGCCGGTACGGTGAAGGCCACGATTACGCCGGCTATGGTCGGATGGATGCCGGAGTGTAGGAACAGATACCATACAACCAGTCCGAAGGAGATATAGAATAGTTTGCTGTTCATGCCTAGGCGTCCTCCTAAGTAGAGAAGGATGATGATGGGCAACGACCATAGCAGATAGGAATACACCAGGTTGCTGCTGTAGAAAGCTCCGATGACGATGATTCCGCCAATATCGTCAACTACGGCAAAGGCTGTCAGGAATATTTTCAAACTCAAGGGAATCTTTTTTCCCAATAAGGAGAGTACTCCCAATGAGAAGGCAATGTCGGTTGCCATCGGAATGGCTGCTCCTCGGCTGGCTGCTCCTTCAGGACAGATGAGAGCAAACAGAACAATGGGCACGATCATTCCGCCACAGGCTGCAATGACTGGCAATAGCGCTTTGCGGATACTGGAGAGCTCGCCTACCAGCAGTTCGCGTTTGATTTCCAGTCCGACGGAAAAGAAGAATATAGCCATCAGGGCATCGTTGATTAACGACATGAAGGTCATATTGCCGCCATGTATGTGGAAGAGGTTGAAGTTGCCTATTTGTAATATCACCTCTTGGGCAAAAAATGAATTATAAGCGTCTCGTAGTGGCGAGTTGGCTATAACCATGGCTGCCAAAGCGACAAAAAGAAGCACTGCGCCACCATTGACCTTGCTGCGGATAAAGTGGCGTATGGAAGATTTGAATATTGCGTACATAGTTACTGTTTATAGTGTTTGAACCAATCCGTGAATTTTTTGATGCCCTCCGCCAATGAGGTTGAGGGGGTGTATCCGAAATCTGCGGCTAATTTGGAGGTGTCTGCCCAAGTCTGGTAAACATCGCCAGGCTGCATTCCTGTAAATTCTTTGATGGCTTCTTTCCCGAGGTTCTGTTCCAATAGAGAGATGAAATCCATCAGTGATACCGGTGAGCCGTGTCCGATGTTGTAGACCACGGCCGGAACACCGGGGGTGTCTTCGCGGGTGGAGTCCGGATGAAAGATGATGTTGACAATACCGTCAATGATATCATCTATGTAGGTGAAGTCCCGTGACAGATTGCCGTTGTTGAACACTTTGATGGGACGATCTTCGCTGATGGCGTTGGCAAAGAGGATGGGTGCCATATCGGGACGGCCCCATGGACCATAGACGGTGAAAAATCGCAAGCCTACAGTCTGTATTTTATACAACCAGGAATAGGTGTATGCCATCAGTTCGTTGCTTTTTTTGGTGGCAGCGTAGAGACTGACAGGATGGTCAACTGGGGTTGCTTCCTTGAAAGGCACTTCTTGGGTATTGCCGTATACCGATGAGGAAGAGGCATAGATTAGTCTGTGGCAATTCTGGTGACGACATTGTTCCAGAGTATTAAGGAATCCTACTATGTTGCTTTCAATATAAGCTTCCGGATTCGTCAGACTGTAACGAACTCCGGCTTGGGCTGCCAGATTGATGACACAATCGAAATGGTTGTCTGCAAAAAGTTGCACCAAAGCATTCTTGTCGCAGAGGTCCATTTGCTGGAAACGGTAGGTTATATAGCTGGTTGAGCAGTATTCCTGGCCGTATTCTTTAGCCTCAATACCACATTCTTTGAGACGGGCTAATTTTAAATTGACATCATAATAGTCATTGAGCGAATCAATGCCATAAACTTGTATGCCTTTTTCTAAGAGCGTGCGGGATAGGTGGTAACCGATAAAACCGGCACTGCCTGTGACTAATATTTGCATGATTAATATATTTTAGGATTCAAAAGTATATATTTTATCGGGGAAAAAAAAGTCTCCGTATAAAATTTCCGATGACTTAATTACTAACCCTAAACAGAAACAAACTATGAAATTGATTCTATACAAAAATAGAGATTATTCGTATATTTTGGTCTCAATGTTTCATTAATAATGGTTAATGCATCGGGATTTTTACGACTCAAGACGTAAATTGCTATCTGTAAGTGTTATTGGAATAATCTGGTTTGCAAGGGTTTTGTCATAAGGCAATTGTACTTTAATATAGTTGTCCGTAAAACCGCAAATATGATTGCCCACTTTGCTGTCTTCAAATAGGACAGGACGGCTTGTATCTTCAAATTGGTGATAAAAGGCACTGTGCTTGCGTTCTGAAATTTGCAGTAGCTCTGTCACCCGGTGATGTTTTTCTTCTTGAGAGACAATGTAAGGGATTTCCAACGCTTTTGTGCCTTGTCGTTCGGAGTATGGGAATACATGGAGTTGCGAGATGGGCAGGCTTTCAATAAAGTCGCGTGCATCTTCAAAGTATGCTCTGGTTTCTCCACGCATGCCGACAATTGTGTCTACACCGATAAATGCATCCGGTATCATTTCTTTGATTTTGTGCATTTTGGCTGCAAATAATTCCCGGTCATAACGGCGGCGCATCAACTTGAGCACTTCGTTGTTTCCGCTCTGGAGGGGAACGTGAAAATGCGGCATGAAGTGGCGCGAACCGGCTACGAAATCAATGATTTCATCTGTCAGCAGATTGGGTTCGATGGAGGAGATGCGGTAACGTTCTATTTCATCCATTTCGTCCAAACGGTGGAGTAAATGGAGAAAATTTTCATCCGAGCCTCTTCCAAAGTCTCCGGTGTTGACTCCGGTGAGGATGATTTCTTTGATACCTTTGGCTGCAACATCGCGTACAGCCTGTAATACTTGTGGTACAGAGGCGCTTCGGCTTCGTCCGCGGGCATACGGGATGGTACAGTAGGTGCAGAAATAGTCGCAACCGTCCTGTATTTTCAAAAAACAGCGAGTGCGGTCGCCGAATGAGTAGGCGAGGTCGAAATCTGCCAATTTGAATATGTCGCAGGAATGCGGCTCCCGGCGTTCTGTCTCTTCCAGATGTCGCAGGTAGTGTTCTACATTGAATTTGTCATTGGCTCCTAATACAAGGCTGACACCCTCTATGGCCATAATCTCTTTGGCACGCAACTGTGCATAGCAACCGACCACAACAATGTAGGCTCCGGGATTGTGGGAGATGATTTTACGTATCAGCTGGCGACCTTTCTTTTCAGCCATGTCTGTGACACTACAGGTGTTGATGACAAAGATGTCGGCCTGCTCTTTTTCTCCGACGGTTTCTGTCCCTGCTTTTTCAAGGCTGTGTCTGATGGTGGAGGTCTCTGAAAAATTCAATTTACACCCTAACGTGATATATGCTACTTTCTTCCCGGCGATGTCCATATTGTCTATTTTAAGCTTCGTGGTGGCAAAATTAATAATTTGGCTTGTATTTTGCTATCTTTGCCGAATAAACAGTTGGGAATTATGAAATACTACATGATTGTCGGTGAGGCTTCAGGTGATTTGCATGCCTCGAATTTGATAAAAGGATTGAAGCAGGAGGACCCTGAAGCGCAGGTGCGTGGATGGGGGGGGGATTTGATGCGTGAGGCTGGAGCCGAGATTGTCCGTCATTATAAGGATACGGCAATCATGGGCTTTATCAACGTGGTGAGGAAATTGGGTACTTTACGTGACAATATCCGCTATTGTTGCGAAGATATCCGCACCTGGCAGCCTGATGTGGTGATTCTGGTGGATTATGCCGGATTTAATTTACGTATCGCTCGTTTTGCCAAAGGGATAGGGCTGAAGGTGTTTTATTATATTTCTCCCAAGTTGTGGGCTTGGAATACCGGTCGCGTAAAGCAGATCAAGAAGTATGTCGACCGGATGTATACAATCTTTCCTTTTGAAACCGATTTTTATCGGCGTTATAATTATCCGGTGTATTACGGGGGGAATCCTTTGGTGGATGCGATTGATTCTCGCCCTTGTAAAGAGGAGACTTTCAGTGAGTTCATCAGTGTTAATGGTTTGTCGGACAAACCCATTATTGCCTTATTGGCAGGCAGTCGCAAGCAGGAATTGAAGTTTGTATTGCCAACGATGTTGAAGATGATTGAGCATTTCCCGGAATACCAGTTTATAATTGCCGGAGCACCTTCCATGACGGATGAGGATTATGCCCCTTATTTACAGGGCAGTCAGATACGTATACTTTATGGAATGACTTACCGGTTGGTGAGCCAGGCTACGGCAGCTTTGGTGACATCGGGCACTGCAACCTTGGAGACGGCTTTGCTGCGTACTCCGCAGGTGGTGTGTTACAATGGCGAAGCTGCACGTTTAAGTTATTTCCTTTTCAAGACTGTTGTGAAGGTCAAATTTATCTCGCTGGTCAACCTGATTTTTGATGGCGAGGTGGTGAAGGAGTTGATGATGCAGCATTTTAACGAGCGTACTCTGGTGGAAGAGTTGTCCAGGATTGTTTATAGTGAACGTTATCGCGAAAAAATGCTGCGTAATTATGATGAAGTGATTCGCCGCATGGGCGAGCCCGGAGCATCCGGACGTTTCGCCCGGATGATGGTAGAGGCTTTGCGTCAGTCTTTGTAAACCAACTTTACATTATCAATCCACAGTTTGGCATCCGGAGCGCCGATGTAGGCTCCGCCATGTCCGGATGAAAAGCGCATGACGATATGTGTCGGCTTGGTGTCGGGAGATGCCCAGCCCACTTCCCGGATGGGAACCATTTCGCCTTTGCTGTTCATGCAATGCGGGACTTCTTCTCCTTGAGTTAAAGCCATGAAAGGTTTGTAGTCGGCGTCTTGTGTGATGTCTCCGTATTTAAAGGCAATACGGTAATTGTTCTGCCATTCGGTGACCGGCTTGTCGTAGCGTTCGTAAGCAGTTCCAATACGTTTGGCATAGACATTCCCATCTTCGTCTTCCCATCTTTGTTGCAGAAGTACACATACTTCGGCATTGTTTTGTATGTCGAATTTCTGTTGCCGTCCGAATCCGGTTGCCTTGATTTGTTTACCGCCCGGCTCTACTTTATAGTCAAATTCAACGGCAGCAGGGTGTTTGTCGAATTTTATCCTGTGGTTCAGTTTGCCTTGTGGATTTTTGGTGTCGCGCACCGGTTCCATTAGCTCTCCGAGAAAAATGGTGCCGGTTGCCAATACGGATATATTGATTAATCCGAATACTTTCACCTCTTCCATACGGGTTTCCATGCGGGCGCAGTAACCGTCGCCGCGTTTTTCAGGAAAGACTGTGACGCTGGCTTTATAGATACCGCTCACTTTGGCCATAACGGTTGAAGAGCCCCAGGGGGATTCTACGTTTTTATAGGGGGTATTGTCTTTCAGGGTGTCGCCTTTATTGATTTCATATAAGTATTTTGTATGTCCCCCAATGATAAAGGATTCTTTTACTTCGCGGACCATCCAGTTGTCCATATCTCCGAAGGGTACTGGTTCAATTCTTTCTTTACCTTCCTGAGCCATAGATGTGTATGAGCATAGGGATAATGCTGCAATACAAAATAAAATACTTTTTGATATCATGTTATCGTGTTTATGTAATCAACGGCAAAGGTATCAAAAAAAATGCCACATTGGGCATTTGTCGGCAAAAACGGTCTGTTCATCGGTAATGTAAGCCGATATGTATAATAAAATTGTAAAGGGATAAGGGCGAAAATATCTTTGTATCGGATAATTTAAAAAGGAATGAATATGATACACTGCAAACGAAATTGGATAGCAATACTCCTGATGGTTTTAGCGGCTCCGGCTTGGGCGCAGGAGAAACCTGCCGAGTGGGATTTGAAATCTTGTATTGAATATGCCCGTAAGCAAAATATTCAGATCAGACAAAGCAGGCTTTCTTTGGAGGAAAGTCTGGAAAATACCCGGTCGGCGAAAGCGCAACGTTTGCCGTCGCTGGCTTTTTCTTCTGCTCATAATTATGTGAATCGTCCCCGGACAGAAGCGGGTGACAAGAACACTTACAATGGCAGCTATGATTTAAATTCTTCGGTGACAATTTATCAAGGAGGACAGTTAAAAAAGAATCTGCAGCAGATGGAACTTCGGAATCAGGTGCAGGCGTTGACGGTCGAAGAGGCGGAGAATAATATTGAGCTGGCTGTCACCCAGGCTTTTGTGCAAGTGTTGTATGCGGATGAGGCTGTTCGGATTAATGCCAATACGGTTGAAGTTTCCAAGGCTCAGCGCGACCGGGGCGAGGAGCTGATGAAAGCCGGTTCGTTGTCTAAGGCGGATTTTGCTCAATTGGAATCACAGTATACTTCGGATAAGTATCAGTTGGTGGTTGCCCGGACTTCTCTTGATAATGCCCGGTTGGAATTGAAGCAGTTGTTGGAATTGGATATTGATGATGAAATGAAGTTGGTTATTCCTGATTTGCAGGATAGTGTTGTCTTACAATTGTTACCCGATAAAGAGAGTGTTTACCGGACTTCGTTGCTGGTGATGCCGGAGGTGAAATACAATCAGTTGAATATTCAGATTGCCGGGCTGGAGAAAAAGAAAGCGTGGGCGGGTTATCTGCCTTCTTTGCGTCTGTCGGCAGGTGTGGGGACAAACTTGGCTTCCGGTACAAGCTGGGGCACTCAGATGAAGCATAACTGGAGTGAAAATGTGGGTCTTACATTGAGTATTCCGATTTTTAGCAATCGTTCCGTCAAGACTTCTGTTAACATTGCCCGGATAAATGTTGAGAATGCGGAATTGGCTTATGAGAATGTCAGGAAGGATTTGTTAAGGTCTGTCGAAACTATCTATCAGGATGCTGTTGCGGCGCAAGACCGCTATCGCTCCGCCAAGGAGAATCTTAATGCGGTACAGTTTTCTTTTAATTTGACACAGGAGCAGTTTTTCTTGGGAATGAAGAATACGTTGGAGATGTTGATTGAAAAGAATAATCTGCTTTCCGCTCAATTGGAGATGGTACAGGCAAAATATATGGCCATATTGAACAAACAGTTGCTGAATTTCTATCGAGGTCTGGAAATTCAACTATAAACAGATGATGTAAGTACAAAGGTGTAAAATCAAAACTCATTAGCAATGAATAAAGTAGCAATAAAATTCGGTGGCATGTTGGTGGCAATGGGAATAGGTGCCTGTTGTTTGCAAGGATGTGCCGACAAGGAGAAAATAGTTTGGCAGACAGAGGCTGTCGCGCGTAATTCAATGTCGGAAATGGTGTCCGCTACAGGTACTGTAGAACCCGTGACTAAAGTGGATGTCGGTACGCAGGTATCCGGCATTATAGATAAAATATATGTCGATTATAATAGCATAGTGAAGAAGGGGCAGTTGATAGCTGAAATGGATAAAGTGACCTTGCAAGCAGAATTGGAGTCGCAGGAGGCCCAGTTGGCCAATGCCAAGGCGGAGTATGATTACCAGCAGAAGAACTATTCCCGTAGTAAGGTGTTGTTTGAAAAGCAGTTGATCAGTGACAGTGACTATGAAAGTGCAACATATAATTATGAGAAAGCCAAGAGTGCCTATGAGAAATCGAAGGCAGATATTGTAAAAGTGAGACAGAATCTGGGATATGCCGTGATTACCAGTCCTATTGACGGGGTGGTAATCAGTCGGGAAGTGGAAGAGGGACAGACGGTGGCAGCCGGATTTGAAACACCGACCCTATTTACCATAGCCAAGGATCTTACAGAGATGCAGGTGATTGCCGATGTGGATGAAGCTGATATAGGTCAGGTCTGCGAGGGACAGCGTGTCACGTTTACAGTGGATGCTTATCGGGGAGAAGTCTTTGAGGGTAAAGTGACGCAAGTGCGTTTGGAGGCAACGGTGGAATCCAATGTCGTGACCTACGAGGTGGTGATCAGCGCCCCGAATCCCGACTTGAAGTTGAAGCCCGGATTGACAGCAACGGTTGCCATCTATACGTTGGAAAAGGACAATATTCTGACTGTTGCTCCCAAAGCTTTGCGGTTTGTGCCTGATGTTGCGTTGGCGGAAGAAAATGGATTGGTGCTGAAAACGTTGAAAGTTGATAATCCGGCTATTCAGAAGACTGTATGGGTACGTAACGGACAGACGATTGAGGAAAAAGAGATTCAGGTAGGGACAGCCACAACCTTGATGGTGGAGGTGTTGGGGGGCTTGAATGAAGGGGAAATGGTGATTACCGGTATGGAGCGGGGTGGTAAGAAAAAAGTAGGCACACCCAATACTGGAAATACGGAATCCAGTCCTTTTATGCCGAAACCTCCGGGAAGTGATAAAAAGAAGAAATAAACAGCGGTTTGTGTAATAAGGAGGTTGTTATGAAAGCGATTATTGAATTGGAAGATATAAAACGGAATTTTACAGTCGGGAGCGAGACTGTACATGCATTGCGTGGCGTGTCGTTTGCGATAGAAGCCGGAGAATTCGTGACGATTATGGGGACAAGCGGTTCTGGAAAGTCTACTCTGCTGAATCTCTTGGGGTGTCTTGATACTCCCACCTCCGGGGAGTATCTGTTGGATGGCTATTCTGTACGGCAGATGGGAAAAAATGAACGGGCAGAGTTGCGCAATCATAAAATTGGTTTTGTATTTCAGTCATATAACCTGTTGCCTAAAACGACAGCTATTGAAAATGTCGAGTTGCCGTTGATGTATAATTCCGCCATCTCTTCCAAAGAGCGTGAGCGGAGGGCGGTAGAGGCATTGGATGCTGTGGGCTTGCATGACCGGCTCTATCATAAATCCAATCAGATGTCCGGAGGTCAGCAGCAGCGTGTGGCAATTGCCCGGGCTTTGGTGAACAATCCGGTGCTGATTTTGGCAGATGAGGCTACCGGGAATCTGGATACCCGTACCTCTTTTGAGATTTTGACGTTGTTTCAGGAGTTGCACGCACGTGGACGCACCATTGTCTTTGTGACTCATAATCCGGAATTGTCGGCTTATAGTAGCAGGACGATTGTTTTGAAAGACGGGCATGTCATAAAAGATGTGCGTAATGAGCAGATAGCCTCTGCAAGTGAGACTTTGGCAGCTTTGCCGAAACAGGAGGATGAATGATTGATAACGAAATAAATCTATAAGCGATGAATTTTACGAATTTATTCAGAATAGCATTCCGGGCTTTGGGAAATAATAAAATGCGCGGATTCCTGACCATGTTGGGAATTATTATCGGGGTTGCCTCTGTCATAACCATGCTGGCTATCGGGCAGGGGTCCAAACGGAGTATCAAGGCGCAGATTTCTGAAATGGGATCGAACATGATTATGGTACACCCGGGTGCCGACCGCAGGGGCGGTGTCCGTCTGGATGCTTCGGAAATGGAAAGTTTGAAATTGGAGGATTTTAATGCCATTGTCAACGAAACTCGTTATGTAGCTGCCTGCTCTCCTTCTGTAAACAGTGGCGGACAGGCTATTTATGGAGCAAATAATTATCCCACCAGTATTTACGGAGTGAATGCCGATTATTTGGAAATCCGGAAATATGCCGTGAGCGAAGGTGAAATGTTTTCTGATGAGGATATTCTGAATTCGGCAAAAGTCTGTGTCATAGGAAAGACGATTGTAGATAATCTCTTTACCAATGGTGAAAATCCTGTCGGTCAGGTTATCCGGTTCGGAAAGATTCCTTTTCAGATTGTTGGGATTTTAGAATCAAAAGGATATAATACCATGGGGATGGACCAGGACGATCTCATCTTAGCACCTTATACAACTATCCAGAAAAGAGTTCTGGCCATCACCCATCTTCAAAGTATATTTTGTTCTGCCATTGCTGAAGAGCAGACAGAGCAGGCAGAGGAGGAGATTTCAAGCATTTTGCGGCGCAATCACAAATTGGGAGCTGCAGATGATGATGACTTTAATATCCGTTCTCAGCAGGAGTTGAGCAGTGTGATGAACTCCACATCCGACATGATGACCATTCTGTTGGCATGTATTGCCGGCATATCCCTGCTGGTTGGTGGCATTGGTATTATGAATATCATGTATGTTTCTGTCACGGAACGGACCCGTGAAATCGGTTTGCGTATGTCTATCGGAGCAAAGGGACGTGATATTCTGGCTCAGTTCCTGATAGAAGCGATTTTGATTAGTGTGACAGGCGGTTTGATAGGTGTCCTTTTGGGTATCGGTTCTTCATGGCTCGTGAAATTGTTTGCCGGTTGGCCGGTATATGTCGAATGGTATTCGGTGATTCTTTCTTTTGTGGTTTGTACTGTAACCGGTATCTTTTTCGGTTGGTATCCGGCACAAAAAGCATCCAATCTCGACCCGATAGAAGCAATTCGCTATGAGTGATTGTCTGTGTGAATTTTTATCTTTATTTTTGTTTAATGAAACAGAATAGAATACTGAAATATATTATCCAGATTATCGGTTGGGGAGCTGTATTTAGTTTTCCTTTGTTCTTTACATGGAAAGAATCAGAACCCATGACCTGGATGCGCTACGTGGGATATGTTTTTGTCCCGGTGGCTTTTATGGTGATATTTTATATCAATTATTTCTTGTTGGTCGACAAACTATTATTTCGTAAGCGGTTGTTCCGGTTTCTTCTGGTGAATATGGTATTGGTGATAGTCCTTACTTTGGCTTTGGACTGGTGGCACGAATTTCATTTCTTTGAAATCATGGGACACGAACACCGAGAGCAGACGGGACCGCCCAAGATGATGTTTTTGATGCGGGATGTCACGATGATGGCATTGACTGTAGCTTTATGTGTGGCCATAAAAATGACAAACAATTGGTATGTCATAGAGAACGAACGACGGGAATTGGAAAAAGCGCGTACGGAGGCAGAGTTGCAAAACTTAAAGAGTCAACTTAATCCTCATTTTCTTTTTAACACACTGAATAATATTTACTCCCTGATTGCAATTGATGCCGACCGTGCGCAATATGCTGTTCACGATTTAAGCCGGATGTTGCGGCATGTGCTTTATGAAGACCGTGCGCCTTTTGTCTCTTTGGACAGTGAGTTGGATTTTATGCGGAGTTATATCGAATTGATGAGCTTGCGGCTCACCAATCATGTTGATTTGCAGGTGGATATGCCTGAAGAGGACGCATCTTTGCAGGTGGCTCCTCTGTTGTTTATTACGCTGGTTGAAAATGCTTTTAAACATGGCGTGAGTCCGACAGAGCCTTCTTTTATCCATATTGCGATGTGTGTGTTGCCGGAGCAGACTGTGGTATGTCATATCGAAAACAGCGATTTCCCTAAACACGATAACGATCGTAGCGGTTCGGGCATCGGTCTGGAGAATTTACGCAAGCGTCTGGAATTGCTCTATCCCGGCAGATATACCTTAGATAAAACAGTCGAAAATGGGAAATACATAGCCCATTTGGAAATTAAATGTCAAAATAACAGATAGTATGATAACACTTTCGTGTCTGGTTGTTGATGACGAGCCTTTGGCTTTGGAATTGATGGAAGCTTATGTGAAACGTACTCCTTTTCTGGAATTGAAAGGGAGTTTTTCAAATGCCTTGGAGGCTTTGACCACTTTGGAGAAAGAACCGGTTGACTTGGTATTCCTTGATATTCAGATGCCGGATTTGAGCGGTTTGGAATTGTCACGGTTTATCAGTGATGAGGTAAAGATAATTTTTACCACCGCCTTTGAACAGTATGCGCTCGAAGGGTTTAAAGTGGATGCTCTTGATTATCTGTTGAAACCCATCAGCTATCCGGAATTTCTACGGGCAGCCCAAAAGGCCTTACATTGGAAAGAGATGCAGTCAGCGGCTTTAGCCTCTCGCAAAGAGGATGAGGATATTTTTATCCGTACCGGCAGTAAATTGGTGCGAATCCATTTGCCTGATATTTTGTATATCGAAGGTATGCAGGACTATGTGAAAATCTATCTTTCCGGTCAGTCGGCACCGGTGGTGGCGCTTTTCAATATGAAGAGCTTTGAAGAGATGCTTTCGTTGCCGTTTATGCGAATCCACCGCTCTTACATTATCAATCTGGACAAGGTGACGATGGTGGAGCGCAATCGGGTGTTTGTCGGTGATACTTATGTCTCTGTCTCTGATTCTTACCGTGAGCAATTTCTTGAGCAGATAAATCGTCGTATATTGAAATAAGTTTGTTTGTCGGATAGCGGATTGTCGTATAAATAAATTAATTTTGCGCACAAATTCATATCATATATGTCCCACTTACCTGCATTGATTACGGATTTGGCAATCATACTTGCCTCTGCCGGTGTGATGACACTGGTGTTCAAACGATTGAAACAACCGCTTGTATTAGGGTATATTGTCACCGGTATCATCGCCGGACCGCATTTTCCGTTGACACCTACCGTCATGGATTCCGGTAATATCCAGACTTGGGCGGATATCGGTGTGGTCTTTCTGCTTTTTGCCTTGGGCTTGGAATTCAGTTTCAAGAAGTTGATGAAAGTCGGTGGACCTGCTATTATTGCCGCCTTGACAATTATTTTCGGCATGGTGATGCTCGGTTATCTTGTCGGAATTGCGATGGGGTGGAAACAGATGGACAGCATCTTTCTGGGCGGTATGCTCTCTATGTCATCTACATCGATTATATACAAGGCCTTTGAGGATTTGGGACTGCGAACGCAACGCTTTACGGGCTTGGTATTGGGTATATTGGTCATAGAGGATTTGGTGGCTATTGTCTTGATGGTGGTGCTTTCCACGATGGCTGTCAGTCAGAACTTCGAGGGAGTGGAGATGTTCTATAGTATAGGCAAGCTGATGTTTTTCCTGTTATTATGGTTTTTGACGGGGATTTATATTATCCCTACATTTTTTCGTCGTACACGCTTGTTGATGGGTGATGAAACCATGCTGATTGTTTCGTTGGGGCTTTGTCTGTTGATGGTGGCATTTGCTACATACGTCGGATTCTCTTCCGCATTGGGAGCTTTTGTTATGGGTTCTATTTTGGCGGAAACTGTGGAGGCGGAGACTATTGAGCGGCTGGTACGACCGGTGAAAGACCTGTTTGCTGCCATCTTTTTTGTATCGGTCGGCATGATGGTTGATCCGAATATGATTATCCAGTATATCGTGCCTATTGTGATTATAATTCTGACTGTAGTCATCGGGCAGTCGACCTTTGGTACTTGCGGTGTCATGCTGGCTGGACAACCTTTGAAGACAGCTTTACAATCGGGTTTCTGCCTGACTCAGATAGGTGAATTTGCCTTTATTATTGCCGGTTTGGGAACATCTATGGGCGTAACGAGCAATTTTCTTTATCCCATTGTGGTGGCGGTGTCGGTCATCACCACCTTCCTGACTCCATATATGATCCGTGCTGCGGGTCCGGCTTATCCCTTTGTGGATAGACACCTGCCACGCAAATGGAAACGCATTCTCGAGCACTATTCGCTCGGTACGCGTACCGTCAACCATGAGAGCAACTGGAAGTCTTTGCTGACTTCCCTGATTCGTATTACGGTTATCTATTCCGTGATTATCATCGCCATCCTGATTGTTGCCCTGAATATTCTTGTGCCGTTAGTCAAGGCACATTTTCCCGGCAATTGGGGTTCATTGCTTTGTGCTGTGGCTATTCTTTTGTTGATGGCTCCTTTTTTGCGGGCAATTGTTGCCAAGAAAAACCATTCTGCAGAGTTTCAAAGTCTGTGGGCAGACGGCAATTTCAATCGGGCTTATCTGGTTTCGTTGGTTGTCTTCCGTTTTGTATTGGTCATCGTCTATATCATGATTGTCATGATGTCGTTGTTCAAAGCGTCGATTGCCATATTGCTGGGAGTGGCATGTGTTGTGACGGCTCTGATATTCTATTCGCGCTATTTGAAAAAGCAGTCTATCCAGATTGAGCGTAACTTCCTGCGCAATTTCCGGGTTCGTGAAATGTATGCCCGTCGTGCCGGAGCAAAAGTACCGCCCCGTTTTGCCGGTCGTTTGCTGTCGCGTGATTTGCACCTGTCCGATTTTGTTATTCCTGCCGAATCGCTTTGGGCTGGCAAGACTTTGGCGGAGTTGCAACTGGCAACCCGTTTTGACATCATGGTGGTGGCTATTTTCCGCGGACAAACCTGTTTGAACATTCCCGGCGGTAAGGAACGCATCTATCCGCAAGACCGTATTCAGGTAATCGGTAGTGATGAACAGTTGGAACGTTTTGGGACAACTTTACAGTCAATGACCATTCCGCCTTCTGATACCGACCTTACTCAGAGTGAAATGTGTCTGAAGCAGTTTATCGTTACTAAAGATTCACTTTACAATGGTAAAAGTATACGGGAATCAGGTATACGTGATGTACATCATTGTGTGGTGGTGGGTGTGGAGCGTGGTAAATCCTCTTTGCGCAATCCGGATGCAGATACCGTATTCCAGGAGGGCGACTGGGTATGGGTTGTAGGAGAGGAAACCGATGTACGACACCTGTTTAATGCTTAGTTCAATGTGGATGTTCGTGCTTGTCTGAGAATAAAAAAGAGGGCTATCAGTGTAGCCATCAGGTCAGCAAACGGAATCGCCAGCCAGATGCCGGTAAGTCCCCACCAGATGGAGAACAGACTCAAGGCCGGAATCAGAAAGACAAACTGCCGTGAAATATTCATGGTAATGGCTTTAGGTGCCTGGCGTATAGACTGGAAATAACTGGTTACAATGATTTGGAATCCGACTAGCGGCATTGCCAGAAAAGTATAGCGCAATCCTTCTGCACTGATATCTCTCAACTGCGGGTCCCAGGTAAAAGCCTTTACCAGCCAGGTGGCACCGGTTTCGCCGATGATAAAGCCAGCGCTGGCAATCAGACTGCCGATACCGATGGCATACTTCAGCGTATCGTGCAACACCTCCCGGTGTCCGGTGGCATAATGATAGCTGATAATAGGCTGCATACTCTGACAGATACCCATCAGCAACATCGACACTAAAATGGAATAGCTGCTGATAATTCCGTATGCACCGATGGCATAATCGCCACCATAATTCACCAGATATCGGTTCATGATAATATTCACCATACCGGTGGTGATATTCATGATGAATGCAGCCATCCCGACGCCGATAATCGTCAGAAGAATCATCAAATCCGGACGGAAACTGAGACGTACAAGTCGCAGTGTATTCTGTTTGCCGGTGAAATGTGAAAAAATCAGCACCGAACTGATACACATCGAAATGACAGTGGCAATGGCAGCACCTCGGATTCCCATGTTGAAGCCGAATATAAATACCGGATCCAGAATGAGATTGGCAATCACTCCGGTGAGGATAATCATCATTGATTTTCGGGGAAAACCGGAAGCCCGAATTGCATGACAAAAGGTGAAATTCAGATTGGTCAGCAGGCTGCCCGGAATCAGGATGCTCAGATAACTGTGAGCGTATGGGATGGTCTGTTCGCTACCTCCGAATGCCAATAAAATCTTGTCTAGATTAAACAGCGAGTAGACAATCAGAATCAGATTCATCGCCACATTTAAAAACACGGCATTCCCCAAGACTCTGGTTGCCAATTTATAGTTGGAAGCCGAGATGGCCGCAGAAATCCGGGCTGCACCGCCCACGCCGGTCAGTGTGCCCACCGTTCCCAACAGCGAGACGCAGGGCAGTGTCAATGCCAGTCCGCAGATAGCCAACGGTCCCGCTCCCTGTCCGATAAAAATTCGGTCTACAATATTATAGAGAGCCAGCACAATCATATTGATCATGGCAGGGTAGGCATAGCTTCTGAAAAGCTTGCGTATTTGTGTTCGTTCTGTAGTATGGCTGGGTGGCATCATTGTTTAAAATCTATCCCGCATTGAAATTTGCAAAAATAAGGAAAAAGGTTGAAACCGCCAACGTCCATAAAAATGCGCTTTCCCCGTCTGTCGAGTCCCCTTCCTGCCGCCAAGCACCTCCCGAATCGACTCGCCCTCGCCGCCTCTGGACAATCTTTTTCTCCGCACAGGAAAACAGAATCCCCTCGGGTCAATATCTTGCTTCCCCCTTGAGTTCCTCCGTTTCTCATCCGAAGCTCGTCCGAACAGCATCGGCTCAGCTACGGCAGAGCACCGGGCAAAGTTGGCAGGTGTAGGAGCGGGGAGAGGTCACAAATAAAATAGGATTTTGGCTTGACATAAATATGTCGATTTTACTTTTCCGAAAATTGTCGATTTAAAATTTGCTTGTTACAACTGTCGTTAAACCTTAAATTTCTCCGAAAGGGTAATTCAAGAGTTGTGAGAGTTGAAGAAAATTTGCTTGAAAGATGATGTTGGTATGGAACACAAACTCTTTCATGCTAATTTTAAAGCTATTGGGTCTCGATTGATTTTTAATTGTGGCGAATTCGCCATAATTAAAATCGGAATTATAAACTTTCGGTGCATTATGGTATTTCTGTGCTTGCCTGATAATTCACACGTTTAGGTCGTTGGCCTTTCTGTTAGATTAAACGATGGTGTTTTCTCATCGACATGTTCAGTTTTTGTGCATTCATGAATGTGGGTATGTTTTCTTTTTAATCTAAATTGGGCATTTGTTTTTGAACGGCATAGGCTTTCCCGTGTCTGGAGGTGACTTGGCTGATTGTTGGGAAAAACAGGGCGTTATCACCTACATTGAATTCGTTGTCTTTATCATAGAAATAGTAGTCCAGATTATTTGTGTCTTGTTTCGTGCGAATGAATTTGTTTTTTCCATGTCGTATATGTACTGTGCCCTTCGATAGAATACTGGTGGTTAGCAATGTTTTGTCATCGATGCGGGAGGCGTAGTTATTTTCTGATATATAGACAATGTCATTTTCCTTTAATTCTTCAAATCTTTGAGGCAAGAGGAGGGTTTGGCTGCTGTTCCGGTATTGTATGAGGATATTGTTTGGATTGCAGTTTACGACAACTGCTACACAGTTGTCATTGCACTCTTCTTGTGTCAAACATTTGGCAAATGTTCCGGTGTCAAATTGAAGAGATGGATTTTGTTGTGTCAAATATTCAATTTGTGAGGGAGTCATCAATTCTGGTCGGAACAGATAGTGCTTTTCTTTCAGTAATTTGTTAGGTATCTGGTCGATGCTTTGAATTATTCTGATTTTATTTTCGTTTATAGTCCATTTTGTTACAAGAAGTTTACTGGACATTTTTTTCCAAAATTCTAGCTTGTATTTGATACCGTTCAATAGAATGGCAGGATGTGGCAGATTCTTTTTAGTGTATTTTGTTTTATATGCGTAGAGCAGTAGAAGGTGTTTTTTTTCGTCTTCATTGTCTAACCAAGACGGGAATACCTCTTCTCCAGCTTTGTAGTTTGGTTCTAACCAGGTGAATTTTTCTTCGCTTTCATCCGGGATGACATCCAATACCTTGAAATAATTGAGCTGCATGGTATGAAGGTGGAGGTCCGGATATAGTTTTTTTAGCATCAGGAAAGAGGGAGTATCTTCTGATTGCAGTTCATTATGTTTGGCTAATAGATAGTTGAATTTTTGCTTATATTTGTTGTAATCAGGTAGGTTTTATTTGACTATCAACAGATAGGATAAAACTCGCACGAGAACGGGCAATGGATAAGAAAAAGCCGGACTGTTCCGA
>CAMDJC010000033.1:0-36753 GCA_945900015.1 uncultured Odoribacter sp. | reverse complement strand
AAACGCCTCAATATGTGTATGTCTTCGAATTCAAGTTGGATGGCACGGCAGCCGATGCATTGCGGCAGATAGAAGAGAAAGGTTATGCCCGTCCGTATGAATCCGATGCCCGCCAGTTGTATAAGGTTGGGGTGAATTTTTCTTCCAAGACGGGGACGGTTGAAGGGTGGGAATGCCGTAGACGATGACGGATTCAAGATAGTGTATAATGATGGATTTTCATTGAAGTAAAATTGCTAACATTTTGCTAACATTCGCTATTGTTGAGAGGAGGAGGATGCTATACATTTGTCATAGAGATTAATTATAATATTGTTTAATTAAATTAGTTGCTATGAAACGTTTGTTTATTGTATTGTTAGGTGCATTGTCTTTGTTGGCATGCAGTGAAGGCAAACAGAATGTAAATCAGAAAGAGTTGTTGTATAATGAGGATGAAATGAACTTTAAACAGGTGCTTGCTCAATCCTGGATATTCGATGGTTTTGAAACAATCAAAAGGGATTTTGCTTTGTTTCATGGCGGTGTAAAAGCAGAGGCATTGCAGTTGGAATTGGCGGATATGTTTCAGTTTGAGAATGGGTATGCTGTTGTTTTTGATTACAAAACTTTAGATGGAGATGCTGGTCGTTTTGTGGTGGCTGATTGTAATGTTATGGCAGAGTCCATGGCAGTAACAGAGTATGATTTTGAAACGGATTTGTATTTTATAATGGATGAGAATGGCGGTAGTTTGGAGTATAGTTTTGATAAAACGGATGGATTGTTGGTGAAAGGAGAAAGTGGTGTCGTATTTTTGGCAGGCAGACGTAATAAATTTTTGCCTGATATTTTGAACTATAAAGATGAAGATATGTAGATTAATGTGTTTTTATCATTGATAATTATTTGCAGCGGATTTACTTTGTTTGCACAGAGTCCGTTTTCAGTTAAATTTGAGCAGATAAATCCATCCGGAAAGATAGATACGGATACTTATTTTCTTTTTACTCTTACCAATAATACGGATTCGTCTTATATTTTTAAAGAGGGTGTGAAATATAGTGGAGCTCTAATTGAACATACTTATTGGGTTAGGGAAATAAAATATCAAAGCGAAATATCCAAAGGTAGACCTACGCAATCTTTTTATTTTGGTGATAAGCGAATATTAGTGATAAAACCTGGCGAAAGTATATTTATTGATATGCCTATATTTAATGATATTTTTGGTTTTGGTGCTCTTCCCCCAATAATAAAGAAAGAGTGTCAAAGGTTAAGAAGGTTAGGTATACTTTGACAAAGTTGCGGTATATTTTCAAGAATAATCCGTTGTCTGGATATAGGTATGTAGATCTTGTATCCAATTGCATCTGAGATAGATGCAGCAGTGTTTGCTCGTTTGCTAGAGGGGCGGATTAGTGTAAATATACAGGTTATGAGATATTTGTTAGAAATACTTTAAATTTGCATTTATTTTATTTATATTTGTGATGAAAGATGTTTTATATTAATATTAGGTATGAAAATGTTAGTTATTTCAATTATTGTATTGTTTATTTGTGCATACAATGAGCAGGATTATAGCGGAGAATGGGTGTATCAGACAGATTCCAGTGTGTTTTCGCTGACATTGACCCAGGTGGACTCTGTAGTTACCGATTATCACGCTTCTGTAATGAATTATGGGAATCGGATAGATGAGGGAGATGAAGAGAATCTGACTATTCGTGGCACAGTGCAGGATGGGCAATTGACTGTTTGTGTAAAAAGTACTTACGATTCAGACAAGCCAGGAATCGCCAAGATAGTATTTGTGGGAAAAGATTCCATATCCTTTAAATTTATAACTCCTCCATCTGGGACGTATTGGATACCGGACGAAGCAGTATTGGGCAGAAGAAAATAAGTAGATAAGGGATTATGGAAGGGAATAGTGAAACTTAATGTTGACAGAATTATGAGCAGATATATTTTTATCGTGCTGATATTGATGTTATCGGGATGCAGTCCGGTAAACCGGCAGAAAATTCGGGTTGAGAGTGGTTTGGATTATGGAGAATCTCGAGATTGCATTCTTTTCCCTTGTCCTTCCATTGGACTTATGGGGGGGTGTGTAAGTAAGAAAATTAATTTGAAAACTCGTCAATCCGAAGGTGTCGGATATGGAATATTTGATGCAATGTGCTGGAGAAGTATCGATGGGGGCAGGAACTGGACTTCACAGAAGCTGACGGACGGAGCCCTTCAAGAACTTGTGGTTAAAGACAATATCGTCTATGCAGTGGTGGATCCTAAAAGCAACGAGTGGGGGTATGAGACCTTTATTTATGAATCCCGGAATTTCGGAGCGGACTGGACATTCAAATGTGGAATAAAAGATAGCATGGTGAGACTGCATGTCCGGGATTCCAATTGGATGATTGGTTACATTGGATACAAATTGCGTGAAACGAAGGACGGTGGAAAAAACTGGCATATATTAAAAACAAGTTACAGGGTTTTAGATGAATTTTACCATGGCAGGTATGTCTATTATCTATCCTATTTTAAAGAATCGCCACAGAGAGACCTTCTTGTGAGATATGATTTATATACGGGAGAGGAAAAAATGCAGCGTCTTCCGGTAGGTTCAAATGTGGCAGTGGGCAAGGAGAATATCATATTCGTCACAAAAGGAAAAACGGACGAGCTGGATATCTATAGAATCAATGACGACTTTTCCCTAAGCTGTTTGTCGACCATCAAGGACGGAATACCTGTATTTGTCCGTCATGTAGAAATTCATGCTGATGAAATTTATATGCATGTCACTTTTGAACGTGAAAGTTTATTTGTAGCAGATGAGAGTTTTTACTACAGTCCTGACCGTGGTAAGAGTTGGAAGAAATTAGGCACAATGGGACATTCGCGGTGGTACTCGGACGAAGTAACAAGATATGTAGACGATGACGGATTCAAGATAGTGTATAATGATGACATATATTCGATAAATATATTTTGGAACTAGAAAATAGTGTCTGCCATGAAAACGAAATCTTTGCTTTGGGTGCTATTTTGTTGCAGTATCATAGGAGTAAATGCCCAAGGTTTATATAAACCAGGTAAAGAGATTAAGGGTGAAAGAGCGAGTTATTATTGTCGGAATATGTAAATATGTGATTAAGATAAATATAGCCCACATCGGTTTTACGATACCGAAGAGTGCACAGGCAATAATGAATGTGACAATGGTGTACTACATTTGTTTGAGATAGATATTTTGACTTATTTGGATATTAACTTAACAACTAAAAATTATGAAAGCATTATTGGTATTGTGTGTTATTTTTCTGTTCGTGAATTGTAAAAATGATAGTCAGAATCCACTTGCATGGAAGAATCCTAAAACGCTGGAAGAATCCGTATTGATGATTTCAAGTGATTCTGCTACAGTGGAACAAATGGCATTAAAGAAAAAACTGGAACGTTTGGTCTATGAAAAAGTGGTTGTTATAGACAATAAACTGGTACTGAAAGTAGAGAAAGATTATTGGGAAAAACATGATATCAGTCCGGTTTATGAAGCTCTTTTGAAAGAATCTCTTGAGGAGACAAATCGTGGCATAAAATTGTTTATGAAAGAGGGTCGATTGGAGGATGATTTTAATTTAAAGGAAAGTTTCTTGCGTTCGAAAGAGGAGTATTTCAAGAATCAAGTTGATAATTGACAGGGCACTAGTTATTAGTAATGGTAATATTTGCTATCTTTGCCTCTAAATTGATAAGACTAAATACAATACAATGGCAAAAGCAAAACCTTTCATCAAGTGGGTTGGCGGGAAAGGTCAACTTATCGAACAACTTGAAGCTCTGCTTCCAGCTGACTTTGCAGAAAGGGAGAATGTCACTTACATAGAGCCTTTTGTAGGGGGAGGTGCCATGCTCTTCTATATGTTACAGACATATCCAAATATAAAATCAGCTGTAATAAATGATATTAATCCTGATTTGACATTGTGTTATCAGGTGGTAAGGGATAATCCAACAGAATTGATAGGTTCTCTAGATGCTATTCAGACAGAATATTATGCTCTTCGAACAGAAGAAGAACGTAAGATGTTTTTTTTACAGCAGCGAGAGCGGTTTAATTCTAAATCATTAGATATGATAGAGAATACAACTTTGTTTTTTTTCCTTAATAGAACTTGTTTCAATGGACTTTATCGGGTAAATAAAGCAGGTAAATTTAACGTACCATTCGGTAGATATGCAGCACCTACTATTTGTGATTCTGCGACAATTTATGCAGATAGCAATCTTTTACAGAAGGTAGATATTATGACAGGAGATTTTGAGCAAACTTTAGCAAAAATCGAAGGAAATACTTTCTTTTATTTTGATCCCCCTTATAGACCTCTTAGTAATACTTCAAGCTTTAATGATTATGCGAAGGAGGAGTTTAATGATGATGCTCAAATTCGTTTGAAATTGTTTTGTGATCATTTGAATGAAATAGGTGTGAATTTTCTGCTTAGTAATTCTGATTGCTTGGGTAAAGATGGAACAGACCGTTTTTTTGATGATTTATTTATTGATTATCGGATAGAACGAGTATGGGCATCAAGAAATGTAAATGCCATAGCTTCTAAGAGGGGAAAGTTGACAGAAATAGTTGTGGGAAATTACTATAATTAACCTTTATATTGAGGGAATATTTATGAGAGCACACACAAAGGAATATTTTGAACAATTTATGTCACAATTGAAAGAGACAAATGCTACTCTTGGTTTTTATTGTGATTTTGAAAAAATAAATTATAATGTCGAAACAATATCCATTAAGCTGAACCAATTAAATTATTTGATTGGGCAAAATGATATTGATGCTGCTATTCGCAGGCTTTGGAATGAAAATAAGGGTGTGTTCAATGTTTTGGAAATATTAATAGCAGTTCGTACATCTGATAGGAAGAAGGCCATAATGGCTGATGGAAACGTGAAGTTGATAAATACTCTTTTCGATAGTGTTGAAGGTGTTATAGAATACATTCATGGTACGGGTCTTGATAATGTTTTTAGAAATAAGCAAATTAAAAATTTGGTGGATTATGTATTTGGTGTAGAAACAGGCCTTGATACTAATGCTCGTAAGAATAGAAGTGGTCATTTAATGGAAAATCAGGTTGCCTCTATATTAGATAATGCTGGAGTATCTTACAGACAAGAAGTTTATTCTACCGAATATCCTGAATTATTGGTATTAGGCGAGGATAAAAAGCGTTTTGATTTTGTGATAGAAACAGGACATTGTAAGTATTTGATAGAAGTAAATTTTTATAGTGGAGGAGGTTCTAAATTAAATGAGGTTGCTCGTGCATATTCTGAGCTTTCTCCTAAAATTAATGCTGTAGATGGTTTTGAATTTGTTTGGATTACTGATGGTATTGGTTGGAAGTCTGCTAAGAATAAATTAGAAGAAGCATTTTATGTAATACCTAATATATATAATCTTACAACTATTAATGAGTTTATTAAGCAAGTGAAGGAGGAAAGATTATGATACAGAAAAGTGTTGGTAGTGGAAATGTCAAAAGAGGGTTTATATATGAAGTAAAAGTGAATTTGGCTATATTTATTGGCAATAATGATTAAACCTTATTATAAGTCCCCTAACCGTGCTTTTACGCTCTTGCATGGTGATTGCTTTCAATTGTTAAGCGAATTTAACTTCAAGTTTAATTGTATCTTTGCTGATCCTCCTTATTTTTTATCAAATGGAGGAATAAGTGTCCAATCAGGTAAGATTGTGTGTGTGGATAAAGGAGAATGGGATAGGGGTAAGAGTCAACAAGAAATCATGGAATTTAATATGGGGTGGCTTAGTCTTTGTCGTGATAAATTAAAAGATAATGGAACAATTTGGATTTCTGGCACCTATCATAATATCTTTTCTGTTGCTAGTTCTTTGACAGAATTGGGGTATAAAATATTGAATGTTGTGACATGGGCAAAAACTAATCCTCCTCCTAATGTTTCATGTCGTTATTTTACTTATAGTACTGAATTTATTATTTGGGCACGTAAAAGTGATAAGAAAGCTCACTATTTTAATTATGATTTGATGAAGTATATAAATGGTGGTAAGCAAATGACAGATGTTTGGCATTTGCCAGCGATTGCTCCATGGGAAAAATCCTGTGGAAAACATCCGACCCAAAAACCTTTAGCATTATTGTCAAGAATTATAATGGCGTCTACACAACAAGGAGATTGGGTGCTTGATCCTTTTTGTGGAAGTTCAACAACAGGTATTGCTTCTAATCTATTAGGACGTCGTTTTTTGGGTATTGACCAAGAACAGAATTATATAGAAATAAGCAGAAATAGACGTGAGGAATTGGAAAATCCACAATTATATCAGAAATATCGTTCTAAGATTAAAGACATTCAGTTGCTGGATTCTTTATTTCCTTCAATGGTAAAAGAAGATGCCAATACGATGTATGGAGATTTACCATTCTAAATAAAGAATGGTCGTAAATTATTTCTTCCTGCAATTTTATATTGAGCAGATAGTTTAAATTTGCACATATTTTCCTTGCGATAAAATTGCTAACATTTTGCTAACATTCGCTATTGTTGAGAGGAGGTGGATGCTGTACATTTGTCATAGAGATTAATTATAATATAATTAAATTAGTTCCTATGAAACGTTTGTTTATTGTATTGGGTGTATTGTATTTGCTTGTAGGTGTAGCGTGGGGATATTGGTTGTTGACTGCAAATGCAGAGACAACAGACTGGTTGTCGATGAATATTTATGCCGACCAATGGTATGTCGGGCTTTTGATAGCAGGATTAGTCCTTTTTCTTGTACATACAATGGGAGATAAAAGTAGTCGGGAGTTGAAATTGAGGTCAATACAGTTTGCTGTTGTTGTGGATACGGTTATGGCGATTGTTTTATCGCTCTGTTGTGGTGATGTGCTGTTTGTCGGCTGTTTCAGTACTGTAGCGTTGTTTATGTTGTATGTATTGTTGTATGGTATATTGAGTATATTTGAAGGTAATGATACTATGTAAATTATGAAAAATTTGGTATCCATTTTTGCGGCATTGATATTGCTGGCGGCATGTAAAGAAGGCGAGCAGGCAGTGAATCGGAAAGAGTCGTTGCCGGAAGGTATGAGTGAAGTGGTTTTTAATCAGGTGATGACTCAACCTTGGATGCTGGATGGATTTGAATCGGTCAAAAGGGACTTTGCTTTGTTTCATGGGGGAGTGAAAGCCGAGGAGTTGCAACTGGAGGTGGCGGATATTTTGCAGGATAAGGAGGGATATGTTGTAGTCTTCGATTACACAACGAAGCAGGGCAAGAACGGACAGTTTATCGTTTCAACTTTGTCGATGATGACGGATGGTACGATTGAGAGAAAGGATTGTAATTTTAGTACGGATATGTTTTTCCTTTCTTCGCTTGATGAGACAGATAGTCTGGAATATAGCCTGAAAAAGAATAGGATGGGACAGGAAAGACTGGTGGTGAACAGTCGCAAGGGAATAGTGAAAGTAGGATTTAATAATTTGGAGAATATCTGCAATCCTGACAGTGTTATGATGACCCTTTTGGATGATGAGGCAAAAAAGGTGAACACATTGGTATATTGGGATTCGCTGGGCAATATGAAAATGATACAGAGCCTTGGGAATGTTTGTTGGGAGCGAGAAGGTTTTGTCAAGACAGACTATACAACACTGTTTTATGTGAACGACAGTATTGTGTCGGTGGATGATTATGTGGAGTTTTTTAATAAGTTTAGAAAGGGCGGCACGGTTGAGTGGGTCGGGCAGGATACGCTTGCTGTACGCTTGAAAAATAAGTAAAAAATGAGGGAATGTTTGACATTCCCTCGTTTTTTATTTTGAATTATCCCCACATCGGTTTTACGATGCCGAAGAGTACGCAGGCAATAATGAATGTGACAATGATATTGAATGTCTGTGCGGTAAGAAACGACCACATCAGGTTGCGGTTCTCGCGTGAGATGATGTCTTTCAGTCGGGTTTCAAGTCCTACACATACAAAGGCGAGGCTGAAAAAGAGTGAGCTGAACATTTTGGCAACTCCCGGCTCAACGAGCTTGCCTTTGGCATTGAGGTGGAATACTTCGTTTACCTGACAAATGCTGAATACCAATGAGGCGACAACAAATCCGATGATGAATTTAGGGAATTTTTCCCATACGATATGTAATGAGGGGGCATTGTTGCTTTTTTCTCCGCGGGTTGAAAGATACAGGGCGATGAAAAAGGCTACCAGACCGATGAGTACGTTCTGTGCTCCTTTGATAATCATGGCATGTTGGTTGGAAAGTTCGCTGGCTATGGCACTCGAAGCAGCAACTCCACTGGTGGTGTCGATGGTGCCACCTATCCAGGCTCCGGTGACTTCCTGTACGATTTTCGGATCGTCAAAAAGATGCGGGAGTATCAGGCCGGCAAGCCACGGCATCAGATATATCATCGGTACTACGATAATCAGGACAAGTGATACGATGTACGAGAGTTTGCGGTCGTCGCCTCCGGCTACGCGGGCTGCTGTTATGCAGGCAGATACTCCACAGATGGATACTCCGCTGGAAAGTATCATGGCTGAACGTTGGTCAACACCCAAACGGCGCGAAACGTTGTAGGCGAAAAACCATACGATGCTGACTACAAGGAAGGCCTGGAGCAGACCGATGGTGCCGGATTTCATGACATCACTGAAGAGAATGGTGGCACCGAGGCATACCACTCCGATTTTGATGAAGTATTCGCTTTGAATGGCCGGTTTCATCCAAGCCGGTACATGAAACAGGTTGCGGATGAGGAGACCGAATATGACAGAGAAAAATACGGATTCAAATCCGTAATAAGACACTTGTGGGATGGCTGCTACGATTTGTGCGACAAGCGAAACAGAGAATACTGCCATCAACGATATAAACAGACCTTTGAGCGGTTTGCCGAGCATGAGCCAGCCGATATAGAGGGCTCCCAGTACGATACTAAAGAGATAAAGTGTGTTTTGCCAGTTTTCAAAACTGAGCAGGTCTTTGGGAATGCGTGGCAAGTAGTTGGGAATAAGGGCTGCAAGAGCCAATAAAACTGCGCTGACGGCAACTACTACCCAGTCTTCCGTCTTGAATTGTGCTAACCATTTTTTCATTGTCGTGTATTATTTTTATTGCTAATGAATTTCGGGTGGCAAAGTAACTTATTTTTATGCAAAATCTGTTACGTGTAAATGCGTATTTATGGATGGACTTTGCCTTTTGTCTGTCTTTTTGTCACGTTTTCGCTTGTGGCATGGCTATTGTGTTAGTGTTGTTGTTGAATTTGTAATTAATAACTAAAAATATAATATTATGGCTAGTGGAAAGATAGGAGTATCGACACAGAATTTATTTCCGATTATCAAGAAGTTTTTGTATTCAGACCATGACATATTCCTCCGTGAAATTGTTTCTAATGCGGTGGATGCTACCCAAAAATTGAAAGTATTGGCTTCTGCCGGTGAGTTTAAGGGAGAAACAGCCGGTTTGAAAGTGGTGGTGAAGGCTGACAAAGCGGCAGGTACTCTGACGGTATCGGATAATGGTATCGGTATGACTCAGGAAGAGGTGGAGAAGTATATTAACCAGATTGCTTTTTCAGGTGCTGAGGAGTTTTTGGAAAAACACAAGGATGATGCTGCTACGATTATCGGTCACTTTGGTCTAGGGTTCTACTCGGCTTTTATGGTGAGCGATAAAGTGGAGATTGTCACTAAATCTTATAAAGAGGGTGCACAGGCTGTGAGATGGATTGGTGAAGGAGATACCGAATATACATTGGAAAATGCAGAAAAGGCTGAACGCGGTACGGATATTATCATGCACATTGCCGATGAGGAAAAGGATTTTCTGGAAGACAATAAGGTGCAGGAGTTGTTGACAAAGTATTGCAAGTTCTTGCCGGTGGAAATTGTTTTTGGCAAGAAGAAGGAGTGGAAGGATGGTAAGTATGAGGAAACAGGTGAGGATAATGTTATCAATGATACAAATCCGTTGTGGACCCGCAAGCCTGCCGACTTGAAGGAAGAGGATTATCAGAAGTTCTATCGTGAATTGTATCCGATGAGTCAGGATCCTTTGTTCCATATTCATTTAAATGTGGATTACCCGTTTAATTTGACCGGTATCCTATATTTCCCGAAAATTGACAATAAATTTGAAATTCAGAAGAATAAGATTCAACTCTATTGTAATCAGGTATATGTTTCCGATTCTGTCGAGGGTATTGTTCCGGAATATTTGACATTGTTGCATGGTGTGATTGATTCTCCGGATATTCCGTTGAATGTTTCCCGTTCGTATTTGCAGAGCGACCGCAATGTGAAGAAGATTTCCAGCCACATTACCAAGAAAGTGGCAGATAGTCTGACTGATATTTTCAAAAACAACCGTGAGGATTATGAAAAGAAATGGGATGATCTGAAGGTGTTTATCCAATATGGTATGCTGACCGATGAGAAGTTTGCAGAAAGAGCTAACAATATCGTATTGTTGAAGAATACGGAAGGCAAATATTTCACATTGGAGGAATATGAAAATCTGGTTTCAGCCAATCAGACAGATAAGGATAAGAATGTAGTGTATCTGTATGCTACAGATGTTCAGGAGCAATATACATATATTCAGGCAGCTAAGGAGCGCGGATATGATGTATTGGTGATGGACGGTCAGTTGGATACTCATTTTATCAACCATTTGGAACAGAAGCAGGCTAACCATCGTTTCTTGCGGGTTGACTCGGATGTGATTGATAAATTGATTGCCAAGGAAGATGTGAAGGGAACATCCTGGAGCGAGGCGGAACAGGATGAGATGCGTGATGTATTTAATGCTCAGTTGCCGACCGAAGGCGGTATGTATATTGTGAATTTCGAATCGTTGGGCGAGAATGCCGACCCGGTTGTCATTACCCGTTCTGAGTTTATGCGCCGTATGAAAGAGATGGCTGCCATGAATCCGGGTATGGGTTTCTATGGAGCGATGAACGATCAGTTTACGTTGGTTGTGAATACAGACCATAAGTTGGTGAAAGGTGTCTTGGAAGATGAGCGTAAGGCAATGGCAGATAAATTGCAGCCGATAGATTCTGAAATGAAAGATATTGAAAGCAAAAAAGCTGAAATTGACGCTTTGAATAAAGATAAGAAAGAAGAAGAGATTCCGCAGGTGGACAAAGACCGTAAACAAGAATATTCTGATAAATTGGAGAATCTCCGTAAGCAGAAGCAATCTTTGTTGCAGGAGTATAGCAAGGGTAACAAGATTGTGGGTCAGTTGATCGACTTGGCACTCTTGGCTAATGGTCTGTTGAAAGGAGAGGCTTTGAACCGTTTTGTCAAGAGAAGTGTAGATTTGATTAAATAATCGGCAGATGATATCTGTTAGGATAGCAATGGCAATCTGTTTAAGCAGGTTGCCATTGTTTTTTAATATTCCTTTAAGTGTCTTTGTGTGGGAAATGTATAACTTTGCAGATGTTAGACTATTAAATTATTATTGTGATGGGAAAATATATAGGGGCGCATGTGAGTGCTTCGGGAGGAGTGGAAAATGCTCCTGAGAATGCAAAAAGGATAGGAGCAAAGGCTTTTGCATTGTTTACGAAGAATCAACGTCAATGGGTTTCTGCACCTTTGTCGGAGAATAGTATTCGGTTGTTTAGGCAACGTTGTGAGGATTATGGTTTTGCTGCAGAGCATATCTTGCCGCATGACAGTTATTTGATTAATTTAGGAAATCCGGACAGCGAAGCCTTGGAAAAATCGAGAGCTGCTTTTTTGGATGAAATGCAGCGTTGTGAGCAGTTGGGATTGAAGTTGTTGAATTTCCATCCGGGAAGTTCTCTGAAGAAAGTGTCGGAAGAGGAGTGTCTGCGGACAATCGCTGAATCGATCAATATGACGCTGGATAAAACACAGGGAGTATGTGCTGTGATTGAAAACACTGCCGGTCAGGGTTCTAATCTGGGATATTCTTTCGAGCAGTTGGCCTATATCATTGAGCGTGTAGAGGATAAATCACGGGTCGGTGTTTGCCTGGATACTTGCCATGCTTTTGCTGCCGGCTATGATTTGAAAAGTGAAAGTGGTTTTACTGAAACTTTTGAACATTTTGAAAATGCTGTCGGTTTTCAGTATTTGCGGGGTATGCACTTGAATGATTCTAAGAAAGGATTGAATTCACGGGTAGATCGTCATGAATTGTTGGGTAAAGGAGAGCTTGGCTTGGATACATTCCGGATGTTGATGAAGGATAGTCGTTTTGACAATATCCCTTTGATATTGGAAACTCCGGATGAAGAGGCATGGAAAGATGAGATAGAGATGTTATATGCAATGCAATGAAGGTAGGATTATTGTCGGATACGCACGGATGGCTGGATAAAAGGGTAGTAAAGTTTTTCAGAGAATGCGAAGAGGTGTGGCATTGTGGGGATGTCGGGACTGTGTCTGTCATAGAGGAGTTGCAAAAGTGTTTTCGTGTGAGGGCTGTGTATGGCAATATTGATGGAGGAGAGGTTCGCTTGATGTTGAAAGGGATTGAGTGTTTTGAATGTGAGGGCGTGAAAGTGGTGATGACGCATATCGGGGGATATCCGGGACATTATGAATCCGGCATTCGGAAGACTTTACAACAAGAGCACCCGAAGCTTTTTGTGTGTGGGCATTCACATATTTTGAAGGTGATGTATGACAAGTCTTTGGATTGTCTTCACATCAATCCGGGTGCAGCAGGTAAGTTCGGATTTCATAAAGTGTGTACGGCTGTGCGTTTTGTGATTGAAGCGGGAGAGATAAAGGACTTGGAAATATTGGAATTTGATAAATATAGTAAATAGACGATATGATGAGAAAATTTTTATTGGCATTAGGCGTTGTCCTATTGGTTGCCGCTTGGCAAATAAATACGGTCTCTGCGCAACAGCGAGAGAATCAGGTTCGTGATCAAAGTATCAAATATCAGCGTTTGATGGCTCTGATTGATGCTTTTTATGTAGATACAGTGGATTTGCATAAGCTGACGGAAGATGCTATTGTGAAAGTATTAGCAGATTTGGATCCGCATTCTGTTTATATTTCGAAAGAAGAAGTGGATGAGATGAATGAGCCATTGGAGGGTGGGTTCTTTGGAATCGGTATTCAGTTTGCCATTTTGCGCGACACGTTGATGGTGGTTGATGTGGTGGCTGGCGGCCCTTCTGAGAAGGTGGGTATGCGTGCAGGGGATAGAATTATAGAGATTGACGGAGAGAATGTGGCCGGTAAAAATATCAGCAATACCGGTGTCCGTAAACGTCTAAAAGGTGAGAAAGGGACCGTTGTGAATGTGAAAGTATTACGAGGTCGTGATCTGTTCGATTTTCGGGTTGTGCGTGATAAGATACCTATTTATAGTGTTGATGCTTCTTATATGTTGGATAATACGACTGGTTATGTCAAGATTTCCCGTTTTGCAGCTACTACTATAGAGGAGTTTGAAGAGGCTGTCAAGAAGTTGAGAGCATTGGGTATGCAGGATTTAGTATTGGATTTGCAAGGTAATGGTGGAGGATATATGGGTGCTGCTATTGGTATCTGTGACCATTTTATGGATGCTGCCAAGATGATTGTATATACGGATGGTATTTCTTCCGGACGTCGTGGAGAGTATTCAACAGTAGCCGGTATGTTGGAAAAGGGTAGAATTGTTGTATTGATTGACGGAAATTCTGCTTCTGCAAGTGAAATTGTTTCCGGTGCAATTCAGGATTGGGACCGTGGTTTGATTGTCGGACGCCGCTCTTTTGGTAAAGGACTGGTACAAAGACAATATCCGCTGACAGATGGTTCAATGATACGTTTGACAACTGCACATTATTATACTCCTTCCGGACGCTGTATTCAGAAACCATATAATGAAGGTGAAGAGGAATATCAGGCAGAGATTTTTAAACGTTATATGAGCGGAGAGTTATTAAGTGCAGACAGTATTGTGGTGAACGATAGCCTGAAATATTCAACGAAGGTGAAAAACAGGACGGTATATGGCGGTGGCGGTATCATTCCTGATTTGTTTGTCCCGATGGATACCAATGTCAATTATTTGTATTTTAATCGTTTAATTGCTAAGAATGTATTTGGCGATTGGTTGGCTAACTACATAGATGTAAATAGAAAATCGCTGGAAGCCAAATATCCTACTTTTGAAAAATTCAATAAGGATTTTGTAGTGACAGATGCTATGATTGACGGTATTGTTAAGGCAGGTGAAAAAGCCGGAGTTAAGAAGGACGAAAAGTTGCTGATACCGGTATTGCCTTCTATGAAATTGCAGATAAAAGCTTTGATTGCCCGCGATTTATGGAATATGAATGAGATGTATCAAATCATGAATGAGGAGAATGATGCATTGAAAAAGGGGCTGGAGGCTTTGAAGGATGGAACGTACGAAAAGATGTTGAATTAAAAAAAGAGGCGAAAGCCTCTTTTTTAGTTTCTTAATGGTCGTTGTGTCAGTTGTTCCACTTGAGGTAGAAAGATTGGTAGATATTCTGGAGCATTGGCTCGGGCAGGACAAATGTCAATACCTCCACGTCGTGTATATAGACATGTTACCATGAGAATTTCCGGTTGAAAGAAATCATGTAGCCGTTTGTAAGTCATTTCACATATTTCTTCATGAAAATGATTTTCGTTGCGTAGTGAAACAATATATTTTAAAATGGATTTTGTGTCAGGTAGTGTCTTGCCTTTTATACGTATGTAAATACTTCCCCAGTCCGGCTGGTTGGTGATTTTACAGTTGCTTTTCAGCAGATGACTTGCTATCTGTAGCTCTCCACCTTGTGTGTTAGTATTTTCCAGCAAATAGGCCGGATGTTCCTGATAAATGGAAAATTGAATATCCTGTGGTGCGATTTGTTCTTCCAATATTGAATAGTTTTTAAAATCAAAAGGAAGAGTTTCTGTTGGTTCTTTACTGAAAAAGCATACTTTAACCTGTGTGGAGAGTGCTCGGCAGAGATCTTCTGTAATATGACGGGTAAATCGGTCAATGCCTTCTTGTCGGGTTTCTCCTAAAGGGGTCATGTTGTATGAACCGAGATATAGTTTCAGTGATTTGCTTTCTACTATATAATTGCTGGTTGAAGGATATACGATCTTCAGCATTCCGGCAACAGGCATTCCATTGTTTAGAATAAAACTGGCTTCGTAGGCATGCCAGCAGTCATACCCGCAAAATAGAGTATTTGCCTGATGGATTCCATATATTTCACGATTAAGGGTACGTGGTACTGCCACTAGTATTTCCGGGCAATATGTTTTGGGATAGTCAACCCTTTTACCTAAAAGCTTATCTTCAATCATGTCTATTAGAAATTCTGCATACTATAAAGTTTGGTATAAATACCTTTTTGTGCCAACAGTTCTTCATGTGTGCCGCGTTCTACAATCTCTCCTTCGTGGAATACACAGATTAAATCGGCATTCTTGATGGTAGAAAGTCGGTGGGCTATCACAATGGATGTTCTGTTTTTCATCAGGTTGTCCAAAGCTTCCTGTACTAGTTTTTCTGATTCTGTGTCAAGGGCAGAGGTCGCTTCATCAAGAATCATGATAGGAGGATTTTTTAATACTGCACGTGCAATACTTAAGCGTTGACGTTGTCCGCCACTAAGTTTGCCTCCTCGGTCTCCAATAGTAGTCTGGTAACCTTTTTCTGTTTGCCTGATGAATTCATGGGCATTGGCGATTCGGGCAGCATTTTCAACATCTTCAGGAGTGGCAGACTCAACACCAAATGCTATGTTATTATAGATAGTATCGTTGAATAGGATAGGATCTTGGTTTACATTTCCCATGAATTCTCTTAGATTGAAGAAAGAAAGTTCGCGGATGTCAATACCGTCAATGGTGATTTGTCCTTTTTGAACATCGTAGAAACGGGGAAGTAAGTCTACAAATGTACTTTTACCGGATCCTGATTGACCGACTAGTGCAATGGTTTTACCTTTGGGAATTGTGAGATTGATGCGCTTCAGTACTTTTTTGCTTTCATTGTATGAGAATTCAACATCTTTATACTCTATTTGATTATTGAATTGTGTCAGTTTTTGGGGGTGAACGGGTTCTTGTATGGATGATTCTGCATTCAGAATGACGTCAATGCGATCCATGGCTGCCATACCTTTTTGTATGCTATAATAGGCGTTTGTAAGGTTTTTGGCAGGATTGATGATACAATAGAAAAGTGCAATGTATGAGATGAATACTTCCGGAGTTAGGGAAGCATTCTGACCTAAAACTAGAGAACCGCCAAACCATAAGATGATAACAATAACAATGGTGCCTAGAAATTCACTCATAGGATGTGCCAATGAACGGCGACGCATCAGACGGTTTTGGATTTGGCGATATTCTTCGTTTTCTTCTGAAAAACGGGTATCCATTTTCTTTTCTGCATTGAAGGCTTTGATAATACGCAGACCGGACAGTGTTTCTTCCATTAATGCCAGAATTTCGCCCATTTTGGTCTGACCTTCCCAGGAGTGACGTTTTAGGTTTTTTCCAACACGCCCGATAAGTGTACCCATGATAGGGAGTAAGATGAATACAAATAGTGTTAATTGCCAACTCATTATGAGCATCATGGCGAGATAGACAATAATCAGGATAGGACTCTGGAAGAACATATCAAGAGAACTCATGACTGAGGCCTCCACTTCTTGTACGTCTCCTGTCATTCTTGCTATAATATCTCCTTTGCGTTCCTCTGAAAAGAAGGGCAGAGGTAAAGAGAGTATTTTTAAATATATTTTACGGCGGATGTCTCTGACAACTCCATTGCGGATATAGATTAACTCATAAGCTCCCAGATAGGCAAATCCCGTTTTCAAGGCTGTTGCCAATACTGCAAAGCTACCAATCAAGATGAGAGTAGCAGAAGGACCGTATTCTATTTTTATTTGAGTGACGTAGTAATTAAAAAGATGTTTGATGGTTGCTGTATCAAGTTGAAATGGAATTTTTTCTGTCACTTCCTGCTGGCTGCTGAATATAATACCTAAAATAGGTATCAGCATGGCAATGGACAAACTGCCGAATATGGCATGCAAGAAGTTGTAAATAATACTTTTAATTACCCGTATCTTGTAAGGCGGAATAAATCTTTTAAGAATAGAGATGAGATCGTGCATAAGTGATGTATCAATAATCAAAAGAAAAGAGTTGGACAAACGCATAGGAATGGTTTGCCAACTCTCTGATTTGTATTAAATACCCGTGTAATTAGACGGAGTAATTTGTTTTAATTTAGTTTTTAAATCATCAGCAATTTCCAAGGTGTCAATGAATTCAGCAATGGATTCTTGAGTGATTTTGTTATTTGTACGTGTTAAGGCTTTCAGGGCTTCGTATGGATTAGGATATCCTTCTCTACGTAATATCGTTTGAATTGCTTCAGCTACGACAGCCCAGTTTTTCTCTAAGTCCTTATCGATAGCATCTTGGTTGATGATAAGTTTATTCAATCCTTTTAAGGTTGATTTCATTGCAATAATCGTATGTGCAAGAGGCACTCCGATGTTACGCAATACTGTTGAATCTGTCAAGTCGCGCTGTAAACGGGAAATAGGTAGTTTGTTGCTTAAATGCTCAAATACTGCATTGGCAATACCTAAGTTTCCTTCAGAGTTCTCAAAGTCAATTGGATTTACCTTGTGTGGCATTGCTGATGATCCCACTTCTCCTGCTTTGATTTTCTGTTTGAAATAGGTCATTGAGATATAAGTCCAAAAATCACGGTCAAGGTCAATCAGAATGTTGTTTACACGGCGCAGATTGTCAAATAGGGCAGCGAAATTGTCATAGTTGGAAATCTGTGTAGTATATGTTTCACGTTCCAATTTTAATTTTTCTGTCATGAATTTGTGACCGAATTCAGCCCAGTCTATTTCTGGGTATGCAACATGGTGAGCATTGAAGTTACCGGTAGCTCCTCCGAATTTTCCGGAGATAGGCACTTTTTTCAATAGTTCTAACTGACGGGTTAAACGATAGGTGAATACCTTGATTTCTTTTCCCAAACGGGTGGGTGATGCTGGTTGGCCGTGTGTTTTTGCCAACATGGCTACATTTTTCCACTCTTCTGCTAATTCTTCCAATTTAGCGATCAGTTCATCTACAACCGGATAGTATACATCGTGTACCGCGTCACGGAATGAACAAGGAACTGCAGTGTTGTTAATATCCTGTGAAGTCAGACCGAAATGGATAAATTCTTTATATTCATGAAGATTTAGTTCGTCGAATTTTTCTTTGATAAAATATTCAACCGCCTTAACATCGTGGTTTGTTACTTTCTCGATATCTTTGATTTTTTGTGCGTCCTCTGTTGTAAAATTGCGATAGATTTCGCGCAATTGCTCAAATAAATCATGGTTAAACTTGGTGAGCTGAGGCAGAGGAATTTCGCATAAAGCAATGAAATATTCCACTTCCACCGTTACACGGTAGCGAATTAAAGCGCTCTCAGAGAAATAATTAGCTAAGTTCTCCACTTTGTCTCTATATCTTCCGTCAATAGGCGAAATTGCTGTTAATGGTTGCATATCGTATTTGATTTATAATTTAGTCTGGTTTTTACGCTTACAAAAATATAAAAATGCACTCAATTACCTTTGATTTATATTATTTTTGTGGTAAATATTAATGAAAATAGACAATTATGAGAGGATTCTTTTTGGGAATTCAAGCTTATGCACCGGCTTTGCATATGCTTTTCAGTAAAAAATTTGCGTGGTTTCTTTTATTTCCCGTTGTAGCATTGATACTGCTTTTTGTTCTTGGGAATATGGTGTCCGGATTTTTAGGAGATAGTTTGAATGTATGGTTTTCACAATTGGTGTCTTCCTGGATTGAAGGCATTTCTTGGTTGCAATGGTTGGATGATGTAGCCGGATGGTTGGTCTGGTTGCTGGCGAGATTGGCTTATTTCTTCTTCTTCGCCATGTTCAGTGGGTATGTGGTATTGATAATCATGTCACCTGTTTATTCCTGGCTTGCCGAGCGAGCAGAGATGCAACTTACAGGGCGTACCTATCCTTTTAGTATGAAGCAATTGTTGCGTGATATTCTGCGAGGGGTATTGATTGCTTTGCGTAATATGGTGGTACAGACGGTAATTTCTATTCTGCTTTTCTTTGTTTCATTTATACCTTTTGTGGGGTTATTGACACCTTTCCTGATGTTGTTTGTATCATCTTATTTTTATGGATTTTCATTTTTGGATTATGCTATTGAACGCAAAAAGTTGAATGTACGCGACAGTGTGCGTTACGTAAATAAGAATATTGGCGAAACGGCAGGTGTTGGATTTATTTTTGCGGTAGCTTTAATGGTGCCCTTGCTCAATGTTTTTGTTTGTTGTTTCCTGTCGTTGCTTTCCGTCATTGCCGGTACTATAGTCGTGAACAATCGTGACAATCGTTTGTCTGCTGAAATTACTAAATATTAAGAATTGCAATAAAAATGAATTCAATTGTCAAATGTTTCTTTTGCCTTTTGTTGTTATTGTCTGTCAGTCGGATTGCAGAGGGAAAGGAATTGGTCTATACAGTGGATATCAAGGATGAAATAGGTCCCAAAGTTTGGCGTTTGGCACGTAAGTCATTTGATGAGGCTTATAAAGAGGGTGCCGATAAAATTATATTACATCTGAATACATATGGGGGAATGGTGATATATGCTGATTCTCTGCGTAGTCTGATTTTGAATACTTCCATTCCGGTATGGGCATTCATAGATAATAATGCCGCATCAGCAGGAGCATTGATAGCTATTGCATGTGACCGAATCTATATGCGTGAAGGTGCAAATATTGGCGCTGCGACTGTTGTAAATGGTACTTCGGGCGAAGCGATGCCGGATAAATATCAGTCTTATATGCGTTCGATGATTAGGGCTACTGCCCAATCTCATGGTAAAGATACGGTGGCGGTTGATGGAAAAATGCAAGTTCGTTGGAAACGCGATCCGCATATTGCAGAAGCAATGGTAGATGAAAGAATATACATCGAAGGGGTAACGGATAGTGGGCAGATAGTGACTTTTACGCCCCACGAGGCAATGCAGCATGGTTTTTGTGATGGTATCGCAGAAAACATCGAGCAGGTATTGGAGCAGGAACATGTCAGTGAGTATACTTTGAAGTCATATCAGCCTACAACCATGGACCGTATTATTGGTTTCTTAATCAATCCGATGTTGCAGGGATTGTTGATAATGATTATTGTCGGAGGTATTTATTTTGAATTACAGACACCGGGTATAGGCTTCCCTTTATTGGCGGCTGTGACTGCCTGTTTATTTTATTTTGCACCTCTGTATTTGGAAGGTTTTGCCGGCAATTGGGAAATTGTGGTTTTTGTGTTGGGAGTGATACTTTTGTTATTGGAGATATTTGTCATTCCAGGATTTGGAGTAGCGGGCATTTCGGGTATTTTGTTAATTGTAGGGGCATTGGTATTTGCTGGAATAGATCACGTTCCTTTTGAATTTTTGGGTGACTTCGCCGGATTCATTTTGCGTTCGCTTTTCTTGGTGGTAAGTAGTTCACTGATTGCTTTAGGTATAAGTATGTGGGTTGGTGCTAAATTATTGGGAACAAGGAAATGGGCATTGGCTTTGCATGCAGAACAGCGACCGGAGGACGGATTTGTCAGTGTTGATATGACAGTGCGGTCTGTTGTTGGAAAAGTTGGAATGGCTTCAACTGATTTGCGGCCTGCCGGTAAAGTAATTGTGGATAATGAAATCTATGATGCTGTGACTCTTTGGGGAGATTACATTACAAAGGGAACAGCTATTGTCGTGAAAAAATATCAGAGCGGGCAGGTTTATGTAGAAAAAGTATAGGACGGTAAATAGCTATGATGGAAGAAGGGATTCACTGTAAAGCAAATCCCTTCTTTATTTATTTTTCTTTTAAAATAAACTCAATATGTCCGGAATTAATCAATTGGTCGTGTGTCAGACGGTAGCCCTTATATGATTGATCATTGAGTTTGATATTTTGGATATAAATAGACTCTTCTGTCGTTTTATTCGTTGTGATAATCAGTTCTTTTTGTTTGTAATAGCGTGGGTCGAGGCGGATTGTAATTTTATCAAATGCAGGAGTCGTCAGGGTGTATTCTGGAAGTCCCGGGCAATCGGGATAAAAACCTAACATGCTGAAAATAGCCCATGCTGACATGGTACCTGTATCGTCATTGCCGGGGATTCCATCCGGGGTCGGTTTGAAATGTTTTTCCAACAATTCTTTCACCAACTTTTGAGTACGCCATTCTTCGCCTTTGAAGTAGCTGAACAAGTATGGATAGGCAATATCAGGTTCGTTAGCCGGGTCGTACAGTCCTTGGTCAAACACGTATTGCAGTTTGTTTACAAAGTTTTTCTTACCGCCCATAAGTCGTGTAAGTCCGTTGATATCGTGCGGGACATAGAAGGTGTAATTCCAGGCATTGCCTTCATGGAAACCGGGGCTCGGTGCAAAATTTGCACCTTCCATGGGATCAAAAGGGGCATAGAATGTACCGTCCGGGAGTTTGGGCCGTATCATTTTGAATTCCGGGCAATAGTAGTGGCGATACCCCAAAGAGCGCTGGTAAAATAGTTTTGCATCTTCTTTTTTGCCAAGAGCATCGGCAAGACGGGATAGGGCAAAATCAGCGATATAATATTCCAGGGCATGTGATACGGAATTATCGTATTGTTCACGTAAAGGTACATATCCTAATTGGAGATAATCATCAGCATCCGGCCGCATCAGATTTTCCGTACCGGGCATGGTTGCTGATTTATACATGGCTTCGTAGGCTGTTTCAATATCAAAATCACGCAAGCCTTTTTGCCAAGTGTCCACAATGACGGGAATTGCGGGGTCGCCTTCCATAGTCAACGTCTCACGTCCGTACAATTCCCATTTGGGCAGCCAGCCGTGTTCACGATACATATCTATCATGGTGCGTACCATATCCAGCTGTCGGTCGGGGAAGAGAAGGGTCATCAGTTGGTGGACATTTCTGTAAGTATCCCACAAGGAGAATACAGTATACCGATTGCCTTGGATGGTGCGGATTTCGTTGCTTTCCATGGCTGGATATTCTCCGTTGACATCATTCAGGATATTGGGATGTATCAGAAAATGATAAAGAGCGGTATATAACACTTGCCGTTGCTCTTCACTACCGCCTTCTACCAGAATACGGCTCAAATCCTGTTGCCATTGTTGGCGTGCCATTGTATGTAATTCTTCAAATGAATGTGCAGCCTGCTCGCTTTCCAGATTTTGGCGGGCATTCTCTATGCTGACAAACGATACTCCCAAGCTGACTTCAATGGTCTCTCCGGCTGTAGTATGAAAGGTAAACCAGGTGCCGATGTCATCGCCGCTCATTTCTTTGGTGTAGGATTTATAGATTTTCCGCTTCCCGGAAGTGGAATCCCATTGTGCTTCAACGGTCATCGGACGCATTTTCTTCCAATATCCGTATTCTTTGGGACTCTTGTTCAATCGCATGACAAAATAGATGGGGAAAACAGCATCCGGATTATAGCAGAACGTTCCCATCAGTTTGCTTCCCTCTATTTCGCGGTCGTTGACAAAACGTACGGTAGCTCCGGTTTCATTGGTCAGCCCTTCTCCCAGATTGAGCAGAATATTGCTCTCTCCGGCAGGAAAGGTAAATCGGGCACGACCGGTACGTGGAGTTGCAGTAACGGCTGTTTGGATATTATATTTGGTCAGGGTATTGGCATAGTATCCCGGACTGGCCTGCTCATTGGTATAGGGACTGCCGTATTCCAAATAATCAACATTTAATTTGCCGGTTGTGGGCATTAATAGTAGCGAGGCAAGTTCCGGACATCCCACACCACTCAGACTGACGTGAGCATATCCGGTGAAAAAGGTGTTTTTGTATTCATAGGGAGTAGACCACCAACGTTCGTCTTTGTCCCGATTACCATTGACCGAACCCATGACGTTAAAAGGAACGACAGACATCATGCCTTGTGGACAGCGGGCTCCCGGGTTTGTTGCGCCATAGTTGGTAGTACCGACAAGCGGCAGTACATAGTCTACCGGATTGTAGGGCATTTGTTGTGCCTGTGCGGAATATGCAGTATAAATACCAACCAAGGCTGTTAGAATGTATTTGTTTAATATTTTCATTAAATTCATTGATTAAAAGGTGAAAAATTATTTTATGACAATTTCATCTGTAAATATCCATCCTCCGTATTGTTGACCGGACCGGGCTTGATAGCGCACATAACGGGCCTGCACGTTGCCATGCCAGCCATAAGTTTTAAAATCAATAGCCTGATTGCGGTTGATCTGATTGTGGAGGTGCATGATTTCTGTAAATTGTTCCCCATCATTTGATATGGAGATGATAATCTCGCAAGGAAGAAAGACTTCCGGGCCGACCACTTGAATGAAATCGGCTTCAATGGATTGAAGGTTGGTCACACTGTCCAAATCAACTGTCACATCCATACGGGGACGGGAAATGAAGCCTTGCCACGAACCGTCTGAATAGGTCCAGTCGCCTCGATTGCCATCAGTCAATGCACTTTCTCCTTGTGCGGAATAGGTGTTGTTATAGGGGGCATTGTAAGTCACTTTTTTACCTCTACCCAGATGTTCAATGGGTTGCAGCGATTCCGGCCGATGTCCGATTTCGTCTTTTAGTGGGAAGGGGTGATATCCGCGGGCCTGCAATTTTTCCACTTCCTGTAAAGCTTTTGCATGGAAGTCCCGGAATGATTTACGTTCCGGAAACGTCCATCCGACTTCTGCAAGAGCCATAATACGTGGATACGTCATGTATTCGTACTGTTCATCCCCGGGGATATACTCTGCCCAGAGATTAGCCTGCACTCCGTAAATCAGTTTACTCTCTTCCGGAGTAAGATGTTGTGGTACGGGATCGTATCCATAAACTTTCGACAAGGGAAGGTAGCCTCCCATGGCTTCAGGCTGTGTATGGGGAGCATCCTGATAAGCATCAAAATAACAATGAGAACCCAGAGTCATCACCGTTTGCTGACCGGCCCGCACTGCTTTGATGCCTCCTTCTTCTCCTCGCCAGGACATGACGGTGGCGTTGGGGGCCAGTCCGCCTTCAACTATCTCATCCCAACCCAATAATTTGCGCCCGTGTGCATTCAGGAATTTTTCGATTCTATGTATAAGATAGCTTTGCAGTTGACTGCTTTCTTGCAGATTTTCTGATTTCATCCGCGCTTGGCAGTGGGGGCATGTCTCCCAAACTTTCCGGTTGGCTTCATCACCGCCGATATGTATATATTCGGAGGGGAAGAGTGCCATGACTTCGGTTAATACCTTTTCCAGAAAGGTGAATGTCTTTTCATTGCCGATACAGAATTCTCCGCTTTGGTAAGGCTTGCCGCTGCAGGCAAGTTCCGGATAGGCAGCAAGCACCTCCTCTGAGTGTCCGGGCATTTCGATTTCAGGAATGATGGTGATATGTCTCAGTGCGGCATATTTTACCAGTTCCCGAATTTCTTCATGAGTATAGTAGCCTCCGTAAGCTCCGGCACTACCTTCCTCACAGTATTTTCGGCCATCCTTGGCAAACCACCAGTCTTTCCACTTTTCAACAGGTCGCCAGGCTGCAAATTCAGTGAGCCGAGGATATTTTTTTATCTCTATGCGCCATCCGGCAGCATCGGTCAAATGCAGATGCAGGCGGTTGATTTTATAGCGGGCCAGTGCGTCAATTTGCTTCTTGATAAAATCAACGGAGCGGAAATGGCGGGACACATCCATCATAAAGCCCCGGTAAGGGAATCGCGGAGTGTCTTTGATGGCAATACACGGCACCTTCAGTCCTTTTTTGGAATGAGGCTGCACTGTTTGCAGCAGACTCTGCAGACCATAAAAAAGGCCGCTGGGTGTCGACGCTGTAATAATGATTTGCTTGGTATTGACATATAGCGTGTAATTTTCTTCCGACTCACGAAATCTGCTCGGCGATAGAGCAAATACAATGCTGTTGCTTTTATTTTTTTTGTATGTTTTCATACCCCGGTTGAAGGGGGCGGGCAGGGTAGACAGATATTCTTCAAAATCTCTCTTTTCAGCACCTTTCAGATTTGTATAGAGAGAGGTGCTTTCGTTAATATAAAAGCAATCTTTTCCAACAAACAACTCTTTCGGGGCAGGAATGATTGTTTGGCTGACTGCAACGAGCGCCCAACAACAGAACGCTGTTGACAATATAAATCGAACGTATAAATTTAGTCGTTTCATAATTCGGTTTATTTGTTTGTTCCCCAATCTGTCGGTTGTCCGGCCATAGTGATTTCCAATAATCCGCCTTGCATCAACTGTTCATGCGTAAAGTAAGGGCTGTCCAAGGCTTTGCCGTTTAGAGAGACAGCTTTGATGTATTTATTGTCCTTTGTGTTGTTTCGGGTGACAATGCGGAATTCTTTGTCTTGTGGCAAATGGAGTGTCACCTCTTTAAACAGGGGACGACCGATGGAATAGACCGTCCGGCCGGGACAAGGTTGGTAAAATCCCATGGCATTCAGAATATACCAGGCAGACATTTGACCGCAGTCTTCGTTGCCGGATAGACCGTCTGGGGCATTGAAATACTGTGTGTGCAGCACTTTATCAATCAGCTGCTGAGTCTTCCAAGGTTGTCCGATTGCATTGTACAAATGTAAAATATGGTGGCTGGGCTCGTTGCCGTGGGCATATTGTCCGATTAGTCCGGAAATATCTGCTGACACCAAATCTCCCTCCAGGGATGAATCTGCCACAAACAGAGAGTCCAGTTTTTCACAGAATGCTTGGGTGCCTCCTATTAATTCCACCAGACCCTCCACATCGTGGGGTGCAAACCAGGTCCATTGCCAAGCAGTGCCTTCGCAATAGTCATCTGCACGGTGGTTGCTGGCTCTTGGATTAAAAGGAGTGCGCCATTGTCCCTGGCTGTCTTTGCCGCGCATAAACCCGGTGGATGCGTCATAATAATTGCGATAAGCCTGACCGCGTTTTTGGTAAGTGTGTTGAATTGCCGTATCTCCCAATGCTTCTGCCAGTACGCTGATACACCAGTCATTATAGGCATATTCCAAGCCTTTGGCAACAGATTCGTTCTCCACATCGCAAGGAATATATCCCCAGGTATTTTTATAATATTTGGAAACAGGCATCAACGCATGATGTTTCAAATAAGAGGTTGTGGCGATAGGGGCTGCCGTATCGTATTCTGCGCTTCGCAAACATGCCTCCAGTGCCAGTTTGGCATCAATCGGACTACCCTTCAAATAGGCGTCTACGATGACAGGGATGGCATGATAGCCAATCATTGTTCCGGTATAGTTGCCTGCCAGTTCCCACATAGGTAAAATGCCGCCTTCCCGATATTGCTGTAGCAAGGCATTGACAAAAGAGGTGTTCAATGCCGGATCGATGATTGTAAGCAGAGGGTGAAGAGCCCGGAAAGTATCCCACAATGAAAATATGGTATACATCGGTTTTCCCTCTTTTGCTGTATGGATACGCCGGTCCAGACCTCGGTAGCGTCCGTCCTTGTCTGTGAAGAGGGCAGGGGAAATGCCGGTGTGGTACATGGCTGTATAGAATATGTTTTTCTGCTCTTCATCATCGGTATCTATATCTATTTTTGACAGATAGTCATTCCACGAATGGCGGGCATCTGCTTTGACACGGTCAAAATTCCAGTCGGGTATCTCTGTCAGATTATTCCGTGCGCCTTCGATGTCGACAGCCGAAATACCGATTTTTACCAAAACCTGCTCGCCTTTCCGGGTTGTGAATTGCAACAAAGCCTTTTTGGCAGAGGTCGGGTAATAGCCGTAGGCATCTCGGGTGGAGTCTCCGACAACAACTCCTTGGAACGGTTTGGAAAATACGGCATAGAAATAGATATCCTGTCGCCATGCCCAACCGTTTGTGTTTTTGTGGCCGCAGATGGTCGAATCGTTTAATATTTCGATGGATAATTCCCGATTACGTTGTCCCTGGAGAGAATATCCCATATCGAGAATAAAACCGGCTTCCTTGCTCTCCGGAAATGTATAGCGGTGCAGTGCTGCTCGCTTGGTAGCCGTCAGTTCGGCCTGCACTCCGTATGTATCCAGAAACACGGAATAATATCCCGGAACGGCAGTTTCCTTATCATGCGAAAAGCGCGAGGCATAAGGCAATGTCTGCTGTTTCGGTTGGGCGTTTTCTGCCTGTATGCGTTGGGTGCCGGTGGTCGGCATCAGCAAAATATCACCATAATCGCCGCATCCCGTACCACTGAGATGGGTATGCGAAAAACCATTGATAGTGGAATCCGTATAATAATAACCGGAGCAGGCATCCCAATCATAGATACGGGTGTCCGGTCCCGGCTGTATCATACCGTTGGGCACTACTGCGCCGGGGAATGTATGCCCGTGTCCTCCGGTGCCGATAAAGGGATTCACATATTGGGCATAGTCTTTCACTGCTGGCGGCTGGCTGCAGCCGGTCCATAGAAGAGCTACGCAACAGAGTGTGTAAAAATAAGAATATCGTTTCATTGCTAGTTGTTTAATAAGTGTCGCAAATTTGTTTGATAGTGATTGCCGGTGTTTCGCCTTTCCTGATATCAGCTGAAGTAATGACAATTTTTCTGCTTTCACCCGGCAACAGGTCAAAGAAATTGTCGCTGAAATGAGCGCCCTGCATGGGCACTTGGATAAATACATCTTTTGCCAGTTGTTTGCTGCTTAATGTGATTTCGCAACGTCCGTCAAAAGTTCTTGTCTTATAATCTATTTTTGCTTTCGGGAGATTCAAATCCTTTGTGCGGGCAAAATAGTGGGTATTCTCGGTGAGGATGTTGCCTTTACGGTCCTTTAATTTGGCTGTCAGTATCCGGTCGGTTCTATCTTCGGGAGTTACCCATTGGCCTAATGGCTGACTGAACACCTGTTTCACACTGTTTGCAGGGAGAGATACGGGCAGTTTCACACATTTCCCTTTCTTGCCCTGGAAGTCCGTCAACTGTAATTCCAGTGTCAGATTCTCCTGTGTCTCCAAGAGGTCGGAGAAAAGATATACGGCGAGGGTGTCGCTCATGGATGTGATATTGGCATATACCGGAGCAAAAGCCTGTCTGGCATGGTAGTGAAGGGCTTTCCAGTTGCCATAATAGTCGATGCTCGACCACGAAACAACGGGCCAGCTGTCGTTCAGCTGCCAATAGAGAGTACCCATGCAGTAGGGGCGGTTTCTGCGTTGTGCTTCTATGCAATGCCGGATACCGCGTCCTTGAAGCACCAGTCCTACATATACAAAATCCTCAAATTTCTCCGGCACGATGTAATCTCTCTCCATATAGGTTTTTATCAGACTGTTGCCGATACTGCTTTTCTGGTGGCCGTTCATTACCTCTGATTCAAGCTGGTAATCTTCCGGTGCTGCAAAAGTGGCAATGGTCTTCATTTCCGGGAAAGCCTGGAATCCGAATTCGCTGATAAAGCGTCCGAGTTCTGTGTCTGTTGATTCGAAAGGCTTCTTGCCATACCAGATTCCCCAGTTGTGGCTGTCGCCTGTTCCCCAGGTATGCGGACGTCCCCAGTTGGCAAAATAGGGGGATGAATGAACGTAAAATCTTCCACTGTCGAATTTTTCCACTTGGGCGGGGAGCAATTCTTCAAACAGCTTGCGGTAATCATGTTGGAATTGTTGATATACCTCCGGAGCAAAGCGGGATTGCCAGCCCCAATATTTGATGCCTTCCAGAATTTCGTTGTTGCCGCACCACATGGCCAGACAGGCATGATTGCGCAGACGCTTGATGTTATATTCCGCTTCCTCTGCCACACGTTTTAGAAAGGCAGGGTCGGCAGGGTAGCTGGTACAGCCGAACATAAAATCCTGCCATATCAGAATCCCGTTCTCATCAGCCAAATCATAGAAACGGTCGTCTTCATAAACACCGCCTCCCCATACACGCACCATATTCATATTTGCCTCCTTGATATCGCTGAACAGTTTTTTGTATCGTTCTGTCGTTACAGCCGGCAGCAAGGCATCCGAAGGGATATAATTGGCGCCCTTGGCAAACATCGGTATCCCGTTCACCTCAAAATAGAACGATTCGCCGTGCTCGTCTTTTTCGTTTACCACCTTAATCGTACACAATCCGATGCGTTGGGTGGTTTGGGCAATTGTTTTTGCATCGTTTATAATGCTGGCGGTCAGGTTATAAAGATGCGGTTTTCCCCATCCGTTGGGCATCCAGCGTTCCGGTTTTAGAATTTCAAGCGGAATCTCTATCAAATTCTTACCCGGCTGTAACTCAACGTCGCGGCTGACAGTCTGTGCCGGCTGGTCGCCGAGCGAGCAACGGATTTCCATTTTTACAGCTATCGGTTTGGTTGCAAGACTGTTAATCTCCAGTCTGTTGGCTATCGAGGCAGCCTCATCGGTTAGTGTGAGCTGTTCAATGTGATAGTTGTCAATGGTTGCAATGTCAAACAGCCTAAGAGTAATGGGTCGCCATACACCGCTGGTTACCATGCGGATACCCCAATCCCAGCCGTAACTGTAGGGAGCTTTCCGGCTGAAAATGCTCACCCGCTTGTCGGAATGGTCGTTATCGGCAGGATATTCGAATCCGTTGGTCTCCCATTGTGGCAGAGTCTGCTTGATGGGAGAGTGGAACAATATCTGCAGGCGGTTCTCACCCGGGCGCAGCACCTCCTTCACCGGCACTGTATAGCCGACAAACATATCATCGCTTTTCAGAATGAGCGAGCCGTTCAGATAAACATCGGCATACGTATCCAGGCCTTCAAAAACGAGCTGGGCGCCCTCCCTGGCAATCTGTTCGGGGGTCAGGGTGAAGCTGGTTTTATAAATCCAGTCTTTGTTTTCCACCCATTGAATCTTTTTTTCGTTCAATCCGTAAAAAGGGTCGGGCAGCAACTTGTGGCGGATTAAATCCTGGTGTACAGTTCCCGGTACAACGGCTTCCATCCAATTTCCGTTGCCGGCTTCAGAAAATGTCCATCCCTTGTTGATGGGGATGCACTCCACGGTCGATTGCTCTTGTCCGCATACTGCAAAGAAATGCGCAAGCAATAAAATAAGTATAGTATATTTCATCTTGTATAGGTGTTTGCAGACAAAAATAGTGCTTTTTCTTGTTTTGTAAAAATAAAAAAATTGGAAGGGAAATAGATATCCCTTCCAACGCCTTTATATAAATGTGGAAAATATGTTTTCCTAGAATTGCAATAACATGGCTCCGCATGAATAGCCGCCACCGAATACGGTGAGTCCTACCAGATCGCCTTCTTTAATCTTGTCTATATTCTCTGACAACGAAATTGCACAACTGGGGCTACCGGTATTGCCTCGTTGTTCGATATTCATCAGGAAGCGATCTTCCGGTATATCAGTCTGTTTTGAAATGGTTTTGATAATACGCTGGTTGGCTTGGTGAGAAGAAATCCAAGTCAAATCCTGCACTGTCTTTCCATAATTGCGGGTGACCTGCTCCAATGCATCCACCATATAATGGCAGGCGTTTACAAATACATCTCTGCCTTCCGGCATTCCGATACCTCCGTGTTGGGGACGCAGATACACAGCTTCGGCAGCCTTTCCGATGTGGCCCAATCCGTGGGTGTAGATATCCACGATACGCGGGTCGTGTCCACTGCAATTCTGGGCGGAAACAAACAAGGCAACAGCACCGTCACCCCACAAGTGGCCGCTTTGCGGGTCTGCCTCGTTGGCATAGCCCGTATTGTGCTCAGCGCCGATAACCAATGCTTTAGTAGCTTTTCCCATGGCGAAATATCCTTGTACAATCTCCATTGCATTGATAAACGAAGAGCAGGCAGAAGATACCGTAAGGCACTTTGCATTTTCAATATGATAGCGTCTTTGCACCATGTGCGAAGGCGTAGCGACAGTGTCGTAAGGTGAGTATGTAGCTGTAACAATTAAATCGACCTCCTCAATCGGGTAGGGTAAATCTTTTACTGCAATATCCACAGCCTTGATACCCATTGTATTGGTGTTTTCGTCTTCTCCGGCTTTGCTGCGGTTCTTGATACCTGTGCGGGAATAAATCCACTCGTCATCCAGCCCGTTTACTTCTTTAAAATAACTGTTTGGAATAACATTCTCGGGCAAATAGTGACTCAATTTGTTAATATACAACTCCATTGTCTATAGCATTATTTTTGTGTTTCTTTTTTCAATATGCCGTTAAACAACAGGTCGACGTATTCCCTCAGCGACTGGTAGTTCCTTTTTCTGTTGCCGATAATGACAAACGGCTGTTCCAGACTCTTGAACATAATCAATAGCGTTTTGGCGAACGATGACGGATTATTTATATTAAATATCCCCATATCCTTGCCGTCTTGCAGAATGTGGGACAATAACTGTCTTTCCTTTACGTCAATCCTCTTCCTTAACTGCTCGATGCGTAGATTATAGAAGATAAAATCATACCGCAGATACTTATTATACCTCACCAGATTGTCCACCACATTGAAACGTGCCAGGATATACAGTTTTAATTTCCTGTCCGGCGGAAGCTGCGAGTCAGCCGCCTTCTGCAGTTTCTCGGTGATATTTTCTACCTGGTTTTCCACTACATATTGGAAAATCTCATCCTTGCTCTTGAAGTGCATATATAAGGTACGTCGGCTCATATTGGCTGCTTTTGCAATATCGCTCATCGTAGCCTTATAAACACTCATCTCTGCAAACAGTGCTTTCGCAACATGTATGATTTTACTCTTTGTTCTACTCAATTTTGTTCTCATAGACTGCCGTGCAATGGTTTAATTTGCACACTCGTCAAAAATTTGTGCAAATCTAATTATTTTTCCGGATATACAACTGCAAAGATACAATTTTTAAAATATGACATTTGTCATGTTTTATGATTAAACACCTTGGTATATTTGCGCGCAAATTGAAGATTTAATTTTTTTTATATCATGAATGTTACAAAACCTTCTTTCTACAAGGAAAAAATTTTTTCAGCACAGTGGTTTAAGACCTGGGGCACACTGCTTTTGGGTTCGATGGTGATAGCATTAGGCTACACATTTTTTATGACTCCTTACCAGATTGTTCCGGGAGGTATTTATGGTATTTCCACCATTTTGAATTGGAAATTAGGCTTCCCGATCGGTATGGCTGCTTTGTGTTTTAACTTGCCGTTGAGTTTAATCGGTTTTAAGATTTTAGGGCGTGATTTCGGATTCCGCACCTTTATATGCTTTTGGCTTGTAGCTTTGTTTGCCGACGGTTATCCCTGGTTGCTGGAGCATGTATTCGGTTATCCGTCAGAATTTGCACATGATCCGCTTCAACTTGTAAAGGGGGGTATTGCAAATCCCGATTCAGCTAAAGAAGGCGTATTGTTGGCTTGTATCTTTGGTGGAGTGGTGATTGGAATCGGAGCCGGATTGATTTTCAAGAGCCGTTCATCCAGCGCCGGAACCGACGTATTGGCAGCCGTATTGCACAAACTGACCCGCCGTCCGTTGGGAATGATGCAGATGACCGTTGACCTGATTATCGTTGTATTGGGATTCGTTGCATTCCCGGATTGGAAAACCCCGTTCTATTCCTTGATAACCATCTTCATTATGGGTAAAGTGATAGACATTGTAATCGGCGGTTACTCCAGTGACAAGACCTTCTTTATCATTTCGGAAAAAACAGAAGAGATCCGTCAATATATCCTTACTGAACTGCATCGTGGCGGTTCAATCGTGCCGGTAAACGGAATGTGGAACCGTCAGGAGAAAGAGATGATTATGACAGTAGTCAACCGCAAAGAGGTGACCACCCTTCAGCGTGCCATCCAGCACATCGATCCGAAAGCTTTCACCATGATTCTGAATGCACAGGAAATTATGGGTCAAGGTTTCAAACGCATGGACTGGGACGATCAGAAATAAAGTCTGAAAACATCGATACAGGTAGCCGGAAGAGATTCCGGCTATTTTTTTACACCTGCTTTTGAAGTCATCTTTCTCCTTCACTTTTGTCCCGCTTTCCTCCCTCTTAAACTTATGTCAAATCCATATCAAATATAACACAACTATATATCAAAGATAACAGACTGTTATCTTTAAATATAATTTAACTTGCATTTGCCTTATAAAAATGCTATATTTGGGTATGTCTAATCATTAACCAAATATTATGGCAACAGGGAAATCAGTATTATTGGAAGGTTTGCGTGGCAAAATAGGGAATCTGGTATTTTATCGGGTTGGAGAAGAATTGCGTATACGTTCTAAAAGCAATCATTATAGGGATGCCAAGACTCCGGGTCAGCAGGCACAGCGTTCTCGAGTAAAAGGGGTTGCTGCCTTATACAATGGGCTCTCCTCACAATTGTCGGTCTATTGGAAAGAACAGTGTATCGGCACAAACCTCACCGGTTACAACCTGTTTATGCGCAGCAATATCCGCCATGTCGGGTCGGATGGCAGTTTGCTCAATCCTCAGGATTTGGTGGTTGCGCAGGGCACACTTCCACAACCGGCATCAGTGAAAGCGAAAATCACTTCGCAAGGTGTACTACGGCTCGCTTGGGATGCAAAAACAGCCGATTATGAGAATACGACAGACCGGTTGTGTATTGCTGTCTACGCTCCGAACAAAGAAGAGGCTCCCCGCATCTGGATTGTCGAATCCACCTCTGTCGAGCGAAATGCCGGTGCCTTCGACTGGTCAATTCCTCGTGATATTACGGGTCCTTTCTATCTCTACGGCTTTTTCAAATCCAAATTGACCAACGATATTTCTACCAGCTTTTACTTGGGCGCGGTGGAGTAGAGGAGGGAAATTCTTTCTGCAATACATTGACAGAGTTGAAGAAAGAGTGTACGCATTGTGGATTTTTGTAATATATTGGAAATTGTGAAATATGAGGGTGTATAATTATTTGAAAATTTCATCGTTCGTTGAAGAATTGATGGAAAAGAAAGAATCTGCAGAAATTGAATTCAAATCAGCTGCTGGTGGATTCCCAAAATCTTTTTGGGAGACTTACTCTTCTTTTGCCAATACCAATGGAGGCACCATTGTTCTTGGAATAAAAGAAAAGAAGGGCGATTTCTACATGGATAATTTAACTGACGATTTAATTGAAAAATATAAAAAGGAGTTTTGGAGTGGAGTCAATAATAAAGATATTGTCAATCTCAATTTATTGAGCAATGATGATGTTATTGATGAAGAACTTGACGGACATAAATTTATCTTGTTTTATATTCCACGTGCAGCAAGAGAACAACGTCCAATCTTTCATACACCTAACCCTTACAATGGTACATATAAGCGTAACCACGAAGGTGATTTCAAATGTACAGAACAAGAGGTTAAACGTATGTATGCAGATGCAAATATTTCTGTATCTGCGGATTCGCGCATATTAGATAATTATACTTTTGATGACATAGATAAAGCATCGCTTGATCAATACAGAAGATTGTTTGACTTGGCTAAGCCGGGGCATGCTTGGTTAGCTTTAGACGATTTGGCTCTACTCAAGAAATTGGGAGGTTACAAGGTTGACAGACAAACTGGTAAGGAGGGTTTTACATTAGCCGGATTGCTTATGTTTGGAAAAACAGACTCTATAACCTACGAGACGTGCGCTCCTAATTTCTTTCTTGATTATCGTGAATTGGGAGAAGATACTACCACGACTAGGTGGTTAGATCGTATTTGTCCGGATGGTACATGGGAGGCTAATATTTTTCAATTCTATAGACGTGTACTTCCTAAATTGCAGGAGATGCTACCTGTACCATTTCAGTTGGAAGGCGATACAAGAAAGGATGAAACACCTGCGCACATTGCTGTAAGAGAAGCATTGATAAACACATTGGTTCATGCGGATTATTCTATAAATGCATCTACTGTAATTACGAGAAGTAAAAGTGAATTGATGTTTTCGAATCCCGGTTGTATGTTGGTATCGAAGAAACAATTCTACGAAGGAGGAGATAGTGTGTGCCGGAATTTATCGTTGCAAAAAATGTTCATGATGCTAGGAAAAGCTGAAAAAGCTGGAAGCGGTGCTGATATAATTATATCCGGTTGGAAAAAATCGAATTGGAATTCACCTAATATAGAAGAGAAATACAGACCGGATAAAGTAGTCTTAAAAATGCCCTTAATCTCGATATTAGATGATAAGGTAAAGGAAGAGCTATTAGAAAATTTCGGAGAAAAAGTTCTCTATCTGGAACATGATAGGCTTCTTACTTTGTCATTGGCCTTAACAGAGGGGCTTGTTTCAAACGAGCGTTTAAGATATACGCTTAATCTTCACAAATATGATATTGCAAGAATGTTGAAGGAATTGTGTCAGGATGGATATCTAGTGGCTGAAGGTATAGGCAGAGGTACAACTTATCATTTAAACATGAAACAAAATCTTAATAGTTCGCATAGTAACCTTAACAGTAACCTTAACAGTAACCTTAACAGTAACCTTAACAGTTCTTCAGCTGAGGTTCTTCAAACTAATGTAGAAAAAGAGAAAAGGAGATATAGTAAACAGGAACTGTTTGATATCATTTGTGACTGTTCAACAGATTGGAAATCTGTACTCGAGCTATCAAAAGAAATAGGGCGCAGTGTACAATATCTTAAGGGTGAAATTATTCCCCAAATGATAGAAAGAGGACTGTTGGAAAGAGAACAGAATATGCCTAATCATCCAGCTCAAAGATACAGAAGAATAAAACAATGAAGTATGAAGGAAAAAGTATAAAAATACTCTGGGTATGTATGTAGTAAATCTTTTAATTCAGTGTCAAATCAACAATTTGACGAATATTGTATGATTGGAGGAAGAGGCTACTTGTCGGAATTTCCGACACCTTGGCCAAGGAGGTGGACGCATGGTGTATTGTGAAATAATTTATTGATAAAGGTATTATTAAATTAATGCATTTATGAACAAGCAAGCATATTTTCAAGCCAATAAGGATTGGTTGGAAGCGAAAGCAAAGGAAGAAGGAGTTAAATCTCTGCCTAAGGGAATTTATTACAAGGTGATAGCTGCCGGTAAAAATGATGGGAAACATCCTTCTCCGCGTAGTGTTGTGACAGCTCATTATACCGGCTGGACAATTAACGGAAAGAAGTTTGACAGTAGCCGGGGTGGAACTCCGATAGCGTTCCGTTTGAATGAATTGATTGAAGGATGGATTATTGCCATGCAGCATATGTGTGTCGGCGACAAATGGGAGATTTATATTCCTTCAGAATTGGGGTATGGTAAATTTTCACAGCCCGGTATTCCCGGCGGTTCAACGTTGGTTTTTGAAATTGAACTGCTGGGAATTGCTTGATGTCACTATTCTGCAGAAAGTATATATTATTAGTTATACCATTGCAAAGTATAAAGCCATGACTGAGGACGTTTTTAAAGATATCTGTCTTTGTGGTGAAACCACCAAAGTGCAATTTAAAGAAGAATTTACTTCTCAAAAGGAGATTGCCAAGGAAATGATAGCCTTTGCTAATACCAAAGGGGGGGATGCTGATTTTGGGTGTGTGAAATAAGCACATAGAGAAATAAGAATACAATATCAAATGGAAAGCGTGTAGC
>CAMDJC010000032.1:0-37353 GCA_945900015.1 uncultured Odoribacter sp. | reverse complement strand
TAGGACGCAAGATTTTCATTCTTGTAACACGAGTTCGATTCTCGTACGGACTACATATTAAAGAAGTTGAATTTTTATATTTGTAGAAATGGCAAATCATAAATCATCAGAAAAAAGAATAAGACAAACTGCAACAAAAAGAGCAAATAATCGTTATTATGCAAAAACCACTCGTAATGCAGTGAAGAAATTGCGTATGACAACAGAAAAAGCTGTGGCTGTAGAATTGCTTCCGAAAGTTGTTGCGATGTTGGATAAGCTGGCAAAGAAGAATGTTATTCATGATAATAAAGCCGCTAATCTTAAGTCTAAATTAGCATTGCACGTAAATAAGCTTTAATAGCTTTTGTAGCCTAGATATATTAGGAGATGAGTATTACTCATCTCCTTTCTTTGTTTTTATTCTTATTAAGAGATTGTAAGATGAGTAAAGATGGAGTTTATTTACCAATATCTTCTTGGGCTGAAGATGAGCGTCCTAGAGAACGTTTATTGCGACAAGGGGCTTCCGCATTATCTTTAAATGAATTGTTTGCTATTCTTTTGCGTTCAGGTGTTGGGGGAGAATCTGCTTTAGAATTGTCTCGGAGAATTTTGGCAGATAATCATAATGATTTGAATGAATTGGCAAGACGAGGAGTGCGTGAGTTGGTAAATAAGTACAAAGGGGTTGGTGTTGCTAAAGCTGCAGCTATTGTAGCAGCAATGGAGATTGGTCGAAGACGCAAGATGGAAGAGGTAAGAGATTTTTCTATAATTAGATGCAGCCAAGATGCATATGAATGTATTAGTTCGTATGTGAAGGATTTGGATCGTGAAAAATTTTGTGTGATTTATTTGGCTCAGAGCAACAAAGTAAAGGGTGTTGAGTGTATTTCTATGGGGGGTATTAGTGGTACTGTGGTTGATATTCGACTGCTTTTTAAAGGAGTGTTGGATATGAAAGCAACAAGTATTATTGTGGTGCATAACCATCCTGGTGGAATGTTAAAGCCCAGTGTACAGGATGAGGAAACGACGCGAAAAATAGTGGATGCGGGAAAATTATTAGATGTACGGGTTTTGGACCATTTAATTGTAGGAGGGAATAGTTATTATAGTTTTGCAGATGAAGGTAAGTTGTAAAAGATAGTGACAGTTTGACAGAGATGTAAGGATGTGTGGCATATAGTTTGGGGTTGGCAGAGTTTTTGCTTATTTTTTGCTAATATCGTTAAGTATGGATGAAGTGGTTGGAATGTGAATATTAAAGTTGAAATTTTAACAAATAAATATAGTATCATGTCAAGAGAAGTAAAAGATGCTCAGAAACAAGAGAATATTAACGAAAATGTTGAGGAGAAGGAGCCTGTTGAGGGTGATGTCGTAGGAAAGGAAAAAAATGATGCAGATGATAAAGAACAGCAATTTGAAGATTTGGGGCACAAATTAGCAGAGATTAATGATAAATATCTTCGTTTGTCTGCAGAATTTGATAATTATCGCAAACGTACATTGAAGGAAAAAATGGAATTAATGAAAAATGCTGGTGAACAAATATTGGAAAAGATTTTGCCAGTTATGGATAATTTCGAACGGGCACTTCAAAGTATGGAAACAGCAACTGATGTACCTGCACTACGGGAAGGTGTTTTGTTAATTTATGGAGCCTTTAAGGATTTTTTATCTCAGCAAGGGGTTAAGGAAATGGAATGTATAAATACAGATTTTGATCCTGATACACAAGAGGCTGTCACTAAAATACCGGCTCCAACAGAAGCGATGAGAGGGAAAGTGGTGGATTGTATTCAAAAAGGTTATACTTTGCATGACAAAGTGATACGTTTTCCTAAAGTGGTGGTAGGCGAATAATTCAAATTTACAAGTAATGGCAGAAAAAAGAGATTACTACGAAGTTCTTGGTGTGTCTAGAAATGCAGAAGCCGCAGAAATTAAAAAGGCTTATCGTAAATTGGCACTACAATATCATCCTGATAAAAATCCAGGAAATAAAGAAGCAGAGGAAAAATTTAAAGAGGCTGCAGAAGCGTATGATGTGTTAAGTAATGAAGAGAAAAGGAGACGATATGACCAATTTGGGCATGCAGGTTTAGGTGGAGCTGGTGGTTTTGGAGGGGGGGGGATGAGTATGGATGATATTTTTTCTCATTTTGGAGATATTTTTGGGAGCTTTGGTGGTTTTGGCGGTTTTGGAGGAGGGCGTTCAGCTCGCCGTGTGAATCGAGGAACAAATCTGCGTGTAAAGGTAAAACTGACCTTAGAAGAAGTTGCAACCGGGGTGGAGAAGAAAATTAAAGTGAAGAAGTATGTTGCAGATGACCATTGTCATGGCACAGGAGCTAAAAATGGAACTTCTTTTTCTACGTGTTCTACGTGTCATGGCACAGGACAGGTAACGAGAGTTCAGCAGACTATTTTGGGTGCTATGCAAACAACTTCAACATGTCCGACTTGTGGAGGAGAAGGTAAAATAATAAATGAAAAGTGTGAGCATTGTAATGGAGAGGGGGTACAATTGTCAGAAGAGGTGATTACATTGAATATTCCTGCGGGTGTTTCTGATGGAATGCAATTGTCTTTGGCGGGTAAAGGTAATGCAGCACGTCGTGGAGGAGTGAATGGAGATTTAATTGTGCTGATAGAAGAAGTGGAGCATCAAGATTTAGTAAGGGATGGTAACGATTTGTTGTATAATACTTTTATTAGTTATCCTGATGCTGTTTTAGGGACATCTGTAGAAATTCCGACTCTGGAAGGAAAGGTGAAGGTAAAAATAGATGCAGGAACGCAACCGGGTAAAATATTACGTTTAAAAGCTAAAGGTATTCCTGATGTAAATGGCTATGGAAAAGGTGACTTGTTGATAAAAGTGAATGTATGGATTCCAAAGAATCTTTCTAAGGAAGATAAAAAAATAGTAGAAGAATTGAGGGAACGCTCTTTTGTGAATCCTTCTGCTGGAGAAAATAAAAAAGGTTTTTTCCGAAAAATGAAAGATTTCTTTGAATAATAGCCAGAAGAATGATAACTCTAACTCAACTAGAATATATTGTAGCAATTGATGAGTATCGTCATTTTGCGACTGCTGCGGAGAAATGTTTTGTTACTCAGCCGACTTTGAGTATGCAGATAAAAAAAATGGAAGACGAGTTGGGGGTGATAATATTTGATCGTTCTCGCCAGCCTGTCGTTCCGACAGATATAGGTGCAAAACTTATAGAGCAAGCTCGACTAACGTTGGCTTCATCAGAACGGATGAAAGAGATAATAAAAGAAGAGCAGCAGAAGGTTGAGGGAGAGTTAAGAATAGGAATAATTCCAACTTTAGCACCTTATTTATTGCCATTGTTTATAGGTCAATTCACTAAAATATATCCAGGTATAACGGTTGAGGTAGAAGAAGTTGTGTCAGAAGAAATTATTCGTAGGTTGAAACATGACTTATTGGATGTTGGGCTTTTTGTCACTCCATATGGCGATGAAAAAATAGTGGAACGTCCAATTTTTTATGAAGAAATGTTAGTGTATGCACATCCAGATCATTCTTTACTGAGGCAGAAAGAAATTCGTTTAAGAGATATTGAATCTTCAGAAATTTGGATGTTGGGTGCAGGTCATTGTTTTCGTAGTCAAGTAGTAAATCTTTGTGGTTTTTCTGTTCATGCTCAAAAAAAATTACCATTTCGTTTTGAGAGTAGTTCATTAGAAACGTTGATGCGTATTGTAGATGTTGAGGGTGGATTTACTTTAATTCCAGAATTGGCGTTGCAATATATGTCAGAAAAAATGAAGCTACAAGTTCGTTCATTTATACATGAAAAGCCTTTGCGAGAAGTTAGTGTGATTTATTCTCGGTATTATGCTAAACAGCGATTGATTAATTTGCTGTGTGATGAAATTGGTAAAATCGTACCTTCTAAAATGTTAAATCCCAATCGTGGTATGGTAGTTGAGTGGAAAAGGTAACTGATATTGTAATATTAGAGTAATATTGATGGATATTAAGATATAAAACTAATTAGAAGTAGTTTTAAAACAATACGAAATATTGGGGCAATATTTTATTCTGGTGTAGTTATTCGATTAGCATTCAAGAGGTTTGTATGAAAATTGCATATGTTTGACAAAATATGCATAAAAAATTTTTTATGTTTAAGTAGAAAGATAATTTAGACACACAAAACATATTTATAATACTTATTGATTATGGGAAATAAGATTAATGATCCGATAGCGCGTTTAATGGGATTGCGTTATAAATCGCATCCTTGGCATGGTATTGAAGTTGGTGACGAAGCACCAGAAGTCATAACAGCTTTTATAGAGATGGTTCCGACGGATACCGTAAAATATGAACTAGATAAAGTTTGTGGGTATATAAAGATCGATAGACCTCAAAAATACTCTAATGTTGTACCGGCGCTTTATGGATTTATTCCTCAGAGTTATTGTGGCGATTTAGTGGCAGAATATGCCATGCAACAGAGTAAACGCACTGATATCAAAGGTGATAGTGACCCATTGGATATCTGTATCTTAACAGAACGTACGATTGCTCATGGAGATATTATAGCCCGAGTACGTCCTATTGGTGGTTTTCGAATGTTTGATGGAAATGAAGCTGATGATAAGATTATTGCTGTTTTGAAGCATGATGCAACCTATAATGTTTATAATGAGATTTCTGAATTACCTCATATTGTTGTTGACCGTTTGAAACATTATTTTTTGACATATAAAGATATGCCTGGAGAGGAAGGACAAAAAAAAGTTGAGATTACCCATGTATATGGTCGTGAAGAAGCTTATGAAGTGATTAGTCGTTCTCTTGAGGATTATAAAAATCATTTTGCTGGTTTGGATGATATTTTGAGCAGGGTTTAATCCTGCTCTTTTTTAATGCATTCCCCAGTTCTCTTTATCAAGAGAACGGTATTGTATCGCTTCTGCTATATGTTGAGGTGTTATTTCAGGACTATCAGCAAGATCTGCAATAGTACGTGATAGTTTTATGATTCGATCATAGGCACGAGCTGACAGACCAAATTTTTGCATAGCTAGTTTTAAGAGGCTAATACATTGATTATTTAAGGGGCAGAATTTTTTAATCAACGCTGGGTTCATTTGTGCATTGCAGTGAATGCCAGGATAATTTTTGAAACGATTTGTTTGAATATTACGTGCTGCAATAACACGTTGGCGAATAATGTCACTGGATTCTGCATCTTGTTTTCCTGTTATTTTTTCTAATTCGACAGGTACTACTTCTAGATGTATATCAATTCTATCAAGCAGGGGACCAGAAATTTTTGACATATAACGGTGTATGCTACTAGCTGTACAACTACATTCCTTTGTGGGATGATTATAGTAGCCACATGGACATGGATTCATTGATGCTACAAGCATAAAATTAGCAGGATAATCAACAGAATAGCGAGCTCTACTGACTGTTATTTTGCGATCTTCTAGAGGTTGGCGCATAACCTCTAAAACAGTTCTCTGGAACTCTGTTAGTTCGTCTAAAAACAGCACTCCATTAGTTGCCAATGAGATTTCTCCTGGACGTGGATAGGCTCCTCCTCCAATTAGAGCAATGCCGGATATTGTATGATGAGGTGCTCTAAATGGTCTATTGGTGATAAGTGGGCAATTACGAGATAATTGACCTGCAACAGAATGAATTTTTGTCGTTTCTAGAGATTCTTCTATGGTCATAGGAGGAAGAATTCCTGGTAAACGTCTTGCTAGCATTGTTTTACCAGAACCTGGGGCTCCTATCATGATGACATTGTGCATACCTGCAGCAGCAACTTCTAATGCTCGCTTTACATTTTCTTGGCCTTTTACATCTTTGAAATCGTAAAATGTATAATCTTCCGCTTGATTTGATGTAGAGGAGAATGCTATAGGTTGTTTGTGTTGAGGATTCTTAATGAATTCAATAACTTCATGTATATGGGAAAAACCATAAACTTGGAGTCCATTGACAACAGCGGCTTCATTTGCATTTGCGATTGGTAGGATGATTTTTTGAAATCCCTCATCATGGGCATTAATCGCAATAGGTAATACTCCTTTGACCGGCATTAAACTGCCATCTAATGATAATTCTCCTAAAATAATATATTTTCCCCAATCATTAAATGTTAATTGTTCATTAGCGGCCATAATGCCAAGTGCTAATGGTAGGTCATAAGAAGAACCTTCTTTTTTTACATCAGCAGGGGCCATATTGATAATAACTCTTTTACCCGGTATGCGACTGCCTATTTCTCTAAGTGCAGAATCAATGCGTTGTTGACTTTCTTTTACAGCATTGTCTGGCAACCCGACTATAATGAATTTTGCTCCGTTTAATATATTGACTTCAAGAGTGATTGTTGTAGCCTCAATACCATTGACAGCTCCACTATATATCTTTACAAGCATAATATTTAAATATTGAATTACAAAGTGAAAGTTACAATATATTCATAAGTAATACAAATCTAAATTATGAGAATTATTGATATGTTTTTAAATATACTTGCTCCCCGTCAAAAGTGGCATAAGTGTAATAAGTTATCCAATCACCTGTATTAATGTATTTAGAGTTAGAATTGAGAGATAAATCTATGGGTAGATGTCTATGTCCAAAAATAAAGTAATCAAAGTGTTTTTGTTGAAGCACTTGTTTACAAAAGCGAACGATTTCTTCTTGTTCATCTCCTCGATATAAATCCGCTTCAATTTTACCATTTTCTAAGCGAGAATGAGAAGACCATTTTTGGGCTAACGCAATTCCTAAGTCAGGATGTACCCATCGGAAGCAACGTTGGAGAAAGCGATTGTGAAAGATATTGTATAAGAATAAGTAGCCTTTATCTTTGGGATTTAAGGCATCTCCATGTCCTAATAAAAAATGTTTGTTGTGTATTTGAAATGCTTGGTTGTGAGTGTGTAATGTGATTCCACATTCTTGTGGTAGATAGTCAAAAACCCAAATGTCATGGTTGCCGGTGAAAAAGTGGACAGGAATTCCAGAATCTGTGAATTCACATATTTTGGATAAAAAGCGGATATGTCCTTTAGGAACGGCATGTTTATATTCAAACCAAAAATCGAAAATATCCCCTAATAGGAAGAGGGCTCCGCAGTTAGGACGTATTTTTTCAAGCCACATTATAAGATGTTGCTCTCTTGCCGTATTGTTTTTCAGTGTTGAAGCTCCCAAATGTATATCGGAAAGAAAATAAATTTTCTTTCCGATAGGGAGTGTTAATATATTTTCCTGTGTTGGAATTATTAAATTATTGTTGCTCACGGGTTATTTCATCAAATCGTTCAATCGCTCTTCTAAGCGTCTTCCTGTTAGATTTTTACCAACAATCTCAAATTTAGGATTGATGATGTAATTGGCTGGAATATTTTGAATATTCCAAGTTTGTGCAATACGGCTTCTGAGTCCTTGTGGATCACGGACACATATCCAATTGATGTTTTCTTGTTGGACTAATCGTTCCCAAAGAGCTTGATTTTCATCAAGACATACTTGGTATATTTGCAATCCTTTATTTTTGAATTTTTGATATACAGTCTTCATTTCATTGATATATGCACTGCTTTCTTTTGCAGCCAAAAGAGTGAAATCTAATATTATATATTTCCCTTTTAGCGAACTTAATGCAATTGTGTCTTGTTTGCTGTTGGGTAAATTGATTTCGGGAAGCGTATTCTCTGAATTTTCAATGAGTTGTCTGATTCGTTCGTTTTGAAATCCTTTTGCAATTTGTTCCAGGTGTTTTAAAATTGCTTTTGTATATTGTGATTCAGGGTACATAGCCTTTAATGATGAAGCTACAATCTTAAATGAATGTAAATCTTCGGTAGGAGTAAGAATGAAATTGTCTTTGTCGAATTTTTGATAAAGAGCATAATATGAGGCTGGAGAAACTGCATGTTTTAATATAAAGTCTTTTGAAAACTTTATTTGTTTATTAATGATAGAATCCCACGTCTGAAGTAAACGGTGCCGTTCTGTATCGTATGTTTTGTCTGCTGCTAAATTTGTATAGATGTTTCGTAGAGAATCCAATTGGGTGACGGTGTTGTTTAATTGGAAGTTTAGTAATTTGACCCAAAGTGAATTTTCAGATCCATCTACCCAATAGTTTTGGCTTAATCCTTTGAATGACCCACTTAGTTCTATATTTTCATCTGCTTCTGCAATAAAAGTGATTGCTTCTCTAGGGCCGACTTTAACATTGTAAAATGTAGGTTGTTCCACAAATGTTTTGAATTTGAATTCTCCATTTTTATTACTTTCTGTGGAATCAATAATTACAGTATTATCAACATTCAGTTGTTCTAAATAGATTTTTTGCTTACCTGCTTCTTTGATATGTCCAGTGATGTTTACATTGGTTTTATTGCACGAAGCTAATAGAAGCACAATGGCTGCGGAAGAAATAATAGTCTTTATCATTTGTTTAAAACAGTATTAGATGATAGATAAATTCAGCAACGAAAATACAATTTTTTTGTATTATGCAAAAGCATTCTTTGTCTGCATATGGAATATATTAGAATGTTGTTAAATTTTTGTCAAGAAGGCCCTGTATATTGGTTGAATATTGCTAAAACATATATATTTGTCCAATATGATTAGAGTGAGCATAAAAATATTCCACTATTTTATCCTATTGATTACAGGGATAGCTCTCATTGGAGTCAATGTTCGGCTTCTACATTGCTGTCATTCAGAAAGTAGTATTGTAGAAGTGAGAATGATGCCTGATGAAGAGGAGATGCCTTGTAGTGATGATTGTTGCGGAAAAAAGCAGTGTCATACTCATTCACAGCATAATTTTTATAAAATAACTGACTTTTCTCGGGTTGAACCTAATTTTTATCTTTTGCATATTGTTTGTATTCTGCCACAAATGGTAGAATATGTACCTTTGATATTAAATGTTTTAAATCAAGCGGTTAAATTAGAAGGCACGAAATCATATCTTGATCCGCCTGCTTGTGCGTTTTTATGTACTTATCTTTGTTAGCCTATTATTTTAATAGGGTAGTTCTTGCTGCCTATAGAGTGGTGTGGGGTGTTGTAATGACACAAAGAATGTAGATTATATTTTTTAGTATATAGCAATAGAAATGAAATTTTTATTTTTAATCGCTTTGTTAGCAATGGTGACTACAACTATGGCTCAAAGCATCAAGGGACGTGTTGTCGAGGAAAATGGTGGTAAAAAAGTAAGTTTACCAGGTGCAAATGTTGTTTGGGAAGGGACAACAGAAGGAGTTGTAACAGATGAAAATGGTCGATTTGAATTAAAATGGCATAATGTAGGTAAATTAGTTGTAAGTTTTATAGGTTTTCAAACAGTAGTAGTGCCTGTTAGCGCTTCGGATAAAGAGATTGAAATATTGCTGGAATCTGGAGAAGTTCTAGATGAGGTTAAAGTAATGACGAGAGGTAATACAACAATCATGAGTACCCGTGGACCGATTATAGAACAAGTGATAACAGGAGAAGAGCTTTGTAAGGCTGCTTGTTGTAATTTGGGGGAGAGTTTTACAACTAATGCTTCTGTTGATGTGGCTTATGCAGATGCTGTAACAGGAGCAAAGCAGATACAATTGTTAGGACTTACAGGTAAATATGTACAGATGATGACCGAAAATATGCCAAATTTCCGGGGAATTTCTTCTCTTTATGGTTTGAATTATGTTCCAGGCCCATGGATGAGTGCTATTTCTGTATCTAAAGGAGCAGGATCTGTTATTAATGGTTATGAGGCTATTGCCGGTCAAATTAGTGTGGATTATAAAAAGCCTACAACAAGTGAGAAAGTATTTGTGAATGGTTATGGAAGTAGTGAAGGGATGATAGAGTTTAATGCTAACACGGGTATTATTCTGAATGATAAATGGAGTACTGCCTTATTAGTACATGGGGATTGGTTGACTGTAGACCACGATTCTAATCATGATGGTTTTTTGGATATGCCGGAAAAGAAGCAATATAATTTAATGAATCGTTGGCAGTATAAAACTGATAAGTGGAATTTGCAGTTTGGCGGGAAGTTCCTTGATGAAAAACGACTTGGTGGGCAAAAAGGTTTTAAGAGGAGTATGCGAGGTGAGTATGGTGTAGATAAGTTATATGGTATAGGTATTGATTCTCGTAGATACGAGGGATTTCTTAAATTGGGGTATTTGATGCCACAATATGAAAATACCAGTATGGCATGGATTGTCAATTATACCGATCATAATCAAGACTCATATTATGGAGCGCGCGATTATCAAGCTCGTCAGCAGACTGTTTTTGCCAATTATATTTTTCAGTCAATCTTTGGTAATAACGAAAATCAAAAGTATTCTGCAGGTGTAACGTTTAATTTTGACCGTTTCGACGAATCATTCAATGACTTTGATATTTTAGCTCTTAAACCCACTAAACGAGCAGATTTTGTGCGGTCAGAACGGGTGATTGGTGCTTTTTTTCAGTATACCGGTGCTTTTTGGGAAAAGCTGACAGTAATGGCTGGTTTGCGTTATGACTATCATAATTTGTTTGGAGGATTTGTTACTCCTCGCTTGCATTTGGCGTATGCTCCAGATGATTTTACTATGTTAAAATTTTCAGCAGGGCATGGCGCTCGAACAGCGAATATATTGGCCGATAATAGCTATCTTCTTGCATCAACTAATTCTGTGTATGTAAATAATAAGCTGTTGGTAGAGCATCCCGAAGAGTTAGACCGTCTGGATATGGAGCAGGCATGGAATTTTGGGGTGCAGTTAAATAGAAAATTCATTCTGTTTGGTAGGATGTTGAATATTAACTTGGATTATTACCGTACAGATTTTACAAATCAAGTGGTTGTTGATAATGAAACGGAGGCGGGTAAGGTTAATTTTTATAATTTGGATGGAGATTCTTATTCCAATTGCTATCAGGTGGAGGTGAAGTATGAGTTAATACCTCGCTTGGATGTTACAGGAGCTTATCGTTATAATGATGTCAAAAGTACGATTGGCGGTGAATTGAAAAGAGCTGCTTTGCAGAGTAAATTCAAAGGATTGTTGAATTTGTCTTATTATACAAATATGAAAAAATGGCAGTTTGATTTTACTGCCCAATTTAATGGACCCGGTCGTATACCTTTGAATCCTGCTATTCCGTCTGATCGGCAAAATGACGAATTCGACACTTTTACCGTGATGAATGCTCAGGTTACAAAATTTTTCCGCAAATGGAGTATTTATGTCGGTTGTGAGAATTTAGGTGATTTTACTCAAAGCAATCCCATACTAGGGGCTGATAATCCTTGGAGTAGTGGTTTTGATTCTTCTAAAATTTGGGGTCCTGTGCATGGTCGTAAATTTTATGTAGGAGTGCGTTTTGCGATTGATAGGGATTAATTTTTTTTAGATGATTGATTATTTTGATTTTTAATACAATAAAACGAAAAACAATGAGAACAATCCGCTTTGTATTGATGTTGGCATTTATGTTGATTGCTGCAGTATCTGTTAATGCAGAAAAAAAAGGAGAAAAGACTGTGATATTTAATGCTAATCTTCACTGTAAGTCTTGTGTCGCAAAAGTAGAGAAAAATATTCCTTTTGAAAAAGGAGTAAAAGGCCTTAAAGTAGATATGGAAACACAGACGATTACAATTACTTTTCGGGAAGATAAAAATAATGAAGAGAACTTGAAAAAGGCTATTGAAAAATTAGATATTCAAGTGAAAGGAACTCTGGATGCTGTTCCAGAGAAAAAGACTGATTCTTGCTGCGAAGGCAAAAAGTGTGGTAATAAGTAGCCGAAAATAGAAAGAGCTGCTTAAATAAAAAGAGTCCGACATTATGCCGGACTCTTTTTGTTGTAACGTGTTTTTTATAAATCGTTATATTTACCTTCTTTATCAAAGGCTTCGAGAGCTGCATTTACTCCCGGAGTGTCCTCTTTATAAGTTACACCAAACCATTTGGCATCGGTTTTTAAAACTTTTACTTTAGCTACACCTGTTTTAAGAGCTTGGTCTACTACTTTGGGTATATAAAATTCCGATTTTAAATTCTCTTTGTTGGCAGGATAAAATTCAACAAACTGTTTTTCTATTTCCTTGAAGATATTGGGAGTAAATGCCCAAAAATTCATTGAAACCAGATCATCTGCCTGTAAGATTACTCCGCTTTCTTCGTCTTTAATCGTGCCATCTGCTTGAGCTGCAATCTTTGTACGCTCTGTTACGGTAGTTAGATGACCGTTAGAGTCTGATTCGCAGACACCTCTTGAAACAGTGCCATTTTCAGAGAGCGTGGAAGCCAAACGATATCCGACCAATCCATATTCTTGGTCATTCGCTTCGTTGGCAAGAAAATCATGTGCTTTAACGAAAGCGTCACTGCCATAGAAGTCATCTGCATTTAAGGCTGCAAATGGTTCGTTGATTTCATCTTTTGCACTCCAAATGGCATGGGCGGTGCCCCAAGGTTTTTCTCTTTCAATGGGAGGCATTCCGCCAGGCAGGCGGTCCATACTTTGGTAGCAATATTTAGTTTCAACTAATCCTTCTGAATACTTGCCGACAAAGTCAATAAATTCTTTTGCAAAACTTTCTCTGATAACAAAAACAATCTTATCAAAGCCTGCGTGTACAGCATCATATACTGTATAGTGTAATAATGCCTTTTGGTGAGGTCCGAGTGGGGTGATTTGTTTTAAGCTCCCGAATCTTGACCCCATTCCTGCTGCCATGACTAAAAGCGTTGTCTTTTTTTTCATATGCTTTCCTTTTATGTTGTTTAATGGTTTTTGCATGATTAGTGATACTCTTTTTTAAAGAGTATCACCGTGTTTGTGTACATATTTGGCAAATACCTCCATGGCTTCATATTCTGCCATGCCTAAGCGGTTGTATATATCTGCAGTATTTCTGTTGCGGTCCTCTGCTCTTTGCCAGAATTCACGAGGATCATCGCCTGGGAAGGCCGGTCCGTTATTCTGTGAGCCGTGGCGGTAGATAGACTTGCGTTTAATTGCTAATTCAGCCGGACTGATAGGTACTGCCATGTCTACTTTTTCAATTTCCCATTCCATCCATGCTCCACGATACCACCATGTATTACATTTTTTGAACCATTCGTCTTCATCAACGATATTGTATGCCCTTAAAATAGCATCAAGGCATACTCCGTGTGTGCCATGAGGATCGGCAAGGTCTCCTGCTGCATAGATCTGATGAGGTTGTACTTCTCGTAGTAATTTTACAATGATGTCAACGTCTGTTTGGCTCAATGGATTCTTTTTTACAGTACCTGTTTCGTAAAACGGAAGGTTCAAGAAGTGTACTCTTTCTTCTGGTACTCCCAAGTAACGGTCTGCTGCGCGAGCTTCTGCACGGCGTAAAGCTGCCTTATATTTTAACAGGTTGGAAGCTTCTGCTTTTCCCTCTTGTTTGGACAAGATGTCTTCTTTTATTTGAGCAAAAACCTCTTCCATCTTTTGAAGATCTCCTTCGCCTATTTTCGTAAAGGCACATGCAATATCCATTTGTTGGTATAGATAGTCGTCTAATACAGCAATGCTGCCGGATGTTTGATAGGCAACGTGTACTTCATGGCCTTGTTCTACCAAGCGAGCAAAAGTTCCTCCCATAGAGATAACATCATCATCTGGGTGGGGACTGAAGATTAATACTCGTTTCGGATATGGAGTGGCACGTTCCGGACGGGTAGAATCGTCTGCATTGGGTTTGCCTCCTGGCCATCCGGTTATTGTGTGTTGCAGGTCGTTGAATACTTGTATGTTGACTTTGTTTGCCGACCCAAATGTTTTTATCAGGTCAGTCATGCCGTTTTCAATATAGTCTTTGTTTTCAACCTTTAAGATCGGTTTACCGACTTTCTGGCATAACCAAATAACTGCTTTGCGAATCAGTTTGTCGTTCCATTCAACTTTGCTGACCAGCCATGGTAAATTTGCTCGAGTCAAATCTTCTGCGGCTTTTTCATCAATGACAAATTGCACATTGGGATGCAATTGCAGGAAGGTTGCGGGTACAGAATCTGATACACTTCCTTCTACGGTTGCTTTGATGATCGGAGCTTTCTTTTCTCCCCAAGCCATCAAAATGATTTTGTGTGCTTTCATAATAGTACCGACCCCCATCGTGATAGCACGTGTCGGAACTTTCTCTCTTCCGCCAAAGTCGCCAGATGCATCTTTGATGGTCAAATCATTTAGGTAAACCATGCGGGTTGATGACGAAAGGGTGGATCCCGGTTCGTTAAAGCCAATATGTCCGGTACGTCCGATTCCTAAAATCTGAATATCCAATCCTCCGGCAGCTTCAATGGCTTTTTCGTAATTTTTGCAGAATTCCTCTATTTGTTCTTTGTGTAGAGTCCCGTCTGGGATATGGATGTTGGCAGGGTCTATGTCTATATGGTCAAACAGATGATGGTGCATAAAATAATGATAGCTTTGCTCTGACTCTTTAGGCATGGGCAAGTATTCATCAAGATTAAATGTCACCACATTGCGGAATGATAGTCCTTCCTCTTTGTGCATACGCACTAATTCTTGATATAATTTTATAGGAGAAGAGCCTGTTGCTAATCCCAAAACACATTGTTCGTTTTTTGTAGCTTTTGTACGAATTAACTCTGCGATTTCTTGTGCAACAGCTTTTACTGCATCTGCAGGTTTTTCGTAAATACTGATAGGCAGTTTCTCAAATCTGTCTGCTCCTTCGCCTCTGGCGATGTAATTGTTTGTTTTCATAGACAATATATATTGTTTTAACTAGTACAATGAAAAGTTACTTTCACTGTCGTAATATAAGTGTTCCATAACAAGACTAAGTGTCCCTAGTATGCAAGCGTCTTCTGCTAATGAACTTGTTTTAAGTTCACATTGACTTTTCAATCTTGTTAATGTGTATTTATCAATAGAATGTTGTATGGATGATAGAATGATATCGTGTGCTTTGGTGATTTTGCCGCCAATTACAATCAATTCGGGATTGAATAAATGTATCAGACCAGCTAATGCTTCGCCGATATGTTCGCTGGCACGTTGCAATAATTCAATGGCAAAAATATCATCTTCTTGTGCTGCTTGGATAATTGATTCAAGCGTTACATCCTCAGCTCGTTTGGCGATGGCTGTTGCTTTGCCGGCTTCAATGGCTTTGCGGGCTGATTTTACAATTGATCTGCCTGCTGCAACTGTCTCCAGACAGCCGATTTTGCCGCAATAACACAATTCTTCTGTTCCCGGAATGCGAATATGACCAAATTCTCCGGCCATCCCTTTGAATCCGCTATAAGGCCTTCCGTTGAGAATCATGCCCATGCCAATACATTCACTGATACTTACACACAAGGCATGAGAAGCGTCGCGTGCATTGCCGAAAGTGTGTTCTGCCAATGCCATCGTGCTTGAGTCGTTGTCTATAAATACCGGAATGCCCAGCATTTTTTCTAATTTCTGACGGATATTGCAATCATCAAAACTTAAGTACGTAAAAGAATTGCCCTCTTTGTCAATTAAACCTGGCAAAGAAACTCCGGCTACTTTTATCTTAGCTCTGGGAATTTTTAAATCAATGAGGCTTTTTTCGATTTTTTGCTGCAAATCTTGTAAAATAGCTGTGTTGTCATGACTTTCCAAAATGGAAGGAAAGGTTTGAACACTACCTATGACCTCTTTGCGTAGGCTGAATATGGCGATTTTTAATTGTTCGCGTCCTAAATCTATGCCCATGATATAGGCTGCGTCTGGATTTAGTGCAAAAATATGAGGACGCTTGCCTCCAATTGAGGCTCCTTGACCTTGATCAAGCACCCAACCCTCTTCTATTAATTCATCGATAATTTTACTGATGGTGGGAGTTGTCATGTTAGTTAAACGACAAATTTCAGGTTTTGATAAGGTTTCAAAGCGGTAAAGATCACGTATGATATCTTTCTTTTGTTGATAGCGTTTTTCTTTCAGCCCCGGAAGGGTATGTTTGTTTTCGGTTTGCATTATGTATTTAATTCTATTATTTTATTGATTAACTTATTGGTATATGTGAGCTTTACTCCTATTGAAGCATACGTCAACTATTATCGCTGAAATAAATAAATGGCGTATTACTATACCACATAAATTTAAACTTCATTCTGTTCACAAAGATATAAAAACTTTGTAAAATAATTGCAGAACTCTGTTTTTTTAATTCTAAATTTTGATGAGGTTTGTAATATTTGCAGTTGTAGTTTATAATGAATCCATTTAAACTTCCTTGGCTGCAAGTTGTCCGCAGGCCGCATCAATGTCTTTTCCTTTGCTGCGACGTATGTTGACCACCATATTGCAATTTTCCAGGTATTTTACGAATTCATCGCGTTTTTTGTCAGGACTGTGTTGAAAACCAGAACCTTCAACATTGTTATATTCGATGAGGTTTATTTTGATGGGGAATTGCCGGCAATAAAAAGCTAGGGCTTTGGCATCTTCCAGACTGTCGTTGATATCTTTTAGCAGCAAATATTCGAAAGTTGGACGTGTCCCTGTCTTTTCGACAAAATATTTCAGACTGTCTGCCACCTCTTTTAAGGAATAAGCTTTGTTAATCGGCATTAGTGAAGTGCGGACGCTTTCTTTGGCTGCATGAAGTGATACCGCAAGGTTGAAGCGTACGCCGTCATCTGCCAGTTGGCGGATTTTATCGGGAATGCCGGCTGTCGATACGGTGATGCGGTAGGGCGACATGGCAAGACCGTCTTCTGCTGTGATACGTTCAATGGCTGCCAATACATTGTCGTAATTTAACATGGGTTCGCCCATGCCCATGAAGACGATGTTCGAAAGCGGAAATCCTTGGGCTTCTGCAGCCATTTTAGCCGCTGTCACCTGATTGAAAATTTCGCCGTAAGTAAGATTCCGTTTGAATCCCAATGTGCCTGTTGCGCAGAATTTGCAGCCTAATTTACATCCCACCTGCGAAGATACACATACGGTGAATTTTTGATTGCCTGGAATGAGCACACTTTCTATAACTTCACCGTCATGTAATTTCCAGGCTGTTTTAGTGGTTCCGTCTGTTGCCGTCTGTATGTGGATCGGTTCTAAATTATCGAAATACCAATTTTGTTTTAGCAGTTCGCGTGTCGTACGCGATAAATTTGTCATCTCTTCAAAGTCAGTAACGCCCCGTTGCCAAATCCATTGCCATATTTGTTTGGCCCGAAAGGCCTTTTCTCCGTTAGAAACAAGGAAATTAGTGATATCCTGTAATGACGCTTGTCTGATGTTGTGAGATGAATTGTCCATAAAACTATTGTAATGAAAGTGAATGTGTTTGCAAAGATAGTCAACTCTTTGTTAAAATAAAATGAAATCCTAGTTACATGCAGATTTAATTATATTTTTGTCTTGTAATAGAAAGGTGAGTTATAATTTTTCACGAAAACGATTGTTTTTAATTAAAATGTATAACTTTGGGGTGCGAAAAATAGAATTTAATAACACTATAATTTACATGAAGAGGATTATCATTATTGCGGCTGCTCTGCTTGCAGTATCTATGGCAAAAGCAGATGAAGGTATGTGGTTGCTTTCGCGTTTAAAGCAGCAAAACATTGAAAAAATGCAGCAAATGGGCTTCAAGCTTACTGCTGAAGATATTTACGATATCAACAAACCGGGCATCAAAGATGCGATTGTTGGTTTGGGTAATGAAGGACGTCCGTTCCGTCACTTCTGCTCAGGTGAAATCATTTCTCCGAATGGTCTGTTGTTGACCAATCACCATTGCGGTTTCGATGCTATCCAGGCTCATTCGTCAGTAGAGCACGACTATTTGCGCGATGGCTTCTGGGCTTATAAAATGGAAGATGAATTGGCAAATCCGGGTACTACTGCTTCTATCTTGGAGCGTATGGAGGATGTAACCGACCGCGTGAATGCTGTATTGAATGATAAAATGAATGAGGCAGAGCGTGAGGCTGCTATCAATCAGGTTTCTGCTGAAATTATAAAAGAAGCCACTAAAGGTACTAAATTGAGCGGACAGGTACAGGCTATGTTTGAAGGCAATCAGTTCTTCCTGTTCTTGTATACTATCTACAAGGATGTTCGTTTGGTAGGAGCTCCTCCTCAGAGCATGGGTAAATTCGGAGGTGACACAGACAACTGGATGTGGCCGCGTCATACAGCCGACTTCTCAATGTTCCGTATCTACACAGCTCCGGATGGAAGCCCTGCTGAATATTCTAAAGATAATGTTCCTTTGAAACCGAAACATTTCTTGCCGGTATCAATCAAAGGTGTGAAAGATGGCGATTTTGCAATGATTATGGGATTCCCCGGAACCACCGACCGTTATTGCACCAGCTTTGGCTTGGAGAATACGATGGATGTAACCAATACAATCCGTCATAAAGTGCGCACTGATAAATTGGCTATCATGCGTGAAGGTATGGAAAAAGACCAGAAAACCCGTATCCAATATGCTTCTAAATATGCCAGCTGTGCCAATTACTGGAAATATTCAAACGAGCAGAATAAAGCTTTGCGTAATTTGAATACAATGGGCAACAAACAGGCTATCGAACGTGAATTTACAGCATGGGTGAATGCAGATCCTGCTCGCAAGGCTATGTATGGAACTGTATTGTCTGATATTGAACAAGCTTACAAAGGATTGAAAGAATTCTCTGTTGCTGAAACATATGCCCAAGAAGCATTGGCAGGACCGGAATCTCACCTGTTTGCTTATCAGGCTGGACGTGGAATCGAATTGCTTGGCAAAGCTGAAACTTCTGATAAAGAGAAAGAGGCTATCAAGGCTCAGCTCGGAGAAATGGCAAAAGCGTTCTATAAAGACTTCAATGCTGATGTAGATGCTAAATTGTTTGCAGTATTGTTCAAGGTGTATAGCGACAATGTGAGTGAAGAATTACATCCGGAGGTAATTGCCTTGATTAATAAAAAATACAAGGGTGACTATAACAAGTATGCTGCTGAGTTGAAAGCTAAATCAGTATTTATGAGTGAAGAGGCTTTCGCTGCATTCCTGGCAAAACCTGATATGAAAAAATTGGCAAAAGACCCGGTTTATCAGGCAGGAAAATCGTTCTATACCATTTACTTGAAATTATCTACCATGACGAAAGCTATCCGTGAACAAATCAAACGGGGCAACCGTTTGTTCGTACGTGGATTGATGGCAATGAATCCTGACAAGGCATGGGCTCCGAATGCAAACTCTACTATCCGTTTGACTTACGGAAAAGTTGGAAGCTACAAACCTCGCGATGCTGTCTTCTATGACTACTATACAACATTGGCGGGCGTACTGGAGAAAGAAGGTCCTGCCGGTGGTGAATTTGAGGTTCCGGCACGCTTGAAAGAATTGTATGCTAAGAAGGAATTTGGTCCTTATGGCAAGGATGTTCTGCATGTTAACTTCATCACAGATAATGATATTACAGGAGGTAATAGCGGTTCCGGTGTAATCAATGCTGAAGGTCATTTGATTGGTACTGCTTTTGACGGCAACTCAGAAGCTATGTCCGGTGACATTGATTTTGAAGAAAATCTACAGCGTTGTATCAACTTGGACACTCGTTATATGTTGTGGATTGTTGATGTGTTTGCAGGAGCAAAGAATTTGGTTAATGAAATGACTATTATTAAATAAAAGTACTGGCTACTATGAAAAATTTAGATTGGAGTAAATTGTCTTTTGGATATTCAAAAGCAGATTACAACGTTCGTTGTTATTACAAAGATGGTAAATGGGGAGAATTGGAAGTTACCGATTCTGAAATGTTGAACATTCACATGGCTTCTACCTGTCTTCACTATGGTCAGGAAGCTTTCGAGGGAATGAAGGCATTCCGTGGCAAAGATGGCAAAATCCGTTTGTTCCGTTGCGAAGAAAATGCAAAGCGTATGCTTAGCTCTGCTGAGTATGTGATGATGCAGGCTCCTTCTGTAGAGTTGTTTACAGAGGCTGTTGTTAAAGCGATCGAAATGAACAAGGAATATGTGCCGCCTTATGAATCAGGCGCTAGCTTGTATATTCGTCCTTTGTTGATTGGTGTAGGACCTCAGATGGGTGTTGCTCCGGCAAAAGAATATTTGTTTGTTGTATTCGTGGCACCGGTTGGACCGTATTTCAAGGCTGGTTTCAAACCGACTAAAGTGATGTTGGAACGTCATTATGACCGTGCAGCTCCAAACGGAACCGGTCATATTAAAGTGGGTGGTAACTATGCTGCTGGTATGCGTTCTGGCGAAGTTGCTCACCAGAAAGGTTATTCAACTGCTATCTTCTTGGATTCAAAAGAAAAGAAATACATTGATGAATGTGGTCCGGCAAACTTCTTCGGAATTAAGGATAATACATATATCACTCCGTATTCTCATACTATTCTGCCGTCTATTACCAATAAGAGCTTGATGGTATTGGCTGAAGACATGGGATTGAAAGTGGAACGCCGTCACATTCCGGTTGAAGAGTTGGAAACCTTTACTGAAGCAGGAGCTTGCGGTACTGCAGCTGTGATCAGTCCTATCGGACAGATTGATGATTTGGAAAACAATAAGAGCATTGTTTTCGGAAATCCGGAAGTACCGGGCGAATGGTGTACTAAATTGTACAACCGTCTGCGTGCAATCCAATATGGAGACGAACCTGATAAATTCGGTTGGGTGAAAGTATTGGAATTCTAATGTATTGATACATATTGTTGGCAAAGCGAGAGCCGATCGGTCCTTGGGGACTCGGTCGGCTCTCGTGTTTTTTGTGTATGTCGTTCGTTGCGATCCCTTTTCGATGTCCGTTCACACTCCTTCAGACCTCTCACCGACCTCTTACTTATGTCTTACGTTTCTCCGCTCCTCCTCCGAAGTTCCTCCGAAGCTTGTCCGAACGGGTAGCGGTAAGCAACGGCGGAGCTTCGGGGAAGGTTGCGGGAAAGGTGAAGGGGGTGTGGGAGTATATTTTTACATGAAACGGATACATGATGTCGAGAAGAACTTTTGAAAATATAAATAAAAAAATACAATGGGCGTACAAAGCGGAAGAATCGGTTATATATTTGTGATGAATAAAATGTTTAATCCTTCAAAACCAAGATGCTATGATTAGAAATGTTTTATTGCTTTTTATGCTTGGCACATTGATGGTGCCAACTGATGTGGTGGCAGTTGCTGAGACTACAAATATGCGATGTGTGGCCGGAGATACCAACAGAACGGTGGAAGGAGTTGTCGTGGACGAAGAAAGAAAAGACAAGTCATGTGGGATAGATTCCGAAGAGGAGATATTTGTCGTTGTGGAAGAGATGCCTGAATTTCCGGAAGGAAGTCTTTTGGAGTATTTGGCTCGGCGGATAAAATATCCGGTAAAGTCGCTTGAAAACAGGGAAGAGGGAGTCGTATATGTCTCTTTTGTGGTAGATTGTTCAGGAAAAGTTGTCAATGCAAGAATTGCCAAAGGAGCTAGTGCATTGTTGGATAAAGAAGCTTTGCGTATCGTAAACGAAATGCCGGTCTGGAAGCCCGGTAAGCAGAGAGGCAAAGCCGTAAAGGTGCAGTATATATTGCCTATTGAGTTTAAGTTACAGCCTCAGGGTAAATGAGTATTTAATAAGAGTGCGGTTGTTTTGATATGAACCGCACTCTTTTGTGTTTTATTTGGTATTGATAATTACTTCTGCATGTGGGTAATAGCCGACCTCTTTTTCAATCTGGCTAAGTGGACGGATTTGTAGAATTGAAGCCGGATCGATGTCAAAGGTCTCTGAAAGGCGTCCGTTGATGACGAGCAGCGGATTTTCCATTTTATTTAAATTGTATTTGTAGTCTTGGTTGTTGTAACGGAAACTTAGCACACCTTCTTTGAAACTGGTAAATGTTCCCAATTGTTTTTGTGATGTGACAAAAAGATAAGATTTCTTGATGTCTTTTTTTGATGGGACAAGGTTGATATTCATGATTTTATCGGGCATTTGGACGTTGTCTTTGGGAGCTTGTTCTCCATCGATAATGTAAGTTATATCCGAATTTTTGGAATCTACTTTCAGATTGGTTTTGCCGTTTTCTTCTGTTATCTGGATAGAGTTGCTGGTGATATTGCCATCTTGTCCCAATGACTGAAAATATTGTTCGACGGTTTTCATGTTTTCGGGTTGCAGCATGTTGGAAATGTCGAAAGAACCGGAGCTGTCAATGGCTGATGGAAAGGCGTTTTTGAGCCGTTGCTCCATGCCGGAGAAGAAATCAGCATCCAGGCCACTGAAAAAACCGCTCATCAATCCTTCTAAAGATTGCATCATATTTTCCATATCCTGACTGCCTCTTGTCCGTGCTTGGTTTGAAGGTGACAGGGTGGCAAGCAAGCCCAGACCGTTTATGTTCAATGCCCGTGAAAGAAAGGCGATACGGTCGGTTTGAATGTCTCCGCGCAGTTCGATGATGTCTGCCTGGAAGGGAGATACGCTCCATACGACCAAATCTGTCACTTTGTCCGCTTGGCTGCGGGCATATACCAACTGTTCGCTCTCTCCGTCGTAGTTGCTTTTAATAAGTCGGTATTCGTTTCTTTCTTCCAATAGATTGTGGAATTGCTGGAGTATCTTTTCGCATTCTTCCGGTTGGCAGATGCTTGGATTGATGGTTAATATGTTCACTTCATCCAGTTTTTGAAGCATTTCTTTCATCTCGGGTGAAAGGTTGTTGTTTTGGTAGAGTCCATAAAGGCTTTTGTCCAATTGAGTGACACTGACACCTGCTTTCTTATGGTATTTGGCCATTTGTTTTCCCAGTTGTGCGTATGTGCCGAAAGGTATCAGAATCATTGTCAGTAAAATGAATATCAACTTTTTCATGGTATAAAAGTTTAAGTGTTTGTTTTAGTTGTCATATGCAAGACGAATGTATGTTTTTTTCTTATAGGAAAATCGGTTTTAACTAAATTTTCACACCGATGTGGAAAGCCATATTTTTTTATGGGGAATATTTCCTCAGAATGATTTGGCGTGGAGCCCATATAGGCATGGGAAATCTGGTGAAATTATTTGTTTATGCATTGATAGCTAGTATATTTGGATAATACGTTTTTTGGTGTACCTTTGCGCATCAATTTTTTGGCATGTAATTTTCATTACTGGATATGATGGAAAATATAAATAACAATAGAGGAATGATACTTAGAAGAAATGTAATTTGGTCCCTGTTTGGTCTGTTGGTAGCCTTTACGGGATGTAAACGCGAAAAAGTACAGGAACGTATTCCGGTGGTTGTAGAGCAAGCCGGAGTGAAAGATGTTGAGATTTTTGGTGAGTATGTGGGACGGGTTCGTGCGAGACAGTTTGTTGAGGTGCGTGCACGTGTTGAAGGATATTTGGAGAAGATGCTGTTTGAAGAGGGTAAGAAAGTGGAGCGCAACCAACCTTTGTTTATTATCAATCAGGATATTTATAGAGCCCGTGTGGATAAGGCGGCTGCTCAGTTGAAAAAAGATGAGGCTCAGGAGTTGAAAACCGGGCGTGACGTTGAGCGTCTGCGTCCGTTGTATGAGCAGAATGCAGCCAGCCAGTTGGATTTGGATAATGCGGTGGCTGCCTACGAAAGTGCAAAGGCAAATGTGGCTATGAGCCGGGCAGACTTGGCTCAGGCGGAGTTGGAATTGAGTTACACAACAGTACGTTCTCCTATCACAGGATATATCAGTGAGCGTTATGCTGATATCGGTGCATTGGTAGGTGCCGGAACAAAGGCTTTGTTGGCGACGGTGGTTGCAAGTGATACGGTATTGGTGGATTTTAGTTTGACTGCTTTGGATTATTTGCGTAGCCAGCAGCGTAATGTGCGTTTGGGCGAGCAGGATACGTCTCGTTCATGGCAACCCTCTATTATTGTGACTCTTGCAGATAATTCTGTTTATCCGGAACGGGGTATTGTAGATTTTGCCGATCCGCAGGTTGATCCGAAAACCGGTACCTTCGGAGTGCGTGCCAGTATTGCTAATCCGGACAGAAAGTTGTTGCCCGGACAGTTTACCAAAGTGAAATTGTTGCTGGATATGCGTGAAGATGCTGTAGTAGTACCGGTGAAAGCTGTGGAAATTGAAAAAGGGGGTGCCCACGTATATGTGATGCGTCGGGACAGTACAGCAGAGAAACGTCTGATTGAGACAGGACCGGAATTCGGTAATTATGTGGTGGTGGAAAGAGGTTTGGGACCGAACGAACTGGTTGTAACAGAAGGTTATCATAAGCTGACTCCTGGAGTATTGCTTGTGCCGGAGACCGACGAACGTTGGAAAAAGGACAAGGAAGAAAGTGCAGAGAATAAAGATTAGTGAATAGAATGAGAGGTATCGTATGAAAGTGACTTTTTTTATAGACCGTCCTATTTTCTCGGCGGTATTGTCTATATTGATTGTGGTGATTGGTTGTATCGGGCTTTATTTGCTGCCAATTGACCAGTATCCGCAGATAACACCGCCGATGGTGAAAATATCGGCTTCTTATCCGGGGGCAAGTGCCCAGACCGTATCTCAGGCTGTTGCTACTCCTATTGAACAGGAATTAAACGGAACTCCCGGTATGCTTTATATGGAATCCAGCAGTTCGAATTCAGGAGGTTTGTCCATTAGTGTGACTTTTGATATCGCAACTAATCCCGAGTTGGCTGCTGTTGAAATCCAGAACCGTGTGAAGCTGGCAGAGTCTCGTTTGCCGGCAGAGGTGGTGCAGAATGGTATTTCGGTGGAGAAGCAGTCTTCCAATCAGTTGATGACGTTGACGTTGACATCTGAAGATCCGCGTTTTGACGAGATATATTTGAGTAACTTTGCTACAATCAACGTGGCGGATATTTTGAAACGTATTCCGGGTGTTGGACGTGTTTCTAATATCGGTAGTCGCTATTATGGTATGATTTTGTGGGTAATGCCCGACCGTATGGCGAATTTTGGTTTGACAGTGAAGGATTTGCAGGATGCTCTGAAAGACCAGAACCGCGAGTCTGCTGCCGGAGAGTTAGGTAAGCAGCCGATGAGCGGGCAGGATATAACGATTCCTATTATTGCGCAAGGACGTTTGTCTACGGTGGAAGAGTTTGAGAATATCGTTGTCCGTGCCAACCCGGATGGGTCTATTATTCGGGTGAGAGATGTGGCCCGTGTATCTTTGGAGGCTTCGTCTTATTCAACGGAGAGTGGAATGAACGGTGCCAATGCGGCTGTGTTGGGTATTTACACTGTCCCTGGAGCCAATGCCGTCGAGGTTGCAGAAAATGTCCGCAAGGCAATGGAGGAGATTAGTAAAAATTTCCCGGAAGGATTGGAGTGGGGTATCCCGTTTGATATTACATCCTATATTTCACAATCTATTCACGAGGTGTACAAGACCTTGTTCGAAGCCTTGATATTGGTGATTCTGGTGGTGTTCCTTTCTTTACAGAATTGGAGGGCTTCCTTGGTTCCGTTGGTTGCTGTGCCGATTTCTTTGGTTGGAACCTTCGGCGTAATGCTTGCAATGGGATTTTCATTGAACTTATTGACCCTGTTGGGATTGATTCTTTCTATCGGTATTGTGGTGGACGATGCGATTGTGGTGGTGGAAGCCGTTGAGAATTATATGGAAAAAGAGGGTTTGACTCCTTATCAGGCTACGAAGAAAGCCATGGAAGGCTTGACCGGAGCGTTGATTGCAACATCTTTGGTGCTGGCAGCCGTCTTTGTTCCTGTAAGTTTCTTGGGTGGAATTACCGGTTTGCTGTATCGTCAGTTTGCCGTTACGATTGTGGTTTCCGTATTGATTTCAGCAGTAGTTGCCTTGACGTTAAGCCCGGCGATGTGTGCCATTATCTTGCGTCCGTCTCATGGAAATAAGAATCTGGTTTTCCGTAAAATCAATATATGGTTGGCTTCCGGAAACAATAAATATGTCAATACATTGACTAAGGCTATCAAATATCCCCGCAGTGTTCTGGCAGGATTCGGTATTGTGCTTGTATTTATATTTGTCTTGAACCGGCTTATTCCGAGTAGCTTTATTCCCGAAGAAGATCAAGGATATTTTAAAGTGGAATTGGAACTTCCGGAAGGAGCGACCTTGGAGCGCACACGTGTCATCACGGACCGTGCCGTTGAGTTTCTGAAGAATTTGCCGGCAGTAGAGTATGTACAGAATGTGACCGGTTCCAGTCCTCGTGTAGGTACGAGTCAGGCGCGTTCTGAATTGACCGTAATTCTTCGGCCGTGGGAAGAACGTAAAGGCAATAACATGGGGGTTGATGAAGTGATAGAGGAAGCGCGTAAAGAGTTGGAGAAGTATCCGGAATCGAAAGTCTATTTTTCGAAACCGCCGGTAATCCCCGGACTAGGAACCTCCGGTGGATTTGAGTTGCAGGTGGAGGCTCGTGGTGGTGCTTCTTTTGAAAATCTGGTGTCTGCAGTTGATACTTTGATGGCTTATGCTTCGAAAAGTGAGGCATTTACCGGACTTTCATCTTCTTTGCAGGCAGAGATTCCGCAGTTGTATTTTGATGTTGACCGGGATAAAGCCAAATTCCTTGGCATTCCGATGGCAGATATCTTTTCTACCATGAAAGCTTATACCGGCTCTGTTTATGTGAATGACTTTAATATGTTCAACCGTGTGTATAAAGTTTATATACAGGCTGAAGCGGACTATCGTGCACGTCGTGACAATATTGGAATGTTCTTCGTTCGTACATCCGGTGGCGACATGGTGCCGTTGACAGCTTTAGGAGAAGCGGAATATACGACAGGACCGGGAAGTATCCGTCGTTTCAATATGTTTACCACTGCGATTATCCGTGGTAATGCAGCTCCGGGATACAGTTCCGGTGAAGTGATGGATGAATTGGAGAAGATTGCCCGCGAACATTTGCCGGAAACTATAGGCTTGGAGTGGAGTGGTCTTTCTTATCAGGAGAAGCAGGCAGAGGGTCAGATGGGATTGGTGTTGTCGTTAGTGTTCCTTTTTGTGTTCCTGTTTTTGGCTGCGTTGTATGAAAGTTGGTTGGTGCCGATATCTGTGTTGCTTTCCTTGCCGGTTGCCGGTCTTGGAGCCTATTTGGGTATTGCTGCCTTAGGATTGAACAACGATATTTATTTCCAAATCGGTTTGGTGACATTGGTCGGATTGGCTGCTAAGAATGCGATTTTGATTGTTGAGTTCGCTAAAATGGAGGTGGATAAAGGAGTCGATGTCATTACAGCTGCCAAGACTGCTGCTTCGCTTCGTTTCCGTCCTATATTGATGACGTCATTGGCTTTCGTATTAGGTATGTTGCCTTTGGTAATGGCATCGGGTCCGGGATCTGCCAGCCGTCATTCGATAGGAACCGGTGTGTTCTTCGGTATGATTGTAGCGATCACAGTGGGTATTGTGCTTGTTCCTTTCTTCTTTGTGATGATTTACAAATTAAGAGACAAGATTGCCGGCATAAAAAAGTAGGTGTTTATTTAATTTACAATTTAATTCTATGAAGAGAATATATATATGGGGACTGGTCATGATGGCATTGGCGGTATCTTCTTGTAAATTGGGCAAGAAATACACCCGTCCGGAACTGGATTTACCTGAAAATATTGATGGTGTGCAGGGGGATACCACTTCGGTCAGCGGGATTCATTGGTCAGAACTTTATCAGGATACTGTTTTGCAGAATTTGATTCGTCAGACATTGGAATACAATAAAAATTTGCAAGCGGCTGCAGCGAGAGTGAAAGAGATGATGGAGGGAAAACGGATCAGTAATGCAGATTTGTATCCTAAGATAGATGCTCAAGTTGTGGGCGAATATAAAGATGCTGCTTCTACGAGCGAAACATACGGGGGTAAAGGACTATTGTCTTGGGAATTGGATATTTGGGGAAAGTTGCGTTGGGGAAATCAGGCTGCTTTAGCTGATTATCTGGGAAGTGTGGCAGGCCAGCGTGCTTTGCGCATCACTTTGATTGCACAGGTGGCGCAAGCCTATTTTGAATTGACGGCTTTGGATCAGGAGTATGCTATTGTGAAACAGACACTGGCTGCTCGTCAGGAGGGTGTTCGCTTGGCAAGGCTTCGTTTTGAAGGAGGTTTGACATCAGAAACTTCATTGCGTCAGGCACAGGTGGAGCTTGCCCGTACACAAACATTGATTCCTGATTTGGAAAAAAATATTCGGATGAAGGAAAATCAGATTGCCCTTTTGGCCGGACAGTATCCGGGACCGACTCAGCGTGGTCAAGGGTTGGAACAGCAGACATTGCCTGCAACTCTTCCGGTTGGTTTGCCTTCTCAGTTGTTGGAACGTCGTCCGGATATTGTTCAGGCTGAATATAAATTGCGTGCTGCACATGCCAAAGTAGGAATCGCTTTTACGAGTTTGTTTCCCAAGATAACATTGACCGGTAAGGCCGGATTGGAAAGCAGTTCGTTGTCGGATTTCTTGAAGTCTCCTTACTATTTCTTTGGAGGAGAATTGTTGGAACCGATATTTAATATGGGTAAAAACCGTGCAAAATTGCGTGCGGCAAAAGCAGCGAGAGAGCAAGAGGTATATGCTTACCAACAGACGGTTTTGACTGCTTTTTCTGAAGTCAGCAATGCTTTGATTGCATCATCGAAAAGTCGTGAAATCCGGGAATCCCGTAAAAAGCTGGAACAGGCTTCCCGTTCGGCTCTCGATCTCGCAACCCTGCAGTATATTAACGGTATTACCAATTATCTGGATGTGCTGGATGCGCAGCGTAGTTATTTTGATGCCCAGATAGGTTTGAATAATGCTATTCGTGATGAACTTTTGACTACCGTACAGCTCTATAAGGTGTTGGGCGGTGGAGATGAATAAGAAGGATTGTATATATTAAAAATGCCGTTTGTTGACCTGAATAGGTATGGCAAACGGCATTTTCTATTAAATATTTCTTTTCTCTATTTCTCTTAGGTTTTCCATTTTCTTTTTACGAAGGAAACCGTTGATGTCTTCCAAGTGTTCTGTCACTTTTTTATTTCCGAATTCATATACTTTTGTTACCAGTCCGTTGAGGAAATCTCGGTCGTGAGATACGACAATCACTGTACCGTCAAAATCTATTAAGGCATTTTTCAAAATGTCTTTGGTCTTTAAATCCAAATGATTGGTCGGCTCGTCGAGAATCAGCAGGTTGACCGGCTGAAGTAATAGTTTTATCATGGCAAGTCGTGTTCTTTCACCGCCTGATAATACTTTTACCTTTTTGTCAATATCATCTCCGCTGAACATGAAGGCTCCGAGCAGGTTTTTGGTATTGCTTTTCAGTTCCAAAGGAGTTACGTCATCGACAGTTTGGAAAACGGTCAGGTCTTCATCCATCAGCGAGGCTGCATTTTGTGCAAAGTATCCGATTTGGACATTGTGTCCTAAAGTCAGCTTACCGGTATAGTCTGTGATTTCTCCCATAAGACATTTTACCAGAGTTGACTTACCTTCACCGTTTCTTCCGACAAAAGCTACTTTTTCGCCACGTTGGATGGTGAAGCCGGCATGATTGAACACTTCATAGTCTCCATAGTGTTTTGATAAATCGTCTACGATAACGGGGTAGCTGCCGGAACGGGGTGCCGGTGGAAATTTCAGTCGCAATGCGGAGGTATCCTCTTCATCTACTTCCAGGATTTCCAGTTTTTCCAACATTTTTACGCGGGACTGTACCTGTAGAGTTTTTGAGTAAGTCCCCTTGAAACGTTCGATGAATTCCTTGGTCTCAGCAATCATTTTCTGTTGCTCGTCATAAGCTTTTTGTTGCTGGGCTCGGCGTTCCTTGCGTAGTTCCAGATATTTTGAATAGTTGACCTTGTAGTCGTAAATACGTCCCATGGTCACTTCAATGGTACGGGTTGTTATATTGTCTATAAATGTCTTGTCGTGAGAGATGACAACAACGGCTTTCCCGTTGTTTATCAAAAACTCTTCCAGCCATTGGATTGAGTCTATATCCAGGTGATTGGTAGGCTCGTCAAGAAGCAGGACATCCGGATTTTTTAGCAGCATTTTGGCCAATTCGATACGCATGCGCCATCCGCCACTGAAATCGCTGGTCTGACGTTGCAAGTCTTCGCGCTTGAATCCTAAACCTAAAAGGGTTTTCTCTACATCTGCTTCAAAGTGGGTGAGGTCAATGCTATAGAACTTCTCGCTTAGGGAGGAGACCTCTTCTATCAACTTATAATATTCAGGAGACTCATAATCCGTGCGTTCTGTCAATTGACGGTTGAGTTCGTCAATACGCTTTTCCATAGCAAACAGATGTGCAAAAGCCTGAGATGCCTCTTCGTACACCGTTCTTCCGTCTTCAGTCATTAAATGTTGCGGGAGGTAGGCGATAACAGTATCTTTAGGGGCAGAAACATTTCCGCGTGTCGGTTTGCGTTCTCCGGCCAGAATCTTCAGTAGGGTTGATTTCCCTGCTCCGTTTTTACCCATAAGGGCTATTCTATCCTTTTCATTGATTTGGAAAGAGATGTCCTTAAACAAGGCTCTGTCACCAAATTCTACAGTCAATGCATCAACTGAAATCATAAATAGCTGTAATTGTATTCTTGTTTATATTGCATAAAAAAAGAGTCAGGATAAACCTGACTCTTCGCCTTTTGTACTCAGGGCGGGAATCGAACCCGCACGTCTGTTGAGGACACTGGATTTTGAGTCCAGCGCGTCTACCAATTCCGCCACCTGAGCAATGAACTCGGGTGCAAAAGTATATATTTTTGAATAAACTCCAAAGGATTTGGCGATTTTTTTTATCAGCCTGAAGATGCACCACGATTAAGCGATGAGTTTATGGCTAAAATTGCTCTAGAATACATGGACTTGATGGACATTAAGAACACTCAATTCATCTTGGTAAGGCATCATAACACCGACAATCCGCATTGTCATTTGGTATATAATCGTATCAACTACGATGGTAAAGTAATCTCCTCGCAGAACGATTTTAAGCGTAATGAGATTGCAACAAAGAAACTAAAAGACAAATACGGATTGACATACGCAGAGGATAAGAGCAAGACCAATGTAAAGAAACTCCACGATCCTGAACGGGTAAAGTACGAGATTCATAATGCTGTTAAGGCTGTATTGAAACGGAGTCGGACATGGTGGGATTTGGGTAACCAATTGCAAAAGCAAGGCATAGGAATGATCTTCAAGATTAACCTAAGAACGGGTAAGAATGAGGGCTTGAGTTTCACCAAAGACGGTTACACTTTCAAGGCTTCCGATGTGAGCAGACAGTTCAGTTATTCAAAACTTGATAAACAATTAAGTTGGGATATGCCGAAAAAGCAGACCGAAATAGAGCCTAAACAGCAAGCGATAAGGCAAGAGGTAGAGCATAATTACAGCGTAACCGATAGCCTTATTGAGAGCAATGGATTGGGCTTGTTGACACCATCGGATGCTCCACAGGAGGAAGAACAAGTACCTTCTTGGCAGAAACAAAAGAAGAAGGAACGAAAGAAGAATCGAGGAATAAGATTCTAAACAAACAATTTTTTCACACTTAAAACAACATTGATATGAGCAACAAAAATTATAAAAACGACAATGAGTCGTTCATGGAAGGCATCTACGGATGCATGGAAAGAATAGAAGCCGGTATAATCGAATTGCAGAAGGCTAAAACAAGTGCTGCTAATCCCATTGTTCGCAATGAGGATAACACTGCATTAGTACAGGAAATTAAGACTGCCGTTGATAGTTGTAACAAAGAACGTCTTGAAGAAACGAATGCAAAATTGACAAAGTTCATCAAAGCAATATTCAACGATTATGCGAGAATCTTCAATCAAATGGATGTTCTGATTAAAAAAGAACATCCCGACTTTGAGGGCGTAAAACAACAACTTGCAGAGGCTATCGACAAGATGGATGAGATAAAGGTAAAGCACAACATTGACGAGAAACGACACTCGTTTGCCCTTTATACAAAAGAGTCTTGGATTCTTCTGTCTATGATTATTATCCTTATGGCAGCTGGAGCATCGGCAATATACCATTTGTCAAGACCGAATGTTCAGAGGGATGATGATTCTCTCAAATACCGCTACATCAAGATGAAAGGAGATGCTTCGGCTGAACAGATAGCCACATTGGAGGACATTTTTGAACTCAACCGAGACAACCAAAAGATTGAGCAGATGCGAGAAGATGTGGAGACATACGAGGAGGCAGTCCGCAAGCAAGCCGCTCTTGCCGAGCAAGCAAGGCTCAAAGAACAGGCTGCAAAGGAACAGGAGAGCAAAGCCAAGTCCATTAAGAACAAGCAGGATAATAGTAAGGTTAAACAAAATAAATCAAAACCCTGATTGTAATATGGCAACAGTAAAGATTAAGTTCCGACCATCAACGGTTGATGGCGGACAAGGCTCAATTTTCTATCAAGTAATCCATAATCGTATAGCCCGTCAGCAAAAGACGGGCTACCGTCTCTACGGCTATGAGTGGAACAATCACTTGTCGGAGGTGGTATTACCACGATTCAATGATGATAGAAAGCGTTATCTGGCGGAAATAAGCGATAAAATCCGAATGGATGTAAAGGCTCTTCAAAAGATTATTTCAGGATTTGAGCATAGCGGATGTGACTATACCGCTGATGATGTAATAGCCGAGTTTATAGCGGACAATCCTGAAAATTATCTCTTCTCATTCATGGAGGGCGTAATATCCAATCTGAAAACATTGGGAAAGATACGCACTTCGGAAACATATGCTGCTACGCTCAGCAGTTTCAGACGCTTTCGTGAGGATAAGGATTTGGCATTGGACGATATGGATTCCGATATGATGATGGCATACGAAGCCTACTTGAAGCGTAGCGGAGTAAGCCCCAACAGTTCATCATTCTATATGCGTAATCTTCGGGCAGTGTATAATCGGGCTGTTGAAAAGGAATTGACAACCCAGCGATTTCCGTTCAAGCACGTCTATACAGGTGTGGAGAAGACCGTTAAGCGAGCTGTACCACTCAAAACGGTCAAGAGGATTAAGGAGATGGACTTGTCGATGAATCCCACTCTTGATTTTGCCCGTGATATGTTTCTTTTCTCCTTTTACACCCGTGGTATGTCATTCGTGGATATGGCATGCCTACGGAAAAAGGACTTGAACGGCAATATCCTATCGTACCGCAGACGCAAGACAGGGCAACAACTATTCATCAAATGGGAGAAGTGTATGCAGGAGATAGTGGAGAAGTATGATAATCCGTTGTCTCAATATCTGTTGCCCATCATCAAGCCGTTTAGTGAAATAGATGAACGCAAGCAATACATCTATACGGCACACAATATCAACCGCAGCCTGAAAATCATCGGGAATCAGCTGGGATTGTCCGTACCGCTTACGATGTATGTGAGCCGTCACGCTTGGGCAAGCATTGCCAAGAGCAAGAATGTTCCTATTTCGGTTATCAGTGAAGGTATGGGGCACGATTCAGAAGCCACAACACGCATCTATCTTGCATCATTGGACACGATGGCAATTGACAAGGCGAACAGTATGATTCTGAAATCTCTGTAAGTGAAGAATTGTTGAGCGAATTGTAAAGTCTCTTTGGAAGAGAAGTTATTACCGATGCAAAATTACACATTTTTCGGCAAATGGAACCATTTTACACTAAAAAATGTTACGCAAAATTCTGATTTTGTTCGGGCAAAAAATGGATTGTTGAGCGAATAAGTTATCCCCATTCTGCTAAACAGCTAATTTTTAACAGATATATGCTGCATAAATCACTCTTCCAAAGAGAAGTGACCTATAATTCTGATTTATGCGCATTAAGAAATATTGTATAACACTGATTCTCTTGCTGTTTGGTGTAGGTATTGCGCATTCGCAAGAGAGCCGCACGGAAATCTGTGTTGATTTCCGTGTGAACAGTACTGTCATCGATTCCGCATACTCGGACAATGCCGCCCGTATGCAGGAAATCATCGAGTTCCTACGGAATATCTATCAGGACAGTACAATCAACATCGTGGAAATATCCTTCTGTGGAGCGGCATCACCCGAAGGTAGTGACCAACTCAACCGCAAGCTGGCACGAGGTCGCCTCTCGGCACTTGAAAAGTTCATCCGCAAGGAGGTGGATATTCCCGATAGTCTCATTACCCGTAATGACAGCTATATTCCGTGGGATTATCTGAAATCACAGATTGAGGATTCGGGATTGACACATAAGGATGAAGTAATCTCCATATTGGAGGAAGAATCCCTATTGGTGGATTATCATCATCCGAATACCCATATTGACAACCGTATCGTAAAACTGAAGCGGTTGGATAACGGCAAGGTATGGCAACAGATGAACAAACTCTTCTTCGAGCGTATGCGAAATGCCTGTGCCGTATTCGTAACGTACAAGCAGAAACTTCCACCCGTTCAGGAGCCTGTGATTGTTCCCGATACCATTAAGGTAGAGCCAATCGTTGAAGTCGTGGAAATCCAACCCGACACAACGGCAATTGTAGCACCCGTTGTTCCCGATGTGGAGGAATGGACACGCAAACTGCACGTCAAGACCAACGCCATCGGCTTGGGAATGGGCATTGCCAATGTCGCAGCGGAAATCGACTTGGCAAAGCACTGGTCGTTCACTTTGCCCGTCTATTATTCGGCTTGGGACTATTTCAAGACCACCATCAAGTTCAGAACATTCAGCGTACAGCCCGAGTTCCGCTATTGGCTGTCGGAAAACAACGATGGCTGCTTTGCAGGAGCGCATTTCGGACTGGCTTATTACAATTTCGCCTTTGACGGTGATTACCGCTATCAAGACCACAACCGTGAAACACCGTCTATCGGTGGTGGTTTAAGTATCGGCTATCGCTTGCCTATCAGCAGGAACAACCGTTGGTGGGTGGAGTTCTCACTCGGTGCGGGTATTTATTCCCGTCATTATGACAAGTTCCACAACACACCGAATACGAAGGACGGTTTGATGATTGAGAGCATCAAGAAAACCTATTGGGGTATCGACCAAGCAGCGGTATCGTTCTCATATTCGTTTGACTTGAAGAAGAAAGGAGGCAAGCGATGAAAAAGATTCTGTACCTTATTATATGTATGCCTCTGTTGCTGTTTTCAGCTTGTGATGTCCACGAATGGCCTGAGACACCTGAGTTTGTAAAAATGCATCTACGCCTCAATTATGAAACGGATATGACCGAGTGGGAACATCTGTACGATGGAGCATCGGTCATCGAGCAGGGTTTGGGTGATACATACGACAACCATCAGGATTATGGTAAGATACGCTACATCGTCCGTACCTATCCCGTATCGGAGAAACAACGCACGATACAGGACTATGTACAGGAGTTCGTATTCACAAAGGATATTGCCGAAGGTTACGACCACGAAGTGACGCTTGATGTACTGCCGGGCAACTACAATGTAATGGTGTGGTCTGATTTGGTGAAGACAAGCGGTGATACCCATTTCCACAATGCCGACAACTTCGCAGAGATTATGTTGCAGGGCGACCACAAGGGAAATACCAACCATCGTGACGCTTTCAGAGGTACGAACAATATTTCACTCGTAGCGGATATTATGGAGCGTCTGCCTGATACGCTTAATGTGGCGATGCAACGACCTCTTGCCAAGTTTGAGTTCGTGACGAATGATGTTGAAGAGTTCATCGACAAGGAATCCGTCCGTGTTGCCTCCAAAGCCAACGGTAACAAGTCGGCATCGGCAGATGACACCCCGACAAGAGCCGTAAACATCGAGGATTACAAGGTGGTGTTCTACTATGTAGGATTTATGCCCGATGCTTACAGTATGAATACCGACAAGCCTGTGGACTCCTCTACGGGAGTGATGTTTGAATCCACATTGAGAAAGCTCTCCGAATCGGAGGCAACGATGGGATTTGACTATGTGTTTGTGAACGGCAAGAAGTCGGCTGTAACCGTGCAGATAGGTATCTATGACAATGAGGGTACACAACTCTCCTTGACCGAGCCGATAGAGGTACCGCTCAAACGTAGCCACCATACCATAATGACAGGTATGTTCCTTATGTCGGAGGCTTCGGGAGGTGTAACCATCAATCCCGACTTTGACGGAGACCATAACCTTATTTTCCCATAACAGATAGACATAATGAAGAATCTACTGCATAACATACAGATATTAATGATGCTTGCCTTGACTATGATAGGCATACAATCCTGTTCGGATGAATTGCACGATGTGGGCGATGTTCAGGTGAGTTTCACAGCCACACTTCCAACTGACACCCGTACCCGTTCATTCGGTAAGGCGGAGCAAGTGAATACCCTTGTGGTCGGCATATTCAAAAAGGGTGTTGCCGATGTGCATACCAACAGCGGTGGCAGTTGGAACTATTATGAAATAGACCGCCAATCGTTCCCGATAAACGGCACTTCGGTTAATGTGCAGCTAACATTGGCTCAGGAACAGACATATAGTTTTGTCTTTTGGGCGTATGATAACAATCAGAACATCTACAATATAGATGATCTGACCGCCATTGAAATGAATACTCTGCCCAATCCGATTACATTCTCTGAGGCAGAAGCCGCAGACGCTTTCTTCGCCACGATGGAGGATATTACCATTACAGGGGATTGCAGTTATCCCGTTGAACTTGTCCGTCCATTGGCTCAAATCAATGTGGGTACTACAGGAACACCGATGCAAGCAACGTTTACTGCAAGTGGTGCTCCCAAGACATTCCACCCATTCACAAATACAGTAAGCGGAAATGCCGAATTTACTTGGAATTTCAATGATACCACAACCGAAACATTCTCGGCTGATGGTACGGAATATAACTACCTCGCTATGGGATATGTGTTTGCTCCGACCACAGCCACAAACATTTCTGCCGAATTGACTTTGACTGATGGCAATAACAGCAAAACGGTGGAATTTCCGCAGGTGGAGATAGAGGCAAACCAAAGAAGCAACATCGCAGGAAATTTCACACCAACAGAATAAGAGATTTTCAATATAAGTATAACCCTAACAACGAGTTAAAAGCCTAACAGAAAAGAACAAACAAGCTAACACCGCAAAGGTGAGGAACAGTTCCGAGACCTTTACCCTGCATCAGCAGGTAACGACAGATTGATGATAATACTCGGTTCTGCCTATGCAGAACAGCCCTCGACAATGAGTGCGACATTCACAAAGGATGTGGCAAGCATTAAGAAACAAGAAAATCAAGATAACTATTTGTATAACAATTAAATTTTTCTGATTCTCCGCAAACACACCTAATATTTTTAGTATATTAGCGCTCAAAA
>CAMDJC010000031.1:0-37716 GCA_945900015.1 uncultured Odoribacter sp. | reverse complement strand
TTTAAGACAATGTCTCGCTTGTGTCTTTCTCTCATTGACTCGTTTGATTTATGCTCTCAAAACTGTCAACTTTTTTCAGTTCAAGTCACTTTTTCAATCCACACTTTTCAATCGGGCAGAAATCAAATCCCGATACTCCCAATAAGCCTCTTCCAGCAAAGGCATTTTCTCGGCAAAAAAGGCGTAAATCCTCTCCCAATCTTCCTTTCTATACATATTCACACCCTTCAACTCGAAATAAATGGCACTGATCAACCGATCTCCCAATCCGGCATAATCTTCTTCCCACAGCAAATCCTCACCACAATCTGCCGCCATCAATTTACGGTAGGCCTGGAAACACTCATACACCTCATAGCGTCTCAAATCATTCTTATGGTCAATCTGAAACATAACCAGTGCCTTTTCATTATCTACGAAAAACTTCAACTGAGTCGATTTGATTTTCACTCCGGTCAACACCCATTTACGACAGATATGATGACGGGAGCAATAACGCTTGAATCCATTCCAAAAATTTAATCTCAATTCTTTTGCCTCTTCTTTAGACCACATAATTTAACAGAAAATTGAAAGTTGAAAATCGAAAATGATTACCTTTGCAAAGGTAACCTTTTACTTTTAACCATTTCACATGTTAGAGTTAAAATATAAAACCAATTGCATTGAAGCCGGATGCGACGAAGCAGGACGAGGATGTCTGGCGGGTCCCGTATTTGCCGCAGCGGTCATTTTACCGGACAACTTTTCGAATCAGCTTTTAAATGATTCCAAACAACTTACGGAAAAACAACGCGAAAAGCTGCGCCCCATCATCGAGCAGGAAGCTTTGGCATGGGCTGTAGCTCAAGTAGACAATCATGAAATCGACCGTATCAATATTCTCAACGCCTCAATCCTCGCCATGCACAAAGCACTGGATGCTCTCAGCATGCACCCGGAACACATCATCATCGACGGAAACCGTTTCAAACAATACCACGACATTCCCCATCTCTGTATCGTCAAAGGCGACGGGAAATATATGTCAATAGCAGCTGCGTCCATACTTGCCAAAACACACCGGGACGAATACATGCAAAAAATACATCAGGAATATCCCAACTACAACTGGCAAAAAAACAAAGGATATCCCACCCGCAACCACCGGAACGCAATCGCTCAATTTGGTATCACAAACTATCACAGGAGCAGTTTCAACCTCATTGACAAACAATACAAATTAGAATTCGACTAATCTATATTCACTTTAGAACACACAGAATTATGGCTTTCATCAACACAATACTCGGACTGTTCACCCAAAAGCGTTTGGCGCAAATCGATTACTTCAAAGCCAACCCGCTAAAAGTGCAGCGCGAATGTCTGCAGGACCTACTGTCTCGTGCCGCAGCCACAGAATATGGACAAAAATACGATTTCAGTTCAATTCTCACCACAGAACAATATAAGGAGCGGCTTCCGATTGTCCATTACGAAGACATCAGCGGATATGTCCGGAGGATGATGGAAGGAGAAAACAACATATTATGGCCGGAAGAGGTCGAATGGTTTGCCAAATCATCCGGCACCACTGACGCCAAGAGCAAATTCATACCGGTCAGCCCCTCCTCGCTGGAAGACTGCCACTTCCGAGGCGGTAAAGATGTCATTGCCATATTCAACCGCCTATACCCGGATGCCGGAGTGTTCAGCGGCAAGACCTTGGCACTGGGCGGAAGCAGCGAAGTGAGCAAAACCAACAACAACTGCCAATATGGAGACCTGTCGGCGATACTCATTTCAAACACCCCTTTTTGGGTAAACCGGATGAAAACACCGGAAGCCTCCATTATGCTGATGAACAACTGGGAAGAAAAAATCGAAAAGATTTGCGAAACAACCATTAAAGAAGACGTTCGCTGTCTGGCCGGTGTGCCCTCCTGGTTTTTGACCGTCATCAACAAAATACTGGAAAGAACCGGCAAAGCCAACCTCCACGAAGTGTGGCCCAACCTGGAACTGTTCATCCACGGTGGCATCAGCTTCACGCCCTATCGCGAACAGTACAACCGACTGCTGCCGGACCATAAAATGAAATACCTGGAGACCTACAACGCATCCGAAGGCTTTTTCGGTCTGCAAGACGACCCGAACGACTCTTCCATGTTGTTAATGCTCGACTACGGTGTATACTACGAATTCATGCCCACCAGCGAACTGGGCAAGAGCAATCCGCGCACCGTATTGCTGGAAGATGTAAAAACCGGTGTCAATTATGCACTGATTATCTCAACCAACAGCGGTTTGTGGCGTTATATGATAGGCGACACAATCCAATTCACCTCCACCAAACCCTATAAATTCAAAATTACCGGAAGAACAAAACTCTTCATCAACGCCTTTGGCGAAGAGGTGATTATAGACAACGCCACCGAAGCCCTCAACTTTGCCTGCCACGAAACCGGAGCCGATGTCTACGAATTCACCGCTGCCCCCATCTTTATGGGCGAAGGCAAGCGGGGAGCACACGAATGGCTGATAGAATTCAAGAATCCACCGGCAGACATCGAACAATTTGCCGAACTGCTGGACAACCAAATCCAAAAACTAAATTCCGACTATGAAGCCAAACGCATGCTTTCACTGGAACGGCTTCACATCCGAATCGCCCGTCCGAACCTGTTTAACGACTGGCTCAAAGAAAAAGGCAAACTCGGCGGACAGCACAAAGTTCCCCGTCTGTGGAATGACCGCACCCACATCGACGAACTTTTAAGCATGAACCATTAATAAACATATCGCACAGCCACTATCCAACCCCTTATCAGTGGCTGTGCCATCCTTCCACACAAACTTAACGCAAATAGATGTCAAATATATGACAACAATAAGACAAAGATAACAGACTGTTATCTTTGTCTTATTGTTATGTTATCTTTGATATATAGATGAGATATAATTAAGGGGGAGAGAAGCGGGAGAAATGTGAGAAAAGAGAGGGAGTAACTCAAAATAGAAACATTATTTCCCTGCAAATATTTTCTGTTTCAATAATTATTAGTATATTTGCAGTGACTTAGCGAGGCTAATTGAGAGGGGACTGGAGTCCCCTCTTCTTTTTACCTAATCATAAAGGATGCCTTGCCACCGGACCGACAGAACAATTACAAATATAATGGAGATAGAATACGTAAAATCAATAGCAAACCCGATTCTCAGTAATCGGGATCTGTTCTTAGTAGATTTGAAAGTGTCACGAGACAACGTCATCGAACTGTTTGTTGACTCATTAAACGGAGTGAATATACAAACTTGTATCGAGGTGAGTCGTGAAATCGAATCGCACATGAACCGGGATGAGGAAGATTTTGAATTGACCGTATCCAGCGCAGGAATCGGATATCCGTTCAAGGTGGATGGTCAGTTTACTAAAAACCTGAACAAATCTGTAGAAGCCAAATTGAAGGACGGCAAAAAAATAAACGGTCTTTTAAAAGCATTCGACAGCAACAGCGTAACTATTGAATACGAAACAAAAGAATCTGTAGAAGGAAGCAAGAAAAAGCAACTTGTCACCCACACAGATGTCATACAAAGAGAAGATATCAAAGAAATTCGGGATGTCGTAAAATTCTGAAAACAATAATCATTAAAAATATAAAGCTAAAAAAACACGATGGAAAATATTAATCTGATTGATTCGTTCGCTGAATTTAAAGAATTCAAAAATATAGACCGCGCAACCCTGATGAGAGTGTTGGAGGATATTTTCAGAAATATGCTGATAAAAAGATACGGCACTGACGAAAATTTTGACATTATCATCAATATTGACAAAGGAGACTTGGAAATCTGGCGCAACCGTACTGTTGTGGAAGATGGAGAACTTGAAAATGAAAATACAGAAATAACATTAAGCGAAGCTAAAAAAATCGACGCTGATTATGAAGTCGGAGAAGAAGTAACTGACGAAGTGAAATTCAAAGACTTCGGACGTCGTTCAGTGCTGGCTCTACGCCAAAACCTGTCTGCCCGTATTTTAGAATTGGAAAAAGACAATATCTATAATAAATACAAAGACAAGGTCGGACAAATCATCATTGCAGAAGTTTATCAAGTCTGGAAAAAAGAAATTCTGGTATTGGATGACGAAGGAAATGAATTGATTCTACCGAAGCAGGAACAGATCCCGAGCGATTTCTTCAAGAAAGGCGACTCTATCAAGGCTGTTGTTATCCGTGTAGAAATGCGTAATTCCAGCCCTTATATCGTATTGTCTCGTACATCGCCTGTATTCTTGGAACGTCTGTTTGAAAATGAAGTTCCGGAAATTTTTGACGGGTTGATTACAATCAAAAATGTGGTTCGCGTACCGGGAGAACGTGCAAAAGTTGCCGTTGAATCGTATGATGACCGCATCGACCCGGTTGGAGCATGTGTCGGCATGAAAGGTTCACGTATTCATGGTATTGTTCGCGAATTGCGCAACGAAAACATAGATGTCATCAACTATACGAACAATCTCCAGTTATACATCACCCGTGCCCTCAACCCTGCAAAAATCAAGAATATCGAAATTGATGAAGCTCAGAAAAAAGCCAATGTTTATCTGGAGCCGGAAGAAGTATCTTTGGCTATCGGTAAGGGCGGTTTGAATATCAAACTGGCAAGCCAGCTGACCGGATACGATATTGATGTCTATCGTGAATTGGACGAAGCACAGGAAGAAGATGTCAATCTGGAAGAATTTGCAGATGAGATTGACGGTTGGGTAATCGATGAGCTGAAACGCATAGGTTGCGACACCGCCAAGAGTGTATTGGAACTAAGCGAGGAAGAGCTGGAAAGCCGCACGGATTTGGAAGTTGAAACCATCCGCGACGTCCTCAGTATCCTGAAAGCGGAATTTGAGTAATTCCCCCATTAACCTAGTAAATTTTGTAATCTTAATATGGCAGTAAAAAGATTAAGTAAAGTAGCACGAGAATTTAATGTAGGCATAGCTACAATTGTAGACTACCTGCATGGGAAGGGATGTAATATTTCCTCTGACCCAAACACCAAACTGACTGACGAAGACTATGCATTAGTTGCAAAAGCCTTCTCATCAGACAGCCAGGTGAAGAAAGAATCCTCTTCCATCGACTTGAAAACGAGCCGGAAGAAAAAAGGAACCATATCAATTGATGAATCAGGCAATGTTTCTACAGAACAAGAAGAAGCTCCTGTAGAAAAAGAATTCATTTCAGTTAAAGATGAAGTCAAACTAACCAACAATATCAAAATTGTTGACCACATTGACTTGGATGCAGAACACAAACCGGCACCAGTAACAATTCCTGTTGAAGTTGAGAAACCACAACCTGCTCCACAGGAAGAGAAAAAGGTGGAAGCGCCAGTTGAAGAGAAAATTATAGAACCCAAGAAAGAAGAAAAGCCGGAAATTATAGAAAAAAAACAACCGGAACCTGTTAAAAAGCAAGAAGAGCCGGAAGAAGAGGAAGAACCGATGAATGAAAAGACAAGCAAAGAAACCACGTTTAAAGTGACTCAACCTGCAATTAAGGATGTAAAAGTTGTTGGAACGATTGACCTAGATGCGATAAACCAGCGCACCCGTCCTCCCAAAAAGAGCAAGCAGGAAAAAGAACGCGACCGTCGAGAGCAAAGAAAAGCCAATAAAGCAAATCAGCAAAAGGCACAAAACACACAGGATAATAATGCTATCGATGCATCACTGATTAATGACGAAGATACTGACACCCGCAAGAAGAGGAAGAGGATACATCGTCAGGATGAAAAAGTACAGGTAGAATCTATCGCAAATTCTCCTGGCGGCAAACCCTCAAAAATAGAAGACAGCAAACGCAAGCTGAAAAAGCTGAAGAAAAAGAAAAATGAAAAAGCTGAAATCTCAGATGAGGATGTAGACAGACAGATTAAAGACACCCTTGCCCGTCTTGGCAACAAAGGTAAATCTCAAAGTGCCAAACACCGTCGAGACAAACGTGATGCTGCCCAACAAAAACTACAGGCTGAGTTGGAACAGGAAGAGAAGGAAAAGAGCATCCTGAAACTGACAGAATTCGTTACAGTTGCCGAATTAGCAACCATGATGGATATCAGTGTAACCGATGTTATCTCCGCTTGTATGTCGCTTGGGTTGTTTGTATCAATCAACCAACGTCTTGATGCCGAAACCATCAACATCGTTGCAGATGAATTCGGTTTCACCGTTGAATTTGTCAGCGTTGAAATACAAGAAGCCATTGATGACGAAGAGGAAGATAATGAAGAGAACCTGTTGCCACGTCCTCCTATCGTTACCGTAATGGGACACGTAGACCATGGTAAGACTTCATTGCTTGACAGTATCCGCAAGACCAATGTGATTGCAGGAGAGGCCGGTGGTATCACCCAACACATCGGAGCTTACAATGTGAAATTATCTGATGGCCGAACCATCACCTTCTTGGATACACCGGGACACGAAGCCTTTACCGCCATGCGTGCACGTGGAGCTCAGGTAACAGATATCGCTATTATCATAGTGGCTGCCGATGACAATGTCATGCCACAGACAATCGAGGCTATCAACCATGCAAGTGCAGCCGGAGTGCCTATTGTGTTTGCTATCAATAAAATTGACAAGCCAAGTGCCAATCCAGACAAAATACGTGAGGAATTGGCAAACATGAACTATCTGGTCGAAGAATGGGGAGGTAAATATCAGTGTCAGGAGATTGCAGCCAAGAAAGGATTGAATATCAACGAACTTTTGGAGAAAGTGCTTTTGGAAGCCGAATTACTGGAACTGAAAGCAAATCCTCACAAGAAAGCTGTCGGCTCTATCATTGAATCATCTTTGGACAAAGGACGCGGATATGTTGCAACAGTGTTGGTACAATCAGGAACCATGCATGTCGGTGACGTAATTCTGGCAGGTCAATATTTCGGACACGTAAAAGCTATGTTCAATGAGCGTGGTGAAAAATTACAGTCTGCCGGTCCATCAGAACCAGCTTTGATTCTTGGTTTGAACGGAGCACCTCAAGCCGGAGACAAATTCAATATCATGTCCAATGAAAAAGAAGCCCGTCAGTTAGCCAATAAACGTGAACAATTGCAACGAGAACAGGGTCTGCGTACTCAGAAACATATCACATTGGATGAAATCGGACGCCGTATTGCTATCGGAAACTTCCAGGAATTAAATGTGATTGTCAAAGGTGACGTTGACGGTTCAATCGAAGCGTTGTCAGATTCTTTAATCAAGTTGTCTACCGACGAAATTCAGGTGAACATTATCCACAAAGCTGTAGGACAAATCACCGAAGGCGATGTTTTGTTGGCAGCAGCTTCCAATGCAATCATCGTAGGATTCCAGGTTCGTCCTTCAATGGGAGCACGCAAACTGGCAGAGAAGGAGCAAATCGATATCCGCCTCTATTCTGTAATCTACCAGGCAATCGAAGAGTTGAAGTCAGCTATGGAAGGTATGCTTTCACCGGATATCAAAGAAGAGGTCATTGCAACAGTCGAAGTGCTTGAAACTTTCAAGATTTCTAAGGTGGGAACAATTGCCGGGTGTATTGTACGTGACGGTAAGATTGTGCGCAATGCGATGGTACGCGTTATCCGTGACGGTATTGTAATCTATTCCGGAGCTCTCGGCTCCCTGAAACGCTTCAAAGACGATGTGAAGGAAGTTGCCAAAGGCTTTGAGTGTGGATTAAATATTGAAAATTATAACGACATCCGGGAAGGCGACATGATTGAAGCTTACCAGGAGGTTGAAGTTAAAAAGACACTTTAATCAGCAATTAAGGGTCTTTTAACACGTAAGTAACATTGTTTTTAAGATTAATTTCTTTACTTTGTGAAGAGTAAAACAATAACTAATTAAAAAGTAAGTACGATGAAAAGATTATTTGCAATAGTTGTGTTGGTTGCTTCATTTGCAACAGCACTGAACGCACAGATTCTGAAACCGGTAAAATGGGAAATCAGTCACAAAAAAGTAAGCGAAGGTGTTTACGACATCATCTGCAAAGCAACTGTAAACAGCGGTTGGCACTTGTATGATACCAAATTGCCGGAAGGCGGTCCTCTGCCCACTACATTTAATTTGGATGAAGATGAAGCCAGCGGTATCGAATTAGTAGGAGAATTCAAAGCAACAACTGATGCAAAGACTGAGCATAGCGATGCTTTTGACATGGATTTGAAATATTTCGAAGGAACTGTAACAATGGTTCAAAGAGTAAAAGTAACCGGAGACAAAGCCAAATTAGTTGGATACGTTGAATTTATGGCTTGTTCAGGCGGTCAGTGCACTCCTCCTTCTGAAGAAGAATTTGATTTCGAATTGACTAAATAATCATATTCAAACACAAAACAAAAAGTGAAAGGTAGGTCTACCTTTCACTTTTGTTTTTTATACACGTTTAAACCTGATGAAAAAATTTGTCCTCTATTTTTTACTGGCCCTGCCATTCAGTATAGCCGCCCAACCTTGGATTGCACGAGATACCATCCCGCAACAAGACAGTGTACGCCTCTTTTTTGTCGGCGATATCATGCAACACGAACCTCAAATTAAAGGAGCATGGAACCAAACAATTCAGGAATATAATTATATTCCTTGCTTCCAATACATTGCTCCATATTGGAAAAAAGCAGACTTCGTCATCGGCAATCTGGAAACGACATTATCCAACAAAAATTTCAGCGGCTATCCCCAATTCTGTGCACCATGGCACTTAGCCCGTGACCTGAAACGCTCCGGCATTGATATTTTGACAACCAACAACAACCACTCCTGCGACAAAGGTGCCAACGGCATACGCAACACAATTTACTACTTGGACTCTCTGAATATCAGACACACCGGCACTTTTACAGATTCCAATACATGGAAAGCACAACATCCTCTATATATCCGACAAGGACAATTTAAAATTGCATTATTAAGCTACACATACGGGACCAATGGCATCCCTGTACCCCCTGGACAGGTTGTCTCTATGATTGATACTTTTCACATGGCACGCGAAATAGAAAAAGCTCGTCTAGATACTGCAACCAATATAATCGTATGCATGCATTGGGGAATCGAATATGAAACACACCCTAATATGGAACAAAAACGCTTGGCCTCCTTCTTGCACAGATGTGGAGCAGATATTGTTATCGGGTCTCATCCACATGTTGTACAACCTCTGGAATACCACATAGAAGGGAAAGATACGACCGGTCTCACGGTCTATTCATTAGGTAATTTCATTTCAAATCAAAGTAAACGCTACACCAACGGAGGTATCGGCATTTCTTTAAAACTCATTCGAGAACACGGAAAAACCCGTTACCAAATGCACTATCTAAGTAACTATGTGTACCGCCCTATAGAATCCGATGGCATACGTCGATATTATGTTGTTCCGGAACCTGAAGCGACACAGTTACTAGGCGAAAATGATAAAGAATTATATCAACAATTTTTTAAGGATACAGATAAAATAATCAACCAAGCATCTCTTAAATTAGACGTAAATAAGTAATTTTGCTGCTGCATATAAAAAACTAAAAAAAATCTAAGTATGAAAATTGCTGTTATAGCCCATGATGGGAAGAAAGCTGAGATGGTAGCATTTTTAAATAGACACATGGACTTTCTAAAATCTGTAGGCCTTGAGATTGTTGCCACAGGAACAACAGGCAAACATGCTCAGGATGCCGGTCTTGAAGTAGAGAGACTTTTATCCGGCCCTCTCGGCGGAGACGCTCAGATTGCAGCATTGGTAGCAGAACACCAAGTTGCAATGGTTATCTTCTTCCGTGATCCACTGGGCAAACACCCACACGAGCCGGATGTACAAATGCTGATGCGCGTGTGTGATGTACATAATGTACCTATTGCCACCAATCCGGCAAGTGCCGAACTTATGATCAGAGGGTTCCTGACTATGCATCAAGAATAGTTGCTCCCCAGGAGCCTTCGGCTCTTTTATCCTCTTATAACGAGGCTGTTAATATTGTTTTAAAAATAAAACAAACACTTGCTTATTTGCCTACCATTCATTAATTTTGTCATAGACAAAAGATGCAAATCATATAATCAATGATGAAATTAAAGAAATTCACAACCATCTTTTTCCTTATATTAGCCAGCATAGTAATGCTGACATTTACGGTTGTACCCCATCATCATCATCAAGATTATATTTGCTTCAACTCTTTTCATTGTGAAGACGGTCAAGCATGTGACAAACATTCACACGATGAAAATAATTCAGACAATCAACACAATTGTATCCGCAATCTATTGCAGACACAAATCAGCCGGACACAATCAATTCTCAATCAAAATGACGAAGGGCAGGACATTTCTTACCTTCAAACATTTTTTCTGGCTTCACATTGTCTGGAAATTAAAGCCCAAGAAGCAACTTCATTCACAAATTCTATAGTTCCTTATCAAGAACGATTACACTCGGTCTGCTGTATAAATACGCAGGCTGGACGTGCCCCTCCAATTCTATAAATATTCCCCTTAGAGCATTCCCATGCCTCCTAAGGTAAAAACCTCCTTTCATACAATCATTCAATTTAATAAAGTATCCTAACATAAAGGAGGATAACATAACCTGTATTATCAATAAAACAAAACCATATGAAAGCTATCATATTTATTATCATGGCAGCCCTGTGTTTTTTCGGCTGCAAAAATACCAAGCAAGAAAGTCACACGGGACATAATCATGAACATGCAGCACACGACCACTCTGGGCATGATCACGAAAAAGAGGGACACAACCACGAACATGACGGACATGATCACGCAGCAAAAAAATCCGGACAGGAAGGACACAGTGATGAAATCATATTCACACAAGAACAAGCTGCCCGAACCGACTTTAAAGTAGAAGAAGTTAATGCAGGAACTTTCAACCAAATTATAAAAACAACCGGACAAGTAATGCCTGCCCCCGGAGACGAATCAGTTATTGTAGCTACAACCAGCGGAGTTATTTCCTATGCAGACAACAAACTAGCTGCCGGAAGTTCCGTAAAACAAGGGGCTCCTCTTTTTTACATCACAACCAAAAATCTGGGAGAAGGAGACTATTATGCACGAATTAGCGCAAACTACCAAAAAGCAAAAGCTGAATATGAACGTGCACAAAAATTAGTTGGTGATAAAATCATCTCACAAAAAGAATTTGAATCCATTACTCTCAATTACCAAAATGCTAAAATAGCATATGATGCCATCGCTGACAAACAATCCGGCAAAGGTGTAAGTATCACCAATCCTCTTAATGGATACATCAAGAATATCTCTGTAAAAGATGGAGAATATGTGGCAGCAGGTCAGGCTATTGCCACCGTTTCTCAGAACAAACGGTTAATATTACGCGCTGACGTATCTGAACGCCATTATCCTTCATTACACAACATCAGTTCAGCAAACTTTCAAACGCCCTATGACAATCGTGTTTATGAATTATCGCAGTTGTCAGGTAAATTATTATCTGTAGGCAGGGCTGCCAACGAAAACACTTTTTTTATTCCGGTGACCTTTGAATTTGACAACCAAGGAGATGTCATCCCCGGTTCTTTCGTTGAAATATATTTGATTTCAGCTCCCATAGAAAATACGATCAGTATACCTGTCTCCGCACTGACCAACGAAATGGGATATTTCTACGTTTACAAACAATTAGATGCTGAAGGTTATCAAAAGCAAGAAGTAAAAATTGGAGCAAATAACGGTAAAAATGTTCAAATCCTAAGTGGACTGCACCCAGGAGAACGCATCGTCACCCAAGGAGCCTATCAAGTAAAAATGGCATCTGCCAGTGCAGCCATCCCTGGACATACTCATAATCATTAATCAACAACAAGATTTCTATGCTAAACAAGATTATACAATATTCATTACACAACAGGCTGTTGGTAATGCTGGCGGCAATCGCCTTATTAGTATGGGGAAGCATCACTGCCCACAACATGGAAGTCGATGTGTTTCCGGATTTAAATGCCCCTACAGTGGTAGTTATGACCGAAGCCCAAGGAATGGCTCCAGAAGAAGTGGAACGCCTTGTGACATTTCCAGTAGAAACAGCCGTAAACGGAGCTACCGATGTTAGACGAGTACGCTCTTCTTCGACAACCGGATTCTCCGTTGTATGGGTAGAATTTGAATGGGGAACCGATATCTACACTGCACGACAGATTGTTTCTGAAAAACTAGCAACAATCGGAGATGCCCTACCGGTCAATGCCGGTCAGCCGACACTCGGACCACAATCATCTATTCTTGGTGAAATGATGATTATCGGACTGACAGCAGAAAAAACATCACTACAAGATTTACGAACAATTGCAGACTGGACCATCCGTCCTCGTCTCTTATCAACCGGAGGCGTTGCACAAGTTGCCGTGATTGGCGGCGATATCAAAGAATATCAAATTCTACTGGATCCTGCTCGTATGAAACACTACGGCATCACAACAGACGAGGTTTTAGCTGTAACAGAAAACATGAATTTAAATTCCACCGGAGGTATCTTGTATGAATATGGGAATGAATATATCGTACAAGGAGTCTTGGCAACAACCAATGTGGAAGAATTAGGGAAAGCCGTAGTAAAAACAATTGAAGACCAACCTATCACACTGGTAGATATTGCAGACGTCCGCATTGGAGCCAAAGCCCCTAAGTTAGGACTTGCATCAGAAAAAGCACATCCGGCAGTTTTAGTAACTGTAACCAAACAACCGAATACTAACACATTAGAGCTGACAGATAAACTAGATGCATCCATTCGTGATTTACAAAAGACACTACCGAGCGATGTAAAAATATCAACAGATATTTTCCGCCAATCACGTTTTATCAACAGCTCCATCAGCAATATACAGCATGCACTATTTGAAGGAGCAATCTTTGTCATTGTCGTATTGTTTTTCTTTTTGATGAACTTCCGGACAACCATTATTTCATTGGTCGCATTACCTCTCTCCATGTTAATGGCAATCCTTGTAATGCATGCCTTGGGATTGACGATTAACACGATGAGTCTTGGAGGACTAGCTATTGCTATCGGTTCTTTGGTTGACGATGCCATCGTTGATGTTGAGAATGTATATAAACGCCTGCGTGAAAATAGGCTGAAGCCAAAAGAAGAAAGACTTCCTGTCCTAAAATTAGTATTTGAAGCGTCCAAAGAAGTGCGTATGCCCATTCTAAATTCAACACTGATAATCGTGGCCTGCTTTCTCCCGTTATTCTTTTTATCAGGGATGGAAGGACGCATGCTCATTCCTCTGGGTATTGCATTTGTCGTAGCATTATTTGCATCCACTGTCATTGCGCTGACCCTAACTCCTGTTCTTTGTAGTTATCTTCTAACTTCAGAAAGTGCTTTAAAGAAAAGCGAACAAGAACCGTTTGTCTCCCGACATCTAAAAAAAGCATACAAAACATCATTAGATTGGGCTTTACGTTATCGAAAAGTAGTTATCGGTTGCGCAATAACACTTCTTGTAGTAACTTTAGTTCTGCTATTCCAATTAGGACGCAGTTTCTTGCCACCTTTCAATGAAGGCTCGTTAACCATCAATGTCAGTACCATGCCGGGAATTTCATTAGAAGAATCAGACAAAATGGGACGTCTCGCTGAACAAATTTTGATGGAGTTTCCTGAAGTTCAAACTGTAGCTCGAAAAACAGGTCGAGCAGAACTTGACGAACACGCATTGGGAGTAAACACCTCAGAAATCGAAGCTCCTTTTGAATTAAAAGAACGCTCGCGCGATGAATTTCTTGCTGCAGTTCGCGCCAAACTGGGGACCATCAAGGGTGCCAATATCGAAATCGGTCAGCCCATCTCTCACCGAATTGACGCTATGCTATCAGGAACACAGGCAAATATTGCTATCAAACTGTTTGGACCTGATTTGAACAAATTGTTCAACTTAGGAAGTCAGATTAAAAACGCAGTACAAAATATTGACGGTATTGCCGATTTAACATTGGAACAACAAATCGAACGACCACAATTACAGATACATCCGAAACGAAACATGTTGGCAAAATATGGAATCACATTACCTGAATTCTCAGAATTCATCAATGTTGCCTTATCAGGAAGAGTTGTATCACAAGTCAATGAAGGTGGCAAAGTGTTCGATTTGACAGTAAAAGTCGATGATCAAAAACGCGCGACAATGGAAGAAATCGGAGAATTAATGATGGATGCCAATGGGCGTAAAATACCGCTTCATTATGTTGCAGAAATTCTCCCTCTCTCGGGACCAAACACCATTAGCCGTGAAAATGTTCAGCGTAAAATTGTTGTTTCAGCCAACGTGGCAGGGCGAGACTTAAAAGGTGTTGTCAGCGATATACAAGATACAATAGAGGAACAAATATCCTTACCCGAAGGCTATCATGTAGAATATGGTGGGCAATTTGAAAGTGAAGCCGCAGCATCGCGTACACTATTCTTGACATCATTGATTTCGATTCTGCTGATATTCTTGATATTGTTCCATGAATTCAGGAGTGTCCCCTTGTCAGGTATCATTATGCTGAACCTCCCTCTAGCTATTATTGGTGGAGTTATTAGTATATGGTTTACATCCGGAATCATAAGCATTCCTGCTATCATCGGTTTTATCTCTTTATTTGGTATTGCAACACGCAACGGCATATTGCTCGTTTCTCATTACAACCATCTGCAAGCAGAAGGACTAGGACTGACTGAAAGTATCATCCAGGGGTCTCTAGACCGTTTGAATCCTATTTTGATGACTGCTCTGACATCTGCTCTAGCCTTGATACCGCTTGCAATAGGTGGAGATTTACCTGGCAATGAAATACAAAGTCCCATGGCTCAGGTCATTTTGGGAGGGTTGTTAAGTTCGACCTTACTAAATGGCTTTGTCGTCCCGATTGTTTATTATCTTTTAAACAAAAGACAAAAAAACAACGTACAAGTAAACAATTCCCACTAAAAATAAGAACCAATATGAAAAAACAAATATATACCGTCATGCTTTGTTGCCTATCGCTACCGATATGGGCACAATCTGGCATAGACAATGTCTTGAAAAACATTGAAAGCAACAATAAAACACTAAAAGCCAGTCAACAATTAAACGAAAGTCAAAAACTTGAAGCTAAAGTTGGAAATTATCTTCCAAATCCAACGGTCGAACTCAATCAATTATGGACAGACAAAAATACAGGAAACAATGTCAATGAATTTGCTGTGGTACAATCATTCGATTTTCCAACAGTGTACTTCAACAAAAAAAAATTGACAAAAACCAAAGCAAATGCTTCCGATTATTTGTATGCAAAAACTCGCCAACAAATACTCTTAAAAGCTCAATTAGTTTGTCATGAAATCATCTATTTGCGCCAACAGCAACATCTATTAAACAATAGACAAAAAAATGCAGCTCTCCTTGCAGCACTCTATAAACAGCGATATGATAATGGTGATGCCAATCAATTAGAATATAATAAAATAGTATTGGAAAAAATCAACGCAGACAATGCTAGCAGACGCAATCAAGCTGCCTTAAAGGCCCAACTGGAACAACTGCAAGCCTTAAACGGGGGCGTTGAAATCAACTTTTCAGATACCCGATTTTCCAATTTGCCCACTTTACCTGCTTTTGCTGAACTGGAAAACGAATATATAAATAACGATCCTAATCTGAAAAATCTCAGTACAACAGCAGAATCAGCGCAACAATCAATAAAAGTAAGCCGTTCTCTCAGCCTTCCGAAATTCGACATTGGCTATCGCCACAATGGAGGCAGTGGGGAAAAAATGAATGGTTTTCGCATCGGTATGTCTATCCCTCTTTGGGAAAATCGAAATACGGTAAAACAAGCTAAAGCCCAAGCAGAATATACAGCTTTCAACTTTGAAGATAATAAACAAATAGTGAAAGCAACACTACAAGACCTCTATCTCCAAGCCGAAGCTCTGTATGTATCTTGTTCAGAATATGCCCAAACACTCTCATTACAACGCAATGAGAATATTTTAAACAAAGCTTTAGAAGCCGGCCAAATTTCCATGATAGACTATTTTGTTGAAATTGCGCTACTCTATGACAGCATCCAAAACTATCTAGATGTAGAAAAAGAATATCATAATATCGTTGCACAGTTAATGCAATATAAATTATAAAACAAAAAGAGCCGGGTCAAAAATACATTTTGTTCCGGCTCAATACTTTATCATAGACGATAGTTACACATCAAATTCGTTCAACCATTTCAACAACTCTGAAAGCTGAGAAATTGTAGGGGCTACTTTTCGCAAACGGACCTGATCATTATGTCCTCCTGTAAAAAGCAGACAATCAAAGCCCAAAGCCTTAGCGACCTCTGCATCATGCAAAGTATCACCTACCATTAAAGTTTCTGCAGGACATAACTTATACGTATTGACCATTCGTTTTCCCCGATCAATTTTACCAGCTGCATAGATATTATCTGAACCACAAATCTGCTCAAAATACGAAGATATATGAAAATCAGCCGTCATTTGCTGCAATAAATCCTCCCGCAAAGCAGATAATATATATTGCTGACGACCAGACTCTTTAAGAGAGACTAAGACATTTTCAACACCTTCATTCAACTGAAGTTCTTTTGCATTCTTATCATATGTTTCTACAAAATCAACAGATAAATCATGCATAGATTCCGCCTGCAAATCAAATCCTACTTTGGCATAAAAATCTATCACAGGAAATCCAAATAGCTTTTTATACTCCTCTACACTCAATGGTTTAATATTACGTCGCGACAACATTTCTGCAAGAGTATCAACACCTGTTTGTAAGTCATCCAGCAATGTTCCATTCCAATCCCATACAATATTCTTATACTTCATAATCTTATCAATCCTCTTTATAAAATGCGTCAACACCAGGCCAATGCAGTCGCTGTCTAGCAACTTCTTCCGGGTATATCATATAAACGACATCCGCTTCCGTAGCCAATTCATTCTTCTCATTAAATAATTCAACTTTAGCTGTCACTAAACGTCGGGAAACATCTGTTACTTTTGCACGCAACCAAATTTCTCCACCGTCAGTACGCACAGCACGACGATATTTTACATTCATTTCTGTTGTAACCCCGGCTGTTTTTTCATGTGAAAAGATAGCCCAGCTAGCAATCTCATCAATAAGAGTGGCTTGAATTCCTCCATGTAAAATATGAAAAAAACCTTGATAATTTTCTGAAGGTAGCCAATGACAAGTAACATACTCTCCTTCGTCAACAAATTTACATTTCAATCCATACGGATTAGTTGGCGAACAACCGAAACAATTGTACCCTTCCAATTCGGCATAGGCATTATACATTTCTCTCTTTTTCATCTCTTCATAAATAAAAAACAAGATTAAAAGTAGAGAAAAATCTCTTCTTCTAATCTTGAATATATTATTACATTATGCTGTATTTACAAATTAGCCGCAATTGCTTCTGCGCATGCTTTCATCTCCTCTGCAGGAAACTGCTTTTTAGGATTGCAAAAATTCAAATCGTCACCACTATGCAAAGGTACTAAATGAATATGTGCATGAGGCACATCTAAACCTAAAACAGCTACCCCTACACGCAAACAAGGTATTGTTTTACCGATAGCTTTTGCTACTTTCTTGGCGAATATCATCATTCCCGCCAGGTCCTCGTCCGAGAGATCAAATATGTAATCAGTTTCTTTCTTTGGAATCACCAAAGTATGTCCTTTCTGAAGAGGATTTATATCCAAGAAAGCATAATAATCCTCATCCTCCGCTACCTTGTAGGAAGGTATTTCACCACTAACGATTCGTGAAAAAATTGATGCCATGATATTTATTTATAAACTAATATCCATGATTTCAAATTCCATCTCTCCTGCCGGCACTTTAACCAACACTTTATCTCCCACTTTTTTACCCACTAAAGCTTGAGCTATCGGAGTATTAATTGAAAGTTTTCCTTCTCTAAAATTAGCCTCTGTTTCAGATACTAAGGTATATGCCATTGTTGCACCATTCTTAATATTCTTAATGGTCACCTTATTCAACATTTGCACCTTTGATGTATCTATCTGCGATTCATCAATCACCCTACAAGATGCAATAGTGTCCTTTAATTGTGCAATTTTTGCCTCCAACAATCCCTGAGCATCTTTTGCTGCATCGTATTCTGCATTCTCAGAAATATCTCCTTTTTCAATAGCTTCACCTATGGCTTTTGAAATTTTCGGACGCTCCACATTCTGCAATCTTTCCAATTCCTCCTGCAATTTCTTCAATCCTTCTTTTGTTACATAAGATACTTTATTGCTCATAACCGTTATAATTTTGTGTTCATACTAGATAAAAAAAATAAATGACACTTATCCTCCAATAAGTGCCTTTATTAAAAAGAATCCCGACTATTAATCTCGGAATCCTCACCTCCGGTACAAAGGTAAGAAGCTTTTTCTAAATTAAAAAACTTTTCCTTCAAAATAATACAAACGTTTTCACCCTCATATCAAGGATTGTTGATTCAACTTTTTTCCTAATATTATCTTGCAAAACAAAAATTAAATTTCTACATTTGCACCCTCGTAAGGACGTACGCAGTCTCTTGCATGAAAGTCTCCATAGCAATACTGCGCTCGATAAATTAATATAAAAAAGAAGAATATGGATTTAATTAAAATTGCAGAGCAAGCATTTGCTGCAGAAAACCCAGTTGAGCACCCTTCATTCCACACAGGTGACACTGTAAGCGTACACTACAAAATTATTGAAGGAAACAAAGAACGTGTACAGATTTTCCGTGGTGTAGTTATCCAGATTAAAGGAACAGGAACTACTAAAACCTTCACTGTACGCAAAATGTCCGGAAATGTTGGAGTAGAAAGAATTTTCCCTATGGAATCTCCGTACATCAAACAGATTGAAGTAAACAAAGTTGGTAAAGTAAGACGTTCTAGAATTTATTATTTCCGTGATCTTACCGGTAAAAAAGCTAAGATTAAAGAAAAACGTTCATAACGTTATAACACAAAAAAAATATTAGAAGCTCTGCACTTGCAGAGCTTTTTTATTTCCTTATCTTTGTGGAAAGGATAAATAACAATACTATTTACTATGGAAAACAAAGAAATCATTCAGAAAGCGAAACACAAAGCAGAAGCTTGGAAAAATGGAGCTTATGACGAAGATACAAAAGCAGAAGTAGAACGCCTACTTAATGCAACAGATCCTACAGAATTAATAGAATCATTTTACAATGATTTAGAATTTGGCACAGGGGGACTTCGTGGCATCATGGGAGTTGGTACAAACCGCATGAATCGTTATACTGTAGGTGCTGCTACCCAAGGATTTGCTAACTACATTAACAAAATGTTTCCTGGAGAAGAAAAAGCAGTATGCATCGGCCACGATTGCCGTCACCACTCTCGCGAGTATGCAGAAACAACTGCCGCAATTTTTTCTGCAAATGGAATTACAGCATACTTATTTGAAGCTTTACGCCCTACCCCAGAAATGTCTTTTGCGATCCGAGAACTAGGATGTAAAGGAGGAGTAATCATTACCGCATCGCATAATCCCAAAGAATATAATGGTTATAAAGCATATTGGGATGATGGTTCTCAACTTGTTCCACCACACGATAAAAATGTAATTGCTGAAGTCAAAAATGTCAAAGTAGAAGACATCAAATTCGAAAGAATCCAAGAACGAATAAAAATATTAGGAGAAGACTTTGACCAAAAATTTTTAGCAGCAGTTAAAACACTAAGCTTATCTCCAGAATCAATCAAACGCCAACACGATTTAAAGATTGTGTTCACACCATTACATGGAACCACCTATAAACTCGTTCCTGCATCTCTGCGTAATTGGGGCTTCTCCAATATTATAACCATCCCAGAACAAATGATTACAGATGGAGATTTCCCAACTGTTGCTTCAGCAAACCCAGAAGAACCTGCAGCTTTTAAATTAGCTCTAGATAAAGCCCGAGAAGTAGATGCAGATCTAGCAATGGCATGCGATCCAGATGGCGACCGCATCGGTATTGCCACAAAAGACGATAGAGGAGAGTGGATTCTTCTCAATGGCAATCAGACAAATATCATTTTTACTTGGTATATTATTCACCGTCGCCGAGAACTAGGCCTACTGAAAGGCAATGAATACACAGGAAAGACCATTGTCACCAGCGAACTTTTAAAAGAAATCGCAGAAAAAAACGGTCTACCTTGTTACGATGTATACACCGGCTTCAAATGGATTGCCGACATGATACGCAAACATGGTGCTGAAGGCTATATTGGAGCAGGAGAAGAATCGTTTGGCTTTATGCCCGGAGCATTTACACGAGACAAAGATGGTGTGTCTTCCACCTCCTTGATGGCTGAAATTACTGCATGGGCCAAAGATAACGGAAAATCTCTTTTCGACCTTCTGAAGGACATCTATGCAGAATATGGATTTTCACAAGAAAAGATGATATACATTGTCCGCAAAGGTTTAACTGGAGCCCAAGAAATAAAAGACATGATGGATAAATTCAGAAACAACACTCCAGCAAAAATTAATGGCAGCGATATCATTATAAAAAAAGATTATTCCATTCTTAAAGCCGTTAATTTGAAAACTGGAGAAACTAGCAACATGGATTTTCCAACAACAAGCAATGTTTTACAATTCTTTCTTGCTGACGGCTGTAAAATATCAGTTAGACCATCAGGTACTGAGCCTAAAATTAAATTTTATTTCGAAGCTCGAGCACAAATGCCCACAACGAATGACTTTCATAAAGCACAGGCAGAAGCAGAAGCAAAAATTGATACAATAGTAGCTGATTTAGGGATACAGTAATTATATTATAGAGCAATCCATATAAAATGGATTGCTCTTAACATTCACTTACAATCAATTTGAGCCAACAAACCTTCTGCACCTGCCAAAATATCCATCCTCTCTTCTAAATTTAATTTTTCTCTAATAGTCGTCCTACGCTTATAAACAGATGCAATTCCTGTATCCATCACAAAGGCTATTTCATCATTCCTAAAACCTCCCTTTAACAAACAAAGAGTTTGAATTTCTTTCTCACTTAACACAGGAAAATATTGTAATAATTTATTGTGGAAATCAGCATATAATGTATCTATCACTAAATAAAATTCCTCCCAATTCAATACAGTGGAATGCACCCCACCCAACATCTCATCATACATTTTCAAAAAGGAAACATTTTTAGGTAATTCCTGACATGATAAACTAGCTAAACGTCGAGATAATTCTAACTTATTCATCAATATACACTTGATTTTATTCGTTTGTCCTTCCTGTAATTCACAAAGTTTCTGCAATGTTTCCACTCGCCGTTCCACTTCCCATATTCGTTCATCACGTCTCTTACGCCATAGATAAAAACTAAAAAATACAACAAGACAAACAATAACTGCAACCAAGATCCCCGCAGCCCATTTATTTTTCTGCGCTTTTAATAAATTTGCCTCATTCTCCAATTTTGCTCGGACATAACTAATAATCATATGATTTATCTGCTCATTATGTGCACTCATTCTCAAACTATCTTGCGATTGTATGTATCTTTTCAATATTTCTCCTGCACGTTTATAATCCCCCAATTGAAAATAATATTGCCCCATCAAACGATAATGCAACAAACGAATACTTGGTTGCCAAAACCTAGTATCACTTGGCAAAGAAGAAATATACATTGCAACGGAATCCAATTGCCCTCTAGATAAAGCAGATTCTGCATGTGCCAAACCATCATACAATTGGACATATTCATTATTTTCAAATGATTCTCGGAGATAATCTTTCAGATAACCCGTAACTTCCTTATCCTCCTCGCTAAATTCAGCTACATTCATAAGACGCAAAGCCATCTTATCTTCACCATACTCTCCAATATGCTGCAAAATACATTGATAATAATATCTTGCCTTATCATATTCCTTTACAAACAAATAACAATTTGCAAGTTTAAAAATATAATGGAAATCATCTTTTTTCTTCTTCTCTTGGCGATATTCTAGCGCCTTTCTAAATGCGACCTCTCCATTATAGAATTCATTATTCTCATAATAAAGCTTTCCTTGGTAATAATACGAATAAAATATAAGAGCACTATCCTGCTGTTTCAATGCCAAAGTTTGAGCCCTGGATAAATAAATTGCGGCATTATCCAATCTTGATTCATAAAGATAATAAATACCATTATATAGACAAAGATAGCCCGCCTTATAAAGATCTTCTTTTCCCAACCAATACTCCACAAACTGATCGCTAGGTATAAAGTCTTCAATCATACCCTCTTTCCTATACATAGCATGCCAACGCAAAAAAGTATAATAAGTTAATTTACTCAAATTCAACTCACCAAATTGTTTTACAGAATCCAAACAACATAGTGCTGCCTCTGGATTTGTATCAATGTAACGCTCTGCTTGAGACAAATAATCATCCACCTTACTACTGCAAGATATACCTAAAAATATAAATATGACAATATATATTATCTTCATCTGTAATCTCAATAATTTTAATGCACCTAACCTAGGCAAATATAGAGAAAATTAAGAAATACAATCAATAAACGAATCTTTCATTAATATAAAAATGCGCCAGCAGGTATGTCGATGTGTGAAAAGTAGAAAAAAAATTGGTTGTAACTAAAGTCCTGCTGGCGCAAAAAATATTTATATCATGCATACAAAATATGCTTTATGCTAACTACAAATATTTGCAATAATGCACAAAGGTATGAAAACTATTTGTACTTTACAAATATAAAAAAGTTATTGTTAAATACAAATCGCCACTTAGTCAAAAAAATCTTTTCTAAAATTGACAAAGTAAACCCGTTTGCGTGCACGTGTTATTGCCGTATAAAGCCACCTCCAATATTCATCAGTAAGCATATCATCAGTCAAAAAACCTTGATCAATAAAAACAGCATCCCACTGTCCACCCTGTGCTTTATGACATGTCACCGCATATGCAAATTTAATTTGTAACGCATTATAATATTCATTTTCTCGTATTTTCTCAAATCGTTTCTTCTTTGAAGAAATATCGCCATAATCAGCCTCAACGACATGATAAAATGAACGCAATTGGTCATATGTCAGCGCAGGGAAATCGGACATTAACGTATCCAAAATCACCCAAGCAGTAATCTCCTCTGCATAACTATCAATCCGCAATACAGCTTTTGCAAACCGAAAGCCATATAATTGTGCACTTTTTCCAACACGAACAACCGTGGCCATATCACCATTAGCAATAAAATCTATTTGCTCATAATCAACACCCCAAAAATAATTATTCCGAACAATCATAATCCGGTCTCCGCTACAAAACTCTTCTTCCCGATATAAAATAGTACGACGAATACCTTCATTAAAACGATTTGCACGTTTATTAGAACGACACACAACAATTGTTTCATCCTCACCATATTTCCCATAGCAAGTATCAATTGCTTCCAAAAGCTCTCCTCCATCAATCCGAAAAACATCGGGAAAGTCCATAAGATTTAATACAAATCTGTCAGAGTTACTCCCAATCATTGCACGTACCAAAGTTGCATTCTGCAATATTCCTGACTTATCAACCTGCCGCATTACATCGACAAGATTCACTTCTGTTACCCTAAAATTATAAGCAGCCTCCAATTCTTGTTTATCTAAAGCAGGACTAATCATTAAACCAACTGGCGGTAATTGGGCAACATCCCCAATTAATACCAAACGATTATTTCGCCCATTATAAACAAATTCAACCAAATCATCCAATAAACGCCCACTGCCAAAGTTACCTTCCACATCCATATTCGAAATCATCGATGCTTCATCAACAAAAAAAACTGCATCTGATAATGTATTAAATCCCAAACTAAAAACACCCTCACCATCTGCTGCTGATTTTTGACGATAGATATTCTTATGAATAGTAAAAGCTGTATGTCCAGCATAAGATGCAAATACTTTGGCAGCACGACCAGTTGGAGCTAAAAGCACAACCTTATATTTCAACGATATCATTGCATTAACAATTGCAGCAACCAACGAAGTTTTTCCTGTTCCCGCATAGCCTTTTAGCAAAAAAATACCATCATCTTCTTTATTAAAAAGAAAGTCTGTAAACTTCTCAACAGCCTCGTTTTGAGAAGAAGAAAGCTCAAAACCAAACTTTCTTATAACTATTTCACTAAAATGTTTTTGAATCATCATGAAAATTAATTGCCGATTATGCCGTTAATCTAAATTTTTTCCTAAATTTGCGAGCAATATTAAGATTTTACTTTCGCGATAACGTTTGAATCGTGGTGTAAAGTTACAAAATTAACATTAACTTTATCGTGTTGAATAAATAATTATGTAATAATACAATTCAAAAAAAATAAACTAAAAATGAAAAAGCTTATTATCCAGATTGTTCTCGCCGGAATTATCATTTTCCTGGGTTACAAATGCTATCAAAGCATCATGGTTCCTCAAAGATTTCAAGTTATCAAGAATCATAGATATGAACTAATTACACAACGCTTAAAAGACATACGTACAGCACAAGAGGCTTTTAAAGAAGTATATGGTAAGTATACTCCGAGTTTTGATACTCTTATTAACTTTATTAAATACGACTCTATCAAAGTTGTTCGTTCTATCGGTTCTTTGAGTGATGATGATTTGGAAAAAGGGATCACAGAAGCACAAGCTATTAAAGAGGGTAAAATCATTCGAGATACTGTAAAAGTAGCTGCTGCAGGTAACGTATTCCCCAAAGAATTTCAAATAGATGAAATCCGTTATGTTCCTTTTACAAAACGTCAACATCAATTCAAAATGGGTTCTACTACCATTTGGACAGATTCTGGTATTGAAGTTCCTGTTTTCGAAGCATACGTAACTAACATGGTTATTTTTGAAGATCTTCGCAACGAATTCAACGAAGAATTATTACAAGAAAATGGAGAAAGAATTCGTTTAAAGAAATTTGCAGGATTAAAAGTCGGTAGCTTAAAAGAAGCTAACAATAACGTGGGTAACTGGGAGTAAACAGGTGCATGCAGAACATATATTATATTGACAATAATTTCTCTCAAGAGAATTCGACACAATATACTTTATCCATCCGTTATACAACGGATGGATTTTCATTTTGTGTACACGACCCCAACAATAGATTGCTAGTATTTTACCATCAACCTTTAGAGTGTCATTTAAATGAAACTACTATTGCTAAAGCAACCCAGTTCATCACAAATGATACCATACTAAATTTAAAATACAAAAAAGTATTTGTACTTTCGTGTCAAAGGAACAAAATGCTTCTTCCGGCTCATGCATTTAATAAAAGTACTCTTGCAGAAATGTTTCGTCTATGTTTTGAACTCCACGAAAGTGATACTCTTATTTATCGGAAAATTGAAGCAATCAATAGCTATTTAATAGAAGCACAACCACGAAGTTTTATTGATTTTCTAACATCTCGCTACCAACCAATATCTATCATTGATAGTGCCTATCCCTTTATCATTTACTCCCTATCAAACATGCTGTTCAATTCGCACTATCTTTTTATAGATATCCATGAACAATATTTTGATATTCTACTTACCAAGAGTAATGATATATTATTATTCAACTCTTATTCATATGGCTCTGTTAACGACATCATTTATTATTCCTTAAATTGTTTACAACAAACCCAAATAAATCCAGACGATTTACAAACTTCCATTTCAGGAAACCTGGTAAACGATCCGATGTTCATAGAAACAATCAATAAATACATTTCAAATATTGCTGTTCTAAACTATGCTCCTTTATCTCAATTAGTAAAAAACGACCAATTGAACAACTCTACGTTTATCCACTTATTAAACATACACAAATGCGAATAATCAGCGGTTCACATAAAGGAAGACAAATCTTTCCAGACAAAAGTTTCAGTGCCCGGCCAACAACAGATTTTGCCAAAGAAAATATCTTCAATGTACTTACAAATTATATTGAAATTGAAGGTATACATACTTTAGATCTTTTCTCTGGCACGGGAAGCATAAGTTATGAATTTGCCTCAAGAGGTGCTGCAGAAATCATTTCCATAGAACAAAACTATAAACACTATGCATTTATCAAACGAATGGCAAAAGAGCTAAAATTCGACAAAATGAAAGTGTATAAAGCGGATGTATTTCTTGCCTGCAAAAAATTACAAGGACATAAATTTGATGTCATATTTGCAGATCCACCATATAACCTAGATAAAATTCAAGAAATACCAACAGCTATCTTTGAAAACGATTTATTAGCAAACAGTGGGATTCTTATAATTGAACATCCTGCAAGCGTAGACTTTTCCAAGCATCCACGCTTCACGGAACATCGTCAATATGGAAGTGTAAATTTCTCTCTCTTCAAATAACGCCTGCGAAATCAATTAAAGTATCCCTATCGCCATTAATTGATTCACATGGTAATGATGATACTTTATATTCTTCACCGAATTTTAAAGATATAAAAAATCCGTAAGGCAACACCTTACGGATTTATATTTCAAATAGAAAATCCTATTCATACAAAGGATCGCAAGTACACATCAGATTACGGTCTCCATAACCATCATCCACTCGTCCTACTTGAGGCCAAAATTTATTTTCAGCAACCCATGCCAATGGATAAGCGGCCTTGCTACGCGGATAAGAATGAGTCCATTCATCTGCCGTCAATACTTTATGTGTATGAGGAGCATTCTTCAACACATTATCAACTTTATCAGCCTTACCCTCTGCAACTTCCACCATCTCTTCGCGTATAGTCTTCAAGGCCTCAATAAAGCGATCAAGTTCTTCTTTTGGCTCACTCTCTGTCGGTTCAACCATTAGCGTTCCATGTACGGGGAATGATAAAGTTGGAGCATGGAAACCAAAGTCCATCAAACGTTTTGCAATATCCAATTCAGAAATTCCATATTCTTTATTAAAAGAATTACAATCCCAAATCATCTCATGTCCTACTCGTCCCTGCTTGCCTTTAAAAAGAATCTTGAAGCCCAATTTTTCAAATGATGAAGCCAAATAATTAGCATTCAATATAGCCATTTCTGTCACTTTCTTCAAACCTTCACCACCCAACATCAACAAATAACCATAAGTTACAGGCAACATTCCAACAGAACCATAAGGAGCTGCAGACACTGCATGTATTCCATGTTCACCTCCAGTTTTAACAACCGAATGGTTCGGTAAGAACTCTACCAAATGCTTGGCTACACAAATCGGACCCACACCGGGACCTCCCCCACCGTGAGGCATTGCAAAAGTCTTATGCAAATTCAAGTGACAAGCATCTGCTCCAATCGTTCCTGGGCTAGTCAAACCACACTGTCCATTCATGTTAGCCCCATCCATAAATACCTGACCACCATTCTCATGAACAATTGTTATTAATTCTTTGATAGATTCTTCAAAAATGCCATGAGTCGAAGGATAGGTAATCATAGCACCATAAAGATTATCCTTATTAGCTTCAGCCTTAGCACGAAAATCTGCAACATCAATATTTCCTTCCGGGTCTGTAGCTGTTACAATTATCTGCAAGCCTGCCATCGAGCTAGAAGCTGGATTCGTTCCATGTGCAGAAGCTGGAATTAACATTACTTTTCTATGACCTTCACCACGAGAAATATGATATTGACGCAACACCATTAAAGCGGTATATTCACCGGCAGCACCGGAATTAGGCATCAGACTGCAACCAGCAAATCCTGTCACTTTCTCCAACATATGCTCTGTTTCACGAATCATTTGCTGGAATCCTTCAGCTTGGTCCATCGGTACAAACGGATGCATTCCTCCAAATTCTGGCCATGTGATAGGCAACATTTCAACAGCAGCATTTAATTTCATTGTACATGACCCTAAAGAAATCATAGAAGTAGCTAAAGAAATATCTCTACGTTCCAGATTCTTCATATAGCGCATCATTGCTGTTTCTGAATGATAAATATTAAACACAGGCTGTTGCATATATTCATCATCACGCAACATCTCCGGATCAAGTACTGTACAATCATCCAGGAAAGTCACTTTTTCTGCTTTCTTACCGGCAGCTTCAGCAAAAATACCAACAATAACATTCAACTCATCTTCATTGATTCGCTCATCTGTTGACAATCCGACACATCCACATTCACAATAGTACAAATTAATATGACGCTCCAAAGCCACTTCACGAATCATGTCAACAGTTACCCCTGCAGGCAAAGCAAAACGAATCGTATCAAAGAACTTATCTTTCTTCAGCGTATATCCATATTTACAGATCTCTTCTGCCAAAATAACAGCAGCCGAATGAATATGACGCGCAATTCGTTGCAAACCATCACGTCCGTGATAAGCTGCATAGAAACCAGCCATTGTTGCATTCAAAGCCTTTGCAGTACAGATATTAGATGAAGCCTTTTCACGCTTAATATGCTGCTCACGGGTCTGTAGAGCCAAACGCAAAGCTTTGTTTCCTTGAGCATCCACTGTCACTCCAATGATGCGCCCCGGAATATTACGTTTATACACCTCTTTAGTGGCCATATATGCAGCATGAGGACCTCCATAAGACATCGGTATACCAAAACGCTGAGAAGATCCGACAACAACATCAGCCCCCCATTCTCCCGGAGGTGTCAATAAAACAAGACTCATCAAATCAGCAGCAACTGTCAATAATGCACCATTTGCATGCAAACGATCTGCCAATGCTTTATAATTACGAATCTCACCATTAGAAGCCGGATACTGCACTACAGCTCCGAATATATCAGCAGTAAATTCAAAATCATCATAATCTCCAAACACCAACTCAATTCCCTGTGGAGCAGAACGTGTAATCAATACATCTTTTGTCTGAGAGAAAACATGATTATCAACAAACAACTTATTGGCACCGGCTTTTTTCATCTCTTTACCACGCAAGCCATACATCATAGTCATAGCTTCAGCAGTAGCAGTCGCCTCATCCAACAACGAGCAGTTCGTTATTTCCATACCTGTCAGCTCCAGAATCATAGTCTGATAATTCAATAGAGCCTCCAGACGTCCCTGTGACACCTCTGCCTGATAAGGTGTATAAGAAGTATACCATGCAGGATTCTCCAAAATATTTCGGATAATAACTGCCGGAGATATTGTATCATAATATCCCTGTCCTATAAATGTACGGTATAATTTGTTTTTGCCGGCAAGCGCTTTAATACGAGCCAAAAATTCATCTTCCGACAACGGAGCCGGTAAGTCTAAAATTTCTTTTAAGCGAATAGATTCCGGAATAGTTTGTCCGATTAATTCATCCACAGATTTCACGCCTATCACCTTCAACATCTCCTCAACATCCTCGGGACGCGGTCCAATGTGTCTTTCTAAAAATTGTTCTTTAGCCATGGTTTAGTTAATATTAATATTATAGATTGTAATCGTTTTCGACCATAAAGGCGTGTAAAATTAAAGTTTTTCCCGATGTAACGAAAATCTTTCAGGCAAATATTTCTTACAACCCGGCAATTTATTTAAAATCGATAGGCTACACCCAACGAAGCTGTAAAAGCATTAGAAGAATATTTTCCTTCAAATGTTTCATCTACATTGGTAATCATATTTTTCAAACGATATGAGCCATTACGGTCTATACCATGGATGTACAAAAATGCCAAATCAATCTGTAAACGCTTCAAAGGAGCAAAACTCAATCCAAGAGAAGTTCCCAATTTATTCATGCCGGGAGTTTCCGGATTATAATTATCGCTACGAATCGGAGACTGATCAAAATATATTCCGGCACGAATATCCAAACGTTCAGTGGTTTTATATTGGGCGCCAATACGTGCTATTACCGTATTTTTATAATTCTTTTCTGCCTTAATTGTATACCCGTTCAAAACATTCGGAGTAAACACAACATTCAATGAATCATAGGCATGCCAACCCACATATTGTAAATCAAAAGCTACATCCCAACGCTCTGTTGGACGATACGACACCCCAAAAGACAGATTCGAAGGCAATGGCAATTCTGCTTTAAAGGTTCCTTCATTCAAAGGCGGGATTGTCACTTTACCTCCAGTCACCTTAGATAATACTCCAAACAATTGTTCCACTTGTAAACTGGCATAATCAACCATAGCTTCCCCCTCTTCAACCTTCATTAATAACTTTGAACGATAAGAAAGTCCTAAAGTCACCTTATCGCATACATCATACATAACTCCGACATTGAAACCGGCACGTACTTTTGTTTTACCATCCAATGTTGCAGATACCGGTACAGAACCATTTAGTTTGGAAATCATCCCTGTCACCATTTGCTTATCTTTATTCGGCAAAGTAGGTAACTTTCCTATCATTCCTCCCAACAGTTGAAATTCATCAGCACTCATCATTGCTCGAGACAACTGCACCTGACCAATCGCCAGATTCAATCCGGCACCAATACTCAAACGGTCGGTAATTTTATAAGCAAACGTAGGCTGTATAACATAGGATTTCAGTGCAATATCTTGAATCAGGTTTGCCCCTTTCCAATTTTTACCCCAATCCAACGAACTTCCGTATGGAGTTGTAAAAGAGATACCGGCAGAAAAATTATCATAAATCTTAAAACCTGCATAAACATATAATGGAGTACTGACAGAATTGTTTGTCTCTGCTACATAATCTCCATTTTTATACTTTACATTTGAATTAATAAAAGAAACGCCGGCAGAAAAATCAAACGTACTCTTCAAAAATGCCAGTCCGGCCGGATTGAAATGCATACTCTCCGCACCTAATTTCATACCGGTTCCTACATGACCCATACCAGTCTGCTTCGTACTCAACACATTCACTTGATACCCTTCGGCAAATACAGAACCGAAGCCCACACATGCCGCCACCAACAAAATAATTTTCTTCATAGGATTTTTTTAATTCGTAATATTTTACCTGTCATCACTTTACAACAGGTTTGTAAATTTAAAGCGGCAAAATTAAATACTTCCCCTCCGGATTGTTTCTACTTTGTGGTATGTTCTATATCTTTGAAGACATTAATCAAAACATTAAATATCACATAAAATGCTGAATTTCACACTCACTGATGAGTACATCGAATTAATTAAATTACTAAAAGTCCTTCAAATTGCAGAGAGTGGCGCAATTGCCAAAATCATGGTAGAAAACGGAGAAGTGATCCGTAACGGAGAAGTTGAAACACGAAAACGTGCAAAAATTCGTAAGGGTGAGACGCTATTGGTCGCAGGAGAAACCATTATTATCTGCTGATTGCCGGCATTTTACCGGCAATCCTCTATTTCTGCTTCGGTATTTCCACCTACATACCGAAAAGTCCAATTCAATACATTTCAAGCATTCCTTTTATAGCTCCGAGATAATACTCCCGCCACCCTTCAGTGATTTCCTCAAATACCTCTTCCGGAATGTGGGAATGCTCCAAATTAACAATAGTATAACCTCCCTCCTTTTTCAACTCTATACGCACAATCGATTGCTCTTCCTGTTCTCCAAAAAACCATTCCTGCACCAATAATCTGTTGATTTTGACATCCAAATTCACCCCGGTGATATCCCCTTCCCACAACGAAAATACATATCCTTTTTCTGCTTTCATATCTGCCGGATAGCCACTCCACAATTCAATCTGAAAAGGAGTTGTCAAAGCTGCAAAAACCTCTTCCGGATCGGCAGCTATTTTCAGTGTATAATGAAAATCCATAATTAATTTATTTTCTAAACCCGTTTTATTTTCTGTGCAAAGATAAAAAATCCATTCAATATGAAAACAGTTTCTATAAATTCCTCAAGAACATCAGATATTCCAAGTCTTCTCTTTGCTCTGGCCATCCATAAGCAGAAAACAGCTTGCTGACAGCCTCCGACACCTCTATTTTCATATAATCATTCTCATGCATATAATTCAAATATTTCAACACCCTAAAAGCATTGAAGCCATCAAAAAAACGTTTATGAAACTGCTCTACAGAAGCACAATTAGCATTTATCTCTGCCAATAACCGTCCCCCTTCCATTTGTTTCCAATATTTTTGCAGCCCCCAAACTTGCCTACCCATATATTCTTCCACATAGTTTGGAGATGCTTTATACAAGCAGTCAATCCCTTCAAAGAAATGCTTCAAATCTTCAAAAGCATTCCAATTATAAACAAAATACGTACCTTCCGTCATAATCTGCTGCACAGAACGCCCTGTACCAAAAGGTGTACGGTCTGAACAACGGGCAGAAGGATAAACTTTGGTTTCTCTTAATTCCCCATATCGACCCGTAGAAATCAATTTCTGTATGAAATAGAAATCCTCCCCAGCTTGTCTTTTGTTCATTCCACCCTCCGCCACATAATCCATAGCCCTTACTGCAAATGCAGAACCTATACAATGATATGCATGAGGATGACCAGCATAAGCCAAAGCCAATTGATAATAGCGCAGATATAATTCATATTTCACTATGGCTGTCAACATATCCCCTTTACACTCATCCAAACGATGCGCATATGAGATGGAAACTCCAGCCTTGGAGCTCTCTTTAAAACAACGGATTATCGCATCCGTATAATTAGCATCAACCCAAGTATCTGCATCTAATGAAGCAATTGGACAATCCGACTTAGCATGGACATACAACCACCAGGCAGCAGCATCCATAGCTAATTTTCTAGCCAATCCGACTCCGGCATTTTTTGCAGGCAAGTCAAATGCTTCCATAATCTGAAATACGATTCCCTCTCGTTCAATCTCATTGACATAACCATATAACTGACTTGTCAATAATCTATTGGCTTCTTTCACATACTCCGGCAATTGCTCTCCATGATTCACCACAATAGTTACCCCGACACTTCCCTCCAAATGAGAACATTGACACAACGAATCAATCGTAAGGAAAATATCTGAATCGTTCAATACTGGTATAATGACAATTATTTCCGTATCCTCAGGAAACTTTGGTTGAAAAACAATTTCATTCCGATTCCAATAACGTTCGAAAACTTTTTTTCTATGCTTCTCCTGCATACTTTTACCTACTGTATAAAACAAAGAAAGGCTGATTACTCAGCCTTTCCCCTATATAAAAAAACAATATTTATTTTCCTTTTTCTGCCTTATACTCTTCATTCAAACGAGCCACCACGTCCGGAGTAATGTCATATCCGTCAACAGCAAACAAAACATTTCCTCCCAACTGAGTACTCAATACAATATCAAAACCTTTTTCCTTATTATACTTTTTCAAAAAGACAGTCAATTTATCAAACAACTGCTTGTTCAACTCATTTTGCTCCCGAGCTGTCTTAGCAATCATATCCTCTTGCAAACGACGAAGATTTTCCTGTTTTACCAACAGCTTGTCACGAGCTTCAATTGCACGAGCTTCAGATAAGAAACCATTATTTTCTAACTTACGCTGAAATTCAGCAGCCTCTTGGTCTAATGATTTTGCCTTCACATTCAACTCTGTTCTCCGCTCTTCTTGCGTTTTCAAAAAAGCTTCGTTCAATTCAACTGCCAATAAATACTGACTCATCAACGTATCCGTATTAATATACACAATGCGCGCAACATTACCAGATCCTGCATTTTTAATAGTAGATGTAGAATTAGTTGCAGCTCCTTGATTCTGTGAATTACAAGCTGAAAATGTTAGCCCGATTAAAGCGCTTAACACAACACTCAAAACAATAGAAAGATTCTTCATAAGTACACTCTTCATTAAACAATAAATTTACAAAACGCGTACTGTTAAACACAAGCATTTTGTATTGCAAAGATATATTTATATACACTCAAACAACCTACTTTCTTCTTTTTTCTACATAATAAATTTTCTTTAACAAATCAATTTCTCTCGTATCCAAAACATCTTTATTATCACGCAAATTCTTTTGCAAACGCAACCTCCTGAAAGCATCCAAAGAATAAGTACCTACACCAAAACGAACATCCACGTGTCCTCTCATTTCAACACTCCGAGCATATTCATGTATCACCATCTTCTGATTCATATCCGCATCCATCCTTCTGTTAGGATCATACGCCTGTCTGAGAATGCCTTTCATATTATTACGGGCATTCATCATGTCCTGCATTCGATTTTCGCCCCATCGCCTAATAATCAATGCCTCAGACAGCTGTAACGTATCGGGCGACATAAAAACTCCCACCATATATTCCTCTGCATCCAACGAATCTGGTACAACAACCAGACAGGGACGATAACCGACATAGGTAAACCGGACAGTATCTCCTCTTTGTAATTGAATTCTGAAATATCCGTTTTTATCCGAAGCCGTTCCCTTTCCCTCTCCCAAGCGACATGTCACACCCGACAAAGGCTCCGTCGTTCCACTATCCAACACCACTCCGGAAAAGAAGATTGTATCAATAGCAGAAAGCACCTGAGCTCTTAAATCGGAAGCACCCACCCATAAAAAAAATAATATCAAAAAAAATCTAATCATTCTTCGTGAGCCATTTCTGTATGCGACAAAGCTGTTTGTAACAACTCCCGGGCACGAAAAAGCTGAGCCTTTACCGTTCCCAAAGGAATCCCTAATACATCAGCAATTTCATCATATGAATACTCGTCAAAATAGCGCAGTTCTATCAAGCGCCGGTATCGTCCTTTTAGCATTGCGACTTGTTTCCGCAAAAAAGAGGCCCGTTGCATCCGCACAATCTCCTCTTCGGGAGTCAACACATCGGCTGGAATACTATATATATATCCTCTTTCATCCTGATTTATATCATCATACTCCAACGATACCAACTTAGCCCTCTTCTTACGAATAAAATCTATCGTATTATTGGATGCTATCTTAAACAACCACGTACTGAAAGCAAATTGAGGTGAATAGAAATTCAAACTGCCAAAAGCTTTTTCAAAAGCTTCAAACGTCAAATCTTCTGCGTCCGCACGGTTATTTACCATCTTCAGTATCATAAAATATACTGAATCCTTATATCTTTTAAAAAGCTCCCCATAGGCTTTTTCATCACCGGCAATTGCCCTCTTCACTATCTTATAGTCGACCAAAGCCTTCTCCGACAAACCATCTGTTATCTCCATTTTTTTCTTGCAAATACTGAATAAGTGTAGTAATATAGTTTATAAATAAAACCATACACACCATTACGTAACGAAGATACAAAAAGTTTCTTCTGTCCTAGTTTTTTTAGCCCAGCATTAATGATTATTAAATTAAATACACAAAGAACAACTATCGGCACCAGAAAATAGAGCCAATATTCACTCATACAAATAAAATAAAGCGATAAAAGATAAAAACACCCCTCAAATACATAATCGACATAGCCTCCCAATATAGCCTTTCTATCCCACTTTTGTTTTGTTGCATAATAATAGGAAAAATCATCTTTCCAGGCTCTGGCATCATCTTCTATGATTGTAATAAGAGAATCCTTCCCTTTCGCCATAGCCACCTCTCCATGTTTAGACAACACCTTCACCATGTCTGTATCATAACCTATATATTCTTGAGTATTCTTGGTAAATCCTCTTTCTTCAAGATAATATTTTTTACGATATCCCATATTACAGCCATCACCAGCTACACACAATCCCATACACACTCTCCATCCCGTCTGCCAAAAACGCATGCATCGAAAAAAACGCTTGACATTGTTCTTTATTTCCTCACTATAATTCGCCATTCCCTGCACTACAGCAGTCTTTTCCGAAAAAGCAGCCTGCATAGAACGAATCCAATGAGACGAGGCCGGACGACACCAAATCTCTGAAAACAGTAAAATATCATATTGGGCTGCTAACACACCTATATGAATCGCCAGTTTTTTTGTTCTCCGAAACTTTGTTTCCGGTGAAATTCTTGAAGTCTTCAAATTGGGATACTTTTCCTGAAAATGTTCTAAAACATGCTTGGTTTCATCTTCAGAACACTCATCTACGACAATAACTTCAAAACAAGGATAATCCTGCTTCAAAAATGCCTCCAGATTTTCAGACAATAACTCAGCCTTATTCGAGCAAGTAATAATGACAGACACTCCTTCCTCCAATTCTTTTCCAAGCTGCTTTTTATTCACCGACAAAGTCAACAACTTATAAATCATAAAAATGACATGCAACAAAAAAAAGACAGCCAACAAAAGCAGCAAGAATTTACCATCCCCCAAACTTTCCCAAAAAGAAACAAAATGACTCATAATCAATCCCTATAATTTAATATGCAAATATAGTCACTTCCGTATAACTTTTCTTGCATTTTACAATATATTTCACGACTTTTACCACAGCACAAAATTTTGAATACTAACAATAATATTTAAAACATTATGAATTTAAAAAATAAAGGAATTATCGGAATTCTCACCGGAGGAGGTGATGTACCAGGTCTAAATCCCGCCATTCGTGCCGTCACGATTCGTGCTCTGCGTGAAGGTTATAAAGTAATAGGCATACGCCGCGGTTGGAAAGGTCTTGTTGACACCATTCGCGACCCTCAGGCAGACAACTCCAGCAACTTCTTTGAATTGACCGAAGAAATTGTCAACAAGGCTGGACGCACCGGCGGAACCTTTCTTCACTCTTCCCGCACCCGCGCTTCACATGTTCCCAAAGCAGCAGTTCCCGAACATCTGAAGGACAAATACACAGACGAAATCAATGATCTCACTCCTGAAGTTCTTAAAAATCTGGAATTCATTGGTATTGACTACCTGATTCCTATCGGAGGAGACGATACGCTTAGCTACGCTGTACGCTTAAGCAAAGAAGGTGTCAAAGTCGTAGCCATTCCCAAAACCATGGATAACGATGTGCCCGGAACCGACTACTGTATCGGATTCAGCACCTGCATCACCCGTACCATTGAACTAACACACGACTTACGCACTTGCGCCGGTTCCCACGAACGCCTGCTTGTATTGGAGGTATTCGGCCGCTATGCCGGTTTCTCTGCCATGCTTCCCACATTAGCCGGAGCAGCCAATCGCTGTGTGATTCCCGAATACCAATTTGACATTGAACGCCTGGCAGAACTGCTCTGCCAAGACAGATACACTAATCCAAGTAAGTATTCCGTTGTGCTGGTATCAGAAGGCGCCAGTTATCGTGGAGGAGATATGATGTTCCAAAGCGAAGAAACCGATATGTTCGGGCATAAAAAGCTGGATGGAATCGGAGACTATGTTTCCAACGAGCTAAAAGCCCTATCGCCTCAGTTCAACAAAGGAGAGACAATCAATGTCATCAATCAAAAATTAGGCTATATGGTACGTTGTGGCAATCCGGATGCCATGGACTCCATTGTCCCCATGGCTTACGGCAACCTTGCTCTCGACTTAATCTCCAAAGGCATGCACGGACGTTTGGTAATTCTACGTAACGGACGCTACGACAACGCCCCGATAGAAATTGTTACCAGCACAAAAAAACTTGTAGATATCAGCAAATTCTACAACACAGACCGTCTGCGTCCACAATACAATAGTTTTGAATTTATGCCACAAATGATTCTTTAGGATTCCAATCATTTTCTTATACAGCCAGGGAGGTGTGTCAAAATGCGCACCTCCTTTTTTTACGCACAAAGCCCCGACTTT
>CAMDJC010000030.1:0-37721 GCA_945900015.1 uncultured Odoribacter sp. | reverse complement strand
GGGAAAGACGAAGGGTTTGCGGAGGGAAAAGCAGAAGGGTTTGCAGAAGGGAGAGCAGAAGGAGAACGGCAAAAACAATTGGAAATTGCCCGTGGGATGAAAGGGAAAGGTCTGCCAACGGATTTGATTGTAGAATTAACAAAACTGCCAAAAGAAGAAATACTCGAATTATAGGCTTGGCGTAATCGTGTCAATCATGAATACTGTTCCTTTTGACAATATGCTAGCAACCGTTTGATTTTTATTTTCAATTGGAAGTATCTTATGCGGTATCTTCCGATAGTCATTGTTATGCCTTGTACCAAAATGCAGAAAAGAAGGAAATGGCTAAAGGAGTGTCAGAAATACATGTTTTTGATTTTACAGGTAACATGATTCGACGTTATATTCTTGATCGGCGGATATATCATTTTGCTGTCAGGAAAGATGATTCTGCTATTTATGCCTTAGGATTGAACGAACAGCATCTTTCAGAGTTGTATGTTTTTGATTTGTAGCAGACGTTGCATCTGTCAGGATATAGCCATCGCCGGTGTATTTCAGGGTCAGGGAGGGGTCGTCTTTCAGAAGGGTGCGGACATGGCTGGCATATTTCTTGAGTTCCGGGTCCTTGTTCATGCTGGCATTTCCCCAAATTCCCTGGACGAGGTATTCCCGTTTTGCCACTTCGTTTCTTTTGGCGCATAACAGTTGCAGCATGCGCCCGTCTGTAGGCTTGACCTCTGTCCGACTGCCGTCTATTGTGAGAATCCTTGTGGCTGCCTGGTAAGTGGTGTGTTCCGACAATCGGAAGAGGTGGGGTGTCTGTTTGTGTTGCAGAATCTTGGTGCGGATATGGTTCAGGTGGGCAACCAGTACTTCCGGTGACCGCTCTTTGCAGACAAATTCATCGGCTCCGGCATCCAGTATGGCAATCTCCTTGGCTGGTTCGCTGTGGGTGGTGTAAACGATGATATGGGTCTGTGTATCATGCTCCCTGACAAGACGTGTCACTTCCAGTCCGTCTTTCTCCGGCATGTCGAGGTCGAGCAGCAGAAGATCGGGGCGGTTCTCTCTGTATGCGTTCCAGGCTTGTGCTCCGTCTGCTGTTGTTTTCACTTCAAAACCTTCTTTTTCAAGAATGTGTTTGGTCAGTTCGGCACAGAGGGTATCGTCTTCGGCATATAATATTTTAATCTTCTGTTCGTCCATGTTGTTATTTTCTGTATTTGTGTGGAATATGCGGTTCTTTGTATAGGGTGGCAATGACTCTTGTTCCTTTCCCTTCCGTGCTTTCGATGCGGATATTGCCGCCGTGCGCTTCGAGAACAAGACGTGCGTAGAACAGTCCGAGCCCGTGTCCTTTAATCTTCTTGCCTTTGGGTCCGTTTCCGCGGTAATAGCGTTCGAAAATATGCTTCAGGTCCTCTGCCGGGATGCCGGGACCATTGTCCCGTATGCTGATTTGCACTTGTCCGCTGTCCGGTTCGGAACAGTGGATGCTGATTCGGGTGTCGTTGCCGGAATATTTGATGGCATTGTCAATCAGGTTTTGGAATACAGCAGCGAGAAAGTGATAGTCGCCTGTAACAGTCGGATGTTCCGTTTGGAATACGGTCTCGATATGCAGCTGCTGGTCTGTCTGCAGGTTCCATGCCACCGGCACGGTCAGGCTCTCCAGCATCTGGTGGAGGTCGACGGCTTGCAGGTTGAGTTTGAGTCCTCGCTCATCGGTCGATTGCAGTAGCATTCGGTTGATGGATTGCAGCATTCCGTTGAGTTGAGATTGGCTCTGTTCGAACAGCGGGCGGAGGTCCTCCGGCAGTTTTTCCTGCAGCAGATAGCCCATCTTGATTTGGTTGGCAACGGGGTGTTTCAGGTCGTGTACCAACTGGTGGATAAACATTTCCCTGTACTCTCCTCTTTTCTTCTCTTTCTGGATGGAGCGGAAAAAATCGATAATGAAGAGGACAAACAGGACCGTGATGACAATTGTGATGATGATTTGTCCGGCTGCTGCTTTTGCGAAGAGTATGGCAGGGTAATCGTATGTGGCATACAAGGTGTTGGGGGATATGTATCCGAGCGGTCTGCAATATTCGGCATTCTCCGGCACTGCTTCGTGCGATGGAGGGAAGGAGTCGACAATCTTTCCGAGGCTGTCCAGAATAGTGAATTGCAGATGGGGCATATCAACCTGCATGGAGTCCTGTTTCATTTCGGCATATTCGTAGAGGTGTTCGAGTGTCCATTTTCGGATGTCTCGTGTGTCATAGAGGCATCTTATGGAGATTTTCCTGATTTCGTCTTTTTTGTGCAGTTGTTTCCTGATTACCTTGTTGTCGATGACGAAGGTGAGTTCGTCTGTTGAGGCATTATAGCCATGTGCATTTTTTATATTTCTGTTTTTTATATTGAATTCATAGATGAATCCGTCCAGCAAGTCGTTTCGCTGGTAGACGTAGCGGGCTTTATATTCCTGATACAGGCGATAGAGGTGTATGGTCTGATTGCATAGAATCAGGCACATGGCAGAAAATACTATCCATTTCAGACGCTGTTTCATCGTGTGGTTGTTTGCAACAAAGTTAGCATAAATTTGCAACCGATTTGCAACCGTTTAATTTTTTATTTCATTTTTTATTGTACATTTTTGCAGAGGACTTGAAAATGTAATTATGCGTAATAAATTTCTAAAAACAGCAGGCATGGCGGTATTGGGAGTGATATTGCTGTGCGTTTTGTTAGGAGTGTTTCAAAGACCGGTCAACCGGGGCATCTGGCTGATGGAAAATGTGGAGGCATTGACTTCCGGCGAGACGGGGAATTCACATTTTCGTTGCGTAGGTGCAACAGGTTTTTGTTCGATAGGAGAATTTGAGATAGGGGGAATCCTGTTTGTCGAATAGATATGAAAAAGATACTTTATATAGTAGGAATGGGGATGCTGTTCGGATGTTCGGACAGTTATCTTGTCGATAACGGAGTGAATCTTTCTGAAGGGAAACCTTGCGGGATGGTTCGTATGGCGGATTTGTCTTCAACGGGCATATACGCAATCAACGGATTTGTAAAACATGGAGAAAAGCTGGTGATGGGTTCTTCGTATATGCAACAAGGGGTGGCGTATGCAGTGGATTTGTCGTCACCCCTTACGAAAGCGTTGCCGATGACGGAAACGTATGTGGATAAGGCGTACCGGACTTTGAGCTCTTTCAGTTCGTTTGACGGCAAAAGTGTGACGACATTGGATTTCAAGACCGGAGAACTGCTTGAAAATGCGGTTTCCGATGCTGAAGCCGGAGAGAAGGTGGTGTGTCTGCCAAAGGGCAGACAGCATCTGGCTGCCGTGAAAACAGGGGATTTTGTGCTTTCCACCGGTGTTTATGAAGAAGGACGCTATCTGCTCTATTCTCTGGCTGACAGTACGGAGCATTACAGTCTTTCCTACCCCGGACATCCGGACTATCCGGAGATTGGAGAAAAGACCAAAGGAGTGTTGTATGCAAGCAGTATTCTGCGGATACATCCGGATGGAAACCGGTTTGTCTGTGCGGACATGTACAGCGGGGTGTTGGATTTTTGCCGGATAGATTCCGACAGCATCAGCCGGATAAAGCTGGAGCGTTTGAGCTATCCCCGGGTGGAAATCGAGGAACAGCCCTCGGTGCGTGTAGCCTACAGCAAGCGCAACCGTATCGGCTTTATGGATGTGGCAGTGACTTCCGAACGGGTATATGCCCTCTACTCCGGCAAGACATACGAAAAGGACGGGAAGGAGGCATTTACGGCCTGCTGCCTGTTGGAATATGATTGGGAGGGTAATTTGGTTCGGAATTTTGAATTGTCCGTGTCTTTGACAAGCCTTGCCTGTGACGGTGCGGACGGTGCATTGTACGGAATTTCGGAAACGGATGGTGTTACACTGGTAAAATTGGAATTATGAAAAGAGTAGGGTGGTTGTTCGTTTTAGGCATTGTAGTGTTGGCGGCTTGTGTCCGTAAGGATATGGGAACGGAGTTGATGTATGTCGATGTGGAGAGTGCTTTGAAGCTGAGTGGAGAAAATCGGGGCGAGCTGCAAAAAGTGCTGGATTATTTCAGGAAAGAGCATTCGGACACTTTGAAGTTGCGGGCTGCCGAGTATCTTATCAGCAATATGGTGGGGTGGCATTCCATCGGCGGGAAGACAATGGATCGGTTGAAGCGGGATATCGACACAACCTTCCGGCAGGAAGCGGGAGCCGTGCGGCAGTTGTTTTATCTGATAGCTGTCCGGATAGCGACCGCTCATGGAGACAACACCGTCAAATACGATTTGCACGAGGTGACTTCTGCCTATCTTATCAGGCATATAGAGCAGTCGTTTGCTCTTTGGGAAGACATGAAGTGTCGTTATGACCTTCCTTTTGAGGATTTTTTGAAATACTTGCTTCCCTACAGGATAGACAATGAGCCTATCACGGAATGGAGGGATTCGGTCTATTATCACCGTTACCGTTTCGCCAAAGGGAAAAATATTTGGTTGGGTTTAAGTGATTATCAGGATTATATTCAGGCAAAAATATCGGATTATTATGGATATTGGGAGATGTTAAAGCGTTTGTCGGATACCTTGTTCCGTGGTTATAAAATAGATTGTATAGATCAGGCAAACAATGTACAGATTATGTCCCGTCTGTTCGGAGTTCCCGTTGCCATTGATTTTGTGCCTCACTATCCTGCCCGGGAAAACCGTCATTACTGGACAGTGTTGAAAGACCGGCGTTATGCAAACGGAAGCCATTATAAAACCATTATCCCCTATACTGCCAAGGTGTACAGGAAAACGAGTTATGTCCATGCGATACCCGATGACCGGGTCAACCATGTGCCCCGCTCCATGCGGAATCCCTATCAGGAGGATGTGACGGAAGAGTACGAAAACGTGGCGGAATTGCAATATCGTTTCGAGGAGATTCCCCGGAACGTAAAATATGCTTACCTATGTGTGTTCAACAATCAGGCATGGAAGGAGGTGGCATGGACCGACATGCAGGGAGGAAAGGCTGTCTTTGAGAAAATCGGTCGGGACATTATATATCTGCCTTGTTATTATGACGGCAGCCGTCAGGTGTTTGCCGATTATCCGCAGTGGTTGAAATCGGATGGGGTGGCAGAAGAATTAAAGCCAGACACTTTGCATCGGCAGACATTGCGTTTGAACCGAAAGTTTACTTATAACATTTCGGGTGATTATGGTGGAAATGCCATATTGGGGGTACGTTTGCTTGCCACCAACGACTTGTCGAAACAGCCTTATGATTCGATAGGGGTAATCACTCATTATAATAGTATGGCTTACGATACTTTGCAGGTGAATACCGGAAAAAAATACAAATATTGGATTTTGTGCAAGGAGGGTAAAAGTAATCCAATCTTCGCATCAGTGATATTTTTGCAGCATGATTCCGTTAAATTAAAACCATTGAATACCTTTTCAATTGATGTTACCGGTAATGTAATTGATAATACGCAGGGTACCAAACAAATATTTAATGACGAAATGCTGGATTACGGCACTTTGTTACCGATGGCAGGGGTAAGACTTGAGCAGCCGATATCGGTTGATGCGATGATATATATTTCTTTAAACGACAAGAACGGAATCTATCCGGGTCATCTTTATGAATTGTTCTATTTTAACAGGGGAAAGTGGGTGTCTTTGGGAAAAAAGGTGGCTACGGCAGATTATATTGAATATGACAATGTGCCTTCGGAGGCATTGTATTGGTTGCGAAACCACACTGAGGGGAAAGAGGAACGTCCGTTTACGGTGAACAACGGGCGGGTGAGGTTTTGGTAATGTTCCACTTTAAATATTATAAATCAAGAAACAGAGATAAACAAGCATGTCATTGGAACGGGTGAAAAAAAGACCTTCCACCCGAGGTTTGATGAGACAAGGTCTCGCATCAGTCTGAATGGAAGGCACTGCGAAAAAAACAGACAATTATAATGATTAAAATTATGAAGACCAATAAGAAAAGAATAGCGTTAATTACAATGATTGTTATATCATTGACTTGTATGTATAGTGTTTTTACTAATACTGTAAATCGGGTAGATGGTTCTCTTTTTTTATCTGATGTTGAAGCTTTAACTGCAGGAGAGTCTGGAGGAGATATTTTATATTGTTATTGTGCTTTAATGTCGGATTCTAATTGTGCCGTGAATAATAATGGTGCTAGTAAGTGTGCTAGTGGAGTAAATGTACGGTGTTGGGAGTTTAATAATAATTGTAACTAGTAAATAAAGAGGGTAGTTGGAAAAGAATAGATTTTCGATTACCCTTTTTTAGAATGATATTTTATGAAGAAGATATGTATTTATATTATATTGTGTATCACTTATGGATGTAATGCTGTTGTAAGCAAGAAGGATTTTTCAGTCAAACCTGTATCTTTGGAAAAAGAGACAGTTTTTAGTTTGAACATAGATACATGCTTTTTAGATAGTGTCCCGACTTCGTATGTTGTGGAGAGTAGTATTCATGCAGGAAAGATATATCTTCTAGATAAGTTGTTTTGTACTTTAAATGAATTTAATTTGGATGGAAGATTTCAGAAGCGTTATTTAGGGCAAGGACGTGCAAATAACGAAACAACTATTGGACGTATTGCGACACATGCTTTTGTAGGCAACAAGCTATTTTTATTGGATCACAGTGGAGGGTATCATTTATACGATGAAAATTTCTATTTGGAGCGTTATTTTAGATTGATTTATGATAATCGCTGGGAGTATGATAGAATATATGAAACTCCATCAGCTTATACACAGCGATATAATGATATTGTTTGTCGAAGTTTTAATGGAAATGTTTTTTTTAATGTGCATTTGGCTCATTTGAATTATAATTTCATAACAACCCTGGAAAAGCATTTGGAAAGGAATGCCAATGTTCAGGAAATTGATTTGAAAGAAGAGGATTTCGGTCGCCTCCTTGCCATTGGCTATCCGGAAAGTTATAAATCAGATTCGTATATGAAAGCTATTTTTTCATCTGTTGTTTATGATATTGATAGTTTTGGCAATTTTTATCTGACATACGAGGCGGATTCTTTAGTTTATGTGTATGATAAGGATTTCAAAATGAAAGAATGTTATGGATTGGCAGGATATGACATGAAGTTGGATTATATACAAACGAATACACCGCAAGAGGTGGGGCGGTATTATAGAAAAGAACGTAATACAAAAGGATTTTATAATTGGTTGGAGTATGTTGATGAAACAAAAGTTCTTTTTCGTTCCTATCAAAAAGGAATAGAGAAGCAGACTGATGGTTTGCAGATATATCGGGAAGGTGTTTTGATAGGAGATTTGGATGTGCCTAAAGGATTGAGAGTTATGGGTTTTATAGAACCTTATTATTATTCTTATATTTTACCGAATGAAGATAATGGGAATCTTTATTTTTATAGATTTAAGATATGAAAGTAGGAAAGTATGAGTATGTGATATATGTAGTAATTATATGTATTATTTGGATTCTTATTTTATTAAAGTACAGTTTTCTTCCTGATTCTGAAATCAAAAATGAGGATGAGGAACTTCCTTTGACAGATGCGTTATTTAATGAAGTGCAAAAAAAACTAAATAATATACCTAAAGATACTGTGGTGTATTTTTACTATAAGCTGGTTAATATTGGTTCAAATGATTTAAAAATAGGGTATATAAATCCAGATTGTAGCTGTACGGAATGTTATGCTGAGGATAGTATTGTAATGCCTAAAGATACAACTACAATTGTTATGAAATTTGATACGAAAAATAAGTTAGGATTTTATAAATTGAATACAGTTATAAAGTTAAATACATTAACATCATTATATAAAATTGGTGCAATGGTTGAAGTAGTAGAAAGGGATACGTTATGAATTGTTCTATTTAATAGGGGAAAGAGGAATGTCCGTTTACGGTGAACAACGGGCGGGTGAGGTTTTGGTAATGTTCCACTTTAAATATTATAAATCAAGAAACAGAGATAAACAAGCATATCATTGGAACGGGTGAAAAAAAGGAGTAGTCCCTCTCATCCGTGGAGTTATTTAAACCAGGTTTTTATAACTACCGAATAAAAAAGGACTACCGATAAGCATTTACAAAATAACGAAAAGTATTTTGTTTTATTATCTAAAAAAACAACAATATGAGAAAAATTAAATTTTTAGTGGCATCGCTTTTATTTTGTGCGATGAGCTACGCAGGATATATGGGATATGAAAGAGTGACCATGTCAGAGGCTGAAAGATTTATGCAGGCAAATGTGGAGGCGTTGACGAGCGGAGAAAGTGGTGGTACTAAGTATAATAATGCTCGTGCTCAATATTGTGCACTTCCTGAAGGTAAGGAGGGATGCGTTGCGACTCCATTACGTAATTGTATGTTGGGTATATTTTGTATTAGGTAATATTTGACAAAAATAGGAGTGTGTCAATTATGATCTTATGTTATATATTATGAATATAGTGAATAAGTAATGAGATTGTTTTGACATACTCTTTTATATTGATTTTTTATGGATAAAAAGTATACAACGATATTTTTTTCATTATTCCTATTATGGAATTGTACGCAACAATTATCTGATGTCAAAGTTGATAACAATGCATTTGAGATTGAATTGTGCCCTCAAAATGATACTCTTAAACTAAGCACATTATTTAAGCTGAATAAATTGATAGTGTTTGATAGTTTGTTTTTATCTGATCTTATAGAGGTTCAGATGTTAGATTCTAATATATTGGTACAGAGTAAATCAGAAAATGAAGATTTACATTTATTTAATTATAATGGCAAATATATAAAGTCATTCGTGAAATATGGACGGGCTCAAAATGAGATTTTAAATATTCAGAGTTTTTGTTTTAATAGGTATAAAAAAACAATAGATGTATTGTGTAATTATGGAATGGAAGTAAAACAATATTTTTATCCAAGTGGAGAGTTATACAATCAAATTGTAATTCCTACTAAAGAAATTGTATCTGTAGTGGATTTTGAGATTCTTGATTCTACATCCTATATGTTTTATAAAAATTTGGGATATTGTGATGAGGAAGAATATAAGCTATATCAGTATGATTGTGAAACTTCAAAAATCACTGATAAATTTTTAAAATTAGATGAAGAATTGGCTGAAAAAATATCTATAGGACAACATAATAATCTTTATATGAAAAATTCGAATCTGTATTTTTATGAAACATTTTTAGATGGTATATATGTATATGATAGAGACTCTTTAGATATTAGGAAAAGGATACTTTTTAAACCTAATGAATTTTCAATTCCTGATAAAAAATTAAAACAAATGGGTGATGATGAATTGGAGTTTATAACAGGATGTCGAGAAAGTAAATATATATGGGCTCATATAAACTGTGTGGAATTTCAAGATAAAATATTTTCATATTTTACATACAATAAAAGGGTGTATCTTAATATTATAGATTTAAATGCGAAGATGTCATCTTCGTATTTGCATGTTTATGATGATATTTTGTCTAATCAATGTTATTCTGCTGGTTATTTTAGTATTATAGGCAGTAATGACAATTATCTTGTATGTACAATAGAACCGTATTCTATAAATTTTGATAGGTCATATATATTGCTTCTAGAGAAAAAATAAAGCTAATTAATATCTTAGGTTTATGAAATTTCAATTTTGTGTATTAATTATCGTTTTTTTATTTTGTAATTGTAGAGATGTACAGAATGAGGTAAAGGTATTGTATTCAAAACCTATTATTATTCCAACAGAAAAAATTGATTATTATACTAATAAAGCAGGAAATCGTATATCAAATTCAAGAGTTCCATTAATGAAATTTGTTGTGTACATAGATTCATTAGAATGTGCTTCTTGTTCTATGAAAAAAATTAACGAATGGGATTTTATAGTGGATAGTATTGTTCAGATTTCTAATCGAATAAATGTTTACTTTATATTAACTCCTCGAAAAGTTAATTTATATTCGGTAAGGAAAGTTTTAATATCAGAAGGAGTTAGATATCCGATACTGATAGACACTTTAGGTGAATTTGAACGCCTGAATCCTCATCTGCCGAAGAACCAGGCTTTGCATACGTTTCTGCTGGATGAAAACAATCGAGTGATTTTGGTAGGAAATCCGTTGCGCAATAAGAAAATTAAGGAGATGTTTTATAAGATAGTGGAGGATAAGTTGGGTAAGCCGGGAGAGGTTGCTGTCAAGGAGAATTGATTGTGGCAGTGATGGATTACATGAAGAAAAAGGGGGCAGGCATATTATTGGGAGCGGTGTTTGTCTTGTCCGGTTTTGTGAAGGCTGTCGATCCGGTGGGCTTCTCTTATAAGATTGAGGAGTATTTGCGGATGTTCGGGGGGACGGAATGGCACGAGGCTGCCATTGCTTTTGCTGTCGTGCTTTGTGCTGCCGAAATGATATTGGGGCTGTTGTTGCTGTCGGGGTTGTGGAGGAGGGCGGCGGCAGTGGCAGCCTTTCTGTTTGTGTCGGGCTTTACGGTGCTGACGTATGTGATTTATGCCGACCCGTATGGCGGGATAAACGAGTGCGGCTGTTTTGGCGAGGCGATTTATCTTTCGAATGGAGCGACTTTGGCGAAGAATGTCTTTTTGCTGCTGGTGGCAGGAGTGAATTTGTGGCAGGCTTTCAGAGCGGAGAGGTGCGGTTTTGAGGTTTGGCAGGCGGGATTGACTGCGGGCATTGTGGTGTTGGCTTTTGCCGTGCCGCTGTATGCCTGTTTTTATTTGCCGCCCTTTGATTTTTTGCCTTATGGGGTGGGCAGCAAGGTGGAACGCGGGGGAGATTTGAGGTGGTATGATGCAGGATTTAATGATGTGACGGAAAAGATGTTTGCAGAGGGCAAGCCGGTTTACATGGTGGGGATGCGCAGTGCGATGCCTTCTGAGGCGGTGGAGCGGATGGCAGCTTTGTACGAGGCGTATTGCAGCGGTGAAATCGTTCTTTTTGCTGCAGCTTCGGAGAGTGGGTTGACATTTCCCGGTGGAGGGGATGTGCCGGTCTGTTTTATGGACGGGATGGTGCTGAAGTCGTTGTTGCGGAGCCGTGTCGGTGTGGTGGCTTTTACAGCGGAAGGGCGCATTGCCGGTAAATGGAATCTGTTGCATACGCCTTACCGTTTTACCGGCAGGTACGGCAATGAGTTGTGCGGGGAACGCCGGAAGCAGGTCGTGTTTTTCGGCGTGTTGGCAGTCATGTTGTTTTTGTTGTTTTATGGACGTAAAAAGTTGGTGAAATGAATAAGAAACCGGACATCTGGGATATCCTGTTGCGGGTGATGTATGCCTTTATCGGTCTGGGGGTGTTAGTGGGCGTTTTTATCGCTGTGCGTGTCTATGTGGCAGACCAGTTTGTGATTCCGACGGATTCGATGCGTCCGACGTTGATACCCGGGGATTATGTGATTGTCAACAAGCTGATTGCCGGTGCAAGGATTTATGACCGTCTTGATTTCAAGGATGGTGACCCGCTGGAGTGTCATCGGGTGAAAGGGTTGCGGAAAGTGGAACACAACGATATCGTGATTTTCAATTTCCCGCTGAACAGGAGCAAGCACCGGATAGAATTTAAAATCAATTATGTCTACGGCAAACGCTGTATCGGGTTGCCGGGTGATACGGTGGAGATACGGAACGGTTTCTTCCGGAACAGTCATTATGACGGGATTTTAGGGGTGGCAGAGGAGCAGCGCCGTCTGTCGGAGACACCGGATTCCTTGATTGCAGGAAATGTGTTACATGCATATCCGTTTGATTTCCGTCATTATGGCTGGACAATCAAGGAATTCGGTCCGCTTTATGTGCCTCGGAAAGGAGGACGGGTGGAACTTGATTCCGTCAATTACTGCCTTTACCGGTTGGTGATAGAATATGAGACGGGCAAGCAGCTTGCGCTTGATGCCGGAGGGCATCTGAGGCTTGGAGGCGAGCCGATAGACAGCTATGTGTTCCGGGGAGATTATTATTTCTTTTGCGGAGACCGGGTACTGGATTCAAACGATTCCCGCTATTGGGGCTTTGTTCCGGAGGAGTTTATTGTCGGAGTAGTCACTCGCATCACCTATTCGCGGGACAGGGAGAGCGGAGAGTTTCGTTGGGACAGGTTGTTGAAGGGGGTAGGCAAGTAAAAACAAGGAAGGAGGATAAAATGACGTAAAGTATGATTTCTTTTCGGAACGGGTGGAAAAAAGGAGTAGTCCTTCCCATCCGTGGAGTTATTTAAACCAGGTTTTCATAACTACCGAATAAAAAAGGACTACAATCAAGCATTTACAAAATAACGAAAAGTATTTCGTTTTGTTATCTGAAAAAACAATAATATGAGAAAAGTTAAATTTTTAGTGGCATCGCTTTTATTTTGTGCGATGAGCTACGCAGGCTATATGGGATATGAAAGAGTGACTATGTCAGAAGCAGAAAGATTTATGCAGGCAAATGTGGAGGCGTTGACGAGCGGAGAAAGTGGAGGGAATGATGGTTGGGTATATTGTCGTTGCCATGATGATAAGCATTGTTATGTCGGCAATAAAATTTCTTTTCGTGCTGCTTGTGTAAGATTGTTTAATGCGTCGAATTGTGATGACTATAAAAAACAGTGTCCTCCTGCAGGAATTAATTAAAATATTAATAACAAAAAAATCAAAGAAATGAAAAAGATAAAATTACTGATTGTATTTGTTTTTTGTGCTATCATAGGATTTGTTGGTGATATTGCTTACGAAAGGATGGTGATGTCTGATGCAGAAAAATTCATGATATCTAACATTGAAGCTTTAACTAGCGGGGAAAGTGGTGGTGGAACTACAATGGTAATCTGCAGATGTCATGACGATAAATTGTGTTATGGAGGAAATAGCATATCTTTTCGTCCACGTTGTTCTTATGATGTCATAGGAAATAATGGAAATGCTTGGGATTGTCATGGTAATGGAGACTCTATTTGTCAAAATTTACGTTAGAAATAAATAATGAATAATTCCCTTCTGTTGAAATAACAGATAAGGGAATTATCATTTATGATAGATAATCATGTCTTTTTTGAAGATGAAGTATTGTATTGTCTTTTTTGTTCTGTTGCTGTCGTTGTCAACGATTGCGCAAGAGCATAAGTTGCAATTGAAGACTCCGAAGGGGGAGCCGATTGGGTATTTGACAGTGTTGTGTGAAAAACGTCATTTTTGTGTGTTGTCGGATGCCCGGGGATGGGTTTCGCTTGATTCCAAGTATTTTCAGGCGGGAGATACATTGTGTTTTACTTCAATGTTCTATCATGAATTGAAGGTTCCGTATGTGGATTTGCTTGGGAAACAAGAACTGGTCCTCCGACCGGTGGTGATGAAAATGGACGAGGTGGTTGTTTATCCGGCATCTGCGGCTGAAGAGATGGTGCGTGAAATGGCAGAATCCTTTTCTCAAAGATATGCGGAAAATTATGCTGCATCGCTGACTTATCTGCGAACTGTGGAGTGTAATGACCGTTATCGCGAGTTTTATGGATTGCAGGGGCTGTATTTTTCGATAGATTTCAATCAGACGGGCAGAAAACTTTTTTTTATGGATAAACATTTGCTGACTTGTCTGCCGGTCACCGTGATGCGCAGCAATTCTTTGGCAGAAGACAGTGACAAGGTGTTGTCGCGAAGTTCTGTGATTTTACCACCCGGCTCTATCTCGCGCTTTAGTGTGGAATCTATGAATGTGGAATATCAAACATACCCTAAGCAAACGGCATTGTCCAGAAAACGTACGTTGGAGATATATTCACCCTTGAATCCGAAACAATTGAAAAATTTCACTTACGCGATAAGTGATTCCTATAAAAGGGGAAATGAAAAAATATACGTAATCTTTTTTGAAACGAAAGACGGAGCTTTTTCTTCCCGGACGAAAGTTTACGGGAAAGGGATGCTGTATTATAATCTGACGACCCGAATGGTGGAAAAGATTGTGATGGAAAATCATCAGGACCAATATGCTATGTTTCCCCGCTGGAAAGTGGACCGGATGATTCCTTCTGCCACACGGCATATATTGGAAGTGGCGTATGTATGCAAGGATGACAGGATTTTCACGAAGTCGGTAAAAATGGATGTCGAATGGGTGGATCCGAAGGTGGAATACGATTTTTATTTCTTTATAGAAAATGCCCGCCGCAAACCGTTTGAGAATCATTTGAAACAGTATGATTATTATGAATTTGACAATTTTATAGTATTTGATAATCACAAGAAGAAACAGATAGTACCTTATTTATGTTACCATTCTTGGGAAGAATTTTTTTATCTCGCACCTTTTGACTCTGCGGCATGGGAAAAGGTGAAATGGACAGGAATCAATAAGAAGAGATTGTTCTCAGAATTGTCTTTGCCCGGCTGTTCATTGTATCAGCAGGCAGAGAAAAATGCGTTGGACGTAAAGTTTTATTACAGGGATTGTGAGCAATGGTTTTATGATAGGATATCAAATCTTTATCGTCGGGTTCCTGCTATTTATAAAATATTACAAGAAAAGTAGATGAGTTATGAAAAATAGATTTTTTTGGTTGTTGGCTGTACTTTGTCTGAATAGTATGGCATGTCGTGACAAGGGTTTTGTTGACGAGTATTCAGGTATAATACATAGAGGACAAAAGGATATAGCAATTCGGGAGGTATCGTTAGATACGCTTTTCGTTGATGGTTCGCATACTTCATTGGATGGAGAATGGCATTTGAATGGGGACAAACTTTATTTTATAGATCGGTCTCTTGTCGGAGTGAAGGAATTTGCCCTTGACGGGCAATATATTGGCTCGCATATCGAACGGGGAAGGGGACCGAACGAGGTCCTGCAGTCGATGCTTGCGGGGGATTTTACAGGAATCGGAGATTTTGTTGCAATGGACCGGGGTTGGACGGTCAGTTTGTTCAATAAAGATTTTGAGAAGAAAAAATCTTATCTTTTATTTGAAGATCTGGACAATGATGCACAGGTATGGGATGATCTGATGAAAAATCCGGATCCTGAGGAGCATCGTATGTATGAGTTCTTTATTAATTCTAAAAGTATCCGTTTCTTGAAAGACCAAATCATCATTCCGGTGATAACAGAACATGTGGATTATAACGGTTTTTATAAAACCGCTAATTCACAGAATTTTTGGTTGGAATCATATAATTTTTTGATGATAGATATTGAGAATGGCAAGACGGGTAAATTGTTCGGGCATTATCCTCCGATATTTCGGGAGAGTAACATGCCGGCATTCTCTTTATTGAATTTTGATACGGGAGATGGTTATCTGTATTGTTCGTACGGAGCTGATTCGTTGATTTATGTCCGAGATGTTGAGGGTAAATTGGTGAAGTGTATGGGGTTTGCCGCATCTTCCGTTAAAGGGGAATATCCGGAAACGTCGACATTTGAAGAATATTCACAGTATAGTATGCAGCATAGAAAGAAATACGGCTATTATAAGCAGATTAAGGCTGTAAATGGTTATTTGTTTCGCTCTTATAAAAAAGATGGTGATGCAGGCTATGGATTGCAGATTTATAAGGGTGAAGATTTGGTAGGGGATGTTGATTTTGCAGAAGAACTGTATGTGATAGGATATGCAGAAGGTTTTTATTATGGAGTGCTTCCTGTTGATATGGAGGCAGAGCGGTTCCGTATCGTTCGGTTTAAATTATAGGATATGAAAGTTATCATAGTAATTATTTTATTGTTTGCCATTGACTGTTTTGCTACAAATGAAGCAAGGGTTCCTGAGTTGACATTTGTTGGTAAGCGAATTGTGAATTTGGGAGTCATAAAAGAAGGAAATGTTGTTAAACGAAAAATTTATTTTACAAATACAGGAGATTCTTTGTTAATAGTCAATAAGGTGGCAAAATCATGTAATTGTACGGCAGTTACATTAAAGGAGCTAAAGACATTCCCGGGAGATACTAATTATATGGCAGTAACTGTTGATACTAAAGGGAAAGTAGGAATTAGTGTTATCGATATTGTAATGAGTACAAATGCGCGATATAGAGAATATGTTGCAAAGTTGATTATGGAAGTAAAAAAATAAAGTGTATAAATGAAAAATAGCAAGTGTTTTTATGTCGTTTTATTGCTTTTGTTCGTATTTGGTTGTTCTGAAGGTAAGTATAAATACGCACAAGAGATAAAAAAGTTAGAATCTGATATAATACGATTACCTTTAAATGGGGTGGTTGTAAATCAAGATGCAAGGTGTGATAAATTGGATATTTTTAATAAAAGTTTTAAACTTGTTAATTATACAGATTCAATAGGTTGTACTTCATGTGCAATTAACCAACTTGATTGGTGGGAAGATTTTATAGATTATGCTAATAAATTTAATGGGCGTTTGAAGTTTTATTTCATTTTTTCGCCTATAAAAAAGGATTTGAACAGTATAAAATTAGCGATATCTAATAAAATGTTAAATTATCCAATCATGTTGGATACTTTGAAGGAATTTGAACGTTTGAATCCTCATTTACCGAAAAATAGAGCTTTGCATACGTTTCTGCTGGATGAAAACAATCGTGTGATTTTGGTAGGAAATCCGTCGCGTAATGAAAAAATAAAGGAGATGTTTTATAAGATAGTGGAGGATAAGTTGGGTAAGCCGGGAGAGGTTGCTGTCAAGGAGAATTGATTGTGGCAGTGATGGATTACATGAAGAAAAAGGGGGCAGGCATATTATTGGGAGCGGTGTTTGTCTTGTCCGGTTTTGTGAAGGCTGTCGATCCGGTGGGCTTCTCTTATAAGATTGAGGAGTATTTGCGGATGTTCGGGGGGACGGAATGGCACGAGGCTGCCATTGCTTTTGCTGTCGTGCTTTGTGCTGCCGAAATGATATTGGGGCTGTTGTTGCTGTCGGGGTTGTGGAGGAGGGCGGCGGCAGTGGCAGCCTTTCTGTTTGTGTCGGGCTTTACGGTGCTGACGTATGTGATTTATGCCGACCCGTATGGCGGGATAAACGAGTGCGGCTGTTTTGGCGAGGCGATTTATCTTTCGAATGGAGCGACTTTGGCGAAGAATGTCTTTTTGCTGCTGGTGGCAGGAGTGAATTTGTGGCAGGCTTTCAGAGCGGAGAGGTGCGGTTTTGAGGTTTGGCAGGCGGGATTGACTGCGGGCATTGTGGTGTTGGCTTTTGCCGTGCCGCTGTATGCCTGTTTTTATTTGCCGCCCTTTGATTTTTTGCCTTATGGGGTGGGCAGCAAGGTGGAACGCGGGGGAGATTTGAGGTGGTATGATGCAGGATTTAATGATGTGACGGAAAAGATGTTTGCAGAGGGCAAGCCGGTTTACATGGTGGGGATGCGCAGTGCGATGCCTTCTGAGGCGGTGGAGCGGATGGCAGCTTTGTACGAGGCGTATTGCAGCGGTGAAATCGTTCTTTTTGCTGCAGCTTCGGAGAGTGGGTTGACATTTCCCGGTGGAGGGGATGTGCCGGTCTGTTTTATGGACGGGATGGTGCTGAAGTCGTTGTTGCGGAGCCGTGTCGGTGTGGTGGCTTTTACAGCGGAAGGGCGCATTGCCGGTAAATGGAATCTGTTGCATACGCCTTACCGTTTTACCGGCAGGTACGGCAATGAGTTGTGCGGGGAACGCCGGAAGCAGGTCGTGTTTTTCGGCGTGTTGGCAGTCATGTTGTTTTTGTTGTTTTATGGACGTAAAAAGTTGGTGAAATGAATAAGAAACCGGACATCTGGGATATCCTGTTGCGGGTGATGTATGCCTTTATCGGTCTGGGGGTGTTAGTGGGCGTTTTTATCGCTGTGCGTGTCTATGTGGCAGACCAGTTTGTGATTCCGACGGATTCGATGCGTCCGACGTTGATACCCGGGGATTATGTGATTGTCAACAAGCTGATTGCCGGTGCAAGGATTTATGACCGTCTTGATTTCAAGGATGGTGACCCGCTGGAGTGTCATCGGGTGAAAGGGTTGCGGAAAGTGGAACACAACGATATCGTGATTTTCAATTTCCCGCTGAACAGGAGCAAGCACCGGATAGAATTTAAAATCAATTATGTCTACGGCAAACGCTGTATCGGGTTGCCGGGTGATACGGTGGAGATACGGAACGGTTTCTTCCGGAACAGTCATTATGACGGGATTTTAGGGGTGGCAGAGGAGCAGCGCCGTCTGTCGGAGACACCGGATTCCTTGATTGCAGGAAATGTGTTACATGCATATCCGTTTGATTTCCGTCATTATGGCTGGACAATCAAGGAATTCGGTCCGCTTTATGTGCCTCGGAAAGGAGGACGGGTGGAACTTGATTCCGTCAATTACTGCCTTTACCGGTTGGTGATAGAATATGAGACGGGCAAGCAGCTTGCGCTTGATGCCGGAGGGCATCTGAGGCTTGGAGGCGAGCCGATAGACAGCTATGTGTTCCGGGGAGATTATTATTTCTTTTGCGGAGACCGGGTACTGGATTCAAACGATTCCCGCTATTGGGGCTTTGTTCCGGAGGAGTTTATTGTCGGAGTAGTCACTCGCATCACCTATTCGCGGGACAGGGAGAGCGGAGAGTTTCGTTGGGACAGGTTGTTGAAGGGGGTAGGCAAGTAAAAACAAGGAAGGAGGATAAAATGACGTAAAGTATGATTTCTTTTCGGAACGGGTGGAAAAAAGGAGTAGTCCTTCCCATCCGTGGAGTTATTTAAACCAGGTTTTCATAACTACCGAATAAAAAAGGACTACAATCAAGCATTTACAAAATAACGAAAAGTATTTCGTTTTGTTATCTGAAAAAACAATAATATGAGAAAAGTTAAATTTTTAGTGGCATCGCTTTTATTTTGTGCGATGAGCTACGCAGGCTATATGGGATATGAAAGAGTGACTATGTCAGAAGCAGAAAGATTTATGCAGGCAAATGTGGAGGCGTTGACGAGCGGAGAAGGTGGCGGAGGAAGTCAATATATGTGTTATGATGAGTATAAGGAGTATGTGAACCATGGAACTCCAACGAGAGTGAGGACTTGTGATATTTGTGATCATCATTTGGTTTACAAACCTAGAACTAAATCGATCTGTCCTAGAATTAGATAATGTGTATGACAAGAGGGATTCTCTATGGAAGAGGATTCCTCTCTATATTATTGTTATGAGAAAGATATTATTTTTGTTGGTGATTTTAAATCAAGCTTGTGGTATTAAAAATTATGAGCACTGGGAATGTGGAATCGAATCGATAAAAAAGAGTTTCCGTATTTTAGATACCGTGCTAATCAGAGAAGTGTTCGACCCAAGTGCCCTTTATTGTGTGGGAAAAAATTTTTGGGTGGTAAATAGAAGGCAAAGCGGTAAAGTATTTTATAAGTATGATTCAGAATTGTCTTTTCATGACTCTTATTTTTCCTATGGCAGAGCCGGTAATGAATTTGTTTTTGTGGATAACAGCTTAAAAGACGGATGCGATACGGCTTTGTATTTGTATACCAATTGGTTTGATTGTACTAAATTTTCATTTTCTGAGCGAGGTATAGCCGTTGCTGATAATTTTCGGATATTGCCTGAAGTTCAAAACAATGTTATTTTATTGAATGATTCACTTGTGTTTTACAGGGCTTTGGCAGATGATAAACCATTTCATGTATATAATTACATGAAAAAAGAAATAGTGTGTAAATTCGGAGAATTTCCCGAGGCTCCTATAGAGATAGGAAATGATACGGATAGGGATAATGTGTGTCTTTGTAATTCGGTTTATGCTGCAACAGAAAAGAAGCTTGTGGCATTTTATGAGTCAATACCTATTATCAGACTTTATGACATGAATACACATGCCCTTGTCAGGGAAATAGAAATTACTGATTGTGAAAAGCAAGTGGTTTCTGTTGATGATTATTATGCAGATGAAAATATTATTTATTTTCTTATGCCAATGCTGCAAGGAAATAATATTTATGTTCAATATCTGAATAAAGGGGCGACAGCATCAGTGAATGAAACTGTTTTGTTAAAGATGGATTTGAACGGAAATATTGTAGAGAAATTTGTATTAAATCAGTATTGTCCTATATACACGATTACAGAAACCGGAGAGTTTTGCGGGATTTCGATATTAGGCGGAGAATACTATTTCTGTAAGACAAAATTGTAATTTGCAACTGTTTAATTTTTTTTATTTTAGATTGTTCATTTTTGTAATGGATAATAGAAACATAATTTCATGGGATGGGTGAAAAAAACTTCCATCCGAGACTTGACGGAACAAGATCCCACATTTGTCTGAATGGAAGGCTCTGATGCAGGCAAGCCTCTTTTTACTAAAAATAAGATAAGATGAAAGGATTGTTATTTATATTGTTGTTTGTATTCTGCTGTGCTTGTAGGAATGATAATCGGATTTTTAATGTTCGGACGAAAGTAGGAGTCAAAGAACTTGAAACAATTGAATTGGCGGGAGAAAAATTACCTATCGATGCTATGGGGGGGTATGGTATAAAAGTGTTTGATAGTCTGCTCGTCGTTACTTCCGGGAGTGCAAATCATTTTCGAGAAGTATATAGTCTGGAAAATTTTTCGTTATTGGCGGAGTTATTTAGAAAAGGTCGGGCCAAGAATGAGTTTCTGTTTGTCGGGTATGATGGGCAATGGATTGTAGAATCCGGATGCGTGAAATTGTATGTGCATGATTTGAATAAGAATGTTTTTTGGAAGTATAATTTAACTGAGTCGGTCAGATTCAATGTTGATAGTGCAGATATTGTATCTGAATTGTCAAGGGAGTATTTGGGTGCTTATTATATATCTCCGAATATATATTGCTATCGGAAAGTAGTGCCGAATGAGGGATATTCGTATGTGGTGGAGGATATAAAGAAAGGGGAAGTTATAGATGAGTATTCGATATTGAAAAATAGGCATGAATCGGAGGGAATGGAACTTCCAATCAGTAATTATATAACAAAAGATAATGATGTCGTTATCTGTTATTCCCGCAATGTAAATCAATTGGTTTTTATCAATCTGGAGAATAAGACAAAATTATCAGTATCGACAGCTGATAAAGAACCGACATGGACAGAATGGGAGACGGATTTTGAACAGGGAATTGTATATTATGATTATATGGCAGCAACAGACAAGGAGATTTATGCTTTGTATCGGGGTAATTCGGAAAGTTTGGAGATACATTGTTTTTCGGAATCAGGGGATTTCTTGAAGAGGATAGTATTGAAAGAGAAATTGATAGCCTTTGATGTCTCCGGGACTTTTATATATGGGTTGACATCAGATGAGGAGATTTATAGATATAAGTTATGAGAGTTTGTAAAGTATAGCGGTTATGAAGAGATTTCTGGCTATATCCGTGTTTTGGGGAGGATGTCTGCTTCTATGGGGGCAGTTTCGGGAAGTCCCCGATCTTTATGGAGGTATCGAAACGGCGAGTTATTTTGCCTCGTTGTTGGGTGCGATGGTGGCGACTGTCTGGTTGGTGAAGCCTCCTGCTATACTATACCGGGGGGAAGTAGCGGTATTTGCGCTGTTTGTCTATCTGATGGTGCATGTATATGCGACCCGGGCATCGGAGAGCCGGGAGTTTTATTTGAGCATCTCTTATTTTGCCTTGTATGCCGTGTTCAGGGTGGTGAAAGGGATGCGGTTGGGCAATTGTCTGAGCCTTGCTTTGCTGCTTGGCGGAATTTGGCAGGCCGGTTTGGTGTTGGGGCAGTTGTTCGGTTTTGAAAGTTCCCATCATATCCGGTTTGCTGTGACCGGCTCGTTTTTCAATCCCGGTCCGTGCGGTATCTTTTTATCAGGGGTGTTTGTGCTTGCAGTTGCGGTGGTGCGGAAAGGGTATAGGCGAATGGGGATGAATCTTATGTTTGTGCGTTATGCGGTTGCCTGTGTAGCGTTTGGTGCAGCTCTTGTGGCTATGGTGCCTACGATGAGCCGTGCCGGCTGGTTGGGGGCATTGGTCGGGACAGTGTTGTTATATCAGCGGGAGATAGCCGGACGGTTGCGGAGATGTCGCCGTTGGATGGTCGGGGCTGGGGTAGCGGGATTGTTGGTTTTGCTGGCAGTGTTTTATCTGTTCAAGAAGGATTCTGCCGACGGTCGTCTTTTTATCTGGCGGAATACGGTGGAGGCTTGTCTGTCGTCACCGTTTTTCGGAGTGGGAATTGACGGATTTGAACGGGCGTATGCGGAGACGCAGCATGACTTCTTTGCGGAAAGGGATGTTCTGGTGCAGGACTGTCGCTATACGGAGTTGGCAGGTGTTGTGGAGTCGGCGTTCAATGAACCGTTGGCTTTGGTGTTGCTGTTGGGGTTTGCGGGAGGCAGTCTGGCAGTTACGGTGCTGTATTTTAAGTTGCGGCGGCTGACGGAATACGGCTGTGTGGCGGTGGCTTTGTTGGTGTCGTCGTTATTTTCGTATACATTTTATATTCCGTCTGTCGTCCTGTTGTTTCTTTTTGCCTTGTCGCAGTTGCCCGACCGTAGAATCGGGCGGGTCCGTTGGGTGAATGCAGTCATGTATGGGATGATGGGTGTGGTAGCCTTGTTTTTCGGTTTTCGAGAATACGGGCATCGGGAGGTGTACAGGGAGTGGAAAACGAACAGCATTTATTATACGGGCAAGGACTACCAGAACGCAGTAGACAGTTACGCATCGTGTTATCCCGCATTGAGGAATGATTTCAGGTATTTGTTCGAGTATGGGCATTCACTTCATAAGGCGGGACATTATGAGGAGAGCAATGCCATTCTGAAACGGGGTACAAGGTATAGTGCAGATCCCATGTTCTGGAATGTGATGGGCAATAATTATCTGGCGTTGAAAGAATATGATCTTGCCCGGCAGGCTTATCTCCGTGCCTATTATACTTGTCCGAACCGGGTTTACCCGCTCTATTTGCTGACAAAACTGGAAGCGGCACGCAAAGATACGGCAGGCATGCATTATTACGGGCGTCTTTTGCTGGAGAAGCGTCCTAAAGTGCCCTCTACGGCAGTAGAGGAGATGAAGTTTGAGGTCAGGAAAATTTTATTTGGGGAGTAGCCATTGGGCGCAGAAAATTTGCAACCGATTTGCAACCGTTTAATTTTTATTTTCAATTGGGAACAGTTTAATTTGCGTGTAGGAAATATTATTATTATCAATTATGCTGAATGATATTGTCATGTATATTAAAAAATTGATTTTGTTGTTGTGGGGTTGTTGTGGGGTTGGGGGTGCTGTCGGACAGGAAGTCGGTAAAATGACTTTGGAAGAGGCAATAGAGATTGCTTATACCAAGTCGCCGCAGGCGCAAATGGCTGAGCTTACGTTTATGTCGAGATATTGGAGTTTTCGTTCCTATAAGGCGCAGTTGTTGCCTTCGTTGAATTTGAATGGAGAGCTGGGACGGTATAATCGTTCGCTGGTGGAAGTGAGAGACCCCGAAAACGGGCGGATTAATTATGTGGCAAACAATACTTTGAATAATACATTGTCTTTGCGTATCAACCAGAATATTGCGTTTACGGGAGGCGTAATATCGCTTTATACTTCTTTGGATCGGTTGGATCAGTTCTCTTATGATACGAAAATTTATAATTCTACACCTCTTTCTCTTAGTTATGTGCAACCGTTGCGGTCGTTTAATTCACTGAAGTGGCAAAAGAAGACAGAGCCTTTACAGTATGAAAGGGCGAAAAAGCAGTATTTGGAATCGATGGAGGCAATTGTGGAGCAGACGTCGGTTTATTTCTTTTCGGTTTTATCCGCTCAGACGAGCTATAGGAAGAGCAAGGAGAATTTGAAAGATACACGGGAGATGTACGATATGGCACAGAAACGATTTGAAATCAATAAGTTGACAAAAAGTGATTTGTTGCAGTTGGAATTGTCATTGATGAATGCTGAGCTGGCTGTCAGTAACAGTAGGGTGGATTTGGATGTGGCGCTTTTTAATTTCAAGTCGTTTTTGGGGATTGCCGGAGAGGTGTTCTTTGAATTGCAGGCTCCGATGAAGGTTCCGGATGTGATGGTGGAGTATGATTTTGTGCTGGATAAGGCCTTGCAGAATTCATCGCATCTGATTTCGTTGCAGATTGACCGGCTGAATGCCCAAAGGGATGTGGCTCAGGCAAAGGCTAACAGAGGCATTCAGTTGGAGCTGAATGCAAATTTAGGTTTGTCGAAAACGGATGAAGATTTTGCAAGTGCATACAAACGTTTGCAGGACCGGGAGGTGGTGAGCCTGTCGGTGACAATGCCTATATATGATTGGGGCATGAGTCGTGGTAAAGTGAAAATGGCAGAGGCGCAGGCGCGGCTGTCGGAAACGGAGCAAGAGCAGACGGAGATAAAGTTTCAGCAGGATATTAAAATAAAGGTGATGCAGTTTAATAATCAGGCGGAACAGTGTCGGATTTCTGCACGCGCTTTGGCAATTGCCGAGGAGCGTTATGATATTACGAAAGAGAGGTTTCAGAATGGTGGGATTACGGTGACAGATTTGAATACGGCGCAGAAAGAACTGGACAGTGCCAGCGCACAGTATGTGGCGCAGTTGAGTGCTTTCTGGGGGGCTTATTTCGGATTGAGAAAACTGGCATTGTATGATTTTATTTTGAAGCGGGATATTGGTGCCGAATTCGATAGGATTATTGGAAGGTAATGTTTTTTAATTTGTTAATGATAAGAATGATGGATGGATATAGAGGTTTGTGTCTGTTTGTAGCCCTGTTGGTGATTGTGGCTTGCAGCAGCGAGAAGAAAAAGGAGAGTGCGGAAATAGGAAAGAGCGAAAAGAAGCAGCAGTTGATTATGGTGGATACCATGGCTTTGAGAAAGCAGAGTTTCCAAAAGCAGATGATATGTAACGGGAAGTTGAGGGCTGTTGTCAAGAGTGATATTAATTTTAATGCGGCAGGTGTTATTTCTGCTATCTATGGAGTGAATGGGGATTATGTGGAGAAGGAGAAGGTGATTGCTACGTTGGATGACAAGGAGGCTTTGATTGAGTTGGAGAAGTGTAAAAGAGAGATGGAACGAGCCGATATCGATCTGTTGGACAAGCTGATCGGGCAGGGATATGCCGGGGATACGGCTGCTGTGCCGGCTGCTGTGTTGCGGAATATGAAAATTTCATCGGGATACAGTAATGCGCTGGATCTGTTGAATGCCGCTGAAAGGAGGTTGGCAGACTGTTATCTGAAGGCTCCTTTTGGGGGGCGTATTGCCAATCTGGATATGAAGGTGTATGACCGCTCGGGAAATAAGCTGTGCACTTTGATTGATGATTCGTATTTTGATGTTGAATTCAATGTGTTGGAGGCTGAAATTGAGGATGTCGCATTGAAACAGCGGGTGAAGGTTGTGCCTTTTGTCAATGAGGAGAAGGTGTTTTATGGAATGGTGACGGAGATAAATCCTTTTATTGATGAGTACGGACAGGTGAAGATTCGGGCAAGGGTGGAAAATGCCGGGCGTTATCTGGTGGAAGGTATGAATGTGAAGCTGGTGTTGGAACGGGAAGTGAAGGATTGTTTTGTGGTGCCGAAGGATGCGGTGGTGTTGAGGGATGGTTTCCAGGTGGTGTTCTGTTATAAAGAAGGTAAAGCAGTGTGGACTTATGTCGATGTGGTGATGTCTAATATTAACAGTCATGTGATAACCGGTTGCAAGGAGAAACAGACGACGGTGACGGAAAAGGATGTTGTTATTACATCGAATAACCTGAATCTGGCAGATGGAACAGATGTTACACCTAATAGAAGAATACAGAAATGATAAAGAGGTTGTTACAGCGACCGATAGGGGTCAGTATGAGTGTCATTGCCATTGTGGTGTTGAGTATGGTGGCGATGGGATATTTGCCGGTGTCGCTGATGCCTGATATTGATATTCCTAAGATTACAATTCAAGTTTCTGCTCCCGGTATGTCGGTGAGGGAGGTGGACAATACTTTGTTGAAGCCTTTGAAAAATCAGTTGGCCCAAGTGACGGGACTGGAGAATATCATTGCGGAGGCGCGAGCGGATGCCGGGGCAATATATATGGATTTTGAACCGAGCAGTAATATCGACCTTGTTTTTATTGATGTAAATGAAAAACTGGATCGAGCGGTGGCATCTTTGCCGAAGGAGGTGGAACGTCCGAAGGTGATAAAAGCCAGTGTTACTGATATTCCGGCATTTTATCTGAATTTGAAGTTGAAGAATAATGGACTGAAAGAGAAGGGACGTCCGCAAGAGGCCGGGGTGGATTTCAGTGAGTTGGGACAGTTTGCAAGGGATGTTATTGCAAAAAGAATCGAGCAGTTGCCGCAGACGGCTATGGTGGATGTCAGCGGTGTGGTGACTCCGGAGTTGTTGTGTGTGCCGGATTATAAAAAGTTGACCTCCATGGGGGCGGATGTGGCTTTGCTTGAGAATGCCATCCATAGTAATAATGTATCGTTGGGTGCTTTGAGTATCAGGGATGGTGAGTTCAGGTACAGTATTCATTTTGATTCGAAGATTGTTTCGAAGGAGGATATCGAGAATATATTTATCAACCATAAAGGGAGAATCTATCGTTTTAAGGATCTGTGCCGGATTGTGGAACGTCCCGCCAAACAGAACGGGTGGGTACGTAGTGGGGATGCGCCGGCAGTGACGTTGGCAATCATTAAGCAAAGCGATGCCCGTATGGCTGATTTGCAAGAAGGTATTACCGGTCTCATTGAAAAGATGGAGAAGGAACATCCGAGTATTTGTTTTGAGTTGACTCGCGACCAGACAAGGTTGTTGGCGTATTCGATGGATAATTTAGGCAGTAATTTGTTGGTAGGTGCAATTTTGGCTGCCTTGATTATTTTTTTGTTTATGAGGGATTTTCGTTCCCCTCTGTTAATCGTTGTTACGATACCATTGTCGTTGGTGGTTACTTTGCTGGTCTTTTATGTGATGGGGATGTCGCTGAATGTCATTTCTCTGTCTGGATTGATTCTAGGTACCGGTATGATGGTGGATAATTCGATTATTGTCATTGATAATATTTTTCAGAAGTGGAAGGGGAATACTCGTTTGGATGAGGCTATTTCAAAGGCTGTGAAAGAGGTGTTTACTCCAATGTTGAGCAGTGTGTTGACAACGTGTTCCGTGTTTCTTCCTTTGATTTTTTTGAGCGGAACGTCCGGAGCGTTGTTTTATGATCAGGCGATGGCTGTGACGATTGCGTTGTTTGCATCCCTATTGGTTTCGGTGCTTGTTTTGCCGGTTTATTTTTATGTGATGTATAAAAGATTGAAGTTGCAACCTGTGGGCAGTGTTCGCAAAAAACGGTTTGCATTTGATTATTATCGTCCTTATGAGGTGGTTTTGAAGTGGACGTTAAGACATGGACGTTGGGTGGTGGCAGGATTTGTTGCATTGGTGCCTTTGATTGTTTGGGTTTATCCGTCTGTTGAGAAAAGCAGATTGCCGCATATTTCACATGATGATGCTATATTGACAGTGGATTGGAATAGCGGTATTTCAGTGGAAGAGAATGATTTGAGGGTTTATAAGTTGTTGGCACAGGTGGATAGCCTGTTAGTGCAGTCGACCTCTATGGTGGGGGTGCAGCAGTTTATGATGTCGCATACTAAGGAAACAACTCCTTCGGAATGCGTTATTTATGTTAAAACCGGAAGTGCAGATGATCTGGAACGGCTGAAGGAGGAGGTTGTGGGGTATATGGCAGAGTATTATCCAAAGGCTCAGGTGGAGTTTCAGCCAGCCAGCAATATTTTCAATATGATATTTACAGAAAAAGGAGCTCCATTGGTGGTGCAACTTCACAGTAAGGAGGGACAGGCTCCGACGGTGGAACAGGTGACCCGTGTGATCGGAGAGTTGCAAGAGGCGTTGCCGGATGTGAGAATACCAAGGGTGGTGACGGAGCAGAATATTTGTTATATGGCAGATGTGGAAGCGATGGCTCTTTATGAGGTGACGTTTGAGGATATTTATAGAAAGATGAAGAATGTTGTCAGTCAGAATGTATTGTTCCGGATTAATCAGGGAAGTTATTCTGTTCCGGTGACGACCGGGGAGTCGCAGGCTGAGGCGGAGGATATTCTGAACGGGAAAGTGCGCAACCGACATGGGGTGGAGGTGCCTCTTTCAATGGTGATTAAGGAGACGAAAAGCGAGGATTTTAAGAAATTATTTTCCGGAAGCGGGGGGGATTATTATCCGATTCCGTTGATGGTGGAAGAAGGAGAAGAGAAAACGGTGATGGAGGCTGTAGAAAAGGTGGTGAAGCAGGATGGGGATTTTTTTGTGACGTTTGGCGGTGAATACTTTTCGAGCAGGGAGACCATCCGCGAGTTGATAGTTATTTTGCTGGTGGCTATTTCTCTGTTGTATTTTATTCTGGCAGCACAGTTTGAGAGTGTCGTACAGCCTTTGATTATTCTTTCTGAAATTGTGGTGGATATCTTTTTTGTTTTGTTGGGATTGTGGGTGTGCGGCGAGAGCCTGAATATTATGTCGATGATCGGCTTGGTGGTGATGAGCGGTATTATTATCAATGACTCGATTTTGAAAGTGGATACGATTAACCGCCTGCGTAAGAGTGGAATGTCGCTGGTTAAGGCTGTCTTTGTGGGAGGGCATAGCCGTTTGAAGCCGATTGTCATGACTTCATTGACCACCATTCTGGCAATTGTTCCGTTTTTGAACCGTGTGGATATGGGGTCGGATTTGCAATATCCGTTATCTCTTACGATTATTATCGGAATGAGTGCAGGTACGTGTGTCAGTCTGTTTTTTATACCGTTGCTGTATTATATTATTTATCGTAAACGTTCGGGATATGGGAAATGATGCTGTTCGGAAGGGATGGCTGGAGCGTATGCCAACCTTTTCTCTGATTCTGATTATGGTGGTATTGATGGTGGTGGGGGTGGCATTGATGCCTTTGTTGCGTCTGGCATATCATCCTTCTCCGGAGCAGGGAAACCGATTGACGGTGTCATTTTCGTGGCCGGGAGCTTCGCAACGGGTTATTGAGCAGGAAATCACATCTCGGGTGGAAGGGGTCGTTTCTTCAGTTGCCGGAGTAGAAAAGACATCGTCTGTCTCTTCTGTGGGGAATGGGTATGTGAGTGTCGTGCTGAAAAAGAATGCCAATGTATCGGCAGTCCGTTTTGAAATTGCTGCCCGACTGAAACAGATGAATGAAAAGTTGCCGGAAGGTGCCGGTCAGTTGTATTTGTCAGGAGGTGAGGTGGGTAGTTCGCTCAGACCGGATAAGCAGCATGTCTTGTCTTATATTATTAATGCCGATATGGACCCTGCAAATATTCAGGATTATGCAGAGCGGAATATCAAGCCTTTTCTTACGCAGATAGATTATGTCAGGGAGGTGTCGGTGTCGGGCGCTATGCCGCTTTATTTGGATATCAAGTATAATCCGGTGGAGTTGATGAATTATGGTTTGAGTTCTGAGGCAATTGTGGCAGGACTCCGGAATTTTCTTGGAAAACGTTATATCGTGGGGGATGCTGACCGGATAGGAAGGGATGGGGGACGGGAACGGATTACGCTTTTGCTGGAAACGGAACCTCTGGCTGAAGATATAGCTAAAACGCCTTTGACTGCTGTTAACGGGAAGATTGTCTATTTGGGGGATGTGGCTGACTTTGATTATAAAAAAAGACAAGAAACCAGTTTTTATCGTATCAATGGGCTGAACACGGTGAATCTGAATATTTATGTTGATGCGGAAACAAATATTATCAAGGCTTCGGGTGAGTTGAGAGATAAAATGGAGGAGATTCAGGCTAATTTGACTGACGGATTTTATGTTACATTGACTCAAGACGGGGCAAAGGAGGTGAGAGAGGAGTTGGTTAAGTTGGTGAAACGTACATTTTTGTCGTTGTTGATTTTATTTGTTTTTGTCTGGCTCGTGAGTCGGAGCAGGCGATATCTTGCAATAATTGCCGTTTCTCTGTTGGCAAATATTCTGATAGCTGTCATTTTTTATTATTTGTTTAATATTGAATTGAATCTGATTTCTTTAGCCGGGGTGGCAGTGTCTTTCGGTATAATGATCGATACGGTGATTGTGATGGTGGATCATTATAGCTATTACCATAATCGGAGTGCATTTATGGCGATATTGGCGGCTTTGCTGACTACTATCGGTTCGCTGGTAATTGTGTTTTTTATGCCCGATTATGTGAAGGGGGCTTTGAATCATTTTTCTGCTATTATTATTATCAATTTGTCTGTAGCGTTGGTGGTAGCGCTCTTTTTTGTTCCGGCTTTGATTGACCGATGTGGTTTGGATAAGAAGATGACTAAAAAAAAGACTGGCCGGTTAAGAAAGATTGTCAAATGGAATCGGTTTTATGAAGCTTATATTTTATTTACACAAAAGCATAAATGGATTTATTTTACCATTTTTGTATTGGCATTCGGACTTCCGATTCATTTGTTGCCGGCTAAATGGGGGCAACGCGATTTTTATTATCGGGCAGAGGAACAGCGAGAACAGGAATGGTATGAAAAATGGTATAACAATACCATAGGCAGTGATTTTTATCAAGGGACGTTACGCACTCCGTTGGAAAAAATAGTCGGAGGTACATTGAGGCTTTTTTCTACGAGGCAGTCATCCCGGACATTTTCCCAGCAAGAGCGTAATGTAAAACTTTATATTACGGCAAGATTGACGGAGGGGGATAATGCGGTGGTGCTTAATCAGAAAGTGTGTCAGATGGATCGGTTTCTGGCTAAGTTTAAGGAGGTGGAACGTTTTGTGACAAGAGTGGAGGGAAAGAATGCATCTATTGAGGTGGAATTTGCCGATGAATACAGGGAGGGTGCATTCCCGCATTATCTTGAGTCGCAGGTGATTCGGGAGGCTTTGCTGATTGGTGGTGTGGATTGGAGCACTTCGGGGGTGAGTGAAAGAGGTTTCTCCAATGCTTTGGGTTTGGGATATAAGTCGCACAGGATTGGCTTGAGCGGATATAATTACGGGCGGTTGTATGGTTATGCCGAGATGGTGGCTGACAAAATTAAAAAGAACAAACGGGTTTCTGATGTGAGTATAGAATTGGCAAATCAGGGATACTACGGGCGTGGGGATGATAATGTTTCGGAGATGTATGTCAAGTATGACCTGGAGAAAGTGGCTGCTGATAATCTGAATTTGAGACAATGTTATGCCGCATTGGCCATGTTGATGGAGCAGGAGGATGTGGGTGTTTATCGTAAGGATGGAAGACGGTTGGAGGTGGAATGTCATTCGACAGAGAGGGATGTTTTTGATGTATGGCATTTGATGAATAGTCATTTGACAGTGGATAACCGTCAGGTTTCTTATGCACATATCGGGGAAATCGGGAAGCGGGATGTGGCAAGACAGATTTCTAAAAGCAATCAGGAATATTCTTTGGAAGTGGCGTTTAATTTTATGGGGTCGTATGATTTGTCCGATAAGTTTATAGAGCAGGTGACCAAGGAGGTGAATGCTGTGTTGCCGGTGGGATTCCGTACAGTGAATCGGAGCTATGGATGGTATGACGACAGTGGCTCGCAATATTGGCTGATTTTGCTGATTGTAGTGATTATCTTTTTTATCTGTTCGATTTTGTTTGAATCTTTGCGTCAGCCGCTTGTGATTATTTCGTTGATTCCGGTGTCGTTTATCGGAACATTTCTCACGTTTTATTTTTCAGAAGTGAATTTCGGTACCGGTGGTTTTGCTTCGCTGGTGTTGTTGAGCGGTCTGGTGGTGAATGCGGCTATTTATGTTATCAATGAGTATAACGGACAGGCGGGAAGATTGTGGGGATGGAAAGGTGGAAATATATCAGTGCGGCTTTATATGAAAGCTTATAATCATAAAATAATAGCGGTGTTGTTGACAATTGTATCAACGGTGCTTGGATTGGTTCCCTTTTTAATTGACGGACCAAGGGTGGAAGGATTTTGGTTTTCGTTTGCTATCGGCACAATGGGGGGACTTTCTTTTTCTGTAATCGCTCTTGTGTTTTTTATGCCGATATTTATGCCGTGTGTCAAAGAGAATATGAAAAAAAGAGTGCCGCATTGTGAATAGTAGCGACACTCTTTATATTGGATTGGACGTTCAGATTATTTTTTCCAATTCGTCAATGGAAGCATTGATTTCATGCTCCGGGATGGTGTAGTCGTGAAGTTTTCCTGCAAAGTATTGTTCGTAGGCATACAGGTCTATCATTCCGTGGCCGGATAAGTTGAAGAGGATGGTTTTGCTGATTCCTTCCTCTTTGGCTTGTCTGGCTTCGCGGATGGCCTGGGCGATGGCATGTGTGGATTCCGGTGCGGGAATAATGCCTTCGGTGCGGGCGAATAATGTTCCGGCTTCGAAGGTTTCGAGTTGTGGCATGTCGGATGCTTCAATCAGTCGGTCTTTTAGTAATTGACTGACGATGGAACCGGCACCATGATAGCGAAGTCCTCCGGCATGAATGTCTGCCGGTTCAAAGTTGTGTCCCAGGGTGTACATCGGGAGAAGCGGAGTGAGGCCGACAGTGTCTCCATAATCATATTGAAAGGTGCCGCGGGTCAGTTTGGGACACGATTGGGGTTCAACGGCAATGATGCGAGTATGGGAGTTGCCGGTCAGATTCTGGCGCAGGAACGGGAAGGCGATACCTGCAAAATTGGAACCGCCACCGAAACAGCCGATGACAATATCGGGATAATCTCCGGTTTTGGCCATTTGCAGCAGGGCTTCTTCTCCGATAATGGTTTGGTGGAGCAATACATGGTTGAGTACGCTACCGATGGCATAGTTGGTATGGGGATTTTTTACAGCCATTTCGATTGCTTCGGAAACAGCGATACCCAAACTGCCGGAGGAATCGGGGTGTTCGCGCAATATTTTCCGACCGGCATCTGTCAAGGAACTGGGCGACGGGATGACGTCGGCTCCCCAAGTGTTCATCATGAGTTTACGGTAGGGCTTTTGATTATAGCTTACTTTGACCATAAAAACCTTGAGGTCGATACCGAAGTGTCGGGCAGCAAAGCTGAGTGCAGAACCCCATTGTCCTCCTCCTGTTTCTGTGGTGAGGTGGCGGATGCCTTGTTTGTAGTTGTAATAAGCCTGTGGAATCGCTGTGTTGGGTTTGTGAGAGCCTATCATACTCGTGCTTTCGTTCTTGAAGTAAATTTTTGCCGGTGTATCAAGGGCTTTTTCGAGTGCGTATGCTCGAACTAGCGGTGTGGGTCTCCAAATTTTGTAAAGATCTTGCACCTGTTCTGGAATTTCAATGAATTGTTTCAAGGAGAATTCCTGTTCTACTAGCTCTTCGGCAAATATGGGCAGAAAGTCCTCGCGGGTGGCCGGACGTTTGGTTTTAGGATTTAACGGAGGTAGCGGCTTGACGGGCATATCTGCTACAATGTTGTACCAGGTCGTTGGCATTTCGCGTTCTGAAAGTGTGATTTTTTTATAGTTTTTCATCGTAATATAATTTTAAGTTGAAAAAATGCGGAAAAGAAAAACGCCTGATGTTCGTAATAAACATCAGGCGTCAACTCATATAATTTTAGTCAATAGAATCACATAACCTCATCGTTTATTACGAAGTTGAATGGATACCACCACCAATTTTGAGCTATGCAATTCTGTCTTGTCATTTCTTTGTATCATTTTGACTGCGGCGAATATAAAAATAATAATTTATAATTGCAAGTTCTTGATTATTTTATTACTTTTGTTTGAATCGTAAATTGAAAGATGATGGAGAATTATTTTTATCTGAACGAGCAGAGAGAACAAAAGGGTCCATGCTCTCCTGAGGAGTTGCTGCTGAATGGCATTCAACCGAAAACTTTGGTTTGGAAAAATGGTATGGCCGATTGGATGCCGGCTGGAGAAGTGGAAGAGTTGAAAGGACTGTTTGTAACCGAAGAGGGCAGTGTGCCGCCTCCTATTCCACCTGTAACCCCGGTAGAGCCGAGAAGAGAGAAACCGGATAATTGGTTGGTATGGGCAATTCTTTCTACGGTGTTGTGTTGCCTTCCGTTGGGAGTCGTTTCCATTGTTTATGCTGCTAAAGTGGATAATTTGTGGGCTGCAGGTCGGTATGATGAGGCTGAAAGAGCTTCAAGAAATGCAAGGTTGTTTTTCTTTTTGTCTCTGATTTTTGGAATCGTCGGCAGTTTTATTGCTTTTTTGGGAGGTATGTTCAGTTTTTTGATCGGTGATGCAGCATCTGCTTTTGGCGGGATGGATGTTGGGTATATAAATGTCTAGAAGCAGCTTTTGGAAAATAGGCGGTGTCGCTTTTGTTGGTATGCTCGGGGTTTTGTTATTTTTTGTCGATCCCGAGCAGTCTTGGTTTGTGCCGAAGTGCCCGTTTTATTGGTTGACAGGTTGGGAGTGTCCGGCATGTGGTAGCCAGCGGGCTGTACATCAGTTGTTACATCTGAATTTTAAGTCTGCTTTTTATTATAATCCTTTTCTGGTGATTTCTTTCCCGTATGTCATCTTGGTTGTGGCGGTGAATTGGTTTGATATAAACAATCGGATGACAAGAGTAAAGAATATCTGTTGTCATCCGATTGCGGTTTCTACCTATGGGATTTTAATTGTCCTTTGGTGGATTGTCAGAAATCTTGTGTGGTGGTGTTGACAAGATGCTCTGCCAATGCACGGATATCAATGCCGGAGAAATTACCGGAAGTCATAATCAGAAGTACTGAGTTGTTATAATCTTTGCGGTTTAATTCTTCAAGCAACAGGTTGTTATCTGTATATACCTTTAATTCTTTGTTTGCAAATCCATTCATAACATCTTCAACGGTTATTTCCGGAAGACGTTTGTGTTGCACCACTTCCGGATTGAAGAAGACAATCGCTTCGTCCGCAGCGTCCATCGTGTTATGGTATTGTGGCAGGAAGGCAGCATTCAGACTGCTGAAAGTATGCAGCTCCATGCAGGCAATGAGGTGGCGGGAAGGATATTGTTCTTTGACCGCTTTGATGGTGGCCTGAAGTTTGGAGGGCGAATGTGCAAAGTCTAAGAAGATGGTGGTCTGTTTGTTTTCGGCAATTTTTTGCAGGCGTTTTGCCGCTCCGTTGTAGGTGGAAATAGCTTTTAGAAAAGCTTCGTCACTGATTCCCAGTTCCCGACAAGCATAGTAGGCTGCAGAGATGTTTTGCAGGTTGTGGTTGCCAAACACTCGTAGCGGAGTCTCTCCGTGTAACGTGAGATTTGTAATGCCCTCTTTGATGGTGTGTGGAAATGTGTTGTAAGGTATTTGTTTTACGGAAGCGTCAGCTTTTGCAAGTATGTTGCAGATGTTTTCGTCGTCTTCGAAGTAGATAAGGGTTCCCCCGTGTGTGATTTTTTCAAGGTAGATGGCGAATTGTTCCACATAGTTTTCGAATGTGGGGAATACATTCATGTGATCCCAGGCAATTCCGGTAAGAATGGCAATGTCAGGATGGTAGTGGTGAAATTTTGGCCGCATGTCGATGGGGGATGAAAGGTATTCATCTCCTTCGAATACTGCAATCTTACTATCATCGCTGAGATGTACCATAGTATCAAAGCCTTCCAGCAATGCTCCTGCCATATAATCAAAGGGGATGTTGCAGTTGTGCAATACGTGCATAATCATGGAGGTGGTTGTGGTTTTTCCATGACTTCCGCCTACAATGACGCGTTTTTTGTCTTTTGTTTGTTCATAAAGATATTCCGGATAGCTATATATTTTGATTCCCAGTTCCTGAGCTTTTAGTAATTCGGGATTGTCTTTGCGAGCGTGCATGCCTAGAATGACTGCATCTAAAGAGGGTGTGATTTTTTCAGGAAACCATCCCCAGGCTTCAGGTAGCAGACCGGCTGCTTGTAAGCGGGATTTGGAGGGTTCGAAAATTTCATCGTCAGAACCGGTGACGTGGTATCCTTTGTTGTGGAGTGCAAGTGCCAGATTGTGCATGGCAGCACCTCCAATGGCAATAAAGTGTATGTTCATATGGTTGGATTTAATGTTCATATCTGCGATTTTAAATGCAAATATATAGCTTTTCTATTTTGTGGCATAGGCTTTGTTAGGATATGATGTGTAAATTTTGTATGATGAAAAAAGTTGAGCTTCTGTTTTTTTTAAGTGTGTTGCTTGTGGCATGTGATCCATTTGAGTATCATCCTTATGATGTGAGATTGGATAGTAAGTATAAGGATATTAACCGGAAAAATATCGAACGTATCCGGGCAAAGGATAAGGAAAATGATACGGTGCGTTTTGCTTTTGCCGGAGATACGCAGCGTTGGTATGACGAAACGGAGGATTTTGTGAAAGCAGTTAATAGCCGTAATGATATTGAATTTGTGATTCAGGGAGGGGATTTGAGTGATTTTGGAATGAAGAAGGAGTTTTGTATGATGCACGATATCTTGAGTAAACTGAAAGTTCCTTATGTTGCTATTGTGGGGAATCACGATCACTTGGGTTCGGGAGAGGAGATTTATAGAGCGATGTATGGCGATTTGAATTTCGCATTTGTATATGGTGGGGTGAAGTTTTTGGGAATGAATACAAATGCTTTGGAATACGATTATTCAACGCCGGTCCCGGATTTTCATTTTCTGGAAAAAGAATTGCGGGATTCGGTATCTGTCCGGTATGACCGTACTGTGGCGATGATGCATACTCCGCCGGATGATTTTATTTTTAATAATAATGTGAAGTATGTGTTTCAGGAATATCTCAAAAAGTTTAAGCATCTGATGTTTTGTGTGCATGCTCATACCCATCGGTTGATGCAGACGGATTTTTATGGGGATGGCATTATTTATTATGGTGCGGATGCAATGATGCGCCGGAATTATCTGGTATTTACTATTACTAAAGATTCTTATCAGTATGAAGTGGTCTATTTCTAAATGGCTGTTTTGTTGGGGTGTTGTGGGAATGTATTTGTGTGGCAGTGGTACTGAGGTGTGTGCTGAAGAAAGACGTCCGGAGTATGTGAAGGTGCGGCATGAAAAAAAGTTGGAACGTTATAAGAGGAACTGGGCAAGATTGATTCCTCAATATGAAAAAATGCAGTTCGCCGGTTCTATGGGATTGTTGTCTTTGGGGGTAGGTTGGGATTATGGAAGAAAAGAACAGTGGGAAACAGATGTTTTTTTAGGATATTTACCTCGCTTTGATGGGGATAAGGCGCATATTACATTGACTTTGAAAGAGAACTACATCCCTTGGAAACTGAATATCAAACAAAGCGGTTGGATGGTGGAGCCGTTTACTGTAAGTATGTATATCAACAAGATTCTTGGAGATGAGTTTTGGGGGCGTTTGCCGGATAAATATCCGGAGAAGTATTATTCGTTTGCAACGAATTTACGCATTAACCTGGCGTTCGGGCAACGTATCAGTTTAAAATGGCTTTCTCCCAGTCTTTCAAATCATGTTACATTTTTCTATGAGTTTGCGACAAATGATTTGTATTTAATAAGCTATCTGACTAATAAGTATTTGAAATTTTCGGATATATTCAATTTGTCTTTGGGGTTGAAATTTAAATTTATGTAACCTTTATTATCGGGATGACGTAAAAGGTGGAGGACATTTACCGAGAGGTGAGGTTCCCCTAAAGACAACTAAGAAAACAGGAAGGTGTGTCGTAATGCACGATGCACCTTCTTTTTTGTTCATTACTATACAAAT
>CAMDJC010000029.1:0-39087 GCA_945900015.1 uncultured Odoribacter sp. | reverse complement strand
AGATACTGAATCTTTAGGTAATAACAAAGCCCCTGCTTGTGAAAGTCGGGGCTTTTTGCGTAAAAAAAGGAGGTGCGCATTTTGACACACCTCCTTTTCGGGTGACCTCGGAGGGGCTCGAACCCTCGGCCCATTGATTAAGAGTCAATTGCTCTACCAGCTGAGCTACGAAGTCAAATGTTGCATACTGCCTATTGCTGTTTGCGAGTGCAAATATGCAACATTATTTTTTATCTTGCAAGTAATTTCGCGATTATTCTTCCTTGATGTTGTGATAAACGTTGGTTACATCTTCGTCTTCATCCAATTTATCAAGGATTTTATCAACTTCAGCTCGTTGTTCCGGTGTTAATTCTTTAGTATCGGTAGGAATACGGGTAAATTCACCGCTGACAATGTCATATTTGTTTTCTTCCAAATACTTTTGTACATTTCCGTAGGCATCAAATGCTCCATAAAGGTTGATAACACCATCTTCGTCTTCAAAGATTTCGTCAATACCGTAGTCAATCATTTCCAATTCGAATTCTTCAATGTCGAAGTTTTCCGGTTTGTTGATTTTGAAAACACATTTTCTGTCGAACATGAAGTCTAATGAACCTGTAGTACCCAAAGAACCGCCAAATTTAGTGAATGCATGGCGTACATTGGCAACTGTACGGGTATTGTTGTCGGTTGCTGCTTCTACCACAATAGCAATACCATAAGGAGCATATCCTTCGTATACAACTTCTTTGTAATCGGAGGTGTCTTTAGAAACGGCGCGTTTGATGGCACGTTCTACATTTTCTTTCGGCATATTTTCTGCTTTTGCATTCTGAATCAAAATACGCAAGCGTGTATTGTTGGCAGGATCAGGGCCGCCGGCTTTTACGGCAATATCGATTTCTTTTCCGATTCTGGTAAATGTGCGGGCCATATTGCCCCATCTCTTCAATTTACGTGCTTTACGATATTCAAACGCTCTTCCCATAGTATTTTTATTTATAAGAAATTTTTATATCAGTTAAAGTCGCAAAGTTATACTTTTTCCAGTAACTAACCTTCTGATATTTAAAAAAAATATGAGGTTACCCTTTGTTGAAAAGAATAACCTCTTATGTGATTTATGAATTGTGAATATGGTTTGTTAGATTTTGCCTACTAAATCAATGCTTGGTTTCAAAGTGGCTTCGCCTTTCTTCCATCTGGCTGGACAAACTTCTCCGGAATGTGTCGCTACAAATTGTGCTGCCTCTACTTTTCTCAGCAGTTCATCCGCATTACGTCCGATATTGTTGTCGTGGATTTCGGCCACTTTGATTTGTCCTTCCGGGTTTACAAGGAACGTGCCGCGATAAGCCATGCCGGCTTCTTCAATCATCACGCCGAAAGCACGGCTTAAAGCTCCTGTCGGGTCTGCAAGCATCGGATATTTGATGGTACGGATGGTTGCAGAAGCATCATGCCATGCTTTGTGTACAAAGTGAGAGTCTGTGCTTACAGAATATATCTCTACTCCTAACTCTTGGAATTTTTCATAATTGTCAGCCATGTCTACCAGTTCGGTGGGACAAACGAAGGTGAAATCTGCCGGATAGAAGAAGAAAACGGCCCATTTGCCTTTTACATCCTGGTCTGTTACTGTGATGAATTGTCCGTCTTTGTAAGCTTCAACTTTAAACTCTGGAATCAATGAATTGATAATTGGTTGCATAGTCATTTATTTTTTAATTTGTTATTACTCATCTTTTATCACTACAAAAATATATCAATTGTTTTTATAATTGCAAGTTTTCTTATTGTATTATTTTATAACACTATAAATAAAATTGAATGGAGCTTATTCTAAGAACGTTAATTGTGATGAATCGGTTATGGATAGTTGAAAAACTGTATCTTTGTACCCGAATTTAAAGCAGTGAGTAATGAAAAACTATATTTTTGAGTTGGAGTTGAAAGTGCGGGATTATGAGTGTGACTTGCAATGTGTTGTGAATAATGCGAATTATCAGCATTACCTGGAGCATGCCCGACATGAATTTTTGGAACAGGCAGGTGCAAATTTCGGAGAGTTGCATAAACAGGGGATAGATGCCATGGTGGCACGTGTGGAAATTGACTATAAAGTGTCATTGACAAGCGGAGATCGGTTTGTTGTGCGTTTGAATATAGCTCGTGAAGGGGCAAAATTGGTTTTTTTTGAAGATATCTACCGTTTGTCCGATAATAAACTTTGCGTAAGGGGGCGAGTGGAATCTATTTGTGTTCAGAATGGCAAATTGACTCGTGGAGAGTTGTTTGATGAGGTTTTTGCTGCTTATTTGTCGAAATAAACAGAGTCGTGGAATAATTTTTTTTCAAAAAAAACAGAGAATTGTTTGGAGGGAAAGAAAGAATCGCTACCTTTGCATCCGCAATCGACAAGATAGCACGGGTTCTTAGCTCAGTTGGTTCAGAGCATCTGGTTTACACCCAGAGGGTCGGGGGTTCGAATCCCTCAGGACCCACAGAAAGGAAGCTTTTTAAAAGGCTTCCTTTTTTTATTTTCTGATGATTATTCCTGTTGGACAATGGTCGGAGTGCTTGACTTCCGGTAAGATGAAAGCTTCTTGAAGCAAAGGAATGACTTCAGGTGTAATCATACAATAGTCAATGCGCCAGCCTTTGTTGTTGGTTCTGGCATTGGCTCTGAAGCTCCACCAGGTGTATTGGTCCCGTTCTTTCGGATGGAGGTATCTGAAACTGTCTGTAAAGCCGGATTGAAGGAAAAGAGTCATCCAATCCCGTTCCTCAGGGAGAAAGCCGCTACTGGTGGCATTGCGTATCGGGTCGTGAATATCAATGGACGTATGGCAGATGTTGTAATCGCCGCATAGAATCAGTTTTTTATGTTTTTGTGCTAATTCCATGACATAGCGTCTGAAATCTTCCAGCCAAGTCATTTTAAAAGCCTGTCGTTCATCTCCTGTTGTGCCGGAAGGATGATAGATGCTGGCTATAGATAAATCTCCGTAGTCGGCTCGTATAAAACGGCCTTCACGGTCGTAAACGGGCATGTTCATGCCGTATTCCACGTGGTCTGGAGTGATGCGTGTCAGTATGCCAACTCCGCTATATCCCTTTTTCTCAGCCGAGAAAAAATAAGATTTGTATCCCAATGCTTCTAGTTCTAAAGTTGGAATTTGTTCCGGCTGGGCTTTTGTTTCTTGGATGCACACGACGTCCGGCTGTTCGTTTTCCAGCCATTCTGTAAAGCCTTTTGATAGCGCACTTCGTAGACCGTTGACGTTGTAGGTAATGATTTTCATGATTGTTGGATGGGAATATGATGATAAAATCAGGAGCTGACGGAAAGGTCAGCTCCTGTTCTATTAGATGTTGTAGAATGTTGTGAATGCTTTGATAACGTATTCCTGGTCTTTTACACCGGCGGTTTCCCGTACGGAATGCATTGCCCACATCGGGTTGCCTATATCTACTCCACGCATTTCCATTTGGGTCAGCAGGATATTGCCAAGGGTGGAACCTCCCGCCATGTCTGAATGGTTGACGAAGGTCTGGTATGGAATACCGGCCATTTTGCAGATAGTCTTGAATACGGCGGCAGAATCTCCGTCTGTGACGTATTTCTGGTTGGCGTTGATTTTGATGACGGGACCTCCGTTCATGATGGGATGATTGGTCGGGTCGTGTCTTTCAGCATAGTTTGGATGCACGGCATGTGCCATGTCTGCTGAAATCATGAATGAATTGTGGATGGCACGGTATAAATCTTCCGGTTTGCCTCCCTGGCCGAATACGATGCGCTCTAAGATGGTGCGTAAGGTCGGGGCTGCTGCTCCTTGCTTGGTGCCGCTACCCACCTCTTCGTTGTCAAAAATAGCCAGTACTTTTGTTTTGTTGCAAGGTGTTGAATCAAGCAGTGCTGTCATTCCTGCATGGGCCATGGCAAGGTCGTCCAATCGGCCGGATGAAATGAATTCTTCGTTGACACCCACTAATGTACCTTTTGCATATTCGTAGAGAGTGAGGTCAAAGTCGAGAATTTCATCTTCTGCAACATTCATTTCTTTGGCAATCAATTTTAAAAGGAAGTTGTCTTTTTCGAGAGCATCGTTTACCATACCGATTACCGGCAGCATGTCCTTTTGTTTGCTTAACGGATTGCCTTGGTCATTGACTGCGCGATTGAAATGGATGGCCAGATGGGGAATTTCCAATAACGGGCGTTTGAAATTTACAAATTGTGTGGTTGGTTTCAGTGGTCGATCGCTTTTCAGCATAACGCGGCCAGCCAATGACAACGGACGGTCAAACCACGTGTACATGATGGGACCTCCGTATACCTCTGTATTCAGTTTTAGGTATTTTCCTTCCACCAACATTTCTGCGTTGGGTTTGATTTTGAAAGTAGGAGAGTCGCTGTGTGCACAAATCAATTTAAATCCTTCTTCTGCAATATTGCCGTTTCCGGGAATAAAGGCATATAAGGATGAATGGTTTTTGGTTACAAAATATTTTCCGCCGTGCTCGATGTGCCATGCTTCGCCGGAAAACAGTTGTTTGAATCCGTTAGCCTGCAGGCGTTGCTTGATATTTTGTACGGCATGAAAGCTTGTCGGGCTCTCATAGATAAAATCCAATAAATCCAATGCTGCTTGTTTTTCCATGTTATATTAATTTTTATATGGTTTCTATGGCAAAGTTAAGAAAATACTCGTTAAAACTTTATCGTTTGTCCGTTAATCTTTCATCGTCCTTTGCCTTACTTTGTGTTACCAGGTAAACACCGCTGAACACCATAAGGGCTGCTAACGGTTTGTCCCAGGTGAAAATGTCCTGCCCGATAAAAATGGCAATAGCCGATGCGACAATGGGTTGGACATTGTTGTACATACTGGCTGTAGTTGGTCGTATGCGTTTTAATGCCATGGGGACGAGTATATAGGCCACGCCTGTGGCTATCATGACAACGTATGCCAGACGCCACCAGATGTGCCATCCTGCCTCTGTCGAGAACATACGGGCTTCCGGCAATTCGCGTATACCGAGGGGGATTGCAATGATGGCTGCAAAAAGAAACATCCATTTCATGAGGGTGACGGGGCTGTATCGTTGTGATATGGGACGTGTGATGACCAGGTAGATAGCGTATGTTACTACATTTACTACACATAACAAGTTGCCGATGAGGCTTCCTTTACCGGTCTGTCCATGAGAGGAGCATAGTATAATCAATAAGGCTCCTGATGCTCCGAGGGTGACGCCGATGGCTTTTTTCCAGCTGATAGGTTCCTTGAGTACAAGAGCAGCCAGCAGCATAACGGCAATAGGGGTCATGGCTGCAATGATGGAGATGTTTACGGGCGAGGTGAAACGTAGCGCATTGGCAAAGGAGAGTTGAGCCCCGATAAGTCCGAATACTCCTCCCCAGAATAGAATGAATAAATCTTTCTTTGTCACGCGTTCTTGCACCGTGAAAAGATTGATTCCCCAAAAAACAAGGGCTGCAAATACCATACGTATGGAAGTCAGCCCATACGGACTAATCCATTCGGGAACGATGGTTTTGGCAATGGGGGTGTTGAATCCGAAAATAAGGTTGGTTGTTAAAATAGCGAGATGTCCGCCCCATTTCTCTTTTGTCATATAATATAAAATATGTCTGTTTGTTTATTTCTGATTGTATGGCAAAAGTACAAATACTTTATGTTTTTATATATCGGGCGGTGTCGTATAAATGTAATGACAATGGTTTAATAAAAGTTAAATATTGAAATGTGGCCGCCCATTTTTAAGTTTTCTTGTCTGTCTATTAGAACAATTAATTTAAATGTAAAAATATAGACTATGAAAAAAATTTGGCTAATGTTATTGATGGTATGTAGTGTATGCGCTTTCAATGCTTGTTCGGACAATGAAAGTGATGAAAATGGTGAAGATGAAGATAGTATTGAGCAGACGATAGCGGAAATAAACATGCAGGATACCGTGCTTGTCGGACAAAAGGTGTTGGTTAAAGGGAAGGAATTTAAAACGACCGCCAAGCTATATTTAGATGATGTGAAGTTGGATGCTGTTATAGAACCGGATGCTTCCGGTATGTATTTTATTTTGCCTGAAGATTTTCAGCCGGGTGTGTACCAGTTGTCAGCCGTGCAGGGAGGAAAAACAACCGTGTTGAAGGAAAAAGTGGTTGTGTTGGAGGCTGATGATGTAACAGGTATGGTAAAAGCCATCTCCATAGAAGAGGTTAACGGTCTGAATGAAACTTTTGAATTTGTTTATGCAGATGGAAAAATAGTTACGATTCGTCATATTTATCTGATGGATGAGTATGGTGGAGATGATTATGAAGAATATGCTTTGACAAAAGCCGGAGAGATGCAGATAGATGAAATAAATGTTGCTTATGAAGGGAATACGATTGTAGTAAATCCTTTGGGAGGTGTTTCTTATACTTATAATTTGGAGGATGGTAAAGTGGTCAGTGGAGTGGAAGAAGGATGGACTTTGGAAGAATTAGGAATGTTTTGGACGTATGAAGGGGACTATTTGCAGAATTTGGATTGGCTGGGGGATTATGTTTATGAAGGAGGAAATTTGGTGCAAGTCGTGGTTGATAATTTTGATTTTACAGATTCTATGTATCGGAATATAGAGGGATTTGATCTTGTGGCTTGGATGTATTATAGTAATTATTCGATATTTTACGGTAATTTGTCTTTATTTATGCCTCATATATTGAATTGCTGCGGTAAAACATCCGAGAATTTGCCAGTGAAACACCGTTGTGTGGAAGGAGAGGAAGAAAATGTTTTTGACGTGAACTATGCTTTGGAAGGAGAAAAGATAACCGGGGTTTCTTTTAAACGTATGAATGGTATGCATGAGTCTGAATGTAAAATAACTCTTTCATACTATTGAGATAGGTAGGAAAGGTGCGACATATCTTTTTATGGGAGGTGTCGCATTTATAGTCCCAAGGGACTGTTGTTGCGAAACAGCAGAAACAACAGTTGGCAATATTCTTTTGGGAACTGATTGCGCAGGCGGTGGAGGCCGGCTGAAAGTAGCGATTTGACTGTGTTGACGGAAATGTCAAGCTCTTGGGCAACTTCCTTGTAACGTTTGTTCTGTAATACGATGGCATTGACAACAAGGCGTGTCCGTTCAGGTAGTTGGTTGACGGCATTCATCAACTGTTCAATCAGTTCCGGTTCGATTGAAGGTGCTATCTCGTCTATAGCATCATATTTGATTTGTTCGATATCAGAAGTTATGATATGGTTTTGACTAAGTTGATTGAGGCAGGTGTTTCTTACGGCTCTGAAAAGATAGGTTGACAGATTGTTGGATTTTATTGTAAGATAACTTTTATTTTTAATGAATTGGTAAAAGACATCCTGTACTAAATCTTCTGCCGACTCAATGTCATTTGTGTAAGATTTTGCAAAAATGATTAAGGGTTTATAGTAACGTTCAAATAATTTGGAACAACCTTGTTCAAGGTCTTCTTGCAAAAGGCTGATGATGAATTGGTCTGTTAATGGTTCCATGATTGAATTGTTTAGGCTCAAATGTACGACTTTTAAAGAGAAGCAGTTGTTTTTTTAGGGAAATAAATTGTTGGTGAAAAATTTATGGTGAAACTACCCACCCATTTTATAATTTGTTTGTCTGTCTGATATGGAAAATTTGAAAAAAGATTTTGATCGGCTCATTATGGATTATTTGTCAAATAATTTGACAGATGATGAAAGAATTATTTTGAAAGAATCATTGAAAGATGAATCGAACAAAAAAGCATTTCGTGAAAAAGTGCAGGTGTATTGGACTCTTCAGAATGTGCCTGTTTGGAAACAGTTGGATGATGCTGCCGCATGGGGCAGCATTCAGGAAAGGTTGTATAGACGGAATCGTTATATAAAATTGTTGTTAGGTTATGCAGCGTTGGTAGTATTGGCTTTGGGAAGTGTGTTGTTTTTCAGATATAATTCTACGGTGGATGACAGGTTGGAGATTCCAGCAGGCGTAACACTTACGCTGGGAGATGGTAAAACGGTGTCTTTGGATGAAATGGGAAGACAATTGTATAGTGCTGACTCTATCTTGAATATTGAATTGAAAGAAGAAGGAAAGTTGGTATATACGATATTAAAGGAGAAAAACAGCGGTGAAGTTGATGGGGGGAAGGTCCGGTATAATACGCTTACCGTGCCTCGTGGATGTAATTTTTTATTACAACTGAGTGATGGTAGTAAAGTGTGGTTGAATGCAGAATCTACATTGAAATACCCTGAGCGTTTTGAGGCGACCAATCGGGCTGTGGAACTAATGGGGGAAGGATATTTTGAAGTGGCTAAAGATTCTACGGCACCTTTTAGTGTTGTAACCTTCGGGTCTAAAATAACGGTATTGGGAACAAGCTTTAATCTAAAATCTTATGACAATGAGCCGGAGATAGTGACTACTTTAGTGACAGGTTGTATCAGACAGTCTTATGAAAATGGAGATACGGTAGTTTTGACTCCTAATATTCAGGCTGTATATACTAAAAAAAACTGCTCGTTGTTGACACAACAAATTAATACGGTAGAAGCTTTGGGATGGAAAAACGGTAGATTTATTATGAAAAACCGTCCTCTGCGTGAAATATTTCTAGAGTTGGCGAGATGGTACGATGTGGAAGTAGAATATGAAAGTTCTGAGTTGCAGGACGTGTGCTATTATTTGAATACGGATCGTTATGAAAATATTCAAACGGTGTTGGATAAATTGGAAAAAACAAATTCTTTGCGTTTTGTTTTGAAAGGAAATAAAGTTGTGATATCGAAATAAAATTGTTTAATCTAATATGAATGAATTGAAATGAAAAAATGCTGTAGGTATTTTGGGCGTATTAGGTTGTATAGGCTTGTTGTGTTGTTTTTATTAATCGGTCAGTCAAGTATTTATGCCCGGTCTTTCGGACAGGAACAGACTGTCAGTTTACATAAAAACGATATACTCCTTATTAACCTTTTAGAAGAGATTGAAATGCAGACAGAATACACATTTGTGTATAAATCGGAAGATGTGTCGAAAATCTCGTTAAATGTTAATGCTGATAATCAAAAAGTAGAGGATTTATTAAAAACTTATCTTGCCGGCACAGGATTGGATTTTGAATTTGAAGATAAGTTGATTATTTTGCGTAAAGAGGTCAAGAAGGTAATGAATAATCAAACGGTGAAAGCGATCGTTGTAGAAGGTGTCGTGACGGATAAGAATGGACCGCTGCCGGGAGTGACCGTTATGATCAAAGGAAGCAGTTATGGAGTTACGACAGATGTGGTGGGTAAGTTTCGGATAGAGTTGCCATCACCTAATGTGACATTGGTCTTTTCATTCATAGGAATGCAGACGAAAGAGATTCCTTACAAGGGACAAAACAACCTGAAAGTGGTTATGGAGATGATTTCGACTGAAATGGAGGAAGTGGTGATTACAGGTTATCAGGTGATTGATAAGAAGAAATTGACCAGTGCTGTAACTAGCGTTAAGGCTGAGGATATTATGATTCCCGGCACAATGTCTATAGACCAAATGCTGCAAGGACAGATTCCTGATATGATTCTTTCTACAAACTCTGGTGAAGTTGGAATCGCTCCTAAAATTCGAATTAGAGGAACATCAACATTGATTGGCAATCGAGAGCCATTATGGGTGGTGGATGGAATTATTGTACAGGATCCTGTACCTATTGCTCCGGAGGAGTTGAATGACCCTGATTATGTGAATCGTATCGGTAATGCTATTGCAGGTTTAAATCCTAAAGATATAGATCGTATTGATGTTTTAAAAGATGCTTCAGCAACAGCTCTTTATGGGGTAAAGGCTGCCAATGGCGTGATTGTAATTACAACCAAAAAAGGGAAGATAGGACGTCCTGAAGTTAATTATGACTTTTCTGCAACATTTCGTCGCCGTCCTAGATATACTAGTAAACATATTAATTTGATGAATTCACAGCAAAGGGTGGATTTTTCCCGAGACTTGGTTGAAAAACATCATGTTTATTCAGAGGATGTGAACTTATTGGGATACGAAGGATTGGTAGATCAATTGTATAATAAAACAATTTCTCACGAGCAGTTTGTACGGGAAGTACAGAAAATAGAAACGATGAATACGGATTGGTTCGATTTGTTGATGAATGATGTTTTTTCGCATCAGCATACTGTCAGTATTTCCGGAGGTAATGAGGATATACGTTATTATTCATCTCTAGGATATGCGATTGATAATGACGTGATTTCGGATAATAAGTTTGAGAGATATACGGCAGCATTGAATCTGGATGCCAGTTTGGGGAAACAGGTTCAGTTGGGGTTAAGATTAAATGCTAATCTTGGTAATAGGAAATATAATGCCCAGACAATTAATCCTGTTGATTATGCTTATACTGCCAGTCGTGCAATTCCTGCATACGATGAAGATGGAGATTATTTTTACTATAAAAAGAAGCATGGTTATCAGCAACTATATGATTTTAATATCTTGAATGAGGTAGAGAATGGTTATCAGAAGCAGGATAACAGTGCTATTTCTATGACGGTGAACATGCGTTATATGATTGCCGATTGGATAAATCTACAAGGTATTTTTGCATATTCTTTAGCCAATACAGAGCAGGAAAGTTTTAATGGTGAAAATACATGGTATGCCGCTTGTCTTAGAAAATCAGATTTCGGGCAGTTGGCACCTAAGGGTCAGGAAGGAGGAAGTATGATGCCGTTTGGTGGAGAATTGGGAAAAGATTATACTAGAAATAATTCTTATACAGCACGATTGCAGATTGATATTAATAAGTATTTCGGAGATGATGCGCAACATAATATTGCAGCAAATATTGGTTATGAGGTGAGTTCAAGCAAATATAAGGGATATTCACGGACGGAACGAGGATATTATGCAGAACGTGGTCGTCAGTTTACGTCGGTAGTTTTGGATGATTATCCTGCTTATAAATCATGGGTCCAAAGTAATTTACCTGTAGTATCAGATAATTTGACGAATATGATTTCTGCTTATTTTTCAGTGTCGTATAGCTATAGGAATCTTTTTACCTTAAATGCAAATACCCGAATTGATGGTTCAAATAAATTCGGTAGCCGTAGTAATGAGAAATTGTTACCGGTATGGTCGGTGTCGGGTTCATATAATATTTCAGAACATGCGCAGATGGATAATGTATGGATAAGCAATCTTGCTTTGCGTTTGTCTTACGGGTATCAGGGGAACATGCTTAGCGGTCAGTCTCCTGAGATGATTATAAAGAAGTTGCCGTTTAATTCTCATTACAATGAATTGGAAGCTAAGGTAAATGTTTATCCAAATCCGAATTTACGCTGGGAACGTACAAGTTCGTTTAATTCAGGATTGGATTTTGCTTTGTTTAATAATGCCGTGCAGTTGAATGTCTCTTATTATTATAAACATACGAAGGATGCGTTTTTAAATAAACGAATTTCCAGTGTGAACGGTCAAAAAGAGTATGTGATAAATTCCGGTACGATTAATAATCAGGGGTGGAGTATTGATGCAACGATTTCTCCGATTTCGAATGAAAATTTCCGCTGGACCTTCTCTACATCATTTTCGAAAGTATATAATTCTATGGAAACATTGCCGGGAGCGGATCAATATGAATTGTCAGATTTTCTTAGTGGAAATGCTTTGACAAAGGGACATGCTGTGGGGACTTTTTGGTCGTATCGTTATATTGGATTGAATCCCAATAATGGAGGACCTGTTTTTAACGATATGCACGACCGTAAGCAAGAGTTGGTAGGTAAAAGTAAATATGATACCTATACAACGGTATTGGTTCCTTCTGGAGAAAGGGAACCGACAGCACAAGGAGGTATTAATAATACATTCCGATATAAGAATTTTCGGCTTGGTGTGATGTTGAATTATAGTTTAGGCTCAAAAGTAAGATTATTTGCATTATATAATGACGGGTTGAATTTTGATCCGGAAAAGAACGTAAATTATGAATTTATCAACCGTTGGCAACGTTCCGGTGATGAATATCATACCGATGTGCCTAATATTGTAAATGGTTCTGACCCGGAAAGTTTGTCTTATTTAATACATTGGTCCTTGTCTGAACAGGATAACGGCATCCAGATTATTGCCAATAATGCTTGGAGTATGTATGATAATTCGGATTTTAGAGTGGTGACAGGTAATTATTTAAAATGTTCAAATGTAAGCTTGAGTTATGATGTGCCTACGGAAAAATTGTCAAAATTGGGCATTTCAATGTTGACAGCAACAGTTTCAACGACAAATGTTTTTAATATCAGTTCTAAAAAGTTGAAGAATCAGACTCCTTTGCAGAGTGGTTTTGCAGATGTTAAATTATCAGAAAGACCGACTTGGTCGTTTAGTCTGAGTGTATCATTTTAAACAATGTGTATTATGAAATATATAGTTGCAATTATATTAATGAGTATGCTGGGGACTTCTTGTGCTAATTTCTTGAAAGAATATTCGCAAGACCAGGCTTATATTCGAAGTTATGAAGATTTGGATGAATTGCTGATCGGTGAGACTTATATGGAAACGGCATTTGGGAATACAGATGCGTGTTATTTCCCGTATATTCATTTGATGGCAGATGAGACTAAGGAAAATATGGAATCAGACGAAGTTAGTCAGCCTGATTATGCGCAGCCGACGAAGAAATATTTCGGTTATGTAACCTGGCAATACCGTGTGGGGTATGCGGTTGACCAACTTACAGCGACAGAGGAGGATACTTATTGGAATAAAATATATAAGCATATAAATATTGCCAATATGATTCTTGATGAGATAGACAAACAGAAGGTTGAACGGGATAAAGATATTCTGAATGTGGCGAGAATACGCGGTGAGGCTTATTTTTTGAGAGCTGCGTATTATTTTATATTGGCGAATCTTTATTGCCAACCCTATGTGCCGGAAAGTGCTTCTGCAACCTTGGGAATACCGGTTAAGACAAGTTATTATATTGAAGATATCAGTTTCCCGAGAGGTACGTTGGCTGATGTATATAAGCAGATTGTGACGGACTTGGAGAAAGCTGCTGAGAATTTGGCAGGTATTTCACGGAAATCGATTTTCCGAGCAGGTATTGCCGCTGTTCGTTTGTTGCAAAGCAGGGTATATCTATATATGCAGAATTGGGAAAAGGCTGCAGAATATGCCCAATTGTGTCTTGATTTACAGGACGAGCTTGTTGATTTGAATACTTTTGGAGAGTCGGATGTGTTTGCTAAAGCAGATTCTCCTGAGGTGATTTTTTCAATGGGTGGAAATAACATACCTAATTTAGTGACAAATCTTTTTGCAGGTGTGAGTGTTTCTGATGGTTTGCAGAAGTGTTTCAAGAATGGAGATTTGCGTAGTAAATATTTTATTGTTTATGAAAAAAAGGGAGTTCCTGCTTGGGACTGTAATAAATATTCTCTACAGGGAAGTGGTGTAAATGCGGAAGTGTCAGAATGTTGTTTATTCCGGACAGCAGAGGCATGGTTGAATTTGGCAGAAGCTTTGGCTAATCAAGGAGATGATGAAAATGCCAGGAAAGCGTTGGATGAGCTGAGAAAGCATCGAATCAAAAGAGGTAATTTTACACAGACGAATCTAAAAGGAGAGAATCTTGTTTTGGAAATCCGTGACGAACGTCGGAGAGAGTTGTGTTTTGAGGGGCAACGGTGGTTTGATTTGAGACGGTACACAGTGTGTGAGAAGGTGCCGTTTACCGGTTCGATACGGAACACGTATTCTGCGTTGTTCAATGCAGATAAAATAAGTTCTGTCAGTACTTATGAATTGATGGCAGGAGACCCTTCGTGGACTCTGCAAATTCCTTATGAAGTTTTGCAGTTTGAGGAATTGGAGCCTAATCCGCGCAAAGAACGTGTTCCTGTTTCAGTAGAGTCTGTCCGTTGAATGTTTAAAATGCTGGTTTATGAAAAGAATGAAAATATATTTATGCCTGATGCTGTTGATAAGCGTGTGGGCTTGTAGTAAGGAGGATAGTATAATACCAAGAGATTCAGAGGTCAATCTGTTTTATCCTAATCGTTTTTCCGGAGCTTATGTTCAAATATGTCAGGATTTCTATGCGGAAACCGGATGTTATCTGTTGTTGAACGATACTTTGAAACATGAGTATGTGGGAGTTGATATGTATGGGAATCCGGTTTATAAAACAGAGTTGTTGGATTTGACTTACGGAATAACAAGTACAAGACAGTGGAAATTTGTTTTTGATTATGCAACAGAGGAAGAACGGGTGCAAAAAGCTGCTGATATTGTAAAAAATAATATACTTGCTTCGATGGATACTGCATATTATCCTTATTCCTTTTTATTGGTGGAAACTTTGAAAGCAACAGCTTATCAGATTGAAGAGGGTGATCTTGTGGGAAGTTGGAGTGAATTACACGAAGAAAGTGATTATGTAGGATCAAGGGCTATCGCACTTTCAATGAGCAGATTGTTGGCAGATCCGCAGGAGTTTGCTGATAAGTTTTTGAAGAAGTTGTTGATTAAGCTTTTGACAACCAATGTTTTGAAGGATTTTTATGCTTATGGTAATGCATATTATGGACGTAATGAAATTGTAGGAGAATTTGACACGGAAGAAGATTTCTTGCGCCAGACTGGGATTTTGTCCTTTACATCTAGTTGGGAGGAGGATGAGGATGGAAATGCGGTTTTGGTGTTTTATGATGTGTCTTATTTGGATGACAGGGATAAGTATTTGGAAGCAATATTGGAAAGAAAAGAGAAAGAGTTTAAGCAAAAATATGCAGACTATGATGTCATTCTTCGTAAGCTTGAATTGTTAAAACAGGCTATTGTTGAGTTGGGTTTTAAAATAGGTTAAGTTTTAAATCGGAGTAATTATGAATATTCGTATTGGTATTATAATAGGTTTGTTGTTGTTTGGAGTATCTTGTTCAGACGATGAGGAAAGGTTTGTTGTCTATCCGGATGACAAAGGAGTGTTTGTAGATGATGAAGGGAATGAATATCCTTATGTCAGATATGGAGATTTGGAATGGATGACAGAAAATCTAAAAGTCAAGGTGGCTGATGGATGTGAGGTGATTCATGAAGAAAATCGTAATCCAATAGATAAAGAATTAGAAATTGCCAAGAATTTGCAGACATTTGGTCGCGTCTATACATATTCTGCTGCTTTGAAAGCTGTGCCCAAGGGATGGCGTTTGCCGACAGATAAAGATTGGCAGAAATTGGAGAGATCATTGGGAATGTCTAAAACGGATACAAAAAAAATGGAATGGAGAGGGGCTCCTGTCGGAGCGTTGTTGCAACAGGATGAGAGTGCTTTACGTTGTAGGAACGGAGGTATGGGAGAGATGGATTATATGTATGGATTTGAGGTATATTTCCCTTATGTTTATGGATTTTATTGGACTTCAACTCCGGAATTTGAAGGTAGTCAGATGATGTATTGTCGTCAGATAAGTTATAAATCGGATGAGGTGGCACGTATTCTTATTGATAAAAACAAAATGCTTTCTGTACGTTGTGTACGGGATGTGGAATAATTTATATTTATGAAAAATCGAGTATTATTTTTAATGATGTTCTTGCTTTTTGCAGGAATGGTCTCAGGACAAGAGGTTGATGAGGAAATTGAAGCAATGCGTCCTCCTAGGCTTCTGGGTAAGCAAGCTCCGCAAATAGAGGAGGCTACGTGGATTAATAAAAAACCGGAGAGTAGAAACGGCAGATTGACGTTGTTACATTTCTGGTCTCCTACCCAGCCGATGGCTGCTTATGTCGATATTCCCAGATTCAATAAATTTGCAAAGGAATTTGCGGATAAATTGCAGGTGATAGGATTGTCGCCTGATGAACCTGATTTTATTATGGATATAGAGCCAATGCTTGAATATCCATATGCTTCTACACCTAAAACGGTGGAGAAGTACGGAGTAACTACTTTGTGTTATTGTTATGTGCTTGATCCGGAAGGAAAGGTTGTACATGAGTGTTTTGCGTTGTTGAAAGGTGAAGCGATAACAGAAGATTTATTGAAAGAATTAATTAAGAAATATTATAAAGGCAAATGAAAAAAATAGGTGTATTATTAGCTTTATTAATAGGTTGTTGTTTCTGTTTACAGGTGAAAGGACAGGAAAGACAATTGCAGCATTCGTTACTTGGAAAGAAATTCCCCAAATTTGAAGTACAGGAATGGTTGGGAAAAGCGCCCGATGTAAAGGGGAAATTCGTCTTGGTTGATTTTTGGTGTATAATGGCTTATCCTGTCATGCATAGGACAGTCCCTTATCAAAATGAGCTGGCACGAAAATATAAGGATACACTCTGTGTGGTAGGTTTGACGGCAGATGAGCCTTATATTGTCAGTTTGATGGTTGAGCCAGATATACAGTATTATAATGGCTTTGTGAGCGTGGATGTAATCGAAAATGTGATTGGTATTGAAGGATGGCCTACAACTTATCTGATAAATCCGGAAGGAGTTGTAGTATGGGAGGGGCATGTGCTGAAATCCGGAGAGGGGGATAAAAATGTTTTTAATTTGACAGAGAGTATGTTGAAAAAGTTTTTAACTGAATAATCGTTGGTTATGAAAAAGATAGTTTGTTTAATATATATTTGTTTATTGCCTGTTTTTCTTGTTGCTCAGGAAGATGAAACATTTAATTGGAGCAGTCCTTTGTTGAATAAAAAAGCTCCGGTATTAAAATTCGGAGAGTGGATAACAGAGATTCCAGATACGACAAATAAGTTTATCGTTTTGGATTTTTGGGCAACGTTTTGTGGACCTTGTGTTAAGTTTACCCCTAAAATGAATGAATTTTCCAAGAAGTTTAAGAAAGATGCTGTATTTATTGCTGTAGCAACGCAGACTGTAGAGCAGGTAAAAGAAGGGATAGAAGATATAAAGAAGGCAAAAAAACAATCGAATGAGAAGTTTGTACCAATAGAATTTTATCAGTCTACTGATCCTGATTATGAGTTGTTTAATGCATTTTTATTGGAAGGAATCCCTTCTGTTATTATTATTGATCCTAAAGGAATTGTACGTTGGCAGGGAAATCCACATGGAGAAAGTGGGATTGCGGATGAAAAAACAGCTTTAACTGAAGATAAAATCAGGGGTATTATTGAAAAGTACAAAATGAAATAAGTATAATTTAAAGTTGGTAGATAAAAGCTGTAGCATGAAAATGGTGCAGCTTTTTATGTATTATTTTTGTCGGTATTTGTTGTTTTCACCAAGCGATACGATGTTTTATAAGGTTTTGATTCTGTCCCGAAAAGTCGGATATTTCAAATCAGGCAACATTTTTGTAATGGAGTAATTTTATTCTCTTTTAGGAGGAATTGCATAGCAGGTATTAATATGCCCATAGATGGACATCCCTGGAGTTAGATGTTGTATGACAATTTTTCCCTCAGATACTTCGATTAGTTTGTATCTGAATGTGTATATAACGGATGGAGTATGGCTTGTATTTAGAATCATATATTGCCCTTTTGTTGCTTTTCCAACTTTTTCAGGCTTAAATACTTCATCCAATGTATCGCTCAAATAGTATGTAGCAGTATATATCTCCAAGTCACCTTCTTCAGTTATTGTAGAGTCTATTTGTTGTGTTTTTGTAAATGTGAAAAAAGAGGTTTCTTTATCATCTTTATCATAAATATCAGGATACCATTTTTTGCTCATCAGAATTTCTTGCATGTTTTTTGTGCTTTGGGAAAATAAATTAATAACAAAGATGTTTGTTAAAATCAGTACAATAGAAAAGAATTTAGCTTTCATATTAGTTATGTTTTCTTTAAGCGGCACGATATTTTTATAGTGGATAGCATTAAGGTTTTAATACGCTGCGGAGTCATCTATCTTTTGTTACTTTTCCCGGCGAATAAATCCCCTGAGCCTGTGCGGCAGTAATGTACATTACTGATAAAATTACAAATAATATTTTCATGATTATGGCCATTTATGAAAGAAAAAAGGTATAGAAATAGAACCATATATTTTCTTCTGTTCTTCGGTTGTTGGTTTTTTACCTTTAAGCCACCATAGAAAACCTTCGGTATCAATTTTCATTTTCATGAAATCCTGATAGATTGCATACAGTTTCTCATCTATGAATATGTGGTTCACATCTTTTTTCCACGAAAACCAAGTATATAATATTTCACCTGAATGACTGAATTCAAAATGGAGTCTAGCTTTTGCCCATTGAATGTCTTCATTGTTTAATTGTTTGATTTCTTTGATAGTTAAATGTTTCTTTAATACTTGCTCAATGAATTGAATTGTAAATTCGGTCCAGTCTCTTATCGAATAGTCTTTATTACAAAACTCTACGTTTGCATAGATCATATCTGGGTGTTTATGAGGAGGAATAGAGAATAAAGGTACGGCTATAATATTGTTTCTAATTATAGAATATTCAAAATATTTTTCTTTCCATTCTGTTTGTGTAGAATCCTGATTTCCGATGGCAGAAAAGGTAATCAGAATTAAAATGATAGATATGAGCAGTTGTTTCATGATAAATGGTTTTTATGTGTCATTAGTTTTTTTTTATCAAATGGTGCAATGTTTTTATAGCGGATAGAGTCAAAGTACTTTATCTTCTTGAATTGTGAAAAGTATGCACGAGGGTGCAGTTCCAATACCTTCTTCAACCGTTTTTCCAGTTCATACAGCCTGTCGGGAGGCATGTGCATCATGACCGGATCTGTCTCTCTGAATTTAAAAATGATTTCTTCCGCTTTCCCTGAAGTGTTTGCCGTAATTTCTATTAATAGAAGAAACGAATTTTTTCCCTTTAGCTTTTCCCATTCCTCCTGGGTTAGGAAATCCTTGAATACGGACAGTAGGTTTTCCTGCGAGTGTTTAAGGGGGACGGCAAAGTTCTCATCATCAAACTCCCTTCCGTCTTTGTAGTACATGGTATAACTTGTGTCCACATTCCGGGTGTTTCCAACTTCAAGAATAATACTCATAGCTTTTTTGCAGTAATATGCAGCGGAATCACCTTTCGTTACTTTCCCCGGGATATAAATCCCTTGAGCCTGTGCGGCAGTAATGTACATTACTGATAAAACTACAAATAATATTTTCATGATTATGAATTGTAGTTTCATGAACAGAATAATTGATGCCTACAACAAATCTATGAAAACAGAATGACAAAACCAAGATTTTATATAAATTTGATAAAATGTTTTTTTCAATACAATATGTGTCGTAATTTATTGCCTCAAATTCAAGGCGGAAACTGTATGTATAATTTTTTTCGTTTGTGTATTTTATGTATTTTTGCATACCGAAAAGTATAAACCATGGCGGATTTAAGAGATGAAATAGTAAATAAGTCCTTTTTTCAATTTTTGAACAAGGGGTATGGTGCCTGTTCGTTGAAGGATTTGGAAGCGGCAACAGGGCTGACAAAGGGGGCTTTTTATTACTATTTTCGCAATAAGGAGGAGATTTTAAAAGCGGGTATTGAAAAATATCTTTCAGTGAGCAGCGAGATGAGTGAGGAGGAGTTTTTGAAAATAGGTTCGTTGAGGGAGTACATTCTTGTCCTGGTGGATAGAAAGGAGAGAAATGCTGAGCAATGGCAGGAGTTGTTCGAGTTTTTTATCATAGAAGTGGCTTTTTTTCAATTAATTTTGGAGGTTGAAAATCTTTTTCCGGTATTTCGTCATAGTATTGATAAGCTATCACGTTTGAGGTTGGGACGTTGGGAGTTTATGATTTTGAAAGCCAAACAGACTGGTGAAATCAAGGCGGAATTGGATACATCTGTGTTGGCAAGAAATTTGATGTCGGTGTCTACCAGTATGGTGAATATTGATTTGAGTACTGAAAATATGAGGATTGCATTCTCGGATATGCGGATGCAGTTTGAGCAATATTATTTATTGATAAAGAAATGACCAATACAAGGCAGCAGATAATAGAGACGGCTTTTCTCCTTTTCTTGAAAAAGGGGTTTAAGGCTGCACGTTTGAGTGATATTGAGAGAGCTGCCAAGATAACTCGCGGTACTTTTTATTACCATTTTTCCGGTAAGGAAGAGGTTTTGAAAGAAGGATTGCGTGCTTATTATGCCTTGCTGGATGCCAAACGTACCGAGGAATTCGGACGTATTTCAACATTAAGGGAATATGTTGATTTGACGATTCGAAAGCTGATGGATATAGATAATTATACAGCCAGGGAATTCAGTAGCGAGATTCCTGAGATTTTGTGTCTTTCATTGATTGTGGAGGTGATAGCCGTGTATCCGGAATTAAAGCAGGTGGTGGCTGAATCAAAGATGCTACGTTTGTCAAAATTGGAACAGTTGATTTTAAATGCAAAGCTGGCTGGAGAGTTGAGGCCGGAGATTGAAACTTCGGTTTTGGCGAAGAATTTATTGAATATAGGTGCTGGAGTGTTGAATTATTTGATTATGCATCAAGATGTTTCGTATGCATTGTCATCTGTGAGGTTGCAATATGAGCAAGTGTATCTTTTGGCTTCTAAAACGGAGGAATAGGTGCAATTGATTTTTTTGAATATCAACATACCGAAAAGTATAAAAAATTACGGTGTGGATGTACTTTTGGCATATTTGTTGTAGATTTTAATAATTTGTATAGAGAATTCAATAATTTAGTGCAATATGGTATTTCGAAATTTTTTGGTAGTGCTGGGTGTAATTGTGTGTTTCTCAGCTTGCCGTTCGTCGGAAACGGACAAAAAGAGTGTGGTCATGGTAAAGACGGAAGTGGTGAAGCCGTATCGTTCGGAGTTGAAAATAACTTATCCGGGACGTATTCGTGCGGCAGAAGATGTGGATTTGTCTTTTCGGGTGGCAGGTCCTATTGTTAGAATACCCGTTGATGCGGGTGGTTTTGTCAAGAAGGGGGCTTTGGTCGCTGAAATTGATCCGCGCGATTATGCATTGCAATTAAGTGCTACGGAGGCAGAGTATAAGCAAATCAAAAGCGAGGCGGAGAGGGTTATTGAATTGTACAATCGTAAAAGTGTTCCGGTGAATGATTACGATAAGGCTGTTTCCGGATTACAACAGATTTCTGCTAAATATTCATCACATCAGAATGCATTGAAAGATACTCGTTTGTTGGCTCCTTTTGATGGTTATGTCCAAAAGAAGTATTTTGAAGTCGGAGAAACGGTTGGTGCCGGTATGCCAGTGTTGTCTATGATTAATACTCAATACTTTGAGGTGGTGATTGATATTCCTTCCAGTGATTATGTACGCCAGCATTCTTTCCGTGATTTTTCATGCGTCGCGGATGTGTATCCGGGTAAAACCTTTCCGTTGGAGCTGATGGATGTGACCAAGAAAGCTAATCTGAACCAATTGTATGGTATGCGTTTGCGCTTGAAACCGGAGACCGGATATAATCTGGCTGCGGGGATGAGTGTGAATGTTACGATTGATTATGATCCGGGTGAGCAGTCGATGACTGAAATACCTTTGAGTGCTTTGATGGAAAAGGATGGAAAAGCTTCTGTCTGGGTGTATTTGCCTTCTGAAAAACGAGTAAAGAGTCGTGACGTGAAAGTTCGTCAAATTTTGAAAGACGGTAGTGTGGTATTGGATGCAGGTCTGGAGAAAGGAGAGATTGTCGTAAGCGCCGGAGTGCATAAACTGAAAGAGGGTATGCAGGTGGAGTTGTTGAAATCTGTTAGCAAAACCAATGTGGGTGGATTGCTTTAAAAGGAAAGGAGACTGTGTATTATGAATCTTTCTGAATATGCACTGAATAATCGGGCACTGATAAAATTTTTAATATTGGTGTTGGTGATTGGAGGTATCTTTTCATTTGTCTCAATGAGCAAATTGGAAGATCCTGAAATCAAGGTGAAACAAGCTTTGGTGGTGACGGTTTATCCGGGAGCCTCTGCGCATAAGGTTGAGTTGGAGGTGACGGATGTGTTGGAAAAGGAAATCCGTGCAATGGGGGATATTGCGAGTGTGGAATCAAAATCCATGAACGATTTGTCTATAATCACTGTAGAGTTGGAAACAACTGTTCCCCCAACAGAATTGGAGCAAAAGTGGGATATTTTGAGAAGACGTGTAGAGAATGCTTCTTTGCAGTTTCCTGACGGATGTCAGGCTCCGGTGGTGAAAGATGATTTCGGTGATGTATATGGTATGTTTTATGCCATGACAACGGATGGTGTGTCGGATGAGGAGATGGTGGAGTATGCTAATTTGGTGAAACGGGAATTGCAGGATATTGAAGGAGTGAGAAGGGTGGATATTTATGGGGATAGGAAACCTTGTATCAATATTGATATCATTCAGGATAAAATGGCTAATCTGGGAGTGCATCCGGCAGAGGTATTGGCTACTCTGAATAGTCAGAATAAGACAGTATATTCCGGATATTTTAAAACTGGAAATAAGCGTTTGCGGGTGGGGGTGGATGATAGTTATGAATCAATCAGCGATATTGAGAATCTGATTATACAGGGGCATGAAGACGATCAGTTGCGTTTGGGGAATGTAGCCCGTATCAGTAGAGGATATCAAGATCCTTCCCGTAATGAAATGAGGTTTGATGGTTCGCGTGCCTTGGGTATATCCATTTCTATGGAAACCGGTGGTAATATTATTACATTGGGAAAGAAAGTGGATGCAGAATTGGCGCAATTGAAGTCATCACGAATTCCTGTCGGCATTGATTTTGAAAAGGTGTTTTTCCAACCAGAACGAGTGAATGAGGCGATCAGTACGTTTATGATTAACTTGGTGGAGTCTGTGTTGGTCGTGATTCTTGTATTGATGTTGACGATGGGATTCCGGAGCGGTGTGATTATCGGTAGTGGATTGGTTATTATAGTATTGGGCTCGTTTGTGGTGTTATATTTGTTGGATGGCACTTTGCAACGAGTATCGTTGGCTTCGTTGATTGTGGCTATGGGGATGTTGGTGGATAATGCTATTGTCATTGTAGATGGTATATTGGTGGATTTAAAGCGGGGAGTACGGAAACCGGAAGCTCTGACGAATATAGGAAAGAAAACAGCAATGCCGCTGTTGGGAGCAACGTTGATAGCGATATTGGCTTTTTTCCCGATATTTATGTCTCCGGATACCGTGGGTGAGTATGTCCGGGATTTGTTTATTGTGTTGGCTGTTTCTCTATTGCTCAGTTGGGTATTGGCATTGACCCAAATACCGATGCATGCAGATCGCTATTTGAAGGTGAAAGAGACGAATGTGACAGAAGGAGATGTCTATAATGGTCGCTTGTATCAATGGTTTAGAGGTTTTTTATCGTATATGCTTTACCATAAGAAGTTGGCAGTCGGCGTTGTGGTATTATTGTTGGGGCTGAGTATATGGGGTTTTAAATATATACCGCAGGGTTTTTTCCCTGATTTAAGTTATACACAGCTCTACATTGAGTATAAATTGCCGGAAGGTGTTACGTTGGAGGCGGTGAAAGAAGATATCGGAAGCATTGAAGATTATTTGATGACAAGAGAGGATGTTACGCATGTGACTTCCAGTTTTGGAGGTACACCTTCCCGTTATAATTTGGTGCGTTCAATTGCTTTGCCTGCCATGTCTTATGGAGAGTTGATTGTTGATTTTACAGATGCGGATGCTTTGAAGGCAGCTATTCCCGGTTTGCAACAGTATTTGACAGATAATTATCCGAATGCTTATGTGCGGATAAAGCGATATAATTTGATGTATGAGGATTTTCCGGTAGAACTGATGTTTATGGGGCCGGATCCGGCAGTGTTGAAGGAGTTGTCTGCCAAGGCTGAACAGATTATGGAGGATGAGCCGACAGCTAATTTGGTGACTAATAATTGGGAACCGGAAATGCCTGTTTTGATGGTGGATTATTATCAGCCTATTGCCAGGAAGGCCGGATTGACGCGTTCGGATGTCGGATTGTCTTTGATGGCGGCTACTGACGGGCTGCCGGTCGGTTCTTATTATGAGGGAACGACTTCTATGCCGATTTATATTAAGAGTGTGGATAATAAAGGAGAGCAGTTGGGAGGTTTGGATAATACTCCGGTGTGGAGTGTATTGCCTTCTTTGGGAGGATTGAAGGCAGAAACAATTAAAGGTCTATTGTTGGGGACAATAAAGAAGGAGGATTTGCTTTCGTCGGCAGTGGGGTCAACTCCGGTGACACAGGCAACACGGGGGATTAAATTGGAATGGGAGGATCCTGTTGTATGGCGGTATAACGGGCAGAGGGCGATCAAGGCTCGTTGCAACAATGTTCCCGGTTATACAGCAGAGAGTGTGCGCAAGAATCTGATGCCTTTGATTGATACAATAACATTGCCGGAGGGCTATTCTAAGCAATGGCTGGGAGAACATAAGGCAAGTAGTGAAGCAATGCGTTATTTGTTTAAGAATGTGCCTTGGGCTATCGTATTGATGATTGTTATTTTGATATCTTTATTTAAAGATTTCAAGAAACCTGCCATCATTTTCTTTTGTCTGCCATTGGCTGCTATCGGTATTGTTGCAGGAATGCTTGTCAGTGGAAAAGATTTCGGGTTTGTTGCGATTGTCGGAGCTTTGGGTTTGATAGGAATGATGATTAAAAATGGTGTGGTTTTGCTGGATGAGATTTCTTTGCAAGTGGAAAACGGTAAAGATCAGTTGACTGCATTGCTTGATTCGTCTTCTTCGCGTTTCCGTCCGGTGATGATGGCTTCTTTGACTACAATTTTGGGAATGTTGCCATTGTTGGCAGATGATTTGTTTGGTTCGTTGGCTGTGACTATTATGGGAGGATTGTTGGTCGGGACAGTGATTACTTTGGTATTTATTCCTGTTTTGTATGCATTGTTTTATCCGAGCGGGAAGGGTGGAAAACATAGATCTGATAATGATAAATAAAAGACTGTCATGAGGAAATTATTGATAATTGTAGCCGTATTATTGAGTGTTTCGCAGAGTGAATGCTTTGCTCAAGAGATAGTATTGAATCTGCAGAAGTGTAGAGAAATGGCTGTTGAGAATAGTAAAAAGATGCAAGTGGCAGCCGAGCAGCAGAAAAAGGCGGGATATGATTGGAAATCTTATAGAGCGAACTTTTTGCCTAAAATTTCAGGCTCTGGTTTGTATGCCTATATGCATAAAAAAATGAATTATAAGATAGATGGAGGGTATTTGCCCATATATCAGTCTAGTGATGTAGGGCAGGCAATACCATTGAACAGTATGCAGTTAGGGCCTGACGGAAAGCCTGTCATGGGGGCTGACGGTTTGCCATTGTTTAAACAATATGCTTTCTTGCCGGATATTGAATTGGCTTTGGGATTGCGGAATGTTTATTCTGTAGGGGTGATGTTGGAGCAACCTGTTTATATGGGGGGAAAAGTGAGATCTGCTTTTAAGATGGCATCTATTGGAAAGGAAATGGCAGAGTTGAATGTGCATTCTAGCAGAGCGCAGGTTCTTACGGAATCTGATGAGGCATATTGGCAATATGTGAGGGTGAAAGAGCAATTGAAATCGGCTGAAAAATATCTGGAAGTGGTGAGTGAACTGGTAAAAAATGTGACAGATGCCATTGAAACCGGAATGGCTTCCCAGAATGATTTGCTGAAAGCCCAAGTGAAACAGAATGAGGCCGAGTTGTTGGTAAGTAAGGCTAATAATGGTGTGGCATTGTCAAGAATGAATCTATGTCGTGTGATTGGAGTGGATTTGTATAGCCAGGTTGATGTGAATGATTCATTATGTGCAGAGTCTACCTTGAATTTGCTGGATATGGGAAATGATATAACAGCCCGACCTGAATATAATCTGTTAGAGAAGCAAGTTGAATTAAAATCAAAAGAGGTTGCATTGACTCGTGCGGATTTTTTACCACAATTGGGAGTATCTGCTTCTTATGCTTATGGTGATGGTATTTCTCTGAATGGGGAGTCGGATGGGGTTGCTTCTTTTGCTGCTGTTGCTTCTTTGAAAATACCGATATACCACTGGGGCGAGGGGCGCAACAAAGTGAAAGCGGTGAAAGCAGAGCAAGAAATGGCCCGATTACAACAAGAGGAGTTGTCACAGATGATGCAATTGGAGGTGGCTAAAACTCGTTTTAATGTCGAGGATGCTGCTGCCCGTGTAAAAATGACAGAAAAATCTTTGAGTCAGGCAGAGGAAAATCTACAAGTGAGCAGAAACCGTTACGAAGTAGGAATGGAAACCATTACTAATTATATGGAAGCGCAAGCTCAGTGGCAAAAAGCCTGGAGCGATGCTATTGATGCAAGAGCGGAATTGCGCTTGAGTGAAACTTATTATCTGAAAGCAACGGGAAAGTTGCAATAAAACCGGTTTTAGATTTAGTTGAAAAGAGGTGCCTTGTTAAGGTGCCTCTTTTATTTTGTCTTTATGCTTCTTGGTGTTGAAACATTTATGCTGATAGGACGTAAGAAGCAGTTAAAAAACAAAGGCATAGACTAAATTTAATAAATATGGGAAATGGTATCAGTTTGAGCAAGTGCATATTGTTTATCGGGGTGGGTTGTTTGGGTTTGACTATGCTTGCTTGCAAGTCGGAGTTGAAGTCTTCGAATTCGTATCAATTGGTGAAAACATGTAAGGTTGAGGAGTGGGAAGGGGCATTGTCGGTTAATTATCCGGGCAGAATAAAAGCTGCAGAGGAAGTAAAGCTCTCTTTTCGGGTGGCAGGTCCTTTGAAAAAGGTATATGTAGGAGAAGGGGAGCGGGTGCGTAAAGGGCAGTTGCTGGCGGAAATAGATCCAAGAGATTATCGATTACAATATGAATCGACGCAGGCTGAATATAACCAAGTTGTGGGTGAAACCAATCGTATAATAGAATTATATAAACGGGGGAGTGTATCTGTTAATGAATATGATAAGGCTGTTGCTGCAAAAGAGCGTATCACATCTTTGTATCATGCTCATCGGAATGCATTGAATGATACAAAATTATATGCACCTTTTGACGGATATATCCAGAATAAATATTTTGTTGCTCCGGAAATAGTCAGCCAAGGCTTACCTGTTTTGGCAATGTTGGATGATCAATATTTTGAGGTAAATGTGGATATTCCAGCAACAGATTATGTAAGGAAAGAAGATTTTGAACACTCTTATATTGTTGTGGATGCATTCCCAGATGTGGTGTTGCCTTTGGAGTTGGTCGATGTTGTAAAGGGTGCTAATTATAATCAGTTGTTTAAAGTACGCTTTCATTTGAAAAGGAGTGCATTGCCTGGTATTGCAGCGGGAATGAGCGCTTTAGTTACAATAGATTTTGCTAAGGACAGTAATAAACATTGGATGGTCCCGATTTCAGCATTGTTTACCGAAAAAGGACATACTTATGTTTGGATTTATAGAGAGCAGGACAGTACGGTATTAAAAAAAGAGGTTGAAATAGAACGTTTTGATAAATCGGGGCAAGTGTGGGTAAATGGTGATCTTGAAAGAGGAGAAGTGATTGTTTCTGCCGGAGTGAACGATTTGAAAGAGGGGCAAAAAGTGAAGCAGCTGAATCCTGTGTCTGCTTCAAATATAGGTGGTTTATTATAAAATAATGGCTTATGAATTTTACGGAACTTGCATTAAAAAATAGAGCACTGGTTTATTTCTTTGTTTTTGTTCTAGTTGTCGGTGGAATTTTTTCTTTTTTTTCAATGAGTAAGTTAGAAGACCCGGCAGTTACTGTTAAGCAGGCATTGGTTGTTACAGCATTCCCGGGAGCATCTTCTTGGCAAGTGGAACTTGAAGTGACAGATTTGTTGGAGAAGTCTATTCGTTCTATGGGTAATTTGGATCATGTGGAATCCCGCTCATTGGATGATGTGTCTTATATTTTGGTGGAATTAAGTAGTACAGTTCCTGCCTCTGAGTTGCAGCAGAATTGGGATATTTTGAGGTGGAAAGTAGAGAATGTGCAGTCACAATTACCAGAGGGAGCACAATCGTCAATGGTATTTGATGATTTTGGAGATGTGTACGGAATGTTTTATGCGATGACTTTTAATGGTTATAATTATCAGGAGATGATGGATTATGCCCAATTGGTACGTCGGACAGTATTGGATATTGACGGGGTGAGTAGTGTTGTTATTTATGGGGAGCGACCCTCATGTGTCAATGTGAAAATTCGGGAGGATAAAATGGCTAATTTAGGAATATTGCCAGTAGATGTTGTGGCTACTTTGAAGGGGCAGAATGCGACTGTTTATTCTGGATATTATAATAGTGGAGAAAAGCGTGTTCGGGTAAATGTGGATGGACGTTTTGATAATTTAGAAAATATCAGGAATTTGTTGATTTGTGGTCATGAAAAAGACCATGTTCGTTTGGCGGATGTTGCAGATGTCGAAAAAGGTTATGTCGAACCTCAACGTCAAGGAGTCGTTTACGACTCATTACCAGCTCTTGCGATATCCATTGCAATGGAAAAGGGGGGTAATATTATTGAGCTTGGAGAAAAAATTGATGCAAAGTTGCAGGAGTTGCAGGAGACTATTATACCGGCTGGTATTGATTTTAAAAAAGTGTTTTTTCAGCCGACGCGTGTACAGAATGCTATCAATGTATTTATGGTAAATCTGATAGAGTCTGTTGCTATTGTCATTTTTGTTGTGATGTTAGCGATGGGGTTTCGTAGCGGTTACATTATTGGTATTGGGTTGGTTGTTGTTGTGTTGGGTTCTATCTTGATTCTTTATATGATGCACGGCACTTTACAGCGTGTGTCTTTGGCTTCGTTTATTGTTGCGATGGGGATGTTGGTTGATAATGCGATTGTTATTACCGATGGGATTATGGTGGATTTGAAACGAGGAATTCCTAAGCCGGCTGCTTTGGTGAATATCACTAAAAAAACGGCATGGGCTCTATTGGGTGCAACGACAATCGGTATTTTGACTTTTTTGCCTATTTATCTTTCTCCGGATACAACAGGAGAATATGTACGGGATTTGTTTATCGTTTTGGCAGTATCGCTTTGGCTAAGTTGGGTATTGGCATTGGCATATGTCCCAATTCAGGCTGATAGGGCATTTAAAATAGAGAAAGTTGTAGATGGGAAAGCAGGAAATGACCCTTTTGATGCTCCGATTTATCATAAATACCAGCGGTTGCTTGGTTTTTCTGTTCGTCATCGTTGGGCATTTGTCATCGCAACAGTTTTATTGCTATTAATCAGTGTTTATGGCTATCGGTTTATTCAACAGGGATTTTTTCCGGATTTAAGTTACAATCAGCTTTATATTGAATATAAAATGCCGGTAGGAACAAATCCTGAAGCTGTGAAGACTGATTTGGCTTCAATAGAAAAATATTTGTTGAACCGTCCAGAAGTGGAGATGGTGACAACAAGTATTGGAGGTACACCTTCTCGTTATAATTTGGTGAGGACGATTGCAGAACCGTCTTTGGCTTATGGAGAGCTAATTGTGAATTTTACTTCTCCTGAAACCTTAAAGGATAGTTTGCCAATACTACAATCCTATTTATCATCGCATTATCCACAGGCTTATGTGCGCATGAAACGTTATAATTTGATGTATATGGATTTTCCGGTTCAATTTATGATTTCAGGACCAGACCCGGAAGTATTGAGGGATTTGTGTGCGCAGGTAGAGTCGATTATGCAAGCAGATTCAACAACGATGTTAGTTACTAATAATTGGGGAGCACAGACACCGAGAATGGATGTTCGTTACCATCAGGCTGTGGCCCGTGACGTAAATATTTCTCGTGAGGATGTTGGTATGGCTTTGTTAGCCGGAACAGAGGGGTTGCCTATCGGTTCTTATTACGAAGGAGAGCATGTTTTACCGATTTGTCTTAAGTGTGTCGGTATGGATGGAGAACGTTTAGAATGTTTGAATAATATTCCCGTTTGGAGTTTGTTGCCATCTGTCAGTAATTTAAGTATGGAAACTATGAAAGAGTTATTGGCTGGAATGATTGATGAAAATCAAGTATTGCACAGAGTTGCAGGATCTGTTCCGCTGTGTCAAGCTACTTCTGGTATTGATATTAGATGGGAAACGCCAGTGGTGCGCCGGTATAATGGACAGCGTGCTATTGCTGCGCAGTGTAATAATGCGCCAGGATATACTTCAACGGACGTACGAAATAGTTTGTTGCCTAAGATTCACAAAATACATATACCTGCAGGTTATACAACAGAATGGCAAGGAGAATATTTGGCTAGTACACAATCACAGTCTTATTTGTTTCAGAATGTCCCGATAGCAGTTGTATTGGTTGTGGCTATTTTAATTGCTTTGTTTGGAGATTTCCGTAAGCCTTTGATGATAATATTGTGTTTGCCATTGGCTATAACAGGAGTTGTTGCCGGAATGTTGTTGGCAGGTAAAGAGTTTGGATTTGTAGCTATTGTAGGAGCATTAGGATTGGTAGGTATGATGATAAAGAATGGAGTTGTGCTTGTAGATGAGGTTGATGCTCAAATTCGGTCAGGTAAAGATCGTTTCCAGGCACTAATAGATGCATCGACTTCTCGTTTGCGTCCAGTGTTTTTGGCTGCAATGACTACTATTTTGGGAATGATTCCGTTAGTGAATGATGATATGTTTGGTGCTTTGGCTGTGACTATTATGGGAGGATTGTTTGTAGGAACAGTGATAACGTTGGTTATTTTACCGATTCTCTATTCTTTGTTTTATAATATTCGTTATCACCACTCAGCAATAGCTTCGACACAAAATGAGAATAAAAATATTTAATGGGGATAAAAATGAAAAAGATATTATTGTTGCTGTGTTTTTTGCCTATGTGCGTAGTAGCACAAGTGGATTTAAATTTACAGATGTGTAGAAATATGGCAATTCAAAGTAGTAAAACATTGGATATTGCAATTAGGGAACAAGAAAAATCTGTATATGAATCCAGAATGTATCGTGCTGATTTTTTTCCTCGTATTTCAGTAACTGGTGTTGGGTTTTATAATCAGAAAAAATATCATTATAAATTAAAAGGTGGATATTTGCCCTCTTTCAAGCCAGGAACTGATGGAAAGTTACAGCCGGATGTACTACTGAATCCTGAAACTCATAAGCCAATATTGGGGGCAGATGGTAAGCCTATCTTTAATAGTTATGCTTTTATGCCTGATATGGATTTGCAGTTGGGTATGCGCGGTGTCTATCATACAGGAATTCAGTTGGAGCAACCAATTTATATGGGGGGAAAGGTGCGTACAGCTCATGCAATGGCTAAAATCGGAGAGAACATAGCGGCTCAGAATGTACGTATGAGCAAGTCGGATGTGTTATTGGAAACAGATTGTGCTTATTGGCAGCTGATGAGGTTGGAGGAGCAGGTTATAGCGGTACGTAAGTATAAGGAAACCCTGGCCTCTTTAGTGAGAAATTTGCAGGATTCTGAAAAAGTAGGTATGATTACCTCGAATGATGTATTGAAAGCTCAAGTACGTTATAATGAAGCTGATTTGCTTTTGCAGAAAGTGGAACATGGTAGGGTGTTGGCTCAGATGAATCTTTGTCGTCTGATAGGTCTGGATTTAGAAACTGAATTACATTTGCAGGATTCATTAACAGCAGAGGTGTCGTTGGCTGTTTGGTCTCTGGATAGTGCGATATCGCAGCGTCCGGATTATAATATTTTACTTTTTGAATTTAATATGAAGGAGAAGAAGGTCGCTTTAAGTCGGTCTGATTTTTTGCCACAATTGGGTATTACTGCTGGGTATGGTTATGGTGGAGGAGTGAAATTGAATGGAAGAGATGCTGCCGGTGCTGGTTTTTCAGCTTTGGCTGCAGTGAAAATTCCTGTATTTCATTGGGGAGAAGGACGCAATAAAATACGTTCTGCTCGCATGGACGAAGAAATTAGCCGTTTGAACTTGGAAAAATATGCGGATTTGATGCATTTGGAAATAAGCTCCGATAAATATGCATTACAGGATTCTCAGACTCGAGTTAGATTAGCAAAAAGTGCTTTGGTGCAAGCAGAGGAGAATTTAAAAATGAGTACAGATCAATATCAGGTAGGAATGGAAACTTTGACATCTCTATTGGAAGCGCAAGCTCAATGGCAAGAAGCATGGAGCCAATGGATTGATGCAAAAGCAGAACTACATCTTTATGAGTCGACTTATCTGAAGTCAATCGGAAAATTGGAATAGATATAAAAAAAACTGCTCCTATGGGAGCAGTTTTCACAAGTTTGCGGTATAGTATAAGTAGTATTGGTTATTTCTTTTTTTATGAAATCTTTTGTAGTTAAATCGTTTCGGTAACGATTACGGATGCAAATCTATAAAAGTTTTTAAGACATTAAAACGTTTTCGGGAAAATTAATTTGTTAAATTTTAAACCGAATTAATATGTATAAAGGGAAGAGGATAATTATGAGGTGTTTATGGATAAAAATTCCCACAATAAAATGTGGAATTTTTCCCCATATGGTGAATTTATTTTCTACATTGTAGAAAATGTCTACATCATTAGGGAATAGGGCTTTTGTTTGGAATATCGTTGTTAGTCAATGTGTTATTTGTGTAATTGTGTGAGGATGGCTATTTTGGCATGGTTTTTTCCTATGTAAATTATAAAAACAGGAAAGCATATTTAAAATAATAGATGTCATGAAAAATATAGGAAAAAGCGCATTGATAGTAGCAGTTATTGGAGCAATTACTTTTTCTGCATATACAATTAATATTGTTTCTACTTCAGAATCTAAGGTTAAAGGTTTAGAGATGAAAAAAAATCAACAGGATACGTTGGAACCAGCGGGAGTGGTGCCTTTTGTTCTGGGATGTGAAACTTATGAACCGATAGGTGTAAGTGAATTGCCGCAGGAAATACGCTCAGAAGTTGCATCAAGGTATGTGGCATATGCTGTTAGTAAAGTATATAGAGATCATGAAGATTCTTATAAAATTGTTTTGCGCAATAAACACTCTAAAATGGTTGCATTTTATAGCGCTGATGGCGAATATTTAAAGCAAGAAATAGTGAAACCTGTGCAAGTGGTTGCATTAAATTAAGTACCATTCATTTCAGTCGGCTTCCGGGGTGTTATGCTTCGGAAGTTTTTTTGTTTTGTCTATTTGTTTTGCTGATTGCGAATGTATCATTACATTTGCAAACTCAATGGTGAAGATATTGAGCACTAGATTGCTTACATTATTTTGAAAGGGAATCAGGTGAAAATCCTGAACAGATCCACTGCTGTATGTTTCATATACCTTCTCCGTTACTTTTGCCACTGTTTTTGAGAAAATGGGAAGGCAACGGACAAGGGAAATAAGTCAGAAAACCTGCCATTGTTTGATTGAATGTTTAACGTCCAAAGGGAAGACGGACGTTGGGATACTTGTATGGGTTTCTATATATGGGCAATTCCGCAGCTTTCTTTCCTTGGTTTTTTATATAGTTTTTACTTGAATTATGAAGAAGTACGGTGTATTGTTTTTGATTTTGGGAGTGTTTACAGGTGTGTTGAGCTCTTGTAGTGATGATGATGATAAATTTATTCCTCAGCTGAAAGTTGTGAGTCAAAGTGGTGGTTTTACTGTTATGCAGGATGATACTTTGCGTTTGTCAGTAGAGTCTAATCTGTGTCCTGATGCAAATTATATCTGGACGATTAAAGATGAAGTAGTAGCACAAGGATTGAAATTTGATTATATAGCTAAAGAACTTGGAGACCAGAAAATAACTGTAAGTGTTGCATGTTCAAGTGGAGAGGTGTCGGCTGATGTTGCTGTGGAAGTATATGGTAAGTATAAATATGGGACATTTATATTGAATGAAGGTTCTGCAGACAAGCCAAGTTTTTTGTCGTTTATTTCTCAGAAAGGAGTGATAACAGATTCCGTATATTTTAAGGAGAATGGTGGTGAAGCTTTGGGAGTGTATTCTCAGGACTTATTTATAGCAAATAATAAAATGTATATTGTTTCACAAAAGGGAGGTGGAGCCGGATATTTGGCAGTCGTTAATGCTGAGACGTTGAAAAAGGAGAGGAATTTTCAATCAGAACTGGAAAGGAAAGTTAATTGGCCTACTCATGTAGCAGTCTTGGGAGAGGATGATATTTATCTGAGAGATAATGAAGGAATTAAAGTATTTCATCCGTCAACAGGAGATGTTGATTTGGTAGATGGTACTCAAGGTGCTTTAAAAAATACAATGGTTGTTGTGGGTAACAAGATTTATGCTTGTGTCAATAATAGTGTTGTGGAAATAGAATCCGGTAAAAATGAAATTTCACATAAAACGGATTTTGATGGAACTGTTGTAGGGGTTGCAAAATCATCAGATAAAAATATTTGGGTTATAACAGATAGAGGAGTTATAGCAAAAATGAATACGGCAACTTGTAAAGTTGAAAAAAGCAATAAATTGGAAGGAGAGGTGATGCAGGCATTTGAATGGTTATATGCTTCAACATCTGCCGTAACGGCCAAGGGTGATACGTTGTATATTAATGGTTCTAAAACAAAAATATTCCGTCATATATTCTCTAAGAATAAGACAGAACTGATGGTGGATGCATCATCAGTTCTGGAAAACGGGAAACAGCCATATAATACCGTAGCTGTTCATCCATTGACTGGCGAAGTGGTGCTGAATACAAATAAAGGTTGGGGTACTGATGTTTATCTTAACCATATTACATTTTTTGATTTTAGTGGTGAGGAGCCTAGAATCAGTGCGGATTATAAAAATCATACTGTTTCACCTGCAGGAATCTTTTTCACATACAACTTTGAATAAAAACATACAATGAAAAAATATTTTTCCCTTTATTTATTGTTAGGGATATTTGCAGGAGGTTTTTCCTCCTGCAGTGATAGTGATGATGAGGGTGATGTTCTTGAATTGCCGTTGCCTTCTGTGATAATAGAAAGCCTGAGTGGTTCCACTGAATGCGCTCCAAACGAGTATCTGGAGTTTAAGGCGCATGTGAAGGAAGGAGCAGTAAAATACCTTAGCTGGCAAGTAAATGACGGACCGGAATCCAGAGGTAATGTCTATCGATTTCAGGCTTCTAAAAATGGAAGCTTTAAAATAAAAGTGACTGGCATTAATTCTGTTGGAGAGGCTTCTGATTCTGTTATGGTAACAGTGAGCGATAAATTGTTTACCTTATCTAGCATTAAGAATTGGACAGGGCAAGGAGCCAATCGTTCTGTATTAGGGATACAATGGGTGACCGGTGGAGATTTGTTGAATCCTGAAGATAAAGACGTTCAGTTTCTTACTTGGGGGTATCGTTGGGAAGTGGGGACAAAGCAGACCGGTATGGACATGTTGAAAGCTATAGCTAAAAATGATCCCCGTCTGTTTGTTGTGTTGACAGGCGATAATCTTGCGGGATTAGGTTATGATGCAGATGGAGATGGAAAATTCCAAGTAAGAACAAGAAATAATGAAATACTTTTTTCGCAAGACGATTTTAAAGATGGAATCTATCAGATTCTTGTAGATGCTGATGATATCACTGCAGAAGGAGAAGATTATTGGTTGGGGGGTAAGTCAAAAAGCTATGCTACTTATTGGTTGGGGAAAGGCAATGTTATCCCTGTAGAGAATAACTTCTCTTATTCAAATCTTTTTCTAATCAATCGAGAATTGGAAGATTATTCATGGGATGTGTGGACTTGTTCGCCTTTTGACAATGTCGGAATGAAGAATAAGCGTCCTATATCCCGTTTAGTGCAAGCAGCTGCGTAAAAACAGTAAGCAAAGTCATTTGTAAAGTTTTAGAATATGGCACTAAAAAGTTGGTGGTATAAAGTGGTGGTGTTGGGTATTGGGATATTGTTGATTGCTTGTGATAAAGCCGGAACCGGTTATCCGGTAGGTTCATGGGGTGAAGGAGATATAGAAGCACTGATTTTGAATGAAGGAACAATAAACACTAATATGGGTGATATATCCGTGATTTACCGTAATGGAGTTGTTGTTCCCAATATCTTTCGGGATGTTAATGGACGTCCGATGGGTGATGTCGCTCAATCGATAACCAAGATTAACGGTTATTATTTTGTAGCATTAAATAATTCCCGGAAGGTGGAAATTATAGAACCAGGCACTTTTAAGTCTGTGGCCACTATCCTTTATACTCAGGCTGGTTATCCGCGGCAGATTGTTCCTATCACAGAAAGCGAGGCAATAGTTTCAGATTTAAATCAACAATTGGTGCGTATTCGTACAATGCCTCCTTTTACTGAGCCTTTGGAGTATATACCTGTTCCTCAGTGGATAGAGTATATGGTGGTCGAAAATAATAAATTATTTGGCATAACAGCTAATGGGTTATTTGTATTTGATATAAATAATATCAATAAAGAATCAGCCAGAATTATTCATGATGTAAGAAACGATGAATCTACAAAGACTTGTAAAATGTTAGTAGATAAATCTCAAAAAATATGGGTATGTATGAATGAAATGGAGGCTGGGAAAATTACAGGAATTTCTTTTTCTTGCATAGATACCCATACAGAGCGGGTTGTAAAAAAATACGTCCTGCCTATTCGGAGTACTCATCCGCAAGCAGGAGAAGTAATAGGAGTTATAAGCCATAATCGTACAGATATAGACCCGACAGGGACATGGATTTATTTTAATGCTAAAACTTGTCCGGTAGATGTTACTGAGAAAACATCGGCTGGAATACAAAGTGTATGGCGTATGAATGTGGATACTGGTGAGTTTCAGCATTATCGTGATTTGCCGGATGCCAGTATGATGTATGGTTTTGCTGTTAGTCCAACTGGAGATGTATATATCTGTGATTGCTTGGATTATACAACACAGCGAGGATATATCCGTAAATATCTGGAAGATAATTCTGTTGAAAGTTACCGGGTAGGAGTTTATCCAAGCCAAGTGTATTTCCCGAGATAAAAGAAATAATCAGAAATGAGGAGTGTATTATTTATCTTTTTTTTCGTGCAATTAGTGCCATGGGTAACTATTAAGGCACAGCAGCGCGATTCCGTTGCTATTTACGGCGTGCTTGATACTGTGCAGGTGATTAGAGAGCGAATACGCCATGCGAATGAAGCCAGTGCTGGTGCACGTGTTACGCATATAGACCCGGCTGTCATGCAGGCAAATCGTACACGTTCATTGGCTGAATTATTGTCTGAAAATTCGACAATATATATCAAAAGTATTGGCGTCGGAGCGCTTTCAACGGCTTCGTTTCGTGGCGCGAGTGCCTCACAGACGCGAGTGAATTGGAATGGAATCAATATCACACCACCGATGTCCGGGACATTTGATTTTTCACAGATACCGGTGTTTTTTACAGATAATATTAATCTTTACTATGGTAGCAGTCATGTAAAAAATGGAACTGGTGCAATAGGTGGCAGTGTAAATCTTTTTACGGATGCAGATTGGAATGCTGGTGTAAGTGGTAAAGTGCTGGGAGAATACGGTTCATATAATACTTATACAGTTGGCGGACAGGCGAATGTTAGTGGTCAGCAAGCCGTTTCTAAAACACGTTTATATTATCAGCATTCTGATAATGATTATACTTATGTTAATAAAGTAATGACTAATACTCCTTTTCGTGAAAAACGTAAGGATGCTCGATATTCTCAATTTGGAGTAATGCAAGAGGGGTATTTCCGTTTATCTCCTTTTACCAAATTAACTGGAATAGCTTGGTATCAGGAGAACGAGCACTTGTTGCCGCAAGCCTTAGGTGTTATGAATACGTCGCATGAAAAACAGCGGGAAATTAATTTTCGTGGCTATGCTGGCTTGGATTTTATGAAGGGTATCCATAGTTTGCATGCCAAAGGTGCATGGCTTTATTATCGCCAGGAATATGATAAAAGCTACGATGGCAGATTATTTGATCCGGAGGGTAGTCGCAATAGTTCAAAGACATGGCAAGGAGTTTTAGATTATTCCTGTGCACCTTTTGCGACATTGCTACTTAATACGACCTTGACTTATTCGCATGATTTAATAGAGGTGAGCAGTTACATCGATATTGATTCATCTAAATATGTTCATGATGGTGTGATTTATGATATCCCCTCTGTTGCTGCACCTTTTGAACATAGCAGGAATGTTCTTTCATGGCAGGTGTCTTCACGGTGGATTCCTGTAGAATGGATGATGCTAAATGGTCAGTATATGTTTGAACATAATGATCGTAGAAATGTTTCTACTTGGTCTGCTGGGTTGGTTTTCAATTTATTGGATCGTGCTTTACAATTGAAAGGTAGTGTTGCTTATAATTATCGTTTTCCGAGTATGAACGATTTGTATTGGCGTCCTGGTGGAAATCCGGATGTTAAGCCAGAGGATGGGTATTCGTATGACGCGGCAATTTCTTATAGCAAGAGATTAAATCGCTTCCTGTTGCTGGATGCAGAGCTTGCTGGTTATTTGATGTATATCGATAACTGGATATTGTGGTTGCCGAAAGATGGAAATCAATGGATATGGACTCCTCAGAATAAGCGGGATGTAGTATCTAATGGTATTGAGGCTTTTGGAAAATTAACCTATGTATATGGTGATTTATCGGCGAATGTATCGGGTAATTTTAATTGGTCGGAATCGCGTACGCGTAAAAAGCAGCATGTTGATGATGGTTCTTATATGAAACAGATTCCATATGTTCCTCGTTTTAAATGGAATATTCGTGTAGCTGCAGAATATCGGGGTATTTTTGCTTCTTGGCAGGTTACTTATATTGCTAGACGTTTTGTTACCACAGACCAGGAGTATTCTGCAGACCCCTATTCTGTTCAAAATCTTTTAGCAGGCTATCGTTATACTTTTTCTAATGGGATGAGTCTTACTCCGCAAGTTAGAATTGACAATATGCTGGATACTTATTATGAATCAACTATGTATTATCCAATGCCTTTGCGGAATTGCTTGTTTTCATTATTGTGGGAGTTCTGATTGTGCAATTATTCCTTGAGGAGGGTATGGTTATAATTAATGCGAATCAGCAGTTGGCTTTCTGATTCAAAAATTAAAAATTAACAAATG
>CAMDJC010000028.1:0-39388 GCA_945900015.1 uncultured Odoribacter sp. | reverse complement strand
GCAGCACCACTATCACCAGCCGTGGCAGCACCACTATCACCAGCCGTAGCAGCACCATGATTACCAGCCGTAGCAGCACCACTATCACCAGCCGTGGCAGCACCATGATTACCAGCCGTAGCAGCACCACTATCACCAGCCGTGGCAGCACCATGATTACCAGCCGTGGCAGGTTTTCCCGGTTCCGCATTACACTCGTTAGTACACCGTTCCTTGACATAAGATACAGCTGCTTTCACAAGCCCCCTTATATCAAGCTCAGCACCTATTCTAATTTTTGAAGAACAAACCTTGTTACTTTCTGAATCGTCTATTTTACCACTCTGCTCAACCTCACAAAACCTTGCCCCAGCCGGCGGATAGTAACCAAAAACATCCAGAGGATAAGGACATGCATGAAAACCTTTCTCGCATACCTTTATGTAACCTGTTTCTTCATACTCCTTACCTACTTCATACTTAAACCCTCTACAAGATAAATCCTTATCAAATGCTTTATAAGCCTTTATTTTCTGTTCCATGATATTGTTTATTTTTCGTTATTTTGATATTTCAATAATTCTACGCCTCACGCATTCTTCGAGTAAATTCATATCCTCCTTTTTTATAAGAGCACCTGTATTACGATTCACGCTCACATAAGGCCCAAACCCAAGTCGTTTTGAATTAATTCCGTTTTATCTTCATGGTATCAATCTTTCCTCAACGCACCAACATAGCATTTCATAAGATGCATCAATTAATGAGTAAGATAAAAATTCTTGATAATAATCAAATTCATCCGACATGGAATAACATATATGCCAACAATTGTCACTAAAATACATTGTAATCCAATAAGTATCCGTTCCTGTTTTTATCTCTTTTGGTAACAGTTCCAAAATGTCAAGCAAAGTAAATGCAGGAATACAATGTTCTTTTCTGAACGGTTCCTTGAAAGTTCTCCACTCTCGTAAAGATAATTGTGGTTGTTTGCCTTCCTCATAAGGATATAACATCCAAGTCATTGATGCGTTACCTGTATTCACTCCAAGTTCTTGCAGGTGTTTCGTTTTTTCAATCGACAGCACATTCTCCAATATTTCCATCCGTTAAAATATTTTTTGTTTTATTTGATACGCTTGCAGTAATATATCTGTTCGTAGTTCTTATATCAGAATGACCAGCCATAGATTTCAGCTCTCCTTCTGGTATTCCCATATTAGCCCATCTGGTAATAGCTGTTCTACGTCCTGTATGTGTTTTGATGAACTGGTACTTCGGCCCTTTCATAAGTACATTTGCCCGTCTTACAAATACCTGCTTGTTTATACCTGCTCTACATCCAAGAGTTGGTAGAACTTCATTCATAGTAGTCTTTAAGGAAGATTCTATGTTGTATTTATCGAACGATCTAACCTCTTTTATCATTTCTATAATCTTGGAAGGTACGGGAACCTCAACGTTCTTACCTGTCTTTTTTGATATATACGAAATAACATTTCCTTCCATCATAGAATCTTTCAATCTGAAAATATCGGAATATCTCATGGCAGTATAGCATTGAATCAGAAATAATTTCTTTACAATTTTTTCTGTAACGTTAAACGGCTCGACATTCCAGAATAATTCTATTTCTTCATCCGTAAGAGATATATTTGAAGGAGATTTCACGTTCAGTGAGATAATATAATCATTGATATATTTGCTCATCTCTTTTGATTCGGACAATATTCTTTTAAGCATTAAAAGATATGCCTTTTGGGATGATTCGCTTATCTTTCTCTTTGATTTTATAACATTGATCATATCATCTATCATGTCACGATTGACAGGCTTTTCAACGGACGGAACTTCCTTGAACGTAGGAATGGCATCATTAAAATCATACTCGTCATAAAGCTGATTGGTAAGATATGGCATTATATGTTTGGATAATGCTTCAAATCTTACCTTTCCGCTTCTTGTCTTTGTATTATTCAACTTTTCTATCAATACGCCTACGGTCATAATTGAAGGGCTATATTCGTTCTGAATTGTTTCAAGTCGGTTTTTTAAATCCTCAATCAGCCTGTTCTGTGATTCTATCGTCTTGTTTAACCTATCTATTGTTTCAGCGAGAATCTGAATTGTTTTTTCTTCGTTTTCCATAAGTTATATATTTTTGTTGCAAAAATAATAAAACGATATATTCGATAGGTTAAACGATAGTTATCAACTCTTAAAAATGTTTACTACGCCCATTAATTTATAATTACCCTCTTCATTAATGATACATATAGGAGCATTATTCTCAGGATTGGTATATGCCAATGTGACATAATCCCCAGGAAATACCTTCAATGCGTTAATCATCTTTTCAATATTCAGATTGCAATCCAAACACCCTTGACAATATCCTTCAATTCCGACATTTTCCGATATTTTATACCCTGCATCATTTGTGTATGTTATATCCATTTTATTATCTCCCTCCCTGCAAACAAAATGTGATATGTTATACACATCTGACATTACCTTTATTCTTGAAAGGGAATCTATCAAGTCGCTAGTTCTTGCTTTAATAAAGTAATTAAAGTTTGATTTTATATTGTTTACCAATGGTGTGTAGTTTACAAACTTAACCTCCATCAGCGTACAATTAAAGACAGAACCGAAATCCCCATAATATATAGACATCACCCTTTCATCATCAGATACAGAAACAGTTACATTTTCTTCTGACAACATCTCAAGAAAAGATAACGCTTCCTTTACCGAAGTAGGCATTACATTTATGCACAAGTCCTTTGATATATCTGGCTGACATTCTATAACATCTCTGACAAATACAATCTTATCGGACGAACATATATCAATGCAATTATTGGAACAAATAAAATTTATCCCCACTCCACTAAGGCTAGTCACAACGTCACTGATATCATTAAACCCAATGTTCCTTTTTAATGCTCTATACAGATCATTCCTGTTAACGTTGACCCTTATCCCGGTACCACGCTTACCCATTTTAATATCAGGATAAGATTCTACATCTTCCGCAAAGAAAGACGCTTCACTGCCATTGTAAGAGAATATTATATCCTTATCATATATCTTTACCGTAACAATGGAATCCTTTACTGTTTTGAGCAACTTTACAAGTCTTATTCCGTCTACTGCAAACTCCTGTCCGTCATTACAGTCTGAATCAACAACTGGAATAATCAAACGCATCTCATTAAGGTTATTGTATGAAGTAACCTCTATTGAATTTTCTGATGCTACATATTTAAAACGGAAACATTTCAATATCGTCAAGCCTGTATCGGAAAGGCAGGCTTTGGCTGAGTTTAACGTTGAATATAAAACTTTTCTATCAAAAACTATCTTATTCATAAATGTCAAATTTAAATGTATTCAATCCAAGAAAAATGTTCTCTTTTATCAAGGTAATCCATGTCGTTCTCGTTATCATAGGCTTCCTTCTCAAACGATATATTTCTATACGCATTACCTTTTTGTGTAAGCCTGTAAAACCATTCCAAAAGATACAAAATGTAAAACGGAACATACAAAAGTTCTTTCATTTGTTTTGTATGAATCGCTTCGTGATTATAATCGCTTTCACGCATCGTACATCCTTTTCTTACGAAAAGAACTCCAAACAAATTTATACACTTATACCCTTTTAATGGAATAATTTTGTTATATATAACTTTCATTGAAACAACTCTTTAATTATTTTTTCAAAACTTACTTTTGTGGTGTTGTTACGCATACAATAATCTTTTATCTGTAGTGTATTTGACATCCCCGGCTGACCACGCTCGATAGCGTCAAGTATATTCCACAACATTTCCTTAGACCATACAAAATATCCTCTAAAGAAATATGTAGCCATCACATCAGCCTGTTCTATTATATGATTACGGTCATGGTTACTGTCAGGCATTTTAAGTTCTATGCCATATATCTTACCGTCATGTATATAAGCAAGGTCAGGCATACTTTTCTTTGCTCCTAGAGCACGGAACTCAGCCGACTTGTTACCACTTACAGCAGGATGGAGAAGTTCGGAAAAGAACGCTACAAGCAATCCCCTGCATCCTTTACCTTCCTTCTCGTTCCTGTAACTAACTACTATATCTTTCTGCATTTTCTTTTCTTCCGCAGACCGTTTTTCCTCAGCCATAATAAAAAAATTGTATTTGGCAAAGGTATCACGAAATGAGATATATGAGAAAAATAAAAGGTTAAAGTTTGTTATCAACCATCTCAAATCCTTCACACAAATCATGTCTACTGTTTCTTAATCATTGCTTTCCTAAATTTTTGTAATGGTGTTTATTTGTTCCTTAATGCCGTTTAAATATTGTTTTATTTCTTTTTCTAACTTGTCCAATGTACTGTTTACCAATCCATCCCACTCTTTTTCATATACAGGAATATTCCTTTTTACTGTAGAGTGAAAAGAGATTTGATTCCCTAAAGGAAGATCAAAATATACAATAAAAGAAACTCTTTTCCCCTTATCCTCTGAGCGCCCAAAAGATAACTTACTTTCGTTATATATTTCGATAAGTTTGTCAATCAAATCTTCTTTCTTTGCATACATCTTTTCTGAGTAGGGAAATGGAGCGTCTTTAGCCTTTATGTTGTAATCTTGTATCTCCAATGCAACACGGTAAATTTTAGCCGTAAAATCTCCTTGTTTTATCTTTTTATTAAGCATTAATTTTACCTTTCTTGTACCTATGCCGCACATATTTTCACGTTTTAATTTTAGCATGGCTATCAATTTCCTGTTTTTCTCCAAGGCTTCTTCCTTTGCTTCCCTTTGTCTTTTACAATCTTCTATTACGGAAACATAATTTTCTTTTATCCCGAAAACGTCCATTCCGCCAAAACAAAATGTTTCAATATCTAATATTGTATTCTTTTCCATTCCAAGAAAATCTATAAGCCTTTTGTCTATGCCAAAAATATTCGTGTAATGTCTAAGATGTGACACGCAAACAATATATTCCGGGTTATGGGAACATTCAATCTCATCAAACACTTCCCAAGGATTAAAGTTATTTTTCATAATGTTATTTTCTTGTTTCTTTGAATATAACCCCATATAAACTTGCTGGAATATCCGCATTCTTTCATGGCTTTACGAAAATCAGTTTCCGTATTTCTGATATACAACTGCCGTATCGCCCAATAAGTATTGTATCCTTTAAGTTCCGCATACTGGAAAAATTGAGTAGGCGTCATTTGCTCGAACTTTAAATCTCCTACTAGTTCTTGTAGTTCCGCCATTCTTATTTCCTTTTCGGTTGGATATACATATCCGCAGAAAGGGCATTCCGAAGCGGTTATGGCAATATATTTACCACACTGTTTACACTCTTTCACTCCTTGTATCCCTTCACATTTTCCCTTGTTATGCCATAAAGCCCATTGACGTTCTTTCTCAAACTTGCCGAGCCGTGATATGTTACCACCGAAGTCTAGGAGAAATGCTTCCGTCTTGTTTGGGTGAAGCCGGATAGCCCTGCCGGTTGCCTGGATATAAAACTGAACGGATTGTGTAGCACGGTTTAATATGCAAACCTCTATACTTGTTTCATCGTATCCCGTAGACAATATACCACTGTTGCATATAACGGTGAATTTATCGTCATGGAAATCCTTGATAAGCTGTTCCCTGTTTCCTGTAAGATGCTTGTATTTTTCATATAACTCCAACTCATCCGGCTTGTTCTTGTCTATACCTGATATGAGGAATTTTGCAGGAATGCCAGCTTCATTAAATTCAGCACACATCCTTATCGCATTTGCCTGTGTGGCATCAAAACAGATTGCTTTCTTCATCGGGCAGATACGCATATAGTTTTCAATCACCCCCTTGTACTGTACAGACTTGTTGAACACTGCTCCCATCTGCCTGCTATCGAAGTCACCTGTACGATAATCGGTATTAACCTTAGACAAGTCGGGTGCATCAACCGTAAACGTTCTCAACTTGGTTATGTTTCCCCGGTCCATCATATCCTGTATCTGGGCAGTTTCTACAATCTCTTCATAGTTCATGCCAAGCTGCCTTTGGTTCCCACTTCTCATGGGAGTTCCTGTAAGACCTACTACATACTTGTCATCAAGCAAACCAGATTCAAAGAGAAAGTCCGCATCAGAGGTGTGCCCTTCGTCTATCAGACAGAGAGATACACTCTTAACCCATTCAGCCCATTCGGGTTTTTCGAGCCTTCTACGGAGAGTTTGAGCCATTGCGGATACTACTAGACCTTTAGGTATGTTCCTGTGCTTAGGAGAGATGTATTCAGCCTGTATGCCAACTCTTTCCAACGTTCCCCCTGTCTGTGTCATAAGTTCAGATCTGTGGGATACGATAAGCACCTTATTCCCCTTTTCGACAGCACCTTTAGCCATAAAACTCATTATGACCGTTTTGCCGTAACTTACACAGGCTGAGAATATGACGTGTTTATGATTAGTCAGGGCATTTCTCAGACGGGTTATCCCCACCTCCTGGTAATCCCTTAGCTTGATTTCGTTTGTACTCATCTTCTTGTATGATTCTTTCAAGTTCTTTTTTTAATGCAACCACAAAAGCCATGCACTCTTCTCCTTCAAACTGCTTGACAAACTGCCTGGCGGCATCTTCGTAATCAGGAACACATTCCTTTTTGAAGTATTCCTCATTGTCTTGAAGAACCATCCAATCCTCGAAGTGGTGGTTCGGCTTTTTCTTGAATATATGCAGCAAAATGGCAGTGTCACTATTTAGCTTGATTAACTTCCTGTCGTAGTTTTCAAATTCGTCAACGTAATCCGTATTCATCTTCGTAAAACAATTTAAAATTTCTCCATCTATGCCCGTTTTTCCCCTTACAAAAAGAACTGCATGAGCGTTGTGGCATACCTAATTTCCTCTCACAGTCACAACAGGCTTCAAAGCATAGAAATCTGTTCGTACCTTCCTCTATCGCAATGACAGCCCTTGTATTGTTTCTATGACCGAGATAAGAACCGTTTTCCTTTCGTTTATTTATGAGTTCCTTCATAAGAACTCTTTTCTTTTCACGTTCCTCATCCGACACTTCCCTTCCTTTCTTGAATCCATAATTATGACCTTTGACGAACCTTCCTTTTTCGTCACGGTAAGATATTGGATAATCTATCCATAATTCGCTAATTGCTGGCATTGAAATCTAACTTTAGTTTTACAATTTCATCACTCATTGCATGTACTCTTTTCAGCCATGCCATTTTCCATGCTTCTTTTCCTATACCATATATACGATATATATCATCTCCTGCATCATCAAATTTGATAGGAGTGCAGCTTATTGACTTACATTTCGTTCCGTCCATAAGTTCAACGTCACCTACACCCCCATTGAGCATGATAAAGTTGATATTGTTTTCTATGGCAAGATAGGGGATGATTATTTCATCCCCACGATTAGGTTTGTTGTGCTTGATTAATGTAGTCATAACAATTTAGACAATAAATCTTCAAACTTATCCTCATACCACAACGGTTGTGTTTCTTTAGGATTATTCGGGCTTACTTGGTTTTCCCCATAAGAAAGACCTTTTTCCGTGATTGATTTGAATCGTTTTTTCTTACCGTATGAAGAATTTCGGCTCAATTCGCATAGGTATCCTTTTTCGATAGCAGCCTTGTTAAATGCCTGTGCGGAAATTTTAATTCCTTTTTCAGACAACAATTCAGAGGCAGACTTTAATATACCTTTCGATGATGTATAATCTGGAAGAGATATATTTAATGGGTCAAGTATTTGTTTTGCGATAATCAACTTTGAATTATCATTTAAGTTCAAAAACTTTGCCGCCCATGTAGCTGCATTCATTTTATCCGATATGGTTGGTTGATTATCAATTGACTTATTCTCTATAATCTTATTAACGGTATGATGGAATACTTGTCGGTAAACCTCAAATACTGATCTTACTTTTCTTGCAATAAAAAATTCAAGACAAGGCACAGTAATATGATAATCAATTCTTCTTGAATAACCGATTCCATTTTGGCATTTTACTTTTTGGGTGATTGCCTGATAATCAACACTTTCAATAAACTTTTCCTTAAGTTCGTTTACTGCTTTATGCTTGTCTTGATAAACAAGCATCCATACATCATCAAAATTTACTGGAAATTCGTTATCTGATTGTGATAGCTTTAATATTTCATTGAAATACGCCTTAATTTCTCTTTCACTACTTTCTTTAGATAATGTTATATTTGTTGACATATTATTAACTTTTTGTGGTAACTCCGCAATTACCCGTTACGTATTTGAAACACCAACGAAGTCATTAATTTTACTTATTGGGTATTTTTTCGCATCACGTTCGTTGAGTGAAAGATAAGCTAGAGCCATTTGTAACTTATCTTCCATCCTGTCTATATCGTCTTTATAATCGCATCTGTTAAGTTCCCAATACAAAAGCCTTGACGGATCATTAACCGGGCGTAAATCAAATGGATCATCATCAGATTTACCGTCATATACGATATAATACATTTTATCCACATCGGGATGGGAAAGAAAATGCGACATTAGCTGCCAATAGTATTCCTCTATCGCCTGTTCCTTTGTTGCTTCTCTCAAATATTCAATCTTACTTTCAGAAGTAAAGCATTTCACTTCTGCTATATAAGACAATTTACCATTGACATCAAATCCATATCCATCGGGAGAATCACCATATCCATCATAGATGTTATCGACAAAAACAATTTCGTCAAAATCATCCGCACAGGACATTAGTCTAGAGAACGTGTTATGGTTAAAACACTCTATAGCGTCTTTTTCATGATCCTTTCCCCACTCCATGTCAGAAGTGGATATATGTCGGCATGGTTTGTTTAACCTTCTTTCCCTTGCAACCTGATAAAGATAAGATATAGCTGTATCCCCGAAAGGAACATCAACTGTCTTTCTTTTCACACCCTGTTTTTTTGCAACTTCTAACTCGGAAGGTGTCATTTCCCTTCTCCCGGAAACCATAAGTTTTCCAATGGCGGAAGAGGTGATTTTACCACACCTCTTCATAAGCCATAATTTTTCTTTTTCTTCCGCTTCCATCATTTCTTAGTCGCTTCGTTAAACAATTTCATAGCTTCCGCGTCCACATCATAGCTTGCCGTGATGTATCCAATGTCGCATTTCCCACTTTTCAATGCTTCCAATGCAGCCTTGAATTTATCAGAGTTCACTGTCATCTTCTCTTTCTGTGGTGGTGGCGGAACATCACGCCCTATACGCAATCCGTAGACCTTTCCTCCATCGCTTGGGTCACGTGTCAGTTCCTTGCATAATATGACACGAAAATCACGGATGGTTTCAGGATAATCAGTTTGTGCCAACTTGGTAAGGCGTTTACGGTTCGTACTGTTCAACAGCATAGGTTTAGGAACAAGGTTTGTTTCTTTAAAGTAAGCAATCCATGATGGTTTCTTGCTACCTTGTACCTTTGCATTCTCATCCCATACGATATGGGATATTGTAGCAATAATGGACTGACCGTTAGGGAGTATTTCTACTCCCACATAATCAGATTGACTTCCAGTTCTCCAATGATGGAGAACCTGGCTTTGTTGTTCGTTTGACATACTTTCTTAAATTTAAATAGGTAAAACTACAGTTGAATTTCCCGTTTTGTCTACAATGACGCCCTTTCCGCCTATAACAGCTTCCGTCTTGTGTCCACTTGGGTATTCCGATAAGCAAGAATCATTTTCCGCTTCATACGGATATACATCCATGATGGCGGTTTCGGCTACGGACGAAATCACATAGTCTGCCATTGTACCTTTCATTCCTTCGTCCAGTTTCTTTACAGCATCTCTCAAATCGGCTGCCTGAACAAGCATATAGCATGATGTCTTTTTCTCCGCTCCGCTATTTTCGTCTAGCGTAATGTAATACAGTTTGCATTTAAACCATAGATCGGCTGCATCTTCCTCAGAGGGGAACAGTTCGCTGTAATTGGAGCGTTTAATGTCCGAAACAGTGAACTCGCCACTGATAAACGGTGTCATTTCCGATATAATACGTGCTTCCGCCTCAGTGAAGCTAAGCGCATCAACCAGGTATTGCTCACTTACTTTCTTATTCATCCCATTTTCTGCTACTTTTTCGTAGCGAATTTTACACTCAAAAAATGTTTTCATATTTATTGTTATTTAATAGTTCTATTACGGTTTCCTTAAACATTTCTTCGTTTTCACAAATGATAAATTCCTCAAAATCATCATCCTCTTCATACCTAACACCATCTTTATACATTGTCATTTCTCCAAATGAATTTGGATATGGTGCAGTCAGACCATTGTAATCACAACAATCAGGATATGTTTCAGGTATAAGTCCTTGTCCTTTTAGCCAATCCCTTAGTTCGGGAGTGTTTTCATTTATGTATGCTTCTTTTTTCATGATTATAATACATGCTGTTATGTAATTTGTGCCACTTATGAGGGGCGTGACATAATCGAACTGTCCTCCTCTACAATGACGCGCGTCACATTAGTCACACCATCCAAACGTCCCATGTTCGCCCACCCTATCTTTACAGACCGAGCAGGCGGGTTGAACAAAAAGTTCACTATTTTTCTGTTTCATCTTCAACTATAATTGAAAGCTGACCGCAAGCGGCTCCGTTCTCAATCTCTGACTTTGTTGCTATTGCTACTGCGTAGTCATAGCCCATTTTTTCAAGCTGTTCTTTAATCTCTTTCATGATTCTGTCAATTAAAATGTTTATACTAAATTAACTCCCTCGATAATTCCATTGCCGAGTTTGTTTTTCTCTGATATATTGTTTGGATTGATTGGGGACAACTTCACAAAGAAGTGCTTCTTATCAAAATACTTTTCCAGTTTATCCGCATCAAAGTCTGATTCATCTACCAATGTTAAGTTGATAGTGGTTTTCAAGTTACTTTCTGTTCTTATTTGCCCAAGTTCCTCAATAGACATTTTCTTCGGATAAGGAATAAGCCAGTCTCTCTTTTCTTCATCGAAACTATGCAAACTTATTTGCAATGTTACATTTCCCTTTACAAAAGAAAAATCACTACCTTTAATACCAATCGTAGAAACATAATGATGTGTATTCGGGTATATTTCAGTAATCCGCTCAATAGCTTCTTTTACGGCTTCTATGTTTAAGAAAGGTTCTCCCATACGAGTGTAGTTAATCTTAAATTCCTTTGAATCCTTCGGGCAGCATCCAGATTGCTTAATGGCAAATAAAACTTGGTCTACTATCTCGTCCGCAGTAAGATTGCGGTATTTCTTCATATTACCAGTAGCGCAGAACTTACAGCGTACAGGACAACCACTCATGGTTGAAACTCCAATCATCCACCTTTCCGAACGGTTTCCAAGATTTTCGTTATCCAAAAAGTTCTGCTTCCTTCCGATAGCGTCTTTTGTGTAGTACGGCAAGAATGTGTCAGTGGTTTCTACAAGCATTCCATCATCCAGCCGTAAGCAATACACGATACCATTCCCAAAACTCTTGTTTTTTACTATTTTCATAATCATTCAAAATTAAAGTTGTCCTCACCGTCCGATTCTTCCTCCGGCATATCATTACCGAAATCCATCGGTATGAACCAATCTGAAATATAGTCTTGCATGATTAATCCTCCTGTTCTTGCTTAAAATATTTGTAATTTATTTCTCCATTTACGATCATGTCCATGATTTCCTCATCGGAAGATGTGGCTATCTTCATCATGAACTCATCTTTCTTCACCTTTTCAATATCTTCATTTTCAGTATTCCCCACCTTTTTTGCCTTTTCAGACATATAAGACACAGCATCTTTAGCTATTTTCAAGGCATAATCTGAATCGTATAAAGACATCATGGATTGAATGTATATTCCGTTAATCCTGTCAAATATCTCCTGTTGGGGAAGGCTTAGAAACTTTGCCGTATTCGCTCCCATCATCACCTTTATCTGCCAAGATGTTTTTATATTCACTATGTGAAGCCATCCCTCTTTGATAGGGCTTTTAATAATATAAAAGTCACCTACAATATATCCTTCGTCTATTTCTTTCTTTTTCATAACCTATATTTTTCCAAAGCAAGAATTATTCTATGATCTTCAAGGGCTGATTTTATTGTATCGTCAATCATCTGGTTATGCGTTTTAGAATTTATATCCAATTCTGAAACATTGCATCCGTTATCAATCTTATTCTGAATACTGAAATAATAATTTCTTATTGTCAGCACATTTTTGTGTATCTCTTCTCTTGTCATTTTCTAGGTAAAAATTTATTTTTAACAAATGATAAAAGCATCACGGATATTTCATCAGCATATCTTGCAAAATCATCCTGGTATTTCTCGTCAACATTGTTATCCATCCATAGGATTTGATTCTTTGCCATAGTACCTACCTTTTCAAGCGTTTCAAACATCTGTAGGCTAGATCCTGGGAGTGTTTTCTTTAGCATTTCATTCAACTCAATGGAAGATGAGTGGATAATATCAGCACAAAAAGCAATGGCGTTGACATACATCATCCAATCCATTTTCTCATCATCAGACATCTTCTTGATAATATCCATGCCCCTTACATATTTACCGTCAGGATAAGCCTTGATATATGCTTCCTGGAACTCCTTTATCTTGGCTGTTACACGAGAGCATTCAACCATACGGCCTTTCTTGATAAGATCGTTCTGCTGCTTGCGCAACTCCTTCATTTTTTCCTCTCTCTCACACTCCTGTATTAACAAATGTCTTTCCATCTTCTATTATTTTTATAAGTTCTTTAAACTGGTCCGCAATTATCTCTAGTTTTCCCTGTATCTTCTGATTCATATTCCCGTCCTTGTAGGAACTCTGAAATCCTTCATAACGTGAATCAATGCTGGAATAGTAGAATGAATCAGACGTGATGTTTACCATCGTATTGTCACCGTCTATGAACGGTTCTGGTATGTCTACTTTTATCATCATAGCAATCCGAAATAACTGTCTAGTTTATCAATCGTTTTTAAACTTTTTAAACATCTCATCTCCCAATACTCCGCTAATGAACATGGTAAGTTCTATTTCCCATTCATCTTCCTTGCCCTTCACGAACGGATAAGTAAGCTGATGCCATTCGTGGTAATCAAACAGCTTCATGCGAAGCGGATAATAATCAAACATTTTCTTGTTTTCATAAAACACACGGATATGATTTTTCTTAATCTCCGTGTAAGACAAACCGTAGTAATCCAATATCTGGTAGAATTTGTCCATAGGGGTAAAATTACATTTCATGCTTTATATATTCTTTTAGTTGTTTATGCAACGATTTCATATACTCTATTATTGTATCCGCATTAGGATCTGAAAAGTCAACATCCTTTACGCTTTTCAACTTTAACCCATACACTGAAACAACAATAACTTCTATGATGTTATGTTCTCTATCTTCACGGTATAACACATCTTTAATGCTAGATGTATTAATGATGGGAAAATCACCAACTTTTATTAAAGATTTATACTTACCTAGCATCATTGGCATTATTGACGTTATGTCGTTTTCTACAAAATCAAAAAACATATTCTCGTCAACTCCGCAATCTACTGTTTCAAGAAACATACGAATAACATCCCACTCTGATTTTACGTGAAAAGTATTATCTGACTTGTCTACAAAGATACCATCACCAAATCCATCCAACGATTTCTCGGAAGCGGTGTACCCTAACCGTTCAAGTCCGTTTCTTATGTCGCTTGAATCCTTTCTAATCAATACCTTCATGGCAAATATTATGTTTAATTATTATTGTCGATTGCTTCGGTAGACTAACCTGTTCACTGTTTTCCTTGTTGGTCAAAATGTATCTTTGCCCGATATCACTAAACAGGAAATCATCTTTTACGAAGGGTATTTTCTTTCCGTCATACCCCACAATAAAGCAGTTTTGAAAAATTTCTAGTAGAATCATGGTCTTTTGTTTTTAGCGCATAAAGAAAAAATAGGTTTAACATGAAATGCGTTTCTTACAATCCAGTCGTAATCTACGCTTTTTGGATTTCTTTCAATACTCCAAAGTTTGCTAGCGTAATTCATATCGCTTTTCAATAATCTGATTTGTCGTTTCTGCCTGTATATTACAATATAAGGACAGAATACAATCATTATTATTTCTAAAAACTTTTTCATTGTCTTATCGCTTAATGGTTAATAAAATCGGGGGAACGCCTTCCCCCTAAACTTTAATTATAGATATGCTTGCTTCTACACTCAAACATGATGCAAATATAATCAATAAAATGACATACTATCAAACATTTTAAAATATATATTATTTATTCACATTTATTAAAGTATTCCTTAAATACGTTTACATTGTATGTGTTTACCTGGCAATGGTTATCGTCAAAAATCTTTTTTATCTGATAACCTAGCTTACAAGATATTACTTTCATCTTCATCCGGCTAATCTTTTTCCAGTTGACACCGTTTTCCTTTGCCCATCTTTTGATACTATACCATTCATTGGATTTGTCTAGTTGTGGCTTTAACGCTTGATTCCTTTCGTACTCATCAGCCCACGCCCTGGCAGCTTCGGCAGGATTGTTGAAGTTTGGTAATCTTACCTGTGCATAATAACTGCCTGTATTGGTAGCTGATGGAATAATATAATCAAATATCCAACGTTCAAATTTATCAGCCATAGGCGGAAAAGGGCTTTTATAAATCAGTCTATACATACTCCTTTCATTAATAAACTCCATTATATCATCCCCTACTTCACGCATCATTACGGAGGATGGTTTACAGTGCTCTAAAAGAGCTTTTAATGGATTTGAATACTGTAAAGAAGATGCAGCATCTAATCCACAGAACCAAATTTTACCATATCGAACAAACACACGAATCTTGCCAAAAAAAGGATGTTCGTAAACCATTATTTCGTCCGTTTTGTGTGCCGAAGCTGTTTTATCGGTAATATTGTTTTGTTGCATAAATAAAAATAATTAACTTTGTTAAACAATTAAAATTAGTAATATATGGTAAAGAAAGTGATTAGGGTGAATGTTAAATCACCTAAAGTAACATCAAATAAAAAGGCATCTCCCATAAAGGTCAAAATAAACATGAAGAATACGGGAGGAACACAAGCTATGGGTAAAAAATAGATTGCTTATTACAACACCTATACCCATCACTAATAGTTTGATGCGTGTGCACTTTCCTATCTCCATATCTTTGATGCAAGTATAATGCAATAAAGAACCCAACAGTAACAAAACCAATGGATGTATAGTATATCGCATTAATCAAATGTGCGTCTTCAAACACCACATTATTAAATACAATGTCCAGTATTGCGTATATAAACATTTCAATAACAAATACTCTATGGTATATACAAAATAAAAATACCTTTGACAATACATAGAACAATATTGCATTAAACAGTTTGGCGTTAAAGAATATGGTAAGGTACTTGTCCGAAAACGGAGTGGCATACTGAATATACTCCAATGTGTCACCATCATAATATTCAATGATATCACCTGTTCCAACAGAGTGTATAACCTCACACTGATGGACAAGTATAGCAATACAGAACAATATAGGATAACATCTTATCACCCAAATAAGAAACGTCCTATATAAATTGTTCAAACTTTCCTCTAGCATTTTATCTTTCATCTTACTCTCCTGGACAAATTTCTAATAATCTCTTCTTTCGTTCTCCCTTTCAACAGGTCAAGATCAATTGTTGCAGAACCTACCTTTACGCACCCATCAGATATGTATTGCTGCACACGTTCGTTCACAAGATAGTCAGCACCAAGCATATCCAATTTGGACAGTCCTTTTACATCATTTCTTCTGCTTAGTACAAATCCACCTACTGTTCTCCATATGCGTCTGTATTGGCTTATTCCGTCCTTTACAGGCATGATTATGTCGTTTTCAAACAATGGTATTCCGTTCATGTCAAACACGCCTGTAAACCATTCTACAACACAACCACTGCTATCTCTTACACGTCCATAAGCATCTATGGATACATCGTCAATAAGAAGTTCATATCGCCCCGTTACTCCATTAAATATACGGAGTAACGGGAAATCAATGTCGCTACTGTTCATTTCTTTTCAATTTATTCAAAACACGTTCATCTCTTGTGAAATCTTCCCCGATTTGCTTCTTGCTTTCAATGATCTGCTCTACAAGCATTATGCACTCATTTCTTATCTCTTCGGTTTCATTATAACCGCAAGCCTTATCGACTAGTCTTTCGATGTTTGACTTGGTATTAGAAAGCTGTTTGCAGAGAATTTTTAATCGGAAATAACAAAAATCAATTGTTGCTATCTGCTCTATTCTTTCCATTTCCCTTAATCGCTTCAATACATTCCTTTACCCCATCATCAAAACCATGCTTGTACCCCTTAGCGTATTCGCCAATGTTATACACCGCCATTGCAAATACAAACAGGATGATACCTAAAGCCTTATGCCAACCAGGAAACGAGATGGAAAACGGCTTAAATGTAATCGTGAGATCTCCAACCCACAATAGGGCGATAACACATATAATTGTAAAGGCATTAATGTACATCTTCACACACACATTTTAGAACGTTAATCCGTTCGGGGCGATACCAACGCCCGATATCGGCTATCATGAATGAATCACCGAATACTTTTCTACCGATATTAAGCGCACCGTTGACATCGGCATTGACACGGCAGATAGCGCAAAGCCTGTCAGAATGGTTGATGTCAAATTTATAAACTAATTGCATATTAGCCAGTATTATGTTTCGCCAGTAAAAAGGAAAACAGGGAAGCCGTACTGACTTCAGCTTGTCGGAAGGTAGCTACTCCGTTCCTATCCCTGTATGGTGCAAATGTAATACTATATAATGACATTGGGAAATATTATGTGTTAAATTTTTATAATGGTGTTCATTTATTCCTTAATGCCAAGTCAATATACGCTTCACCACCTCCATCCCCTTTAATGGAAAGTGTTTGTGTCTGTATGCTATTCATTATTCACCTCCTTTAATCTTTTAATTAGTGCATCAGCGCAATTAACCGCATATTTAACGATTGCATCAGAATCACCCCCACGATCTTCTGCTATAACAGCCTTAATAATATCTTTCGCTAATTCATATCGCCTCTGTTCCCAGTCGATAGCTGAAAAATCAAGTTCGCATTCTCTGTAAACCATGTTATCACATACATATAAATAATCTCTGCTATGTTGAGGGTTGATGTTTAATTGGGGAGTTACATCTACCAAAACTCCTGTTGATTTTACTCTTGCTTTCATTGTTCCTCCTTTGTTTTAAAATGTTCAATCAGTTCGTTTACGGTAGCCTTGTGATAACGTCCTGAAATAATGGTTGCATTATCCCAATTTTCATCCCAAAAGAACATAATGCCTTTGGGCTCTGTGAAATAATGATCGTTACCAATAGAATCGCTATAAGAAACGCTAAGAATGGAATCTGTTATAAACCACTGCATGTAGTTACTATCATCCCTTAATGCAGCGATAGCCAGGAATAGTTCTTCATTTGTTCCGCAATCAATAAATTTCCCACATAAAGCACTATGTTTGTCAAAAGGGATGTCAAAAGAATCCGCAATCACATAATTAGGAGTATCAAATCCTTTTATTGGATATTGATAAGCCCATATTATACTACAATCAACTGTCCATTCAGGATAGTCTTTGGAATAACCCAACTCTTCCAGCCCTCTCCGAAGTTCCTGTGTGTTTTTGCGTATGAAGCACGGTGTTGTAAATCCCATAGTTATTCCTCCTTAATTATTCGCTCATTTATATCGAACGATTCAATCATTTCATGCAGCACTCCATCAATTATTATTCCGTTTTTTACTTCCATAATCAAATACAATTTCTCATATACATTTTCCTATCAATCATACCGTTTTCTGATTCTTCTACCAAGCCAAAGAATGTATTAGCATAACAAACATGCTCGTCTATCATTATACATATCCCATCAGACGGATAATATTCACATGAAACATTATCATCCCAATCTATATGTTTTTGTGCTTCTTTGGCTATATCATCACAAGCAATCATATACTCTATGTATTTATTAGATGCTTTTCTTATTTTGTCAAATATATTTCCTTTCATGGCTTTTCAATTACTCAATATATAAAACAATCCCTCTATGTATCATATCTTCCAATTCTCTTTCCGAAAACTCATCGAATGTATGTTTATCCATAGTGCAAAAATGATACCTTACAAGATGCTTTTCATAATTGATGTTTTTATGATAATCAATCATTACGTCACTTATAACCATCTCAACAATCTTACCATTTACAATAAAAGAAAAACGTGTACCGACATCATAACATGTCTTTTTAAACAAAAGAACTTTCCTTTCATTCATTTTCAATCTCCTTTCTCTTTAATCCGTTCCAGTACATCTCTGTTGGCTTCGAGTATCTCATCGAAAGAGGGGATGGGCATCCAATGGGTAATGCCTAATCTTTCTTTATTAACATTTGCTCCAGTTTCCCATTCACCCAAAGATGAAAGCCGGCAAATAAGGAAGCCATAAGCCCCTCTTGTTAGAACCACTGTGTTATTTTCCGGCAACCGTTCATTAACGCTTATCCAAGGAGATTGCTTGGATTGCCATTCGGCACCTTGAACGAAATTCATCTCTCCAAACTTTGCCAAATCTTTACCAAACAAAGTTCTGTCAACTGTCCTATGATTAAATAGGATATTTTCCTTCGCTGCTTCTTTTACTGTCTGTTTCATATCAATAGCTAGGATTTAATACATATACATCACATTCGTGACATTGATTACACCTTTTATTACTATCTTTAATACACATAAGTTTGACTTTAGCATGTTTCAATTTCATTGCCCATTCCGCACCAGCAATGAACCCTGCATAATATGCTGGGAATGCACTTCCGCTGCTTCTACTTTCTGCGAAAGAATGAGCGGCTTCTTCTACTGTCTGTTTCATATCAAAATACTATTTTAAAATCTTTACCTTTCAACGTAGGAAGCCTGTCGGTAACAAACTTCTCCAATTCCTGTTCATCTATCGGGAACAACGGGCAGTATTGGTATCTGAACGTATGTACAAACCGCCCGTCAAGCATAACATCAAAAACCAATGTTTTCATATCTTGTTCACTTTTGTCCACAAACTAAACTCGGTATATAAATACTTCCAATTACTCCCGAAACGGCATTTGTCGTTTGGGTATTGGCAACGGACACAATAATCCGTCTTATATAAAACCTCGTATATTACTCCCCTGTGTTCAAACAGTTCGTTCTCGTCAAGGGTTCCTACTTCCACCTTATTCATAACCGTTTCATTTTATACGTTTTATAGTGTTTACAATACTTAGGCGTTTTCCTAGCTGTTATTCTCTTTTGCAAAGCCATGCAATACATAAACGGACAGATACATTGATAGTGAATACACTCACTACAATGTGCTCCTAAATTCATTACCTTTACCATAACAATTACTCCTTTACCAGTTCTATCGTAGTGTTAATAAATTTACTTGCATTCTCTTTTCAATTAATATACTTTTTCTTTTATCTACCAACCGCAAATACTTGCAATTGATAGAGCCTTTGTTCACTTTAGTTCCGTCCAATTTCCTAATATCAAAGGAACCACTACTTCTTCTTCCAAAGATGTAATACAACTCTTTTTGGTATTCAACCAGGTCAAACAATCTAAAACCTTTTACTAAGAATGGTGCTTGATTGAGTTTCTTTCTGCCACCTTTCAAGAAATTAGCTTTGTGTATTTGTCTGTTTTGACAACGCACCTTCTTCTGATAGAAATAATACCCAAGAGGTTTAGCCACAGGATTACCACTGATACACCTTGCATCCACATAATGATCTTTAGGAAGATTATTAGTGATACGGGTATTCTTCGTGATATAACCAAAAGTCATGCTTACATTAGGATAGATATTCTTCAACTTCTCATAGAAACTCCATCGCATAATCCCCATAAAGGCGGCATCTCTAAATGACTTTCCACGCTTTACATTTAATTCAAACTCACCTCTATGATATGCCTTATGGCAAGTTTCACAAAGGGTAATCAAGTTTTTTGGACTATCACCTCCCGTCTTTCTGCTCTCTATGTGATGCACATTCAAGACTTTATCTTTACTCTTACCCTTACAATGTTGGCAAGTATGATTATCTCTAAATAGCACATACTCACGCACATTGAAGAAATCAAGTTGTTCTCCTTGCTGGTATTCACTGCCGGATATACTTGGATTATTGATCTTCTGTATATCAAAAGAAGCCGTTTCAACTACGATATTAGTTATCGGTAGGAACTTATGTATCTTCTCAACAACAGTCAAATGAGTTTGAATTTTGTTTTCAACAGATGGTGCTAGCCAACCTTTACGCTTGGAAGATACCCTATTGTTGAAACGAGCCTTGCGATAACGAAGCCTACTCCTACGGGTTCTTCTTAATCCCCTACGAGTAGATAGCTTATCCACAATATCGTTTCTCAATTCCACATCTGCTGCATATAACTCTTTCTCACTTGTTGTTGCTGAAATGCCGATATGCTTGCTGCCAGCATCTACACCCAAACTTACGGGCTGTGTATAATCTGTTGTGTCATAATCCAATTGAATTGTGAACGGAATACGGCACACAACATGGGCTAGACTGTTTTTTAACAGCCTTCTAACCTTACCAAACCTTTCGGTTGGCATAAGTGCTTGTCCTTGTTTGTTAATTACGTAAACCATTCGTTTTTAATTTACTATAAGTCGGATTTCTCCGTTAAATGCTCATCGACAATGTTATGGAGAGGTTTCCCGTCAGTAACACTATTCCTACCCCACAGAATTGTTTAATCACTGACCTTAGAGCAAGGGGCTTGAGCAAATACCCCTTGGTAACTATATATTCTCTCCTAACGATTAGTCTAATCAACCTGGGATTTTAGCCTAATGGGTAGTTGATCAATCGTCCAACATATTTCCACATATAGCTTTCATTATCATAGCAAAAACAATTCCAAAAAGCATAAATTCACTCCTTTCTAACATTATTGTCCACCCACCTCATTGCGCCCTTTAGCGCATCAGTTGTAGACCTGTAAAACATATCTACAAAGAGAACCATCCGTTCACCTTTTATTATCCGGTACATGAAGTCTTTTTCTCCTGTGACCTCTATTGTACATCCCTTATAATATGCTACGTATTTCTTTCTCATACGGCAAAGATATAGTTTATTGGTTTTCCAACAACTTTTTATTAACTTTTATTAATCGTTTTTCCCAGTCGTTCAGATTGTCACCCGTCTTAATTTTCTCCATAACCGAAGATATATCAAAAGATTTGCATTTTTCATACAGATCACTCATTGTCGTTCCTTGTATGATAACTCCATTTTTTTCCCCGGAAAAATATCCGTCAACACTCTCTATCACATCCCATTTACGCCCTTCCAGGATGGATTGTTTATTGTTCGTTCCCATTATATTTAGCTATTATATTATTCATTTCATTGTTCTTGGCTTCCGTAAGCCCTAATTCGGATATATTTTGAAGCGCAATTTCGCATTGTTGGCTAATGTATGAGATTTCATCGGCATCAATATCACGGCTATCGTATATAAACGCTTTCGCCAGCTTGATGGCAAGACCTTGACACACATCCCTGGCAACTTTTTCGGCTGCTATAATGTTAAAGCAAATAATTTGCTTAATACTTAGTTGTTTGTTCGTTCCCATATTCTTTTGTTTTTAAGTTAGTAATCAAGTTCATTTGAAAGTATTGTGTACTTGTTGATACTATCTCTGTATGATTCAAATAACGGACAATCTTTCAACATAGTAATTTAATGCGAAAGAATACTTTTTCTTTAGTTCATTCTTACTTTGTTGTTTATCGAAGTATTCACTACATGATGATAGACTTAATGATAATAAAGCCAAAATTTCAATTCGTTTCATAATTCAATCATTTAATTGTTAGTAATAGTTCCGCCCGTGGAACTTGCACCACTTGCAAGGCGTTGAACCTTTGGCGGATAATTCGGCTTAAAAACCGTTGTACCCAGTCATCTCCTTCAATGTCCCACACACGATCCAATTTGTTATCGCAAACAACGATTCTACAAGGAAAATGTATATCATTATCTTATTTAAATTAGTAACTTGCTGTATATATACGGACAGGGACAGGCGCATTATTCTCCTCTGTATATTGGTATCCAGTCTTCATATTCCAATAAGGGGAAGAGCCTAAATACTTTGTCATACTGTTGCTATAACGTACGTATATTCCGAAATAGTCCATGAACTTGCCGCGCTGCCTTGTATATCGGCTTATTCGCTTCCATTGCTTGTTTAATTGTTCGGGTGTCTTTGTTCTTTCCATATCCTTTTTTTGTTTTAATAGTTAATCACCTTCTGTTATCAGTACGGGCGAGTTTTCATAAATCACATACCCGTATAATTTACCGTCTATTTCTTTGCCTTTCTTTGGCTGGTAGTCCCTTCCTTGCACGTAGAAATTACCATCAAAAGGGTATGCGTTAATATGCTTATGCGGTATGTCAGTTGCACACATTCCAACCCAATAAGGGTATTTAAATAATTTCCCGTCCTTATCCCTTGCTATATAGAATTTCGCTAAATCTTTCTTATTATCGAAAAATACGGTTTTCTCGCTGATAGGTTCGTATTTGTCATTCACAGCAGATAAAGTATAAATCATTCCGATAATTTTTACCCCGTTCAAATTGCAGCCGTTAGTAAGTCGTTCTACCTCTTTTCTTGCTGCTTCCATCGTTGCGAAAATGCAGGTATATAGGTTTTCGCCTTTGCCCAAATAGGCGCGTACTTCGTAAATCATTGTTTTTGCTTTTTAGTTATTAATAGCTCCCGGTAACAGTGTCGCTCTGTTTGTTGTTCTCCATACCGGGAAAATATTTCACATTATTTCCGCTTTATCTTAATTCTCTGAATGAAACAGTTTCAAAATCGCTCTTAATGACCTCTATCTGTATAGGCTTAACAAAGCGGTCCAGTTCTTTGCGTATCTCTCTCATTTGTTCAAACGGTACGGTTACAATGTTTCCAGCAACTAACAAATTGCGTAAAATGCTATCTAAATTATTGTACATTTTTGTAAAACTCACAATACAGACCGTATAGGTCTATAATATCTGAGTCGGTTAGTATTCTCCTTAAAACTCTAATTACTCTAATCACTTTCATTATTCGTTCAAATATGATTTGGGAAGTAATGGGAAAACGTTCAAAACCTCCTTAAAACTTATTTCTCCAAATTTTTCAATAAATACGGAAAAATAACGTGTTCCCGTGTAATAATCGCTTTTAAAGGTTATACAGTTGGGTATATCTTCTCGATTTAACGTTTTATAGTCGTTTGCGTGCTCTCTTACAAACTTAATCAATTCGGGCGTACTCTGTACATTTTGATTATTTTTTGCGTCCTGGTGCCGTTATAATACGCTCGTTTAACCTGTTTTTCTGGTAGTTTGTGCCCATCATAATTTTTCCAGAATTTGATATTTTCCTTTATAATATCCAATGTATCAATACTTCTGTTAGCTTTAAACGTTCCTATCTTAATACTTTCATTGTCAAAAATAGGAGATAATTCTTTTTCTATATTCTGTTTTCTCATTGCTGCATTATGTTTTATAGATCATTGTAAAGGCTTAATTGTTTCCGAATAAATTGTACATGCATTTCTTGTTCGTTTGGTGGCAAAAAACTCAATTCTTTGTAAAATTCGTTTTCACTCACAATTTTACATTTATTGTCTTTGCAATATCTTTGAAAATCTTTTTCCGTGCCGTTCCCGAAGCTGAATGCTTTTTTAATCTTTTCGTTGCACCAAACGGAGTATCCACCGTCTTGTATAGCTTCATTGATTGATTTATACCGGCGGCCTGATATACCGCCGCTGAAACTGTCAATAGTAAATTGTATCATAATTTTTTTGTTTTATTGATGGTAGAATATTGGTTTGTTGAATATCTTTCAATACAGGGCTTTATTTTGCCCCCTATTGACGTTTCTGAATGGAGTATTGCACACTGTCAAGGATATATTCGGCATGTTCCCGGGCCGCTTCCTGTTTTTCCTGTTTTGTGGGTGTTATTCCGTCGTACTTGTACAATAGTTTGGCGGCCTCTCTGATTATGGTTTTCATTGTGCTACAATTTGCAAGGTATTCCACCTGTGTTTGTACACCCTTGTTTGCTTTTTTGATTATACAGTTTTGTAGACATAATGTTATATTATATATCTCACTTGTGTTACGTATATACATTGCAAGCAAATTGGGTATGTCGTTTCTTCTTTCCATAATGTTACGTTTTTAATTGTTATTGTTTTGTTTCTGTTTTTCTACATAGTCGGTTACTCCTATGGATAGGTACAAGCAACCTAATAATATTAATGTTTCGATCATAGTTATTTACTTTTGATTTTTCCAAACTCTATAGTCATTATCACTTTCAAAACACATATAACCGCCAAAAACCTTGACTATTCTTGCAGGGGTAAACGGGCAATTTTTAATTGCCCGGTACCGTGTTTCAACTTGTGCAAAATACGTTCTCATAATTTCTTTAATTTACTGGAGATCTTTCGATACAGGGGCTTATTTACCCCTGTATGCGCGTTTTATTCTTCTTCTTCTTCTATTTCTATTTCGTTCAGAGCCTTTGAAATTGCTTGGCCTAACATATAACAACGTATTGTAACGTCGCACGCTTATGCACCGCGTTCCAAATAACTCATATCACACCCAAATTCCGTCTCCACTTCATCCCGGTTTTCCGTGGTTACCACTATTCCGTTGTCATTGATATAATTTAAAACGTCTTCTTTAACCGCTTCTAGATAATCGTATCTTTCCATAATTGTAATATTTAATTGTTAATTTTCAATTGTCCATTGTATAGCATGCTGTGCAGCTTGTAAAGTAGGATATATAATACACTCGTATTCTGGTGTTTTCCACATACAAAAACCGTACTTTTTAAAACTTTCCTTAACGGGCTTTTCTAAAAATTTGGGCAAATTTTCCTTATTCGCTTCGTAGCTTGTAATTTGCCCACCAATTGTTTCTACTGTATAAACTATCATAAATATAATTGTTTTAATTGTACTCTGTATCTATACGGGCTTGTAACCGTTGCCAACCACACCAACCACACCAACTAGGCTATAGATGGCAGCTACATTACAATATGTGCGTATAGTATGTTTTTACGGCTTATATATACCGACCGTGACTAACAGACCAGTATTAAGGCTTATGTATAGGATACACACGCACATACATTATATTATATTATATTAGGGATGTTAATCGCATATCGCACTAAGTTACTATCTCCATTATCAAGCAATACCCGTACCTCTGCATCGTGGCTAACAACACCGCTGTTTATATTCCGCTTATTCCCTGGTTTGCGGATCTGTACCACGCTCTCACCGTGGCAAGCTGTTTCAATATGTCATATATCGCTTTGTCCTTCCGACACTGCAAACATACAGCGTTTTTGATTAAGTTGTATATTTTATTAACATTCATTATAAATTAAGCCCGTTTTTTCCAAAATAAATACAGTTTATATACATATTTTAAATTAATATTGCATAATATTAATAGATCCGACCATGCAAGACACGTTTTAGCCTAATATTATGTTTAATTTCAAGATTTTTCAATGTTAATTTGTGTTAAATCTGTTTGTAAGTGTCTGAGCGTGAGGGAATTACGAAATCTTCGTAGAAGTCACTTGTAAAGATATTTTACTTTGTAAAGATTTCGAAATTCGATTCTCGTAGAAAAGAATTCTTTTTTATTTACAAACATTGAGAATCGTGGTGGATAAACGTGCGTAATTGCCTGTAAATCAGTGCCATACCCCCTTTTGTAGAGGCTTCGCTGCGGGTGTGTCGCTTCCGATAAATTTTTTTCTGAAAATTTTTTTTCCCAAAAATTTTGCTCGGATGGCTGATTTTGCGTTTTGGTGGTGTATTTTCTGTAGTTTTCAACAAAATAGGATAAATTTTTACATAAAAAGTTACGAAAATCGTAGGTTTTTTGGTGTGTTTCGTAGGTATGGTTGCATTTTTTATGTCTTTTTTTGCAGTATAAGTTATTGGTTTACAGTATTCTTCGTTGATTTCGTCGTTTTGATATGTATCTATACTAAATTACGTATGCAGTTTTGGTGTCTGTATGCGTATGTGTCGTATATGTAATGTACGTGCATATGTATTGTAATATAGTATGTATCGTGTACGTGTATGTATATGTTGTAAATATATATTACTTTTAACATTTAATATGCTATTTAATAGAGAGCAAATTTTTTACGATTAACGATTCAATTTTTTTTGACAAGTATAAAACGTTGAAAATAAGCTGTTTAGTCGTTAATTTTTGCGAGTTTTTTGACAAGTGTTGAAAAACGAAGAGTTTACGAAGTCTACGAAAAATCAACGAATTTCGTAGGTTTTTTACGAATTTTCCCGAATCAATTAGTTGTATATGCAACTATCGGTGTTTAGATTTTTTATTTTATGTTAAATTAAGTCAATTTTACATTTCTTAACGTAGAAAATAACAAGTAAATAAAAAATTATAGTTAAATCATTTTAACTAAAATGAGAAAAATTATAACAAAAATAAAAAATAACAACAATCAACATTTTTTACTTTTCCTATTCAAAGCATACTGTGGACGTGAAAGTAAAAAATCTTGTGTAAAGAAAGATAAACTATCTTTCTAAACACGTATTTGTTAATCTCGTAAACATTTGCAGTTAATTAATTTAACTAATTGTTTTCGTATTGTTTTTTGCGCTATATTTGCAGGTGAAATCATATAAAATGTGTGTGTAAAATATGGAAGAAGAAATAGAGATTAAACTTAGGTTGCCCGAATCAAGGCGTGTCATATGCCTGTCCGATGCAATGCCCGACAGGGAGCGTTGGTACAAGGGGATGAGGGTTCAGACACGGCTGTTCGGGTGGGTTACGCTCGTCAGCTTCCGGGATCGTCACTGTTGTCTTAAACTTGACGAGCCTCTGGAGGACGGGACAAAGGCTGTGTTCGTGTCGGAAGCGTCATTCATCAAGCGTGTTCCAGTGCCTTTAACTGCAAAGTCTATGGCTGCACAGGTCGCTGGTGTCAGCGTGGAGGGTGAGGTGCTGGAGTACGAGAGGAAGATGAAGGGCAAATGGGAGAAGGAGAGGAAGCGTATAGCCGATATATGTGCAAGGTACGGGTATGTGCTGCCTTCCGAGTGGAAACGGTCGTTGCGCAAGTTCGCTTCGTGGTGCGAGGAACAGGTAAGACAGTATGGGCATATCGTGGATGCAGACTACCTTATGCGCCATGATACGTCCGTTGTTGGCGGAAGGAGCGTGGATGATCTAAGGTTCGTGCCCGATGTGGATATGGTGGATGGGACCGGGGCAAACGGGAAGCCTTCCGCCGCTCGCGTTTCACGGTGCGCTCTCATGCCGGGAAGCATTGTCACCGCCATACGTAACGCAGGGAACGAGATGGACAAGTCGGTGTCGTTGTGGCGGAACAGCTATTTCGTGAAGATGAGACGTTTCGGATATACGTTCAATACCTGCTGTGACGGGGCAAAGACACGTGATGATGCGTTCACGTGGTTCAAGGACATTACCATACAGTACATGGCTGACCTTATAGAGTATTACGGGATAAGACGTGATTCCATCGTGTGCCGGAAGCTGGAGCACATCGCGGACGTGTACTCTTCCCTTGACGATATGGACGCACGCCCTGATATATCAACGGACGATTATGACCTGTATCCCGTTGTAATGTTCGGGAAGGTTGTGGACCGGGAGAAATCGGTAGAATCGGTAGGATCGGTAGAGAAAGGAGGGGAAGATGACTGTCGCTGAATCTGCAAAGGCTTCTTATGAATACATCCTTGATTCCGTTATGGGCAAGCTGGCGGACAAGGGCGGTGGTCGCGGTTTCCGTAAAGCCAGGGATGAAGGCGAGTGGAAGCGTTCCATATCCGCTATGGTCGAGATGGACATAGCCGATGCGTGCAGGGAATGCAATTTCAGACGTCACAGGAGCGGTTCCATCATGGCTTTTGACGGTAAGATATTCGTTCCCATGATGAAGGAGGATCTGATGCGCCTGTGCATGGACTTGTGCCGGATAAACGGTCTTAGCGAACTGTACATGACCGATACGAGCGAGCGGTTCTACCGTACCATCGTAAAGAACGTGACGCATGAGATATTTAATCCGAAGCGTAACTTCATCACGTTTGACAATTGTGTCCTTGACACGGAAACGATGGAAACGTTCGATTTCTCACCCATGATAGAATCGTGCATACGTATCAATATCAATTATGACCCGTTGGCACGCAGCCCGTTGTGGGAGAAGTTTTTGGACGATGTGATTCCTGTGAAGGACACCCAGGATGCCTTGCAGGAGTTTGTGGGGTGTGCCTTTGTTGACAGGAAGAAGATCAAGATGGAGAAGATGTGTTACCTTCTCGGTTGTGGTAGTAACGGTAAGTCGGTGTTCTTTGACGCTGTTGTCAATGCCCTGGGGAAAGACAATGTGTCGTATATGGAGATGGCTGACCTGTCGGGTGACAAGTCTACTTGCGAGTACAATATAGCTATGATAAACGGGAAGCTGCTAAACTACGCCTCAGAGATGGGAGGGAAGGATGTGAGCGGTGGAAAATACAAGAAGTTCATATCCGGTGAGCCTACTATGGCGCGCCTTCCGTTCGGTGAGCCTTTCCTTGCTGACATGATGCCGCCTTTCATGGCCAACCTTAACAAGATGCCTTCCGTTTCGGACCAGACTTATGGTCACTTCAGACGCTCCCTTGTTATCCCGTTCTATCGTGTGTTTAAGGAATCGGAACAGGACAGATCTCTTCCGTTGAAGCTGTCAAAGGAATCGGCAGCCATTATCAACTGGATAATAGAGGGTGCAAGACGGTTTGTTAAGAACAAGGGTGAGTTTACGAGAAGTTATACGATAGAATCCGTTACGGAGAATGCAAGACGTGATTCCAACAGTGTCCTGTCCTATCTTTACGATTCGGGGTATGATGCTTCGGGAGATATTGAGGAATCGGCTATCCGTGACCGTGACCTGTATGTGAAATACATAGCATACTGCAATGACTGTGGCGTAAGACCTTACAGTAAGAGAAAGATGGTTGACATGATACGCCAGGAAGGCTATTCCGTCACTTCCGCGTGGGATGAGAACAGGAACAGGCTGTTTCAGGTTGTCCTAAGACGGAAGTATAATCCTGATGAATATCTTCTCCAACAGGCTGATGATATAATGAAGGAGGATTTGCCGTTCTAAATTTTGCAGTTTCAAAAAAAATACTTAGTTTTGTAGCGTCAAATCAATCATGGGAGAGGCAAACTCCTGTGACTTCAATCATTGGAGTTATTTTTTTTGCCATGACATATTGTAGTAGTAAAGATTAAGATATTGCGCCTACCGAGTGGAGATACGGAAACGCCTCCGAAATAAACCCTATGGTTGATTTGACAGCTCGTAGTAGGCGCACTTTTTTATTATTATGAATGAACTAGTTTTTAAAGGTCAGAATGACCAAGTTTTAACTAACAGCCTATTGGTGGCTGAAAAGTTTGGAAAAGAACACAAGAATGTGTTAAGTTCTATCCGTGAGTTAATAAAGGGGTGTGCTGAAAATGCAGCCAACCTTATGTTTGAGGAAACAACATATATTAATGATCAAAATGGACAGGAGTATCCTATATTTATTATGAACCGAGATGGATTTACCCTTTTGGCGATGGGATTTACAGGGAAAAAGGCTCTTAAATTCAAGTTGGATTATATTGCTGCATTTAATGCGATGGAGAAGGCACTGAAAGAACAGAAAAAACCATTGTCACAACTTGAAATACTTGTTCAATCCGCACAGGCTCTTCTTGAACAAAGTATGAGAATTGATAATGTAGAGAAGCGTCTTGATGCAATTGAGCAGGAAAGGGATGAGAATGGTAAACTTTTACTGTCTGTGTCAATGTCCTCTGATGTTCTTCCTGAAATGTCTATGAGAAACAACATTCGTCAATTGGTAAACAAATATTCTTCCGCTACAAATACCAACCAACGGGATATATGGCATAAGATTTACGATCAGCTTTATTATCTTTATGGTATTTCCGTGAAGGCTTATAAAAAAGATAAGCGTGAAACATATTTGGATGTAGCTGAAAGGAATAATTTTCTTGATAAGATATATAATATCATCTCCAATATTGTCCGAGAATATAATAAAGATTAAAGATTATTTAACCGTTATTATTTTTGCCATATTACTTTAATATGTATTTTTGCTGAAAAATTTTATTGTGTATGGATAATAAAGAGATTGTTTTATTTGATAGAAGTATTCGTGTTACTTCTGATTGGTATGTATGTGTGTCTGATACCCAGTGTGCGATAAATGAAGCTCGTAACAGGACTGGTTTGAAAAGGTATAATTTCAGCCAGTGGTTAAAGACGCTTTATGTAAGTGACATGGTTTCCAGTATTAATGAGAGCGGCAAGGATGCTTTCAAGGTTGAGTTTGACAATGATTCGGGTAAGATAGAGCAGTATTGTCATTTTGGTGTGTTTGTTAATATGATTTTGTCGGCAAGTCCTGTTAGTGGTGTGCTGGACAATGAGGATTGGTTTAATGATTACGTTTGTGATGTATATTCCATTGACGGTCATGTTTATGAACACGCCAAGATACTTGCCGTTGGCGGTTTGTGGCGTTATACGACAAAGAATGCCAGGTTCAGTGATGATATCCGTATGATGGATGATATCATGTATTCCGTTCCCGATGGTGACAAGGATGCCGTGTATAGCCTGTTCTTTGATTTGCTAGGTACGTTTTATTACAATTGGGAGTTTGCGTTGCGTTATGCAAAGAAACTTCTTTTAGGGGATGTGGAGGAATGATTATGAGGTGTTTTATTCGTTTTGTCATGTTTCTCATATACGTTGACATTGTATTTGTTCTTCTTGTGTTTATGGTTCCTACTGAGATGATGTACAGGTGGAGTGACGGTAAAAAACCTTACGGGTATGTTTCATGCCTGTCAAGTTCATTGGGATATCCTGAAGGTTATCGTTATACGTTTAGCGATTTCTTTAGGGATTTGAAACAGGGATGGCGTAATTTTAAGTAATAAATATGGCTAGTATTGATTATGAATATATATTTTCCAGTCTTGACACAGTGCTTGGGCTTCCTTTAAGGCGTAGGGGTAAGCGGTGGACGTTGCCTGCCAGGATAAATCTGGAGAGCCATAGCAGGAAAGACAAGCTGGTTTTCTATATGAACAAGTCGGGCAGTATCACCGTTACCGAGCAGGGAGGTGATTCTGTCAACCTGTTTGACTTTCTCGTGTCTTATCTTCCCGGTTGCAGTAGTGCTTCTGATGCTTTTAGGATTCTGTCAAGTCCTGACGGTTGCAGGATGAGTTTGAAGGATTTCTACGAGAGGGAGTATGATTCTGGTAGACAGGAATCAAGGTTTGTTGATATGAAGTATGTTGACAGGCTTAGCGATGCCGGGCATTGGAAGGGTAATAACCTGTACGAGTACCTTTCAGGTATTTTCGGTGTCGATTCCGTTAATGATGTATTTTCAAGATACAAGGTAGGATGTCTTGGAAGGGAATCCGCTGTGTTCTGGTATTCTGACAAGGATGGTAACGTGTGCCATGACAACAGGATAAGATATGGGGTGAACGGTCACAGGAAGAAGGAAACCCATGCTTTCAGGAAGTTTACTACGGGCGAAGGATTTACCTATCGCGGCTATTTTAAGCCGTTTTTAGGGGAGTATTGCAGCGATGCGATAACTTGTATGGTTGAATCGGAGAAAACCGCCCTAATAGCTTCTATGACTTTTGGTAACGGTTTTGTATGGATAGCTTGTGGCGGAATGAACCAGCTTGGAAATAAATTGCCAAAAAATGTTATTTTATTCCCCGACTTTGATAATAAAGCTATATCTTTGTGGGGTGACAAAGGACGTGTTGCGAGATGGTGGGAATACCCTAGCCTGTCTTTAGGATTGAAGCATAACGATGATATCGGAGATGCTGTTATTAATAATTTGAAGAGTATTAACATTAAAGAATTTAGGAAATGGATATTGGAATAGGAATTGATTTTAAGGAAAACCTTCTTTCCTTGCGTAATTATATCTCTTTGGGATTTCGTTGTGACGATATTGATTTCAAGAACGCGGCTATTGCTTCCATTGACATAATGATGGAAGAAGTGTTGGATGATCACGATGTGAATTTCTTTGACGCATTGCAGAATGCTACTGAAAATATTATTGAACTCACTACAGTAAATGATGTTAATGATATTTGCTGTGGATTTTACTATGTGATGGATGAGAACGAGCGTGTAATGCACCGTGAGTTCTTTGAAAAACTGAAAAAATATCGTGAAAGCAAGATTGAACGTATTGTTCCTTTGAAGGAAAAAGACTGTATTGTCATGGGTAATAAGTATGTTGAATTAGGTAGCGGCAAAGAGTGTGTCGTTGACAGTGTTATCCACATGCTTGCCGAGAATGATAAAATGATTAAAGATGCTGTTTTGTATGTAGACCATCTTGGTCAGCGCATAGCGTGCTCTATTGATGAGTTTAGGAAAAAGTTTGGGGTGAGGAAATAAGGCGTAATAATTTTGTTTTAATCAATTTTATTATTATATTTGCATAATTAAAATTTGATAAAAATGAAAGATTGTGGTATTTATATGTTTTTGTATAAAAACTATTGTTATGTTGGTCAATCTATTAGAATTTCTAAAAGAATTGATGGTCATAAAAGGATGATTAAATCTAAAACTCATCCAAATATGGATAAAATATCAGACTATGATATTAATGATATTGAATTTTCCGTATTGGAAGAATGTAATCCATCCGATTTAAATAGAATGGAAAAGTATTATTTTGACATTATGTCTAAAAAGTATGTAATGTTGAATAAAGCTAATTGTGGTATGTCTGGTGATCGTTTTTCTGATAGGTATTTTTTATTAGATAAAACTCCTTTTCTTGATTATGCTAATGGGGATTTTTATATTGATAATATTGTTATCAAAAAGAAAGACGGTCTATACTGTTTATCTCAATTGGTTGATTTTATTTTGGACAATAGCACATATTCCGTAAGTTTAAATAACATTATAAATACCAACGAATTTGCTGAACGTATATATGAATTATATAAGAATAAAGGTCTTGAGATTCCAGCAAAAAGATGTTTAGTAAAAAAAATGAAGGATTTAGGGATATATAAGTGTGTTGGTGCTAGGGGTAATAGAAAAATATTCTGTGATTTTGGCGTGTTTGTTACTTTTGCTTATATGTCATGTCCTCCATTTGGAGCATCTGTTTGTATGATTATTGGTAAAAATTTATAAGAATAAGCATGGCTAATAAGGGAGAAGTAAGAATTAACGGTAAGGTGATGGGAAAGGATTACGGCAGGTATTTCTATTCTCCGCGTGGTAATATGTGGGCTGTCACCTTGTGTACGTATGACTGTGATGATGGTCGTATGTTTGAAAAAATAGAGTTGTATAGAACGAAGGATCAGGCTAGGGAAGCCGCATTTAGATTAAACACTGATGTTAAAAATGGATAAAGTAAAATTTGTAAAATTAAGACGGGATGCAGTTCTTCCCGAAAAAAAAACTGATGGTGCTGCCGGGTATGATTTGTATATTCCTGACAACACGTTGATAAGAAAAGGTCGTAATCTGATTAAACTTGGTATAGCCATTCAGATGCCATCAAATATGAAGGCTATCATCAAGCCGCGGAGTGGATTTTCCCTGAAAGGTATTATTGGCGTTGACGGGAAGTATCATGACGCAGATGTGTTGGATGGTGTTATTGATTGTGACTATACAGGTTGTATAGGTGTTATAGTGAAGAGTTTTGAGAAAGAGCCTTTCTATATTGCCGCAAAGGAGCGAATTGCTCAGCTGCTTTTCAGTAATTATATTGAGGTTGAATTTGTTGAGGTTGAAAGCCTTGATTCAACGGATAGGGGTGATGGAGGTTTTGGTTCCACAAATAATTTAGGCAAATGAGAAAGAAATTTTTATTATTTTTAGCTATTTCTTCAATAGTATTATTGGGGTTGTGTAGTTGTTCCGATGATAAGGATGATGAATACAAGGATGCTATTATCGGGACATGGGAACTTGTTCAGGTAAAAGTGGATGGTAGATGGTATCCAATGATAAGACCTACTTACGCTAAGTTTAATCAGGATGGTACTTATGTAGGAAGGGGATATTTTGGGAATGGTTACGGTACTTATGATATATCTGGTAAAACCATTACATGTTATGTTGATGGATATGAGTACGTAAGATACGAGATTGTTGAACTGATGTCCAATACATGTACGTTGAAGATGATGATGGGAGGTGACAGTATGGACATTAAATGTGAAAAACGATGAAAACAAAAAAGATAAACAAAATTTACGACAAGGGTTATGATAGTGTACTGAACAAGTATTTTATCTTAGCCATGTTTGTTGAGTTTGGTGAAACTAAATATGACCGTATCTTCTTTTCTGATAAGAAGGATGCGGATAACATAAAGGTAGGTGATTTGTTATGATTGGAGTTACATTGAACAGCAAGGTGAAAATTATAAACCGTGATAAATACATTTCACTTCACGGTGAAGATTCTGTAAGCAAGTCAAATGTGTTCGGTAAATTTGTCACTGTTAAATACTGTTTTGAGAATGGTGAAAAGTTTCTTTGTGCGGATGACCAGGGTAAAGAGTATATTCTTTTCTCGGATTGTATTGCTTATGTTGATCATGTCAAAGAGAGAAGTATCCTTGATGAAGCAAAGGATATCCGTAGCAATAGCAGACAGTCTGACTATGGCGATGCAGTAGTCAATTTTGAAAACATTTCCAAGATGGCTTCTTTGATTACTGGAAAGGAATTATCTCCTTATGACTGTGTTGCTGTACAGATAGCTGTAAAGCTATGCAGACAGGGATTCCATAAAAAGCGTGACAATATGGTTGATTTGGCTGGTTACGCTGATATAATGCAATTGATAGTGGACAAGGAGAATGTGAAAAATGGGAAAAAAGGCTGACAACGCTTTGATTTTTAGGAGAGTTCTAGCGGCAAGCGGACTCTCCGATACTGATGTTAACAGGAAAAGCAGAAAACATGATATTGTTATGAACCGTGCTCTTGTGTGCTGTGTCATGCGTGACATGGGTTTAAGTATATCTGAAATTTCTGATTTCCTATGTATTGACAGGAGTAGCATATACAATCTTTTTAAATATTCTTCTGAACTTGACGAGAGGGTAAGGGAGATAAAGTCTAGGATAAAGGAGGAAAGATAATGGGTTTGAATAAAGGATGGGGTAAACTTCCCCTTAGTAACAATCTTCTTGTTGACGATGAAAAACAGAAGAAGATTGATATAGCAAAGCATATTGATGATGCGAATGAGATGGAGTTATGGGCTGCGTCCGCTTATGTCATAGATACCAATCCTGTCTTGTTTTACAAGGCTACACACGTTGTTGACGAGGGTATGTCAGAGCGTTCTTTGCTTATGAAAGCCAAGCAATGGGTGAACTCTCCAAGGATAACACAGATTGTCAATTATGCCAAATCTTCCATGCTTGCTTCCGATTATGTGACACCATCCATGAGGCGTGTATTGGAAGGGGAGAATAAGGAAAAGACAAAGACTTTGATAAACAAGGATAACCTTGAATTTGAAGATGCGATAAGTCTTATAGAAAGTTTCCTAAAGCGTTCTGATATAGATACTGCTGATTTTAAGGATGTGAAAGGTGCACTTGATATGCTTGCAAAGTTCAAAGGTTGGCTTTCTGATGATGATGCTGGTGAAGATTTCTACGACAAGACCACCATAGCGTTTTTTCCATACGATTGCGACAAGTGTGTCCGTGCCAAGGCAGGGTTATGCAACAAGTGTGTATATCATCGTGAATCAACAGGAGATCTTAGTGATGATGAACGTAAATGGATAAAGGAAAACGATACATGGAAAGGATAGTCTATGTCGGTAAGGAAAGCCACTAATTTGACGGTAAGGAATAAAGAAAGGGAAAGGCGTGTAAGGGAAATAGAGGAAAAGGGAGTATTTGATTATTACCATAAATTTACTCCTGTCCAGTTGTACAAGTACCTTTCGCCTCTATGTAGTATTGATGCGTTACGGGTATTACGTTTGTGTGTATTATCCGCACAGAGGGGAGATAATATGATAACGTTGAAGTTTATAAGGAGGCAACTGAAATATAAACCTAGACGTTCTGTTTTTGATTCATTGATAAATGCCGGATTGATAGTAGAACCAGTTCCTAATGTTTTTTCCTGTACGGTGAAGGTGAACGAGTATTCTCATATATTGAGCATGATGCGTATTGATGATAATGCTCCCGATGTTGTAGATGTGGATGATTTAAATTGTTACAAAGTTGTAGCAGAGGATAATATTAGTTACCGTGTCGTTAGCAAACGGGGGAGTGTTGTAAAGAGTTTCACTGAAAAGAGTGAAGCAAGCAATTATCTTGATAAACTGTATTTCCCTAAAGGTGAAGATGGTGACGTGGAAGCATTGTCGAAAGAGGAAGAGGAAGAATTAACCATTTAGTTAACTATTTTTAGTATTGTTTTCTGTGTTAGTTTATTTTTTAATATTACTTTTGTCGCATGAGATATTGCTATGATAAAGAACGGTATGATTATCTTGTCAACGAGATTTTTAAATGTGGCAAGATACTTAAAGAGAACACCACTAACGGTAAGGAAGTTAGCTGGAAAGTTTTCTGGATAAGGGTGGACGCTCACAAAAGAAGGCTGTCCGCAATGAGAGAATTGGACAAAATAAAGGAAGAAAAATATAAAAAATAAAAAAATGGATTTAGTATTAAATTGTAAAGTAAAGAAAGTAGGCCAGTTACAGACTGGTACAAGTAAGGCAGGTAATCCTTGGCAGAAGAGAAATTTTCTCGTTGAGGAAATTGGTGCTACATATACCAAAGAAGTGTATTTTTATGTAATGGGAAACCTGTGTGATCTTCAATTGAAAGAGGGTGATACTATTACTGCCCATCTTGAAATCAGAGCAAGAGAATACCAGGGTAAATATTATAATGAAGTTGGGTGCTTTAAGATAGATATGCCGCAACCAGCACAAGCACAATCACCTGCACCTGTCCAGCCTGAAAGACGAGATGATTTGCCCTTTTAGTATTGCAATGCTATCTGAAATGTGTGGTTTTTGCTTATATTGATTAAATTCTTGTTCTTGTTTGCGGATGGAGGTTTATCTTTTTTGCCATATTTCGGGTGGCATTAATGAACGAACGAAAACCATTACAAAAATTTAACATATAATATTTCATAGTACATAATACTGGCTAATATGCAATTAGTTTATAAATTTGACATAAATCATTCCGACAGGCTTTGTGCTATCTGCCGTGTCAATGCCGATGTGAATGGTGCGCTTAATATTGGTAGAAAAGTATTCGGTGATTCTTTCATGATAACTGATAGCGGGCGTTGGTATCGTCCAGAACGAATTAACGTTCTAAAATGTGTATAAAAATTAACATTAATGCCATGAGCCGTTTTGATGTATGTGAGTTCTTCAAAATTCCTTCATACAAAATTGATGAAGATGGAACTATACATGAAAGAACTTTTGCAGACAAGGAGATGGATAAGGCTTCAAACAGCGTGATGATTGATGATGTTCGTTCTGCTATTATTTACACTAACAGGAAGATTCATTCTTTGGTTGACTACATAAAAAGCATTGACGAGGATAAATTTGATGAGAGCGTTGTGAAAAAGATAGAAATGGATGTATTTGAAATACTTTATTTTGGACTATAAAATAATTAAATTAGATTGAAATGAAAAAGTACATTGGAACAAAGTTAGTTCAGGCTACACCTGCAATTCGCAAGGGTGGTAAGGTCTATCTGCCCACTGATGCTATTCCAAGAACTATGGAACAAGTGGAAGAAGGATACAAGGTGGTATACGAAGACGGCTACGAGAGTTGGTCGCCTAAAGATGTGTTTGAAAAGGCATATAAGATTGCAGAAACACCAGTTGACCGTATGCAGATAGAAGCCGAAGAAGTCAATGGAAGATATGTAAAGTTAGCCGCTTTCATAGATTCAGGGAAAATGGATGAAGTCGTTAATGATATGTACAACAAGTGTTTACTGGAAATGCAGTGTTGTACAATGTTCGACTATATACGGCTTCTTGATACTCGCATACAGCGTATGCAAGGTTCTGATGGTGCAAAAGTAATAAAGATGAATTTTGGTATGGCTATTATGGCTCTCAAAGCAGGTTTTCCAATTCGTAGAAGCGGTTGGAACGGAAAAGGATTAATGGTGTTCAAACAGATTCCGGCTCATATAGAGAGTGATGTTATTCCAAAGATGCAATCGCTTCCCCAATCGGCAAAAGACCTTATTCTGAAAGACAAAGGTTTCATTGACTATACGAGTCAATGCCTTATTTACAACGAGAACACCGGACGCGCTGATTCATGGGTTCCGTCTATCAGTGATGTATTTGCCGATGATTGGGAGATTGTTGATTAATTTTGGCTTAATTCACAAAAATTATTATATTTGTACCATAAAAGATCATTAAAACAACATTTGTCTTATAGACTGTTGTCTGTATTTTAATTCTTTTCATATCACATAAAAGGGGTGTTTTATAGGTCAATATCCATTTAGCCATAATCACCCCTTATTTACTAAACGTATGAGAAAAAAAGAACTTCTTAAAAAAATGAGAGAATATCAGTCGTGGCGGAAAGGTGCTGACATTCCCATGATGCCACCATCAGAAGTCACAAGGATTATTGATTCCGCAATAACGGTGATAGAAAAGTCTGATACAAGCAAGGCAAATGCCGTTCTGTTCAAAAAAGAAGTTATAGACAAACTTCACATTACTGTCGGTGCTATTATTTTGGACGGGTATGACGAGTTAGATTCGTGTGTAAAATATGTTAATGATTTAATACGTGAGTTAGATGAAAATTGATTTGTTTGTAAACGGAAATTTGGTGTGCGACCGAAGCGAAGCGAGGGAGCACAGGGGCAGTCTAGCTGCACAGGGGCAGTCTAGCTGCACAGGGGCAGTAGAA